>CBFIGX010000001.1:0-117289 GCA_965662265.1 Flavobacteriales bacterium
CCAGCATATGGGTGATAAGGGTATCCAGCAGCATCATACCACATACAATCATCCCAATATTGACTAAAAACAATTGTATTACATTCTTGGATTGAAACACACCCTATGTCCAGGTTCCAGGACTCTCCATAAGCGGCTGTTACGCAAATGCCATCCAGGCTTACATTCTGCCCTTCTAGAGTCAAAAGGAGTCCATTTCCAGAAGGTATTGATGAGCCATTTGAACTACCAGATACAATGGCACAATCCAAACAATAAGCATCTCCATTTGGTATATGTCCACTATGAGAAACAGAAAGATTAAAACCATTATTTTCAGCCGCCCCTCCACTTAGAGCATTTAAACTTACAGTAGGATTTGTATTTTCATAACCAGAACCTATCATATAACCAGAACCTAAATAGGAAATTACAGTATTTTGGTCTTCCCATACATTATTATCTAAATTGATAGTAAACATAAAACTTGTAATGGGTTCTTCACTTTCGTAATATACTTCGAATGAAGTTATTGACTCAACTCCTGGATTTACCGGGATTTCATCGGTCAATACTAAATCTTGAGCAAAAATTTGAGAACAAAATAATATAAATATGGATAGTGTATTTTTCATAGCCTTGGGGAATAAGAAAAGTAAAGATACGAAAAAGGGGTGGGTATTAAAAAAACACTCATTTACAGGGGGTAATAAGCAGAAGACAATCACACAGGCAAAAACATGAAAAATTGTTCAAACGCTTAAATAATACGAGAAACAACACTTTTTAAAATCAGTCATAAAGTTGTAGTTCAAACAGCTATAAATATGCCTTAAAACGTTGTTTTTATTGATATATAGCTAAAAAAGGCGGTTCACACAGACAGAGACATAAAAAATAAATTTAACTGCCTGAGGACTGCCTCAAAAGTGTAAAAAGTGGTCTTTTTTTATATATTTGAAAAATCTTGATGCCACAAAAAAAGCACCTACATTTAAGTAAGTGCTTCGTTTTGCTAGCTCCCCCTCTTGGGCTCGAACCAAGGACCCTCTGATTAACAGTCAGATGCTCTAACCAACTGAGCTAAGGAGGAGTGTTTTGCGGGGCAAATATACTAAACTTAGTCAAAACAAAAAGAATCCCATAAAAAAAGGACTGCACAATGCAGCAGAAGATTCAACCAGAATTACAAATCGAATATCCACAGTAAAATCAATTGATTTGAGTTTAATGTCGTACCAAAAATCATTCTGTATGATGTACAACAGACAATAAGACTAAAACAGTAAAATCAACTACAAAAATGTATATTTGCACACTATCGTAAAATTTGATTTTATTGCAATGATAAAGATTACTCTTCCAGACGGGACAGTTAAAGAATATTCTAGTGGGACAACAGCCTTCCAAATCGCAGAAGGAATTAGCAGTGGACTAGCTAGAAATGTTTTGGCTGCAGAAGTAAATGGCGAAGTATGGGACGCTTATAGAGCTATCCATGACCACGCGACACTTAAATTACTTACCTGGAACGATGACAATGGCAAAATGGCCATGTGGCACTCATCAGCACATCTAATGGCTGAAGCGCTTGAAAATCTTTACCCTGGCATCAAATTAGCGATTGGCCCACCCATAGAAAATGGTTTCTATTACGACATCGATTTTGGCGATTATAATTTCTCATCAGATCACTTTCCAAAAGTAGAGAAAAAAATGACCGAGCTCGCTCGAGAGAAAAATGTATTCGAACGAATAGAAATTTCTAAGGCGGAAGCAATTGCCTATTTTAAGAGTAAAGATGATCCGTACAAACTTGAACTTATTGAAGGGCTTGAAGATGGAGAAATAACATTCTACAAACAAGGCGAATTTACTGATCTGTGCAGAGGCCCTCATATCCCACACACTGGCTTTATTAAATCTTTTAAACTGCTAAGTACAGCAGGTGCCTACTGGAGAGGAGATGAAAACAACAAACAGCTTACTCGTATTTACGGTATTTCATTCCCTAAAAATAAGGAGCTAACAGCTTATCTTGAAATGCTTGAGGAAGCAAAGAAAAGGGATCACCGGAAACTAGGTAAAGAAATGGAACTCTTTACCTTTTCGCAAAAAGTGGGTCAAGGTCTTCCCTTGTGGCTTCCAAAAGGTGCAGCATTGAGAGAGCGTTTAGAGAATTTTCTAAAAAAAGCTCAGGTTATTGCAGGTTACGAGCCTGTTATTACACCTCACATTGCCAATAAGGACTTATATGTTTGCTCAGGTCACTACGATAAGTACGGAGAAGATTCTTTTCAACCTATTAAGACACCAAATGAAGGTGAAGAATTTTTTCTCAAACCAATGAACTGTCCTCACCATTGTGAAATATACAAAAGTAAACCTAGATCCTACAAAGACTTACCAGTAAGGTATGCAGAATTTGGGACAGTATATCGCTACGAACAATCTGGAGAATTACACGGACTTACCAGGGTTAGAGGATTTACTCAAGATGATGCCCATTTATTTGTAA
Source organism: Flavobacteriales bacterium (assembly GCA_965662265.1). Lineage (GTDB taxonomy): Bacteria > Bacteroidota > Bacteroidia > Flavobacteriales > UBA7430 > CBFIGX01. The sequence goes on from CBFIGX010000001.1 coordinate 2,498, forward strand.
GACCAGATCAGGTTCAAAACGAATTTGAGAAGGTAATAGATCTTGTACTGTATGTTTTTAAGGCTTTAGGGTTTGAAGAATTTACAGCTCAAGTATCTCTGAGAGATAAAGAGAACAAGTCTAAATATATTGGATCTGATGAAAATTGGGATTTAGCGGAAAAAGCAATTATTGATTCGGCGAATAAAAAAGATTTAAAAACAATAGTAGAATACGGTGAAGCAGCCTTTTACGGACCAAAGTTAGACTTCATGGTAAAAGATGCTTTAGGAAGGTCTTGGCAACTCGGAACAATTCAAGTAGACTATAATTTGCCAGAGCGTTTTGAACTAGAATACACAGGCTCTGACAATATGAAGCATAGGCCAGTAATGATACATAGAGCTCCGTTTGGATCTATGGAACGATTTGTAGCGGTTCTGCTAGAACACTGTGGAGGAAACTTCCCTTTATGGCTTACGCCAGATCAAGTTTGCATACTTCCAATTAGCGATAAGTACATGGATTATAGCCTGGAAGTTTTAAATTCGCTTAAAATTTCCGATATTCGCGCCGACATTGACGATCGTAGTGAAAAAACAGGTCGTAAAATTCGTGATGCAGAAGTACGCAAAATACCATTTATGCTAATCGTTGGAGAACGTGAAGCCGCTGAAGGTAAAGTTTCTGTCAGACGTCATGGTGGCGAAGACCTCGGAAGTATGAGTATTGAGGAATTTAAAGCACTTACAGAAGCGGAAGTGAACGAAAATATAGACGAATTTGTTGTTTAATTAAATATAGGAGGAACAAGCCATAGCAATTAGAAGAAGAAGAAGCAGAGGCCCTGGTCGTGTCATTAAAGAAAATGAACACAATATTAACAGAGCTATTAAAGCCCCTGAGGTAAGACTTACCGCAGCTCAAGGCGTAGAAGAAGGGATATACCCTACTCGTAAAGCCTTAGCTTTAGCTGATGAATTAGGACTTGACTTGGTAGAGATTGCAGCCAAAGCAAAACCACCTGTGTGTCGTATTATTGACTATAATAAGTTTTTGTACGAACAAAAAATGCGTCAAAAAGAAATGAAAGCCAAAGCCGCAAAAGTGGTGATTAAGGAAATTCGTTTCGGACCAAACACAGATGATCACGATTTCGACTTCAAACTTAAACATGCAAAGAAATTTTTAAGTGATGGTGCCAAGCTAAAAGCTTTTGTCTTTTTTAAAGGACGCTCTATTTTATTTAAAGACAAAGGAGAAATCTTACTACTTCGATTTGCTCAAGAACTAGAAGAGTACGGTAAAGTAGAACAATTACCAAAATTGGAGGGTAAACGTATGATTATGTTTATCAGCCCGAAAAAGAAATAAAGAACTCATATTTAGGAAATAAAGAGGATAAATCATGCCAAAAATGAAAACAAAATCTAGTGCCAAGAAGCGATTTAAGCTTACTGGTACTGGTAAAATCAAGAGAAAACACGCTTTTAAGAGTCATATTCTTACTAAGAAAACAACCAAGCAGAAGCGTAACTTAACAAAAGCCGGATTGGTACACGATGTAGATGTACCTAATATCAAACAACAATTGTGTATGTAATACGCAATTAGCGTTTATTAATTAACCATGTACTTAGCCCCAAAGAGTTTCTTCGAGAAAACGCTACGTATAAAAAAATTAAAAAATTATGCCTAGATCAGTAAATCATGTTGCTTCAAAAGCACGCAGAAAAAAAGTAATTAAACTTGCCAAAGGATATTTCGGAAGAAGAAAAAATGTTTGGACAGTAGCGAAAAACGCTGTTGAAAAAGGTTTAACATACGCATATAGAGACCGTAAGGTTAAGAAAAGAAACTTCCGTTCTCTATGGATTCAACGTATTAACGCTGGCGCACGCCAGTATGGTATGTCTTACTCTCAGTTTATGGGAGCTGTTCACAAAAACAATATCGAGCTAAACCGTAAGGTACTTGCAGATTTGGCTATGAACCACCCGAAAGCTTTTAAAGCTATCGTTGATAAAGTAAGCAAGTAAAGCATAACATTCCTAAATGTGTTAAAGGAGCCTTCGGGCTCCTTTTTTATGCTGTATTAATCCCACGTCTCGAGACGGGCAATACCATCCATGGCTGGGAGATAGGAAGGATCAAGCATGATGCATGTTCTGTAGTCAGATTCTGACTTCAGCCTGTCTCCTTTTAACTCATAAGCATAAGCTCTAGCATAATAGGCTTCTAGATAGGATGGGTTAATATCTATAGCTTTTCCTAAAACTTCCAATGCCATTGAAAGTTGTTTTGTGTATATATAAATTACTCCCTTATTGTGGTAGGCATTTTGATAATCCGACCTTACTTGAATAGCTCTATCATATGCCTCTATAGCTTCTGGATATGCTCCCATATTTTGGTAAAACAAACCTACTTTATAGTGTATATCTGATCTTTTAGGCTGCAACCTTAAAGCTGAATTAAAATAGTCTAGTGCTACTAAATTATTTTTTGCACTATACAAAACGCCCATAAGATCATATGCCTTAAAAAAATTCTGATTATTATTAATGGCTGCCTGAATGTACTTAAGAGCTTTAGTTGTATCTAGTTGTGCCAATGCATAGTTACCCATTAAAAATAAGGCTGAAGAATTTTTATCATCAATATTTAAAATATCAGTGATGTGTCTTTCACCCTTTTTATACTCCTCAACTGCCAAATAAATCTCAGCCAAGCTAAGCCGACAAGAAATGTTAGTTTCGTTTAATTTAGCACATCTTTCCCAAGCATTTTTCGCCTCTCTACTAGCCTCTGTCACAAAACTTAAGTTCCCAATCTTTTCCCAATACAGTGCTTGAGATGAGTCTAGTTCCACAGCCTTATACAGGTCTTGTGTTCCATTAGCTAACTGGTCAATAGAAAGGTATAATTCAGCTCTTTTAAAATAATAATTTGAATTGAGGGAGTCGCTAAGAATTAAGGCCGACAAAGAATCTAAACTAGACTGTATAATCTGAGAGTCATCTTGTAATGAAGGGCTCAACACTTGAGGCGTTGGATTTTTACATGCAACAAAACCAACACATACGAAAAGTAAAAAAAAATTCTTCATTCTAATTTAGAATTGCCTTACTGAAATAATTATGAATTTTGAATTTGATCAATAATTTTTGCCTCAAGTTCATCAGCCAATTCTTGATTATCTTGGAGTAGTTTTTTTACTGCTTCTCTACCTTGACCCAATTTAGTATCACCATAACTAAACCAAGAACCACTTTTTTTAACTACCGCATACTCTACGCCTAAATCAATGATTTCACCAACTTTAGAAACCCCTTCACCGTACATGATATCAAATTCTGCTTTACGGAAAGGAGGCGCCACCTTATTCTTTACTACTTTAACACGTGTACGATTACCCACAACATTGTCGCCATCTTTAAGCTGCGTAGATCTACGAATATCTAAACGAATAGATGCGTAAAACTTAAGCGCATTTCCTCCGGTAGTTGTTTCTGGATTGCCAAACATTACCCCAATCTTCTCTCTTAATTGATTAATAAAAATACAGGTACAGCCAGTTTTAGAGATGGAAGCCGTTAATTTACGTAAAGCTTGAGACATTAAACGAGCGTGTAAGCCCATCTTAGAATCTCCCATTTCTCCTTCAATTTCACTCTTTGGGGTAAGCGCTGCAACAGAATCAATAATAATAATATCTACTGCGCCAGAGCGAATCAAGTTGTCGGCAATCTCTAGGGCTTGCTCTCCAGAATCTGGTTGCGCAACAATCAATTCATCAATATTTACACCTAGATTTTCTGCATAAAAACGATCGAAAGCATGTTCAGCATCAATAAACGCAGCTATACCTCCTCCCTTCTGAGCCTGAGCCATAGCATGAATTGCTAAGGTTGTTTTTCCAGAAGATTCTGGACCGTATATCTCCACTACCCTACCTTTTGGATAGCCACCAATCCCCAATGCTAAATCCAAACCTAAGGATCCTGTTGGAATACAAGCAACATCTTCTACAGCAACATCACCCATTTTCATTACTGCGCCTTTTCCGTAGGTTTTTTCCAACTTATCCATTGTAAGTTGTAATGCTTTTAATTTTGACTCTCTTTCTTTTTCCATAATTATTTTTATTTACTGAGACAAATTAAACAACTAACAATGTCAACTTGTGTCAATTAATTATTTATAAGATTCTATAATTTGATTCGTGTGATCTTTAGTATTGACTTTTGAAAATATTTTTTCAATAATTCCATCTTCACTGATGACAAAAGTAGTACGGTGAACTCCGTCATATTCTTTTCCCATGAATTTCTTCGGACCCCAAACACCATAAGCGTTAAGGACTTTATGATCCTCATCAGCAATAAGAGTAAACGGAAGATTGTACTTCTCTATAAACTTGACATGACTTTTTACAGGGTCTGGGCTTACTCCAATTACTTCAAACCCTTTATCTTTTAGCACTTGATAGTTTTCAGAAAGATTGCAGGACTGAGCAGTGCAACCAGGTGTCATATCTTTAGGATAAAAGTATAGAACAATTTTTTTTCCAAAAAAATCACGCAATTCCACCTTTTGATTTTTTTCATTGATAGCAGAGAAATTTGGAGCAGAATCTCCTTCTTGTAAATGAGTCATGTAATTCATATTTGATTAAACTCAAAAATAAAAAAAAAGGAAATCTAATCGGCTGTAATATAGACAGTACTTATCAACAAAAACAAGATGTAATTAATTATTAACTATCACAAAAGACCCTACATGACTTGTCTTAACAACGCTAATACTCTTAGCGTAAGAAATGACAAATTTTAATGCTTGTTCAGAAGGTTGATTAATGTGTTTTTTTTCTGAATGGTTTTTATTTGGATTGTTTGATCTAGAATTGTTTAAAAAAGTAGATGATTTTGCCATACAATAGAATTTAAATTTACCTTATAACGGGCATTTTAAATGATTATTGTACAGTAAAAAGAAACTACTTAACAGACAAACAAACCTGATATTTACCCTGCAGTTTTCTTAGATTTATAAGCGCATATCTCATCCTTCCAAGTGCGGTATTTATACTAATCCCACATTCTTCAGCAATTTCTTTAAAAGTCATATCCGCATAATACCTCATTTCTAACACCTCTCTTTGTTCCTCAGATAGATGAGTGATAAGGGTCTTTAAATTTAAGTGAACATGCGATTCTATAGCTTCAATCTCATGATCGTGTTGTTCTTCTTTTAAAAAACCAAGGACATCATAATTATCTTGTGAACGAACCAATCTATGTCTTGACACTTTTCTGAAATGATCTATGACCATATTATGCGCCAAACGCATCAACCAAGCAATAAACTTACCCTCTTCGTTGTATTTACCTTCTTGAAGTTTGTTGATTACCTTTATAAATACATCTTGAAATATATCATTCGCTAAGTCAACGTCTTTGACTTTAGAAAGTATGAAGCCAAACACTTTGTCTTTATGACGAATTATTAAATGCTCTATGGATATTGAATCGCCTGATAAATAGGCACTAACAAGCTCTTGGTCTGTTTTTTTTTGCATGCACATAAGCTACCATTTATGGTTAAACGTTGGTTTAAAATAAAATAGGTAGAAATGCTAATAGGCAAATAATTTACTTTAGACTTGATTTAAGATACAAATTAAAATTAACAATAATCATACCAAACGAAGATGGGTAACGACATTATATTTGCTAATTTTGCAATTCTGCAATTTTTCATTTATGAGGCAAATCAATAAAATAGACTCAAAAGAACATATTATTATTAAAGGAGCTCGACTTCACAATTTAAAAAATATTGATGTTGCAATCCCTAGAAATAAGCTTGTAGTTATAACAGGACTGTCTGGGTCTGGAAAATCAACCTTAGCATTTGACACTTTGTATGCAGAAGGGCAAAGACGATATGTAGAAAGTTTATCGTCATATGCGCGACAGTTTTTAGGACGCTTAAACAAACCCGAAGCAGATAGTATTAAAGGAATCTCGCCAGCAATAGCTATAGAACAAAAGGTCAACTCTAAAAACCCTCGATCTACCGTAGGTACAAGCACAGAAATTTACGATTACATTAAACTTCTTTTTGCCAGAATTGGTAAGACATACTCTCCAGTTAGCCACAAAGAAGTTAAAAAACATACTGTGAATGATGTGGTTAATGAAATTATGAGCCACGATGAAAACACAAAGGTATTTATACTTGCTCCTACTAGTATCAAAAACCGCAATCATAAATTACATCTTCAAATGCTACTCCAGCAGGGGTATCAAAGAGTTGTTCACAAAGGTTTAGTTTCTAGAATTGAAGACTTACTTGAACAAAACTCTAATGAGATAACTGATTTTGACATCCTTATTGACCGAATATCTGTTGTAAATAATGACTCACTTAAAGAAAGACTTACGGACTCAATTCAAACCTGCTTTGATGAGGGAGAGGGATTTTGCAAAATTCAATTTACAGCGTCTAATAAAACACTCAAATTCTCTAATAAATTTGAGTTAGATGGTAAGTCATTCGAGCAACCCAGCCTTCATTTATTTACATTTAACAACCCATACGGTGCATGCAAAACCTGTGAAGGCTATGGCTCTATTGTCGGGATTGATAAAGAACTGGTAATTCCAAATACAGGACTATCTATCTATGAGGATGCCATTGCCTGCTGGAAAGGAGATTCGCTATCAAAATACAAAGAAGACCTTATTTACAACAGCGTTGAATGGGACATACCTATTCACAAACCTTACTTTGAATTAAGTGATGCTCAAAAAAGTTTTATTTGGGATGGTTCAAAAGAATTTAAAGGAATTCACAAATTTTTTAGTCAATTAGAACGCAAAAATTATAAAATACAAAACCGGGTATTACTTTCTAGATATAGAGGGAAAACTGAATGTAGCTCTTGCAAAGGTAAACGACTAAGGAAGGAAGCTGGGTATGTTAAAATTAATGGCTACTCAATATTAGACATTATAGACAAGCCTATACATGAATTAGCTCATCTCTTTAAAAATTTAAAACTCTCTAAACACGAGAAAAAAATTGCTGGAAGACTACTTTCGGAAATTCAAAATAGAATTAGCTTTTTAATAGATGTAGGCTTGAGTTATCTAAACCTAAATAGACGCTCATCTACCTTGTCTGGAGGGGAGTCTCAACGCATTAATTTAGCGACTTCGCTGGGCTCTAGCCTAGTAGGATCCATGTATATTCTTGACGAGCCAAGCATAGGGTTACATTCTAAAGACACAGCCAAACTTATTGAAATTTTAAAGTCATTAAGAGATTTAGGCAACACAGTAATTGTAGTTGAACATGACGAAGATATTATGCTGGCAGCAGACCATATTATTGATATTGGACCAGAAGCCGGTATTCATGGAGGTCAACTAGTATTTGAGGGTAATCACACTTCGTTAAAAAAAGAAAAAATAAGCCTTACTGCCCAGTATCTTAATGGTTCTCAAGAAATACAAATTCCATGTAAAAGAAGCTGGACAGATGCCATCATTATTAAAGGTGCAAGACAACATAATCTAAAAAATATAGATGTGAAAATACCACTAAACACCCTTACTGTAGTAAGCGGAGTAAGTGGATCAGGAAAAAGCACACTAATTAAGAGTGTATTATACCCAGCCATGGTTAAAGCACTAGGAGGATATGGAACAAAAGCAGGACAGTTTGACTGCCTAGAAGGTGCCATTGAAAAAGTTGATGCTGTTGAATTTGTAGACCAAAACCCTATTGGAAAGTCCTCTCGTTCAAACCCGGTTACATACATAAAAGCATATGACGAAATAAGACATCTTTTTGCTTCACAAACACTATCGGAGTCTCGCAGTTATAAATCAAAGCACTTTTCTTTTAACACCAATGGCGGTCGCTGTGAAAATTGTTCTGGGGAAGGAGAGGTTACTATAGAAATGCAATTTATGGCAGATGTTCACCTAGAATGTGATCATTGTAAAGGAAGGCGCTTTAAAGACGAAATATTGGAGGTAAAGTATGAAGGCAAAAATATTTCTGACATTCTTAAGTTAACAATTAACGAAGCCATTGATTTTTTTAATAATAACGATCAATTAAAAATTGCTTCCAAGTTACGCCCTCTTCAAGAAGTTGGACTTGGATATGTTCACCTGGGGCAATCGTCATCTACACTTAGTGGAGGTGAAGCACAGCGTGTAAAACTGGCATCGTTCCTTTCAAAAGCAAAAAACCAAGGACACCAACTTTTCATCTTTGACGAACCAACCATTGGATTACATTTTCATGATATTAAGAAATTACTTAAATCTTTTAATGCTCTAATAGAAAATGGTCATAGCATATTAGTTATTGAACATAACCCTGATGTTATAAAATGTGCTGACTGGTTAATTGACCTTGGTATAGAAGGTGGTAAAAATGGTGGCCAATTAATTTTTGAAGGTCTACCAGAGGAAGCTGTTAATTGTAAGATTAGTGCAACTGGTCATTTTTTAAGGGAAAAGATGATAACAAACAACAAACCTAAAAAGACATTATCTAAGTAATTACCTCAAAACTAACTAAATTGAAGTTCAAATAGCTTAGAGTAATAGCCTTTTAGAGCTAACAATTCATCATGAGTACCACTTTCTACAATTTCCCCATTATCCATAACTAATATTTTATCTGCACTTTGAATAGTAGCCAATCTATGCGCAATGACAATGGAGGTTCGTCCGGCTGTTAACTTTTCTATTGCAGTCTGTATGAGCTGCTCTGTTTGTGTATCAACAGATGATGTTGCTTCATCTAATATAAGAACACTTGGCTTTATAATATATGCTCTCAAAAAAGCAATAAGTTGTCGTTGACCCGCAGACAGCATAACGCCTCGCTCTCGAACATTATAGTCTAATCCACCAGGTAATTGCTGTATAAAATCATGCAAACCTATTGCCTTAGCGGCTTCTATAACCTGTGCTCGAGAAATTGGCTTATCCAAAACAATATTTTTATAAATGGAATCTGAAAACAAGAAAACATCTTGTAATACTAAGGCTAGATGAGTTCGCAGAGACTTTACCTTATACTTAGCTATATCGTTATTATCTAGGTATATTTTCCCTGAATCGATATCATAATAACGTAGTAGCACATTTATAATAGAGCTTTTTCCGGCACCAGTAGCTCCGACTAGAGCAAGTGTTTTACCAGCATCAATTTGAAAATTGATATTCTTCAATACAGGTTCGTCTTTATTATAGGAGAAATTTACATTTTCGAATTTAACTACACCTCTGCATTTGTCTAGTTCATCAAAGCCCTTTTCACTTATTTGCTCATTAGTATCAATAATATTAAACACCCTTTTAGATGCTACTATCCCTCTTTGGAGGACGTTAAAACGGTCGGCTAGGTGTCTTATTGGTCTAAATAACATATTAATTAAAAGAATAAATGACATCATTAACCCAAGTGTAATTTTTTCGCCTGCAATAACATCCAATCCACCATACCAAACCATCACGCCAAGTGCTAATGCACTCATTATTTCTATTACAGGCAGGAAAATTGAAAAATACCAAATGGCTTTGATTGTTGCGTTTTTATAGGTTAGGTTAACGTCTTTAAATTTGTTTAATTCATTCTTTTCTTTGTTGAAAATTTGCACAATTTTCATTCCCGAGATATGTTCTTGAACAAAAGTATTTAAATTAGAAATCGCGGAACGTTCGTCTTCGAAAGCAGATTTTAGGGCTTTTTGAAAGTAATTAGTTGCTAGTAGCAAAACTGGAAATACTGACAGCGAAATTATTGTTAGCATAACTGATCGAGACAGCATCCAACTCACTATCAGAATAATTTTAAACAAATCACTAAAAATAACTAAAATACCTTGAGAAAATATTTCGGCTATTGTCTCGATATCTGATACTGAACGTGTTACTAGAGCTCCTATTGGAGTTTTATCAAAATACTGAAGCTTAAACGAAAGTATTTTATCATATAGTTTATCCCGAATATCTTTAATTACAGACTGTCCAATCCAGTTTGCGGCATACATAAATAAAAATTGAACAATAGATTCAAGTATGAGGAGCCCTACCATAATGAGGGTATATTTCAACAACATCTCAGGGTTGTTACCAATAATAAAATTATCGACAGTATATTCGATAATAATAGGCCTAGCTATAGATAGAACACCCAGAGAAATACTAAACAGTATACTGATAAAAAATAGTGCTTTGTAAGGCTTAACAAAAGTTAATACTCTGGACAACAACTTAATATCGAATATTTGCTCTTTCTTATTATCAGCCATCTACAACTTCTTTAGGGTATTTAACCTTAACTAAATACAAACCTTTTGCTGGTGCAGATACTCCCGCCATACGCCTATCTTTATGAGCAATAATTTGTTTAAATTCATCTATACTCATTTTACCTTTGCCAACCTCTATAAGTGTTCCAACAATTGCTCGAACCATATTTCTTAAAAAACGATCTGCTTCAATGTTAAACACCCAGTAGTTATCTCTCTTGCTCCATGAAGCCTTTTGGACATCACATATATTTGTTTTTGCATCTGTATGTAATTTTGAGAAGCTAGTAAAATCCTCTACTTCTAAGAGGTGGCTTGCCGCTTTATTCATCCGATCAAAATTCAGTTCTGAATATAACACCCAAGAGGCATCTTGCTGAAAAGGATTTTTCTCTTGACTCAATATATACTCATAAGTTCTTGAAATTGCACTAAATCTGGCATGAGCAGAATTAGAAACAGGAAATATATCATGAATGACTATACTATCGTCTAAGTATGCATTTAGTCGATATTTTAATTTTGTATTGTCAAAATTAATAGTTGTATCGAAATGCGCAAACATTTGCTTTGCATGGACTCCGGTATCTGTTCTACCGGCACCTAAGATCACGACTTCTTCTTTTAACAGTACAGATAAAGCTTTGTTAATACACTCCTGAATGCTAGTTGCATTTGGTTGAATTTGCCAACCATGGTAATTGGTTCCTTTATATGCCAAACTGATAAAATACCTCACTACTTATAATTTCAAACAAAAATAAAGGAAAGAGTTGACAGTTAACTGTAGATTGTATTAAATTGTGATATGGGGCTAAAAAAATATAGATGGCAACAGAATATGTAACAAGTGTCATTATTTTAATATTGCATCTTCACCGTATAAATTTCTTGATTTACTAATAAGGACTATTGTATCTTTAGCAAAAACATATTGATGGTACGAATCGGCTTATTATCAGACACACATTCATATATAGATAAACACATCATTGGTCATCTTGAGGAGTGTGATGAAATATGGCACGCTGGCGATATAGGAAAAATAGATGTCTTTGATCAGTTAAATAGCATCAAACCTACTAGAGCAGTATTTGGAAATATTGACGGCGCAGATATAAGGCAAATATGCCCTCTACACCAACGCTTTAGTTGCGAGGAAGTGAATGTATGGATAACTCATATTGGAGGCTACCCTAATCGTTATGCGCCAGCGATAAAATCTGACCTAGTACGAAACCCTCCTGATTTATTTATTAGTGGACACTCTCATATACTCAAAGTAATGTATGATAAAAATTTATCACTTTTACATATGAATCCAGGTGCAGCTGGAATCAATGGCTTTCATGAAATAAGAACTCTACTAAGATTTACAGTTGACGGAAAAGACATTAAAGCCTTAGAGGTTGTAGAGCTTGGCAAGCGATCGCAAAAAATTATCTAATTCTATCTGCTGATCTAACAAGATCATCGTCTTTTTTAACACCTCTATAAGCAAGTATTAGCGAGATAAAGGCTAAAGCCAACAACATGTATATATTAGTTCCAATAGATACATTGTGCTCTAAGGAGACTAAGTACATACGAACTGAAATTATCAATTCAGTTATAATTGTTAAACGAATAAGCTTCATTTGCAGACGTCTATTGGAAAACACAAACAAGGCGATTAGCGTTAACAACATGCTAGACAAGCATAATACAAACAATTTTGTATCATCTTGAGCCATAAGTATTTTGTCGCGTAAAATCCATATTGGACTAAAAAATGACATATATGCAAAAAGCCCGGAAGCAATAACTAAAAATATAGACTGTATTCTTTGTATCATAAAGCTTAATTTATTTCAAAAATAATCAATAAAGTGTATTAAAAATAGTTTTTGCTTTTGGTTTGTTACAAGATTTAAAACAATTTTTAGTTTATCTTTAAACTTAAGTATATTATTTGTAATATTGCTTAAACATTCCCGCAGGCAATTCGATGCTTGCTTATCCACAAATTTATTTTTTTGATTTCAATTAAAGTCATTCTGATTTTTCCTATAATCACAACACACATAACATGTACGACATTTTAGAATTAAAAGGCAAAAAACTTCCTGAACTGCAAGAAATAGGCAAAGGTTTAGAAATTTCCAAATACAGAAGCCTAAAGAAATTAGATCTTATCTATCAAATTTTAGATGCTCAAGCGATTAATCCTAAAGCTGCATCAGAATCTAAGTTGATTGTAAAACCTAAAAGCACCAAAAAGACGCCAGCAAAAACAAAAGTAAAAAAAGAAGTAAATGCTGACACTACAACATCAAAAGAAGAGGTTTTCAAGCCTACTGAAAAAACACTTAAAGCTAGAATTAATCCTGACAAACCAAATCCTAGAGAACGTTCACTTCGGACACGGAGAAAAAGTGAATCTCAATTAGATAGGATTAAAAAAGCCGAAAAACGAGTTACAGAGCAATCGAATGACTTAAAATCTAGCAAGAGTGAAACTTCTGAAAAGTTGTCACAAGATCTCGAAGAACAACAGAAGACAAATCAACGTAATCCGCAAAAAAATCAGCTTCAACATCGCACCCAACGTCAGCGAAGACCTGAAAAGAAAGTTGAATTTGAATTTGAAGGCATTGTAACAAGTGAAGGTGTCTTAGAAATTATGTCTGATGGATATGGGTTTTTAAGATCCTCCGACTACAATTATTTGAGTTCGCCTGATGACATATATGTATCCCATTCACAAATAAAACTTTTTGGCCTAAAAACTGGAGATACCGTTAGGGGTGAAGTAAGACCACCTAAAGAGGGGGAGAAATACTTTCCTTTAACAAAAATTGATAAAATTAATGGCAGAGACCCTAGCTATGTAAGAGATCGTGTTTCTTTCGAACATCTTACACCACTGTTTCCAGATGAGAAATTTAATATCGCAGAAAATAATGCAGGTACAGCAGCACGTGTCATAGATTTGTTTTCACCTATAGGTAAAGGTCAGAGAGGGTTAATCGTCGCTCAGCCAAAAACTGGTAAAACTGTTTTATTAAAAGAGGTAGCAAATTCTATTGCTAAAAATCATCCAGAAGTTTACATGATTGTTCTACTAATTGATGAACGCCCTGAAGAAGTAACTGATATGGCCAGAACAGTTAAAGCCGAAGTTGTATCCTCTACCTTTGACGAACCAGCTGATCGTCATGTAAAAGTTGCTAATATTGTTTTGGAAAAAGCGAAGAGAATGGTCGAATGTGGCCATGATGTTGTCATTCTCTTAGATTCTATTACACGTTTGGCAAGAGCCTACAATACTGTCTCACCTGCATCGGGTAAAGTTTTATCTGGAGGTATAGATGCTAATGCATTACATAAACCTAAACGTTTCTTTGGTGCAGCTCGTAATATTGAAAATGGTGGCTCGCTTACAATTATTGCTACCGCACTTGTAGACACTGGTTCTAAAATGGACGAAGTCATTTTTGAGGAATTTAAAGGTACTGGTAATATGGAAATGCAACTGGATAGAAAAATTGCCAATAAGCGTATTTATCCGGCTATAGATTTAGTTAATTCAAGTACTCGTAGAGAAGATCTCTTGATGGGTAAAGATGAACTGCAAAGAATGTGGATTATGAGGAAACATTTAGCTGATATGACTCCTTTAGAAGCAATGGAATTCTTAAAGGATAGAATTCAACGAACAGACAATAATGCTGAGTTTCTTGTTTCTATGAATGGCTAAAACGCCACGATTTACAATCACAAAAAAGCCTTGTCATCAGACAGGGCTTTTTTGTGATTACAGAATTTATTACTTCCCATGACACTGCTTATATTTTTTACCACTACCACAAGGACATGGATCATTACGCCTAACTTTAGCCTCTGTTCGCACTGGTTGTGCTTTTGATTTTTGACTAACTGTTCTTTGTTGTGTTGTAGCACTCGATCTAAATTGTGGTAATTCATCTCTAGATGCAGTAAGTCTTGGGTTTGGCTTATTTGCTATTCTTGCTTGTGTTACTTGATTAGGATTATTGGAAGGTAACGAGGCTTTGTATAAAAATGAAACAATGTCTGAATTTAACTTTTCAAGCATGGACTTAAATAAATTAAAAGACTCAAACTTATAAATTAAAAGAGGGTCTTTCTGTTCATAAACAGCATTTTGTACTGATTGTTTTAAATTATCCATCTCACGAAGATGTTCTTTCCATGCTTCGTCAATTATAGCAAGAGTAATATTTTTTTCAAAAGATGTTGTAAGAGATTTTGCTTCAGTATTATATGCTTCCTCTAAATTAGTTACCACCTGTATAACCTTTGTGCCATCAGTTAGAGGGACCACAATATTTTCATAATTGGTATTTTTATCTTCATAAACTCCTTTTATAACAGGAAATGCCGTTTGAGCAATACGTGTCATTTTATGTGTGTACGACTTTACACTTTCCTCATATAATACTTGAATAAGATCTTCACGTTTAGCACTTAAAAAAGTATTCTCATCAAAAGGACACTCCATAGAAAAAGAACGGAGAACATCAAATTTAAAGGCTTTAAAGTCCTTCATTTCAACATGAAGATCAACTAATAGCTGACATGTATCGAAACACATATTGGTAATATCTACAGCTAATCGCTCGCCATCTAAAGCGTTTTTTCTACGTCTATAAACCACTTCACGTTGTGAATTCATGACATCATCATATTCCAATAATCGTTTTCTTACGCCAAAATTATTTTCTTCTACTTTCTTTTGTGCTCTTTCTATTGATTTAGAAATCATGGAGTGTTGAATAACCTCTCCTTCTTCTAAGCCCATTCTATCCATTAGTTTAGCTATTCTTTCGGAGCCAAATAATCGCATTAATTTATCGTCCAATGAAACAAAAAATTGAGATGATCCAACATCTCCTTGACGACCTGACCTACCTCTTAACTGCCTATCAACGCGTCTTGAATCATGTCGCTCTGTACCGACAATAGCTAGCCCTCCTGCAGCTTTCGACTGATCAGTTAGTTTTATATCTGTACCCCTACCGGCCATATTTGTAGCAATAGTTACTTTTCCAGACTTACCAGCATCCGCAACAATAGAAGCCTCTTGTTGGTGTTTCTTAGCATTAAGAACTGCATGTTCTATGTTTCGAATTTGAAGTATTCTAGATAACTTTTCAGAGATATCTATAGAGGTAGTACCTACAAGTACTGGTCGACCTGATTTAGATAAACTAACCACCTCTTCTACAACTGCATTAAACTTTTCTCGTTGAGTTTTGTACACCTTATCTTCGTAATCGAAACGAGCAATAGGTCTGTTAGTAGGTATAACAACTACATCTAGTTCATAAATGTCCCATAATTCTCCAGCTTCTGTTTCTGCAGTACCTGTCATTCCTGACAACTTATTATACATACGGAAATAGTTTTGCAGAGTTATGGTAGCATGTGTTTGAGTAGCCGCTTCAATTTTCACATTTTCTTTGGCTTCAATTGCTTGATGTAAACCATCAGAATAACGTCGCCCTTCCATGATACGACCCGTCTGCTCATCAACAATTTTGACTTTATTATCCATTACAACATAATCTACTTCTTTCTCGAATAAAGCGTATGCTTTAAGAAGTTGATTCATGGTATGGATACGTTCGCTCTTTACAGCAAAGTCTCGCATTAGAGTCTCTCTTTCTTCTAATATATCCTCTCCCTCAGTTGATCGTTGTTCTAACCTAGCAAGTTCAGTCCCTACATCAGGAAGAATGTAAAAATTTTCTTCAGACACATTCTTTGAAATAAGGTTGATTCCTTTATCGGTTAGTTCGATGGAATTATTTTTTTCATCAATCGTAAAATATAAATCATCGTCAATGACATACATTTCTTTAGATTGATCTTGCATATAAAAATTCTCGGTCTTTTGAAGCAATATTTTTGTTCCTTCTTCAGCTAAGAATTTTATCATGGCATTATTTTTAGGGAGCCCCCTAAATGCTCTTAACAATTTTTTTCCAGCTTCTTCAGTATCGCCATTAGCATATAACTTCTTAGCTTCAGACAACTCTGACGTCACAAGTTTTCGCTGGGCTTCATAAAGGATGCTAATTTGAGGTTTTAACTCGTTAAACTCATGTTCGTCTCCTTTTGGAACTGGTCCTGAAATAATTAATGGTGTACGCGCATCATCTATTAATACTGAGTCCACTTCATCAACTATTGCATAGTTATGTTCACGTTGCACCAAGTCTTGTGGTGATCGAGCCATATTATCTCTTAAGTAATCAAAGCCAAACTCATTATTAGTCCCAAAAGTAATATCGGCTCGGTAAGCTGACCTTCGTTCATCAGAGTTTGGCTGATGCTTGTCTATACAATCTACAGTGAGTCCATGAAATTGATACAATGGCCCCATCCATTCAGAGTCTCGTTTTGCGAGATAATCGTTAACCGTAACCACGTGAACGCCATTCCCAGTAAGCGCATTTAAATACACCGGCAATGTTGCTACGAGTGTTTTACCCTCTCCAGTTTGCATTTCTGCTACCTTTCCATTATTGAGGACTGAACCACCAATAAGCTGAACGTCATAGTGGATCATATTCCAAGTAATTTCGGCTCCTGATGCTTTCCATGTATTCGCCCATACCGCTTTATCTCCTTCGATTTGAACAAAATCGTGATTTGCTGCTAGATTCCTATCAAAATCGGTAGCTTTCACAATCAATGTATTGCTTTCTGTTAAACGTTTAGCTGTTTCCTTTACCACGGCAAAGGCTTCAGGCAAAATGGCCAACAATACCTCTTCGGATTTCTCGTAGCAGGTTCTTTTAAGCGCATCAATTTTCTTATAGGAGCTCTCTTTTTCGGTTATTGGAACCTCATCATTATCTAAGGCTAGTTGAATGGTTCGTATTTCCTCCTTTTCTAACGACACTTTTTCTTTGAGCTTTAATTGAAACTCTAAAGTTTTAGCTCTTAACTGATCGTTAGATAAAGCTTCAATTTCTGCACTCTTATTATTGACTTTATCAATAATTGGCTTAAGAAGTTTTAAATCTTTATCAGATTTTGTTCCTAAAAATTTTCCTAAAATATTCTGAAGTAAACTCATTTTCCGATTTTTTCAAGAGATAACAAATGTAATTAAAATGGCTCTATCCCCATGGTGTTTATCTATTTATATATACAATTTCAAGGCCATAATTGGAGTCTGACATCGGGACATACCAGTAATAAGCTATAAAATAATTTAGAGATCTAACAATTACTATAAATCCTAAAGCATTAGAAGTCAACTCAAAAAAAAATCCTCCACTTGGAGGATTTATAAATTAATATTCTTCTTCGTTCCAAAGAAAATCTTCTTCGGTAGGATAATCAGGCCAAATTTCTTCAATTGACTCATAGGTGTCTCCTTCATCCTCTATGGCTTGCAGGTTTTCTACTACCTCTAGTGGGGCACCAGTTCGAATAGAATAATCAATAAGCTCATCCTTAGTTGCAGGCCAAGGAGCATCACTCAAATAGGACGCTAATTCCAAAGTCCAATACATAGTTTTTTTGTTCTATATTTCTGCAAATATAATTTTTTTCCCATTCTGAACAAACAAGTGTTCCATTTAGTCATTTTTTGGTATCCATGGCAACTCTGTCACACCTAGTTTTTTGGTCATTAATCGAGACAATACAAAAAGATAATCGGACAAACGATTTAAATATTGTATTAACATTTGATCAATATTGGTTTGCTCCGACAACTCAACACACAAACGCTCAGCGCGCCTACAAACACATCGAGAAATATGAATATGCGATACTGTACTATGACCACCTGGCAATACAAATGATGTTAAAGGCTCTAATTGTTCTTCCATGCTATCAATAGCAGACTCCAAAGTTGAAACATCGGACATAGTTACTTTTCCAAGTCGCTTAAGTGCCGACTCTTTTTCAGTTGCCAATATTGCACCTAGGGTAAATAACCTATCCTGTATTCTTTGAAGCTCTAAGAATTGTGGCTCTGAGTCTATAAGATCTCTAAGGAGTCCAATGTAAGAATTTAGTTCGTCAACTGTACCGTAGGCATTAATTCTAAGGTGTCCTTTGGAAACTCTAGATCCTCCAAAAAGAGAAGTCTCTCCTGTATCGCCTGTTTTAGTGTATACTTTCATAATTATCTGTGTTTTATGATCGTCTTGTTTTTTAAATCAGACTCGACTAAGCCGTCTCTAAGTCTTAGTATTCTGTGAGCATGAGCTGCAACTTCTTCCTCATGTGTTACAACAATGAGCGTATTTCCCATATCATGAATTTCCTCAAAGAGTTTCATGATATCTAAAGATGTTTTTGAGTCTAAGTTACCGGTTGGTTCATCTGCTAAAATAATAGACGGGTTATTAACCAAGGCTCTTGCAACAGCCACACGCTGTCTTTGGCCACCAGAGAGCTGATTTGGCTTGTGATCAATTCTATCACCTAATCCAACCTTATCAAGCACTTCTTTCGCTTTTTTTTGTCGGTCTACTTTACTAAACCCAGTATAAACTAGCGGTAAAGCAACATTGTCTAGTGCAGTTAATCTAGGCAATAGGTTGAATGTTTGAAAGATAAAACCAATTTCTGTATTTCTTATTCTAGCTAAATCATTGTCCTCTAGAGAGCTAACATCAGTTCCGTTTAAGCTGTAATCTCCAGATGTAGGAGTATCCAAACAACCTAATAAGTTCATTAAGGTAGATTTACCTGAGCCCGAAGGTCCCATCATGGCTACATATTCATTTTTTTGGACGGATACATCTACCCCTTTCAGGGCAGTAATGATTTCAGACCCAACGGTAAACTCTCTTTTTAAACCTTTTATTTGAATAATGGGATTAGACATCCATTTAATTTTTTGTGCATTTAACTAAAACTTTACTACGAAATGCTGTTTGGCTTGATTTTTATGGACAAGCAAGATACCAAATTGAAAGACATCAATTGAAATTGTAACATCTTTTAACTTAGTAAGACGAAGCCATAATTTTGCCTTTTCTTTATTTAGATAAGGGTTTGAAATAATTATGCATTTATAATCCTTAATTTGACGTTCTTTTAGTTGATCTAATTTATCTATAAGTAAGAAATCAGGATTACTAATGGGTTGGAATATTATTCCCAATTCTGATAATATCGAATATTGTTCTTTACTAAACGCTGTATGTAGACCACTGATATGTACCGATTTTGATAAAGATGGGAAGCTTAATGTGAGTATGGCTAGAAAATCTTGGTGTTGTATTTGAACAGATTTAACCTTGTAAAAATTCACCCATCTAAATAGAAAAAATAATTGTTTTAATGAATATCTTGTAGGAGTAGTTTGAAATAAAACTCTGAGTCTTTTAAACAGATAAAATTCTTTTTTTGCCCCTATTACTTCATTATAGAAGTCAAACATAAATGGAGAATGAAGTCCATGAGCATTTTTAGATTTAAAAAGATAGTTTATGTAAGACTTTATTCGAAAAAGGATCATCTTTTTAAATTAATTCTGCCAACTCTAACCAACGTTCTGTTTTATTGGCAATTTCATCGTCGATACTCTTTACTCTTATCCCAAGTTCTTTCATTTTCTCGGCATCCACATCTGGGTTAGAGAAAAGTTTTCCAATTTCTATTTTTTCTTTTTCTAGACTATCTATTTCTCCTTCAAGATCATCATATTCTCTTTTTTCCAAGTAACTCAACTTACGCTTTTCAGGTTGATGGCTCTTGGAAATAATTTTTGGCTGTGAACTTATTTTTTCTTTTGACTTATTTTCAACAGTCTCTCTATAATCTGTGTAATTGCCGGGAAAGTCTCTCACTACTCCATTACCTTCAAAGACAAAAAGGTGATCTACTAACCTATCCATAAAATATCTATCGTGAGAAACGGTGATTAAGCAGCCTTCAAACTCATCTAAAAAGTCCTCTAAAACCTTGAGGGTAATAAGATCCAAATCATTTGTCGGCTCGTCCAATATTAAAAAGTTGGGGTTCTTCATTAATATGGTAAGAAGGTATAATCTTTTCTTTTCACCACCGCTAAGTACAGACACATGCTTCCATTGGGCATCTTTGTCAAACAAGAATCGCTCTAAAAGCTGTGCAGCAGTTAGCTTTCTTCCGCCTTTAAGCGGAATGTATTCTGCAATATCTCGAACTACCTCTATGACTCTTTTTCCCTCGCTAAGACGCATCCCCTTTTGGGTATAATAGCCAAAAACAACTGTATCACCAACAATAATTTTCCCTCCATCAATGGTCTCATCACCAATAAACATATTTAGCATGGTAGATTTTCCAACACCATTATTACCAACTATACCTACTCGATCTCTTCTTTTAAAGGTATAAGAAAACTGATCTAGAATTTTTAGATCCCCAAAAGTTTTAGATAATTTATGGAGTTCAAGTATTTTGGAACCTAAACGGGTCATTTGAATTTCCAATTGTACTACATCATTATTAATTTTTTGTTTGGCCGCTTTTTTAACGTCATAAAAATTTTCTATTCTGGCTTTTGATTTTGTACCTCGCGCTTTTGGCTGCCTTCTCATCCAATCCAACTCTTTTGCAAAAAGGTTTTTCGCCTTGTCTATATTGGTTTGTAAGACTGCCTGACGTTGAGATTTTTTCTCTAAATAATAGGTGTAATTTCCCTTATACCTATATATTTTCCCTTCTTCTAACTCAAGTATCTCATTACAAATTGCATCTAAAAAATACCGATCATGAGTAACCATAAAAAGGCTCACTTGCTCATTACTCAAATAATCTTGCAGCCACTCTATCATTTGCAAGTCTAAGTGATTGGTAGGTTCATCAAGAATTAAAAAGTCAGGCTGGTCAATAAGTAGTTTTGCTAATGAAAGTCGTTTCTTCTGACCACCTGACAGAACAGATATTTCTTGCTTAAGCTCATCTAATTTTAATTTTGAAAGTATGGTTTTCACTTTCACTTCATAATCCCATGCCTCCAACTGATCCATTTTATCGAATGCGGCTTGAAATACGTCGACATCATTGGGGTTTAGCATTGCTTTTTCGTAATTTCGTATAGCGCTTAACATTGGGTTTTCGGAAGCGTAGATAGCTTCAAATACTGTTTTGGCCTCACCAAAGTTTGATTCTTGCTCTAAAAAACCAAGTTTAATACCCTTCCTATAGATCACCTCACCTGTATCTGCTGGCTCTAATCCTGCCAAAGCTTTAAGAATTGTGGTTTTCCCAGAGCCATTTCTAGCTACTAATGCTACTTTTTGACCTTGATCAACGCCAAAGTTTAGCCCTTGAAACAAGGTCCTTATACCATAGGATTTTCCTAAATCTTGTACTGATAAATAGTTCATACAGGTTTACACATTTTTTAGGACCATTATAAATATTTTCCTTCCGATAGATAATTAGTCACATAATCCTCCACTCCTTCTTCTAGGCTAAGAAATGGCTTATCGTAACCTATACTTCTTAGCTTGGTCATATCTGCTTGAGTAAAATACTGATATTTATCACGAATATCTTCAGGAGTATCAACAAAGCTTATGTTTTGTATTTTGTTCATTGAGGTAAATGTAGAATTTGCTAGATCTAAAAACGCTCTTGCTTTTCCAGTTCCAAGGTTATATAATCCAGAGTTTTTCCTGTGGTGCATAAAAAAGTAAAGAACCTCTACTACATCTTTAACATAAACAAAATCTCTTAACTGCTTACCATCTTCAAATTTAGGATTATGAGATTTAAACAGTTTAACAGCTCCAGTTTTAGTTACTTGATTAAAGGTGTGATAAACCACAGAAGCCATTCTCTTTTTATGATACTCATTTGGCCCATACACATTAAAAAACTTCATGCCTGCCCAAAAATAAGGCTGTCGATCTTGCTCCAATGCCCATTTATCAAAATTATTCTTAGAGTCTCCATATGGGTTTAGGGGTGCCAATTTATTTACAAGATCATGAGAATCTGTATACCCATGCTCTCCTAAACCATAAGTGGCGGCAGAAGATGCATATAATAAAGGAATACCAAATTCCACACAATATTTCCACATTTGCTTCGTATAGTTTAGGTTTAGACGGTCTAATAAATCTATATTAAACTCTCCTGTGTCTGTTCTAGCTCCGATATGAAAAATAAACTGAACTTGATTTTCATTTTCTTTTAACCAATCAAAAAATTGATCTCTATGCACCTGCTTAGAAAAGGTTTTTCCGATTAAATTTTTATTCTTCTGCTCATGAGAAAAATCATCTACAACAACTATATCTTTAAAATTCTCTTGATTAAGCTTAGAAACCATACAAGAACCTATAAAACCAGCCGCACCAGTAACTACAATCATAATTCTTTATTCATCAATTTTTGCGCAATATCTACTTGAGTTGTAGGCATTTCACAAATTTTATTTTCACAGACAAAGATAAGCGTTTGACCTTTCTTATGTCTATTTTTGAGTAGTGGAAGTTTACTTTCTTTTAGCGAGCCCGCAATCAATTTGTTAGGCACATAAGCGGAATGAATTTCCGTTATGATTTTATGGGCCTCACTACCTACAACTACCAACTCGTAAAATGGATAACAATAACATAATAATAAATTTAACCAATTGGAATATCCAGAGGGGTACTGTTGAACATCTCCCAAAACATTGTGCAGCATTTGCCGAGAAATATCTTTCAAGTCGGATCTATTATAATGCTGACTTAATAAAAACAAATTCATTGCCATTGTAGAATTTGAGGCTGGAATCACATGATCATTCAATTCAGTATTTCGAGCTATAAGTGCCTTGTCTTGGTCAGATGTAAAGAAAAACATTCCAGAAGAATGGTTATAAAAATGCTCCATAGCATAACTGGTTAATGAGTTGGCTTCTTTAAGCCAATTATCATTAAGCGTTGCTTCATAAAGCTTCAAAAAACTCTCTATTGTAAAAGCATAATCCTCCAGAAAACCATTTACTGAAGGCTTCTTTGCTTTACAACAATGGTATAAACCACCATCATTTCTAAGTTGATTATTAAGAATAAATTTGGCATTTTTTACGGCTATTTGTAAAAAATGTTCCTCTCCAAATGTAAGAAACGCATTCGCGTAACCTGTAATCATCAATGCATTCCATGAGGTTAAGATTTTATCATCCAATCCGGGCTTCACACGTTTTTCCCTAACGGACATTAATTTGAGTTTAGATTTGGATATTCGATTTTGCAAATTCTTAACACTAATCTTATGTCTAATTGCCATTTCTTCATCCGTAAAATCTCTACATAAAATATAATGATTATTCTCCCAATAGCCTTTTTTATTTACATTATAATAATCAGCAAACAAGTAAAAATCTTCTTCAAGAACATGCTCTAACTCATTCTTAGTCCATATATAAAATTTACCTTCTTCTTGTTCACTATCAGCATCAATAGCAGAATAAAATGCCCCTCCCGGTGAGGTTAACTCTCTAGACACAAAATTTAGTGTTTCATAAACCAATT
This sequence comes from Flavobacteriales bacterium, assembly GCA_965662265.1. Classification (GTDB taxonomy): domain Bacteria; phylum Bacteroidota; class Bacteroidia; order Flavobacteriales; family UBA7430; genus CBFIGX01. The sequence continues at coordinate 26,336 of CBFIGX010000001.1, forward strand.
CTTTATATACGGGATCTTTAAATTTCTGATAAGCCTCTGAGTACAGACTTACAATTTGGGCATTATCATATAGCATCTTCTCAAAGTGTGGGACTTTCCAAATTTTATCTGTAGAATACCTGGTTATTCCCCCACCTAGGTGATCGTAGATTCCTCCGAAGGCAATTTTATCTAGACTTAATTTGACATGTGCTAAAGCATGATCATTGGAACTAAGGTGGGCATATCTTAGTAGAAATTGATAATTATTTGGAAGAGGAAACTTAGGTGATCTATCAAGACCACCCTCTTCAGAGTCGAAGTATTCTGACCAAATTGCGTAAACCTTATCAATTTGTTTTTTATTAAACATTGCTGGTTCTTGTTTCATAGAGACAAGATCACTTTGCTGTATGCCCTGCATCAGTTTATCAGCATAATCAACTACTTTTTCGGGCTGTTCCTTATAGTAATTAGCTATAGAATTTATTTGCGCAATCCACTCTTCTGTTCTAAAATATGTGCCTCCCCAAACAGGCCTTCCATCTGGCAAAAGAATACAGTTTAAGGGCCAACCACCCCTTCCAGTGATCAATTGAATTGCATTCATGTATATCTGATCAATATCGGGTCGTTCTTCTCTGTCAACCTTTATGGAAACAAATTTTTGATTCATTACTTCTGCAGCGTCTATATTTTCGAAGGTTTCATGTTCCATCACATGACACCAATGACAGGCGGAGTATCCTACGCTAACAATGATTAATTTATTCTCTTTTTTTGCTTTTTCGAGAGCCTGATCGCTCCAAGGATACCAATCCACGGGATTATGAGCGTGCTGAAGTAAATAAGGAGAATCCTCTTCTATGAGTCTATTGGTAAACTTATGGTTCATCTTACATTAATCTGTTGACGTTAGAGGTGCAACAAGATAAAGAATCGAATCGAAGTAATATTACAATTACTACAGGTCTATTAAATATTTACATACATCATTAAAAATCCTTTAACAAGTCGTTCGAAGGTATTCATTTTATAGGTTTCTCAATAAAAAAACCCTCATTATACCTTAAATACAATGAGGGTGTGATATATAAACAACGGAGTGATTACAACTCTGCCGATTCTGTTAGCATGTTACGATCTACTTTTTTGACTAAGCCTTGAAGTACTTTCCCTGGACCAACTTCTGTAAAACTAGAGGCTCCGTCAGCAATCATTTGCTGCATAGTTTGCGTCCAACGGACGGGAGCAGTTAGCTGAGCTACTAGATTTTTTTTAATCTCTTCTGGATCTATAATCGCTGAAGCAGTTACATTTTGATAAACTGGACAAATAGGTGGATTGAAATTAGTAGCTTGAATTGCCTTCGCAAGTTCAGTTCTCGCAGGTTCCATTAAAGGTGAGTGAAAGGCCCCACCTACAGGAAGCACCAGTGCTCTTCTTGCCCCAGCTTCTTTGAGCATTTCACAGGCTTGATGAACAGCATCCAAAGCACCAGAAATTACCAACTGACCAGGACAGTTGTAGTTAGCAGCAACAACTACACCATTTACTTTAGTGCATATATCTTCGACCATTTCATTTTCCAACCCAAGAATAGCAGCCATAGTAGAAGGTTCTGACTCACATGCCGATTGCATTGCCAAAGCTCTTTTCGAGACTAGCCTCAAACCATCTTCAAAAGCTAAAACTCCTGCTGCTGTAAGTGCAGAAATCTCTCCTAACGAATGTCCTGCAACCATTTCTGGTTTAAAGCTACCACCTAACATTTTAGCTAGAATTGTGGAGTGTAAAAAAATAGCCGGTTGAGTAACCTTTGTTTGTTTCAGCTCTTCTGCCTGTCCATCAAACATAACATCTGTAATTCTGAAACCTAAGATATCATTCGCATTTTCAAATAATGCTTTAGCATCTTCTAAGCCCTCGTATAGATCTTTACCCATTCCTGTAAATTGAGCTCCTTGACCTGGGAAAACGTATGCTTTCATATTTTAAAAATTTGTTGTTTTATTGTGTATTATGTCCTATTATTTACTGAGCCCTTTTACCAAATTCATAAACTCTTGTCGAGTAATGTCCTCCTCCATAAAAGCTCCTGAAAATGCGGAAGTAATGGTAAAAGAGTTTTGTTTTTGAACACCTCGCATTTGCATACAAAGATGTTGAGCTTCAATAGCAACAGCGACGCCTTGAGGCTTAAGTGTTTCTTGGACACAGTCTCGGATTTCATCAGTAAGCCGCTCTTGAACTTGTAATCTTCTGGAAAAAGCATCTACCAGGCGAGGAAACTTACTTAATCCAACAATATGTCCATTGGGAATATAAGCAATATGACACTTCCCAAAAAATGGCAACATATGATGTTCACACAAAGAATACAACTCAATATCTTTTACTATTACCATTTCATCATACTCTTCGGTAAACATAGCAGATTTTAATATCTCGGCTGGATTTTGATCGTAACCTTGAGTAAGGAACTGCATGGCTTTTGCTACTCTCTCTGGAGTTTTCAACAAGCCTTCGCGATCTGGATTCTCGCCAATTAGTTGTAGGACCTCTTTATAATGTTCAGATAAATTATCTGTGCATTCGTCATCGTATTCTTCAATCTTTCTATATGCCATCTTATTCTCCGAAATATTCAACAAAGTTATTTTCTGTTTCTAGGATTTTAACACAGTGTAATTTACAACCCATTTGGGCTACATCTTGTTCCAACTGCTTCCATATTTCAATTGCCAACACTTCAGTAGATGCCATTTTACCTCGCATAAAATCAACATCTAAATTAATGTTTTTGTGGTCAATCTTATCAATAACCTTTGTCTTGATGAGTGGACTCAAATCTTTCAAATTCACAACAAAACCTGTATCAGGATTTAACTTCCCTTTTACCGTTACATACAATACAAAATTGTGCCCGTGCCAATTGGGATTAGAACAAGATCCAAAGACCTCTGTATTCTTAGTATGATCCCAATCTTCTCGGCTCAACTTATGTGCAGCACAAAAGCGTTCTCTTCTTGTTATATAAACCATTTTACATGTAGTTTTAACCTGGCAAATATAAGTTTTTTGCTCAATGATACACCTTAAGGATAAAGAGCTTTTATAAGAAAATAGATATCGTACATCTTTACCAAAACTAAACAGCAATAATTTTCGCAAACATGTATAAATTTTGAAGATGGAACACCTTATCTTTGAGTGATGAAAAGTTTAATTGTAGCGGCAACACTTTTAGAGGTAAAACCTTTAATTGACAACGCAAAGAAGCTAGAACAGGTTAACCCTAAGCTGGCCAGGTACCTAATTAGAGATAAAGAATTTTATTTACTCTGCACAGGTGTGGGTATGGTAGCAACTGCATTTCATTTAGGCAATACATTAGCAAACAATTCTTACAATTATGTTATCAATGTTGGCATAGCAGGGTCTTTCGATAAAAACCTCTCTATAGGTGATGTTGTTGAGATTACTCAAGATGAACTTCCTGAAATGGGTGCTGAAAATGGAGCTCACTTTCTTTCTTTATTAGACTTAAAGCTAGTTCAAGAAAATGAATTTCCTTTTGAATCTGGAGTACTTAAAAATAAGCAAACTTTATGGAAACTAAATTACCCTAAAGTTAAAGCTATTACAGTAAACAAGATACACGGGAATGATTCCAGTATTAATAATACCCTTAAAAGATTTAAGCCTCAAATAGAAAGTATGGAAGGAGCTGCTTTTTTCTATGCTTGCCATTCTGCATGTGTACCATGTTTACAAATTAGATCTATCTCTAATTATGTTGAAAAAAGAAATAAAGAGTCGTGGAATATACCTTTAGCTATAGAAGCCATAAATAAAGAAATCATAAATCTAATCTGATGAGTAAGCTAAGCCTTGGGTTTTCTCCATGTCCAAATGACACTTTTATTTTTGACGCCTTGGTGCACTCTAAAATTGACACAGAGGGCTTGGAGTTTAAGGTATGTATAGCAGATGTTGAAGAGTTAAACCAAAAGGCTATGCGTGGCGAATTGGATATTACCAAGCTCAGTTACCATGCCTTTCTTCATACGATAGAGCGATATATTATGTTGGATTCTGGGTCTGCTTTAGGAAACAATTGTGGACCATTACTTATAAAAAACCAAGGAGATCCAAATCCATCTGAGCATGATTTAATAGCTATTCCAGGGAAATTTACTACAGCTAACTTCTTACTGAACTTCGCCTATCCTAGGCTGAAAAACAAAACAGAATTTTTATTTTCTGAAATAGAAAAAGGCATCAAAGCCAATCAAGTAAAAGCAGGCGTAATCATCCATGAAAATCGATTTACCTATGCTCAGAGAGGTTTTGAAAAAGTGAAAGATCTTGGAGAGTATTGGGAAGGAAATACAGGAATGCCGATTCCTTTGGGTGGAATTGGAATAAAGAGAACTATAGACTTAGATATTCAGCTGAAAATACAAAAACTGATTCGTAAAAGCATAGAATATGCTTTTAACAATCCTAATTCTTGTAAAGAGTTTGTTCGTTTTAATGCACAAGAAATGAGCACAGAGGTCATGCAAAAACATATTAAACTTTATGTGAATGATTTTAGTCTTTCTTTAGGAAAAGAAGGAAAGAATGCGGTAAAACAAATGTATGATTTCTCAATAGAGAATGGTTTAATCGAAGCATCAAATCTAAAACTATTTCTCTAATTTTACTTTCCGTATTGCTTTTGATAATAATCTTTATAAATTCCTGAAGTAACATTATTCATCCATGCTTCATTTTCTAGGTACCAATCTATCGTTTTAGAAAGTCCTTCTTTAAAATCTACGCTAGGCTTCCAGTCCAACTCATTACAAAGCTTAGATGCATCAATGGCATAGCGCTTATCGTGTCCAGGTCTATCTTTCACAAAGGTGATTAACTTAGCTGAGCTTCCTTTTTTTCGATTAAGTTTTTCATCCATAAGCTGGCATAACAACCTAATAAGATCAATATTCGTCCATTCGTTTAGGCCACCAATATTATAGGTGTCGCCAACTTTTCCCTTATGAAAGATGATATCAATAGCTGAAACATGATCTAACACGTAAAGCCAATCTCTCGTATAGTGACCATTTCCATAAACAGGTAGTGATTTGTTTTGAACAATATTATGAATAAACAGAGGTATTAGTTTCTCTGGAAATTGATTGGCTCCATAATTGTTAGAGCAATTAGAAATTACTAATGGAAGTCCGTATGTGTTTCCATAAGCACGTACAAAATGATCTGAACTTGCTTTAGAAGAAGAATACGGCGAACGCGGATCATAGGAAGTAGATTCCGTAAACAAGCCTGTTTCACCTAAAGAGCCATACACTTCATCAGTAGAAACATGGTAAAATAGTTTGCCTTCATAATTTTCCTGCCAAGCATTTTTAGCAGCATTAAGTAAATTAACTGTCCCTAATATATTGGTGCGAATAAAGGCCATTGGGTCTTCTATTGATCGATCTACATGAGACTCAGCAGCTAGATGTATGACACCTGTAAACTTATGCTTATCAAACAAGTCTTTTACTAATTGCTCCTCACAAATATCCCCTTTAATAAAAGTGTAGTTTGATTCTCCTTGGATATCCTTAATGTTCTCTAGATTACCCGCATAAGTAAGCAGATCTAAATTAACAAAGTTGTAGTTAGGGTACTTTAAAACCATTAATCGCAATAAATGAGATCCTATAAACCCGGCCGCTCCGGTAATAAGTATATTTTTATTGTTATGCATAAACTATATTGATTATTATTTAAAAGTATAAATTCTATTTTAATTCTTAATCGTAAAAATTCCATATCAAACTCATACGAAACTGACCTTGATAAAGAGGATAAGGTTTCAAAATATATTGATTACCATCCCATAAAGAATTCAAATGTTCATAACACATAAACACCTTTACAGTATTTATTTTGAAATTTATAAAGACATCCCATTTTTGGCTTGCTTCGGTCATCAAGTTAGAGTCACTGTAAATACTCCCAAGAAGAGGAGAATAACCCATCCCAGCATGCCTAGATCTATAAATGGTATTTACACCGATCTGAACTTGTGTAGCCCTCTTGAATAGATTTCCTTGCCAATATAGTTTCTGATGTAACAACAATTTTGCAATTGGCATAGCTATATTAGAACTATTTTGAAATACAATATCACCATTCAAATGCCAATTTTTTATTGCAAACTTATGTTTAAAGCGTGCTTGGTAGAGTTGTAAATCGTTTAAAACACTGCTGATGCACTCATTATTGAAATACACATAGTTTTCTATATTGGTATATGACTGTTCAAAGGATGCGTACTCTCCAAAATCCATTTGCCAACTAACAGATTGCTCAACACTCTTTTTAAAACTATTATCTGCTCCACTAGAAGATAATGAGTAAAATAAGTTATTCGCATTCTGAAGAATCCAATTATGATTTTTCTTCTCGTATGCAAATTTAATATGGTGATCTAGGCCTAATAAATAAAGTGATTGCTCGAAGAATGTTACAAAAACTCTATCGTCTTGAGCACTTAGCTCATAAGTTACATGAAACATATTTTTTAAATCTTCAGAATTTAAGGTCGCCGATCCCAAAAGTTGCTTTTGTTTTGAATTATTAACAGAAAAAGCCTGATGACTTAAGCCTATACATAGGTTTTTAGATTTTTTAAATTCTTGATACCAACTTAATGTGTGTTTATTGCTTATTGTAGTTACCATGGCATCAGACATAGAATCTAAACGCTCTGGATAGAACATAACATCATCATGCAAACCCTCATAAAACATAGAGTCTTGAGCTAAGTTTAAAGTATATGTCAGTTTGGAGCTATTAGACGGTTCATAATGGTGCCTCCATGTTAAATCCTTATGCTTTGTTAAGGATTTTAGATTAGGCCAATGTACTGGAAGAAGTTCCCAGTTTGATTCAACACCTGAACTAAACAAGCTATCATTACTTATTCCCCCATTCCATTCGGAGTCGTTTTTAAGGGTACGAACACGCCAGTCAGAATAGTAACTTATTTTGGGATGATGATATGTGCCTCTAAATTTAAATTTAGTGTATTTATTTTTTTCATGAAACATGAAGCCCAAAGAAGTTAACCTATCGTAATCTATCTCTAAAGCCCCACTTTTATAACGCCTTTTATGAATAAAGTTTACTCGTTGTCCTTCGTTAAATGTAGGCCTGTAAACTATTTTAGTATGAGGGTATGTTTGATTGTAAATGAGCTTCGAGTACACATCTTCGTCTAAAAAATTGGAGCTAAAATCTCCATACGAAATATCTGTAGTAGAATTTGTACGAACATACCACGTTAGCAATGGAATTCCTTCATTCGTGAGGCTAGACTTCTCTAGTAGATTAAACCCGAAGAGGAGATGTTGATCATTATTAGAAAAATTGTTGTGTTTTTTTTGATACGAAAGACTATCAATGGCTTTAGGAGTACTTTTATTATCTTCCTGTGCCTGAAGATCAAACAAGAAAAATACAAGCATAACTGAAAGCTTAAATAATTTCATTCGGTAAAGTTATAAGTAATAAGTTGAAGAATAAAAATTCGCACTAAAAATTAGGTTTTCAAAACTCCTGGACGCTAGAGTTATAAATTTAATCTACTAAACAACACTTTTTTTAAATGTCAAATTTGTGGAATTATAAATAGTAAATAATTTATAACGTCAAGCAACCGATAGACTCATAACACATAAAGTTTTTAATTTAATACAAAAAGCCACCTGTAGGTGGCTTTTTATTAATCTCATTATTTATTTTTTCAAATCAGTAAAGTGTTTGTAAAAATGTGAGATGGTTTCAATTCCTTTGAAATAATTAAATAAGCCATAATGTTCATTAGGAGAATGGATGGCATCGGAATCTAATCCAAATCCTAGGAGAATGGATTTCACTTTTAATTCTTGTTCAAAAAGTGCTACTATTGGTATACTACCGCCACTTCTTACAGGTACAGGTTTTTTTCCAAATGTATCTTCCATAGCTCTGCTTGCAGCAAGGTATCCCATATCATCGGTAGGAGATACATAAGGCATCCCACCATGATGAGGCATTGTTTTTACTTTTACAGACTTTGGTGCAATACTTTCAAAATGCTCACAAAAGAGCTTTGTAATCTTATCAGGGTTTTGACCAGGCACCAATCTCATAGAGATTTTGGCATAAGCTTTTGATGCTATAACTGTTTTGGCGCCTTCACCGGTATAGCCACCCCATATTCCATTCACATCAAGCGTTGGTCTAATAGAGTTACGCTCCATAGTGAGATAGCCATCTTCGCCATGAACATCACTAAGATCTAAGGCCTTTTTATACGCATCTAAACTAAAAGGCGCTTTGGCCATTTCGGCTCTTTCTTCTGCTGATAACTCAATCACATCATCATAAAAGCCTGGGATGGTAATTTTGTTGTTTGCGTCCTGAAGAGATGCAATCATTTGGCTGAGAATATTTATTGGATTAGCTACTGCCCCACCATATAACCCCGAATGTAAATCCCTATTCGGGCCAATAACTTCTACCTCCACATAACTTAAACCTCTGAGTCCTGTTGTAATTGATGGCACATCATTTGCGAGCATTCCTGTATCTGATATTAAAATGACATCAGAAGCGAGCTTTTCTTTGTTTTCTTTCACAAATCCTTCTAATGAATCGGAACCTACTTCTTCTTCCCCTTCAATCATAAACTTAACGTTACACGGAAGTGTGTCGGTATTATTCAATAGTTCAAATGCTTTAACATGCATGTACATTTGCCCTTTATCGTCGCAAGCGCCTCTTGCGAATATAGCTCCTTCTGGGTGTAACTCTGTTTTTTTAATTACTGGTTCAAAGGGGCCACTTGTCCATAACTCAATAGGATCTGCAGGTTGAACATCGTAATGGCCATAGACTAATACCGTGGGTAAGTTAGTGTCTATAATTTTCTCTGCATACACTATCGGGTATCCAGGAGTTTCACAAATTTCTGCCATATCAACTCCCGCTTCCAACAAACGACTTCTCACAAGATCAGCTGCTTTTAGCACATCACTTTTATAGGCTGGATCTGCAGAAATAGACGGTATTCTTAAAAGGTCCATCAACTCTTCTAAAAATCTATCCTTATGTGTATTAATGTATTTTTTTATGTTCTCCATTTGCGTTTACTTTTTCTAATTATGTTTGGAACTATCGAGGTGTTCTAGCAGTGATTTACAAATATACTCTATTGTTTTATCATCTAACTCGGTGTGCATTGGTAGTGATATCACTCTATTACACAAATCATTGGTGACTTTAAAATCTATTTCCTTGTAGCGTTTGAGTTTATATGGATGAAAAGTATGAAGTGCCTTTGGGTAGTATACCTTTACGGGAATTCTCTTTGAAGACATGTGCTTTAAAAGCCCATCTCTATCTATCTCCTCGCTTAATGTTAGTGTATATTGATGAAACACATGTGAGGAAGATAAAGAGCGTGAAGGCAGTTTTAGTCTGTTGCTACTTTTAAACAGATTATCGTATGTGTTTGCTGCTTTTAATCGTGCAGAATTATATTTATCTAAATATTTCAACTTTACGTCTAGTACGGCAGCTTGTAAAGAATCTAACCTTGAATTGATACCAATTCGATCGTAGAAATATCGTTCGTCCATTCCGTGATTTACAATAGACCTGCATTTTTCTGCCAAACCATCATCGTTGGTAAACAATGCCCCTCCATCTCCAAAGCAACCTAAATTTTTAGAAGGAAAAAAAGAAGTAGTACCGATGTCACCCATAGTACCTGCTTTGGCTATTCTACCATCGGAAAATGTATAGACTGCGCCAATGGCTTGTGCCGCATCTTCTATTACCTTTAAGTCATGTTTACTGGCAAAATCAAGTATTGCCTCCATGTTAGCACATTGACCAAAAAGGTGTACGGGCACAATAGCCTTAGTTTTACTCGTAATCGCCTTTTCTGCAGCTGTCAAATCTATCATAAACGTATCGGCATCTACATCCACTAGTACAGTTTTTAAGCCGAGTACTCCTGCAACTTCAGCAGTTGCTACAAAAGTGAAATCAGGACATAGGACTTCGTCACCTGGCTCTAAACCCATAGCCATAATTGCCACTTGCAAGGCATCTGTACCATTTGCACATGGCACAACATGAGCAACATTTAGATACTGTTCTAAATTGTTGCAAAAACTCTTTACCGCAGGACCATTAATAAAAGAACTTTGACCAAGTACTTGATCCATGCTCTCTTTGAGTTCTTCTTTTATTTTTAAATATTGACCGTTAAGGTCAACCATATGTATTTTTTCCATAAATACTATTCTTGGCATAAAGATACATTATGCCTGCAATATTATCTACTAATATTTGTTACTATAGTGCTCATATTTATTTTTACTTTAGCAAATTATTATTCATTATGAAACTAAGACAACTTATTTGCATTCTGTTAAGCATACCAGCATTTTGTTTGGCTCAAGTAGACATTACAGAAAATTCAATCAAAATACCAATGATTTCACTTCATGGTGGGCTTCACTTTCCTCAAGCAGATCTTAAAGAACGATTTGGTTCTAGTTATTTGCTAGGTGCTAGTTTTCAAATGAAATATGAGAACAATTTTTACTGGGGTATTGAAGGATCAGCAATTATGGGTGCTAATGTTAAAGAAGATGATATTTTAACTATTATTACCGCAGACTCTATAGACATAATTGATTTAAACGGACATACAGCAAGTATTCGTTTTTGGCAAAGAGGTGCCCATGGCCAATTTATAGCAGGTAAAATTGCGCCAATATGGGGGCCAAACGTTAATTCTGGACTTTTTATACAGTTAGGCTTAGGGTATTTATATCACAAAATAAGAATTGAAGACATTGGAAATCAATCACCACAGCTTAGCACAGAACTACTAAAAGGTTACGACCGACTTTGTATGGGCTTAAGTACTAGTCAACTTATTGGCTATAAACATTTTTCTAATAATCATAAAATCAATTTCTATGTAGCTTTTGAATTTATTCAAGCATTTACTACAGATGTAAGAAAGTATGATTACAATGCACAAACAGCATACAAAGACAATAGGCTAGATCTATTATCTGGTATTAAATTTGGCTGGACTTTTCCGCTCTATAAAAAATCTGACAACCGATATTACTACTATTGATCCCGCATATCTATCACATAGGAATAAAAGTATATAGACTATTAATTAGGGTTGTTGCATTAAAGAATAAAAAAGCGAGGCAATGGCTACAGGGTAGGGCAAATATATTTGACTATTTAAATCAAATTAACCCTGATGAACCCCTAATTTGGATTCACACAGCCTCTGTTGGAGAGTTTGAACAAGCAAGACCGATAATAGATCGTCTGAAAGCATCAAACAATCCTCACAAAATTTTATTAACGTTTTACTCTCCATCAGGTTATGAACTTAGGAAAAACTATAACCATGCAGACTACGTCACTTACTTACCATTAGACACTAAAGAAAATGCCAAAAAATTTTTAGAACTTACAAAACCAAATATTACATTTTTTGTTAAATATGACTTCTGGCCTAACTACTTACAAGAACTTCAACAGAGAAATTTAACCCATTATGTAATATCTGCTATCTTCAGAGAAGACAATTATTTCTTCAAATGGTATGGTAAATGGATGCTGTCATTATTGTCGGGTGTTACCCACTTTTTTGTACAAAACAATGAATCTAAAGAGTTACTAAAAAAATATAATATTCATTCAGTAACGGTATCTGGAGATACTCGATATGATAGAGTTTTGGACATTACCCACGAACGAAAAGAACTTAGTAAAATTGTAAAGTTCAAAGGAGATTCACCTCTATTTATTGCCGGTAGCACGTGGCCAGTCGGGGAAGAAATGATTTTAGAACTCATCAAACATTATGGCAACAGTTTTAAGTATATCATTGCTCCACACGAAATCGATGAGGCTCATTTAAATTATTTCGAAGAAAACTGTTGCCTACCCACTTTAAGATATAGTGACATTAGTGATGATAAAGTTAACAATGCTGAAGTGATTATTATTGATAATATAGGATTATTGAGCTCCCTATACTACTATGCTGACATAGCCTATGTTGGAGGAGGTTTTGGTAAAGGAATTCACAATATTTTAGAGGCTGCAACTTTTGGAATGCCTATTTTTATAGGACCCGAAAACAGGAAATTTGAAGAAGCTCAAAAACTAAAAAAATTAGGCGTTGCTTTTGAAGTCAAATCAGGACAAGAAATAATAGATCATTGTGACAGGTTATTCATTAAACCAGAAATCTCGAAACAAATTAAAATTGCAAGCAGAAATTTTGTTCTCAATAACAGTGGCGCATGTGACACTATCAAACATGCAATATTCTAAAAAACTTATCTCAATATAATAAGTGAACTGCTATTTTTAATTATATAATTATTAAAGTCTTCAATTTCATAATATACTGAGTAAGCCCCTTGTTGACATGGTTTACCTGTTGACAGACTTGTTCCATCCCATTCAAAGTTAACATCGGTAGAACTGTAAACTAAATTGGCCCATCTATCGAATATTTTTACGGACATGTATTTAGCAAAATCGCCCTCAAAGGAAAATGTGTCGTTAATGTTATCACCGTTAGGACTAAATGCATTTGGAAAATACACTTTTGAGTTGGGCACAAAACACTGGATATTTGAATAAGACATGATTGAGTCGGCTTCATAACTGTGAGCTACAATTCGATAACAATATGAGGTATCTAGGCCTGGCTTTGTAAGGTCGGAATCTAGGTAATAATAATCATCTCCATCTAAAGTAGCTATATCTGAAAAATCTGAAGTCGCGTTGTTAAAATATTGTAGCGTATAAGATTTTACTCCACCAGACCAAATCTGGTATGGTGTCCAATTTAATTCGTAATGGCTGTAATACTCTTCTCCACTTAATACAATGTTTGTCCCAACCCTACTGAAAGGCCCCTCGTTACCACAGTAATCTCTATAGGCAATTCTGTAAATATAAGGCCTATGGTCAGATTCTACATCTTGATCAATAAAAGGGGTTTCAGATGTTTCTGCATAATCTTCTACCCACCCAAAGTAGGTGTCCCATCGATCTATAATATAGTAGGTCATTTGACTTTCGTATTGTGTTGCCCATTCTGTCCTAATTGATGCATCACCGTCGACTGTAGTATACTTCAATAATACTGGATTAGAATAATCAATAAACAAAGGCTCAATATTGACTTCATTAGAATTTGATGAAAACAAGCTTTCTGGATGTAATGCTTGCACATAATAAGTATATATAACATTGCATAGGCCTCTATCTGTAAAAGATAATGAATCACCATCTATCTGTGCAATTAGTTCATAACTTTCACCCGACTCTTTTCTGAAAATATTGTAGCTATCTACATAATCCCAACCAATGTACTTAGTCCACTCTAAGTTGACCGTTTGAAAAGATGAGCTTGTCGCGTTTAAAAGTATTGTAGAGTGTAAAACAGAATTTTCTGACACATAACCACAACTATCCTCAACAATAATTGTATAATCGTTTACCTCTAGCTCATTAACTGGTGAATGTGTAAATGAATTCACATCTACCTCACTGGTGTTATAGATTTGATTCCAATTATTAAAAACATTTGCCTTATGAAACAGTGTTATGTTATCAAAATTATCGTCGAGAGAATCTGCCCATTGAATAAACACATTATCATCTATGACGGATACATAATCAATAACTGGTAATTCAACAATCGTATCAAGAACGGTAATGTTGACAAATTGTGTTGTATCATGAGAACATCCATGAGAATCTAACAGTTCTAGCGTAATCGGATATGACCCGCTAGATTCGAATGAGAAAATTGGATTTTGTTCGGTAGAATTTTCAAAAAACAAAGACCACAAATAGGAAAGAGAATCAGAATCGTGTGTGGATAAATCTTCAAATTGAACTTGACCTAAACCATAACAATAATCTGTTATTTCAGCGGTAAAATCGGCTATCGGCGGTTCGTATACCTCAATGTTTTGAACCCACAATGTATCGTCATAACATTGATTTTGAGTAGTTACAGAATGAAATATTTCATAAACACCTGGTTCTTCAAATGTGTGTATTGGGTCTGCTTCTAAACTAGACTCACCATCACCAAAATCCCAAGTATACGAGGATAACTCTTGATAGGCAAACATGGAATTATCATCAAAACTTACTGTAAATGGGGCACAACCCTGTGTATCAGAAACAGAAATATCTATTTGGGGTCTAGGGTAAACTCTTACCGTATCTAAATAACTAGCTTCGCAAAACTTATATTCTGCTTGGATTGATATGTAATATTCATAATACCAAGCATTTGTTTCTCCGTAAGGATAATGATACAATACGGTTGTGGTATCACCTATCGTATAATCTGTAATAAAGCCAGTACCTACATCGACGAAATAATTATCAATAAAATTGGACGAATCTATTAGATGAACCTCAAAGCTATCACAACCTGCAAAATTAGGCTCTAAACTAAAATATGGGAGTGGCGCAATGATGTCTACAAAATCATATAAAGAAGATGTGTCGGCACAACCATGGTCTGATTCTATGATGAGCTCAACATCTGTTAACCCAACATCTGAAAGGAGGTATGTTAAATCAGGTGTTAATGTAGTAAGCGAATAATTGATTGTATCGTCCTCAAACTTTTGTGTGACATTCCATGTGTAACTACTTACATATTCATTATTTGTGCTCTGAAAATCTACCACTGCTGGCCTACATTGCTCTCCAGAATCTGGGCTCGTTACTAGGGCATTTAAAGCGTATACCTCAATATCATTAGATAGTTGTACATAGCAACCTAAATCATTTGTAGCATAAAAGTCAATTGTATAATTACCTGGTTCATTGGCATAAAATTCAGATTGCTGTTGTTGTGGATTTAAAAACTCAATACTTGAATCGATAGATGACCACTGGAAAGTTGAAGAAGAAGTACCAACAAATACATTAGATGTTGCAATAAATTCTGCACCAACACAAACAAGTTCTGGTACTTCAGCTTGAGCCTCTATCCCTATTTCGAATTCAAGTTGTTCAGAAATCTGACAACTATTATTGTCAATCGTTAATAAACAACTGACCGTGTATTCACCAGGCTCGCTAAGCTCTAAAACAAGGCTATCTTGATTGGAAGTAACAATATTAACTCCTTCTGATGGTAAAACTAACCATGTGTTATTTACTATATTAAAAGGAATATTTAAAGAAGAAACTATGGGATCTACTTTTATTGTTTTAGTCAATACGTCTAAATCATTAAAGCAGTTTTCACTTTCTTCGATACTTAAAGATAAATCAAGCTGATTAGCTTGAACAGCATTTTCTATGGTTTGAGTGGAATAACAGTTGGCATCAAGATTTGTTACTTCTAATTGCAAATCATATACCCCAGGATCATATATAGTAAAGCTGCCTTCACTATTATTTGCAGTTTGATAAGTATTCCCATCGACATCAATGAGGGACCATAAATACAAGTAGTTGAAATCTGCATAAGATGTCATGTCAAATTCTCCAGCACTAAAGGAATATGGTAAACAAGATGTTGTTATTGATGTGTTTTCATCTAAAGTAACTTGAACTGTATCAATAATTACTGCATTTTCTTTTAATTGGCTTACAAAACAGCCATATTGTTGATCTGTAATAGTTAGAGAAATATTATAGCTTCCGATGTCATTGTAAGTGAAATTAGCCTGTTCTTGGTTAATTGTTTCTATAATGGTGCCATCTGTATCATACAATGTCCACAAAAAACTTGGCATGTCAACATCTGTCAAGTCAGCATTATATTCAAAATCCACCTCATAAGGAAGTGTACACGATGTGAGTACGTCATCTAGGGCAAAATTAAGATCTAAAATTGTAACGAAATCTTCTAACAAGGTATCATATATACATTCATTAATCTCACTGAAAAGTTGTAATGACAAATCGTATGTTCCCGATTCGTCTATTATAAATGAGGCATTAGAATCTGTTGAGACATGAACAACCTCACTAGATTGATTTAATAATTGCCAGTTATAACCAGCATATTGGATTGCTGATAAATCAAAATAGTCCGCAGTATTTAAAAAGAAATTTTCACACTGCACTCCAGGGGAATTATTTAGATAATTGACAATTAAATTGTTGACATCAACATCAATGCTTTGAGATGAAATACACTCTAAATTTTCTGTGCTAATTCCTGTATATACTAGCACATATGATCCATTATCTGTAAATGTATATTCAAAATTGTTTTCGCCATTAGAGGCCAAATTGTTGTCTAAGTAAAGGCCCCAATTATAAGTTGCTAATTCTGAGCTTCCATCGATGTTAACTTCCAGAGTATAGGGTAATTCACATGTCGAAACATTTGTTGCATCGAATTGAAATTCTGGACTTTCATTTATGATAATTTCTGGAGAAACAATATCTTGGAATGAACAACTATTTATATTTGAGCTTAATAGCACCTCTAGACCATAGTTGCCTGGTGGAGGAATAAAAATAGCCGCAAGATCATTACTCGATAACACTTGTTCACCCGTATTAAATGCAAGTAAATTCCATTGTACTTCTACGTTGTTAGAAACTGGAATATTTACATGATTACTTGGGGTTATGATATCGCCTTCGCAAAGAATTTCAGGCGTTTGTATATCCCATTGGCTATCTGCGAATAAATCTTCATAACTTATTTCTATTTGATCTGAACCTACACAGTTACCCACAGAGAATTCTGCAAGTAAAGTATAAACTCCTGTATCATCGAGTGTGAATTCAAAGTCTGAAGATGATGAAGAATGGATTTCGGTTAGCTCTTGGATCAAGGTCCAATCAAACACTACTAAGGGTTCTGCATCAATGAGAAGTTCAGCATTTATGTCAATATCTGACGATGAGCACAATTCTAAATCTTCCGACAAAATATTAACCTGGGGTGCTGTCTGCACCTGTATAATTGACCCAGAAACCGTAGACTCACAGCTAGATTGTGTGTCTTCAACATGAAGTTCAACCGTATATAATCCAACTTCTGCCACCGATAAATTTGAATTGTAGCCCACCGCTGACGAAACTAAATTATTATCACTATTGTATAGACTCCAGGTGTATGAGTACTGAGATATTTGAGGATTATCAATTAAGTTTTCGGTTTGGATATTTTGACCAGAGCAATATACCTGAATATCATTTACAAGGGTTACACTAATTGCTCCAAGAGTAAAGAAGTTGGGATAATTTAGACTTCCAGAACAAGCTCCATCATCATTACTAATGGTTAAATTAAGATCATAACTCCCGCTCTGACTTAGTTCAAATGATGGCGTTTCTGAGCTGCTGGTTTGCATAGGTGTTAAGTCACTGCCTATAGTCCATAAATAGTTATAACTTTCATCTTCTTCTAGTTGTGTGGAATGATCTAGACTTAAAGTATAATTATCTTCACAAGACAATTGATTAATTCCTTGAGTAAGGAGAGGCTCTATTATATCAACATCAACTAATTCAGATTCTGTATAGGAAGAAGAACATGCTCCGTTATAACTTAAAGACCACTCGTAGGTACCGTCTTGATCATATGTAAAACTAACAGAATTTACTGTTTCACTCAACACTGTTGCGCCATCAATACTCCACGTAAAATCAGGATCATAAAGCAATTGATTGGAGGTGTTGCTAAGTGTAACAATCTCTCCGGCACATAATGGATTTTCTGTATAACTTGAATTGTAAGAAACAGGTTGAGTTGTTGTATATGAATGCTCTAAATTATAAGAGAGTGTACAATCATCAAAATTGAGCAGTATTGGATAAATAAAGTTTTGTTCGCTGGTATTTGCAACTATAATTTCTATCGAGTGGTCTAGTAATGTGGTTTGATTTGTATTTTGCCAATAAATAGAATTTGGCATGTAATCTGATGTGACATCTGTGCTAACATTGTACAATGTGTTAGGATCTAAGCAAGTTGTATTATCAAGACTAGAAGTTAATTGCACTGAGGTATTGTTTATAGCTGGCCCTTCAATAACCGTAAAATTTTCTATTGAATTTACGACACAGCCATGAATATCTTCAGTGATAATATTCAGCTCATATTGAGCAGCCTCGGTAAGCACAAAACTTGCCTCGAAATCTGAGCTAAAACTTTGATTGATTATCCAATCAACCTCTTGAAATGCTTCGGCATTATCCAAAATCAAATTAAGCTCAACAGATCCATCACACATGGTAAAACTGTTTGGAATATCTATGATAGCATCCGTGAGTGGAAAAAGTTCTTTTTCGAAAATTTTAGTACAACTTTCACCTGAAGACAATGTTACTTCCATTTGCAAACTATACATCCCTACATTTGTCATGCTTACAAACACAACAAAGTCGTTGTCTTCATCAAAAAGTAATTGAGCATTCCCAGGATTGTCAATCCAGGTCCACTCAACAGAAGATCCAGCAGGCGCTTCACCTGTTAAGTTGTAAGCAGCAATTGGCAAACAATCATTAGTGCTAGTTTGCTCAAGAGTAACTTGATCACATTGACTATAAGATGTAAAAGTCCATAAATTGAATAAAAAGAATAGAATATATTTTCTCATAAAATTAGCCTAATATTAGGCTAAAGTATGAAAAATATACGGCTTTTATGTTCACTTGATCTTACATACGAGCTACTAAAATTGTAGAGTATAATATTTAAATATATATGCGAACCTTTAAGCAATATTTTGGCTAGAATCCTCCACCTGGTGGAGGAGGGCTTGAAGCTTGAGCTTTTTTGGGGCTTAATATTAAAAAGGTACCCAGAGCAGTTACAGCAGCATACTTACCTGCTTTTTTTAATGCCTCTCTTCTGTTTAACACATCCAATTTTAAATTCTCGTTTTTTTTGTTTTTATGTTTTTTTCTCATCTAGTTTATTTACCTGATTATATTTTAAGAATATTATAATATATAATAATGAAGTTAAATAAATTAGAACCTGTTTCCAAGGCAACTACAAAATTGTAAGCTATTTTGAGTGAAATTACCTAATATTTTGAGGCAATTTAGGTCATATAGACTAATAAATATGGCGACTAATTTAAGACCTGAGTAATTAACTTTTAAAAAAGATGTTTTTTATGTAGTGTTATTTAATTATGCAAATGGCTAACTGTTCGCATAACAAGTATTAGTTACATTTTAACACGAGCAATACGCTTGATCATGCCATTAAAAATAAAGTAGTGAAATGGTAATACACACAACCAATACAAACGACCAAAGAGCCCCCTAGGCCTAAAAGTAGCAGTTTGAAAAAGTGTATTTTCTTCAATTTTAAATTCAAGCCAAGCCTCACCGGGTAATTTCATTTCGGCAAATAAAAGTAGCTTTCCTTCTTCTTTATTAGAGTATAAAACACGCCAACAATCCAGTGCATCGCCAGCATTTAATTCGTATTTGTTAGTTCGACCACGCCTTAAGCCTATACCTCCAACTAGTTTGTCTATAAAACCGCGAAAACGCCACAGCCAATCCGCATAGTACCACCCTGTTTCGCCACCAATACTCCATATACGATTTAAGCAGTCTTGCTTATTCTTCACCTTTTGTTGGCATTTATCTTTGTAACACCCATATTGAGGAACATTTATAAAATCTCCTACATGCATTGTAGACACTCCACTTATGAGTGAATCTTTCCAACTTGACACAATTTCATTAGCTTCAATTTTAAGAAAAGCACGTTGCAAGGCCTGGGAATAGCTCAAGGGTTGCCAAGCTAAAATATTTGATAATTCTTGGTTTCTACAGACTACTTCAACTTTCATGCTGTCTACCAAAGAAACTGCCAAGTTGTATGCTGTTGATGTTACAAAATATAACCAATAAGATGATAACCGAGGAGTCATTGCGGGAAAAACAAATATTTTTCTAGAAAGCCCTCTTACCTTTGCATAACCCAAAAGAATTTGCTTGTAAGACAACACTTCTTGCCCTCCAATATCAAAGTCTCTATCGTATGTTCGTGGATTGAATAATACCTTTTGCAAATAATAAATCACATCAGAAACACCAATAGGCTGAGACTTTGTTTTAAGCCAGCGTGGGGCCACCATAACAGGGAGTTTCTCTACCAAATCTCTAATTATTTCAAATGAAGCACTACCAGAACCAATAATAATTCCAGATCTTAGAGTACTAAGATGATAACTACCTTTAGAAAGTTCTTTTTCAACATTTTTTCTAGAAGCCAAATGTCGCGAGAGTGAGCTGTCGTTTATAATACCACTTAAATATACTACATGCTTAACCTGAGTACTCTTAAGGGCTTTTCTAAAATTTATTGCACAGGTTTGTTCTAAATCATAATAATCTTTAGAGTTAGACATAGAGTGCATCAAATAATATGCACCGTCTATATCTTTAGGTAGTTTGTGGAGTTGATGAGATTGAGAAAAATCAATTTCAACTACTTTTACCTTAGCCGACAATGAGTTAGATAAATTTAGCCTTGCCTGATCACGCACAGCGCAAAGCACCTCATAGCCATTTTCTACTAATACTGGAAGTAATCTTTTGCCTATGTAGCCAGTTGCTCCGGTAAGTAAAATTTTTTTCATTGTCTAATAGATTTAAATTCTATGCAAAAAAACATAAATAGAGTATCAATATTATTTTACAAATGTTAGGTGTTAGAAGATATTAAAGATACAAAAACAAAAACCTCCTCATTTCTGAGAAGGTTTTGTACTCGAGGCGGGACTTGAACCCGCACGAACTAATGTTCATCAGATTTTAAGTCTGACGTGTCTACCAATTCCACCACTCGAGCATCCTAAGATGATCGTTGAGCGAGTGAAGGGATTTGAACCCTCGACCCTCACCTTGGCAAGGTGATGCTCTACCCCTGAGCTACACTCGCATTGGCCTCTTTTAAAAGAGCGAAGCAAATATACGTACTTTTGATAGACCTCAAAATAAAACGTAAAGATTTTGAATCTATTTTTCACTTCTACTTTGCGCCTATCATTTTTTTAATTTCATTAAGCTTTAATAGTGCTTCAACCGGTGTAAGTGTATTCACATCTGTCTTTAATAACTCTTCTTTTATTTGCTCTAATACTGGATCATCAAGCTGAAAGAAACTCAATTGCAAATCAGAATTTGATTGTATAGTTTGGGCCTTAAATTTCAAGTCTTTCTTACTATGAGATGACTCTAAATGTGAAAGAATTTCGTTGGCCCTATTAATTAAAACATGAGGCATTCCTGCCATTTTCGCTACATGTATCCCAAAACTATGCTCAGAACCTCCAGGCATTAACTTTCGCATAAATAAGATTTTTTTGTCTACCTCTTTTACCGAAACATTAAAGTTCTTTATGCGCTTAAAGCTCTCTGACATTTCGTTGAGCTCATGATAATGAGTAGCAAATAAGGTTTTGGCTTTAAACTTATGCTCGTGAATATACTCTGCTATTGCCCAAGCAATTGATATTCCATCATAGGTACTGGTACCTCTACCTATCTCATCCAATAAAATTAAGCTACGATCAGAAACGTTATTTAGTATACTCGCTGTCTCATTCATCTCTACCATGAATGTAGACTCGCCTAACGATATATTATCAGAAGCTCCCACCCTAGTAAATATTTTATCCACCAAACCTATAGACGCGGATTTGGCAGGAACAAAGCAACCCATTTGTGCCATGAGAACAATTAAAGCGGTTTGCCTAAGTAATGCAGACTTCCCAGACATGTTTGGGCCAGTTATCATAATAATTTGCTGTGTATCTTTGTCTAAATACACATCATTAGCTACGTATGAGTCTCCTATTGGCAACTGCCTTTCGATTACTGGATGCCTTCCTTTAGCAATATTTAATGTGAATGAATCGTTTAACTCTGGTTTTACATATGAATTGAGATGTGCAATCTTAGCAAATGAAAGCAGTACATCTATTCGTGCAATCAGATGGGCGTTACGTTGCACCACTTGTACGTAATCCATTAGTTGCGCAACAAGTGCGTGAAACAACTCCTGTTCTATAGTCTGAATTTTTTCGTTTGCTCCAAGTATTTTTATTTCTAATTCTTTAAGCTCTTCCGTAATGTATCGCTCAGCGTTTACAAGGGTTTGTTTTCTTACCCACTCCTCAGGAACCTTGTCTTTATGGGTATTTCTAACTTCTAGGTAATATCCAAATACATTATTAAATGCAATTTTAAGGGATGGAATACCAGTGCGTTCTGTTTCTCTTTGGCGAACGTGCTCTAAGTAATCTTTGGCAGAAGTAGATATTTCACGAAGCTCATCTAGCTCAGGCGAAACGCCATCAGCTATCACATTTCCTTTTATAATTTGTACTGGAGCATCCTCTTGAAGTTGCTGAGTTATTTTCTCTTGTATTGGCTGGCATGGATTTAACTGTGACGCCAAATCACTCAAACTTGTATTTTCAGAATTGTTGCAATACGATACAATAGGCTCTATAGCTGCTAAAGCCTTTTTAAGTTGGACTACTTCTCTTGGGCATATCCGAGCTGTGGCAACCTTAGATATAAGCCGTTCCAAATCGCCCATCTGTTTGATATGGTTGGCCATATCATCAGCAATATCAACTTCATTATTGAAGTACTCAACAATATTTAAACGATCTTCTATTGTCTTTTGATCCTTTAGTGGCAATACCATCCAACGTCTTAGCATACGCGCTCCCATCGGAGAAACGGTCTGGTCTAAAATTTCAAGAAGAGAAACCCCTTGTAAACCAGTTGATTGAAGGATTTCTAAATTTCGAATAGTAAAGTGATCCATCCATACATAGTTATCCTCTTCAATTCTTGTAAGAGAAGCTATATGGCTGGTTTGGTTGTGCTGTGTTTCTTTAAGATAATGAAGAGCGGCCCCTGCGGCAATAATACCCAAAGGCATACGCTCTACTCCGAAACCTTTTAAAGATTTTGTTTCAAAATGACTCAACAATAATTCTTTAGAATAAGTTGAGGTAAAAACCCAATCTTCGAGCATGTAAGAAAAAAAACTGTCTGCCAGTTGTTGTGCAAATTCTGTTTTGTGCTGTTTTTGATAGAGGACTTCTGAAGGAGAAAAACTTTGCAGCAATTTGGTGATGTAGCTCCAATCTCCCTCAGCTACTAAAAACTCTCCTGTAGATACGTCTAAAAAAGAAATCCCTAGCTTATCTTTTTCTAAATGTATAGAAGCTAAAAAATTGTTAGATCTAAGATCTAGTGTCTTATCATTGTAAGACACCCCGGGAGTGACCAACTCGGTTACACCTCGCTTAACAATTTTCTTAGTTGCTTTTGGGTCTTCCAACTGATCACATATAGCCACCCGGCAACCAGAGCGAACTAACTTTGGTAAATAGGTGTCTAACGAATGATGTGGAAAACCAGCGAGCTCTATCTTAGAACTTCCATTTGCTCGATTGGTAAGCACAATCCCTAATATTCGAGACGCTTTTATGGCATCTTCTCCAAAGGTCTCATAAAAATCGCCTACTCTAAATAAAAGCATAGCATCAGGATACTTGGCTTTAATCCCGTTATATTGGGTCATTAAAGGGGTTTCTTTCTTTTTTTTAAGAGATTTGGACAAGACTATTGCTATTATATTGGTTATTTTGCATTTGCTTTCATGCAAGGACTAAGATATTAATTCTAGCCAATAGCTCTATGAGAAAATTAAAAAATAGTGAGTTAAAAAGACTCAGCGTTAAAGAATTTAAAAATGTTCAAAAACAGCCAATTATAGTTGTTTTAGACAATATTCGCAGCTTAAATAATATTGGCTCGGTATTCAGAACTTCTGATGCTTTTTTAATTGAAAAAATTATTCTTTGTGGGATTACTGCTCAACCTCCCCACAAAGACATCCATAAAACTGCACTAGGTGCAACAGAATCTGTTGTGTGGGAGTATTATGCCCACTGTGTTGATGCCATAAAAGACTTAAAAGAAAAAGGTGCTCATTGTTTTGCAATAGAGCAAGTAAGTAATAGTATAATGCTTCAGGAGTTTAACCCACAGCCACATACTAAGATTGCATTGGTGTTTGGCAATGAAGTAAAAGGGGTTCAGCAAGAAGTTATCGATACTTGTGACGCTTGTATTGAAATACCTCAACTGGGCACAAAACACTCTTTAAATATCTCAGTTAGTACTGGTATTATACTTTGGCATTTGATTTATAAACTTTCTTACGGTAAAAAGTAAAGCTAGATAACACAATCTATTAGTAACAAAAAAATCCCCTTCAAAAAGAAGAGGATTTTTGATTAATGATTGTTTTTTATAACTATTCGATAACAAATTCAACACGACGATTCATTCGTGTTAAACTGTTCGATATAACTTGACCATCTGCAGTTGTCTCTGTAACTTTTGCTGACTCGTTTGCCAGTGGTGCATCTTCACCTTTTGATTCAGCAGATAAGCGTGAATTATCAATGCTAAACATATTGGTTAAAGCATCTATTACAGCATTCGCTCTTCTGAGAGCAACTTTGTGATTGTTAGCAGAGTTTCCATAAGAATCTGCATAACCAATAACTCTTAACTTATAATTAGGATTTGCTTGTAATAGTGATGCTACAGCAGCTAAACGTTCGTAGTTTGCATAAGAAACTTTTGATGAATTAAAGTCGAAGTATACAGCAGGCATAAATGCACCTTTAGCACCTCTGATTTCTTTACCTTGGAAGTTTACTGTTGCTCCGGAAGGTGTGTTCGGCTCTATATCTATTGAGTTTGCTACGCCATCTTTATCACTATCTAACTCACGACCCTTAGCATCTACTTGCACACCACGCGCTGTGAAAGGATCTTCATCCATGTAATCGGCTATACCATCCATATCAACGTCAAGGGCATTTCCCTTACCATCTACGGCTACTCCTTCAGGTGTATTGTTATCGGCATCAAAGGCGTCAGCAACACCATCACCATCAGTATCTGTAGAAAGACCTTCTACTTCAGTTTTTACAGAAGCTATATCACCGTACATAGCATCTAGTGGGTTATTCCATTCTGCAGACTCTTCTTTTTTAGTAAATCGGTAGTTAAGTCCCAAGCCTGCTATTAGATGCGTACCTAAGGCCTCACCTGTTAAAGGTCTAGAATTTATGTTAGCAGAGATATCCAAATCTAAATTATCGTTTAGAGAATACTTTAAACCAGCACCAATAGATGGTACTACTTTGTTGTCATCATCTTCCATCATAATATTAAATCCACCTGCTAAATACAACTTTGTATTTTCGGCTCCACCTATAGATAGGTTAGATAAGTTAACAAGTCCTTTTAAACTCAAAGAAGTAAACTCCATAGTATCTAACTCATTAGAAAGAGTTGCAGACATAAATCCAAGTTGTAGACCTAATACCGATGTCATCTGTTTGGTATAGTTGGCTCCAAACCCTAGCTCCATATTAGAGTTACTTGAAACGTATGTATACAAACCAGTATTTAAACCGATAGAAGCATCGTTTGTGATTAAACCTTTAAGACCTCCGTCTTGAGCGAAAGCACTGTAAACTACAAATAAAGATGCTAGTGCTACTTTCTTCAATTTTATCATGATATGTTTTTTAGAGTAATTTGCTTGTTTAGTTGACAAATAGGTTACAAATGTAAAAAAATGCTTTTATATATACCTAATAATTAATAGCTCGTTTTAAGTTTGATAGTTAAATATACAAGATTATACAGATCAAAGCCAGTGTTCACCTTGTATATCTTTAACTTCGATAACATCTAGTTCATCTTCACAGGATTGAAGCAACTCAGATATGGTTTTGTGAATTACCTCGTGTTTCCATTCTGGAGCAATTTCTTGTAAGGGAAGTAATATAAATTTTCTTAGGTGCATTCTTGGGTGCGGCACTTTTAGTTTGTGATGGTTAACACATAATCCTTCTATCAACAGTATATCTAAATCTATTGTTCTAGATTCGTAATTATGAGAATCACCTTTGCGTTGCCGACCCAATTTAATTTCTATTTCTAGTAATTTATCCATTAGGATTAATGGCTCGATACTAGATATTAAACATAGTACAGCATTGTAATAATACACATCTTTATAACCCCAAGACTCTGTTTTGTAGACCTTTGATTTTGCAATGACATCTCCTAAATCATCAGATATAGAATCTACAGCTAGACTTAAATTTCGCATTCGATTGCCTTGGTTGGAACCAAGACTAATAATAAATTTATTTAGCATCTTTAGCTAACTGCCCTAAGCTTTCCAAGACTTGTATGAGTTAGCTTAGATTGAGCATATTCTAAAGTTAACACAAATTCAGTTGAATCTGAAGACGGGAGCTCAAACATGGCATCTACCATTAAAGCTTCACAAATTGAACGCAAACCTCGGGCGCCTAACTGAAATTCTTCTGCTTTATCAACAATAAAGTCATATACTTCATGATCAACTTTAAGTGTTATTTTGTCTATTTCAAACAAACGCCTATATTGTTTAATGATGGCATTTTTTGGCTCCGTAAGAATACTTCTTAACGCAGATCTATCTAGTGGATTTAGATGAGTGACTACAGGAAGACGTCCTATCAACTCAGGTATAATACCAAATCGCTTTACATCTTGTGGCGAAACATATTGCAATAAATTAGCATCATCTACTCGTATATCAGCGCTATTACCAAAGCCTAATGCGTGGGTATTCATTCTATGTCTTATGTGGCGTTCAATACCATCAAAGGCACCTCCACACATAAATAAAATATTTTTTGTGTTCACCTTCATGTATTTTTGATCAGGATGTTTTCTACCTCCTTGAGGCGGAACATTTACGGTTGCTCCTTCTAATAATTTAAGCATAGCTTGTTGAACACCTTCACCAGATACATCTCTTGTTATTGATGGGTTATCACTCTTGCGAGCAATTTTATCGATTTCATCAATAAAAACTATACCTCTCTCTGCCAGTTCGACATCAAAATCACAAGCTTGTAGCAACCTAGATAAAATGCCTTCAACATCTTCTCCTACATATCCTGCTTCTGTTAATACTGTAGCATCAACTATTGTAAATGGGACATTTAGCATTTTAGCAATAGATCTTGCCAAGAGTGTCTTACCTGTTCCTGTTTTACCAACTAACATTATATTAGACTTTTCAATATCAATATCTTGCTTCTTTTCGCTTTGCTGCAAAATTCTCTTGTAGTGATTATAAACAGCTACTGCCAAGACTTTTTTAGCATGATTTTGACCAATTACATACTGATCTAAATGGTCCTTTATCTCAATGGGCTTAAGTAGGGTTAACTTTTTTGCGAGAAGTGCATTGGTTTTATGCTCTAGCTCTTCTGAAATAATTTCATGAGCTTGATTGATACATAAATTACAAATATGACCGGTTGTTCCTGCAATTAAAACATCTGTTTCTTGCTTAGATCTACCGCAAAACGAACAAACAACACTCTTATCTTCCATAGATATTTATTTTATGTAAACACATTATAAAGAACCGTCTCTAAGTTCGACATTAAGATGTTCTTCTAATGACTTGTATATTTTTTGTACTGATTTATCAACCATTTTATCAGTAAGTGTTCTTTCTTCATCAGAAAAAACAAAACTTACCGCATATGATTTTTTTCCTTTAGGAAGCTTATCGCCTTGGTATACATCAAAAAGATTAACCTGTTTCAATAGATTCTTATCTGTCTTAATAGCAATAGTCTCTACCTGAGAAAAACTTATCTCGTTATTTAATAACAATGCCAAGTCCCTTCTTACAGAAGGGAATTTAGAGACCTCTTTGTATTTTACTTTAACATCGCTTAATAAGCGCATGAGTTCACCCCAATTGATATCGGCGTAATACACTTTTTGTTTCAAACCAACTCGTTTAGATATGGAAGATTTGACTTGGCCAAACACCACAATCTTTTTCTTTCTAAATTTGTATTGTAACGCTTCCGAGAAAATATCATTTTGTACTGTTAGGCTGTTAATACCTTTACTAATACCTAATTTCATTAATATTTTCTCTACAACACCTTTCAAATAGAAGAAGTCTACCTCTTGCGCTTTTGTATTCCAAGCTTGTTTCGTTTTATCTCCAGTAATCCATATGCCTAGTCTAGATTCTTCAACAAAATCATTCTCATATCGATTGTAAGTATTCCCAAACTCATACAAAAAGACATCTCCAAATCTTCTATTCACATTATAAACCAAGCTCTCTAAACCTCCAAAGAGTAGGCTTTGCCTCATGGCATTTAAATCTTGACTTAAAGGGTTCATTAATAAGATTTGCGACTGCTTTTTAAGACTTTCCATCCCATTGGCATAAGAACCTTTAGTAAGCGAATTAGACATTGCTTCATGAAAACCAATAGCAGATAATAAATTGGATATGGACTCTTGAGCTTTATGAGTGTCTGGCTTAGGTACGATTGACAAAGAGGCGTTAATTCTTCCTGTCATACCAACATTATTATATCCGTAAATACGTAACACCTCTTCTACAACATCTACCTCTCTCTTTACATCTG
The DNA here is from genome assembly GCA_965662265.1 of Flavobacteriales bacterium. Taxonomy (GTDB): domain Bacteria; phylum Bacteroidota; class Bacteroidia; order Flavobacteriales; family UBA7430; genus CBFIGX01. The sequence goes on from CBFIGX010000001.1 coordinate 54,970, forward strand.
CCCTATAAGGTGGTACTGCCAACTTTAAGTCAGTACTTGTCTCGCTCAACACATCTATTTCTAAATTTTTCAAAATAGACTTTATGACTCCCTTGTCTATGTCTTGACCTATTAGTGCATTACAGTTAGCATAATTAAAATCAACATCAAAATGCTTTATAGGTTGTGGGTAAATATCGATAAGATTGGAACTAATTGCCCCTCCTGCGATATCTTTAATGAGTAGCGCTGCTCTTTTTAGAGCATAAACAACTGTGTTTGGATTAACTGATCTCTCAAAACGAAATGATGCATCTGTATTAAAACCATGCTTTTTAGCTGTCTTTCGAACAGAAACAGGATTAAAGTATGCGGCCTCGAGGAATATAGATGTTGTAGCATCAGAAACTCCAGATTCTAGACCGCCAAAAATACCTGCTAAACACATTGGATCTAGATCATTGCAGATCATCATATCACTTGAATCTAATTTGATTTCTTGTTCGTCAAGACACACAAACTTTGTGTCCTTAGCTACAGTCTTTACCTTAATTTTATTTCCTTTAATTTTTGCTGCATCAAAAGCATGCAGTGGGTTACCTGTCTCGTGTAAAACATAGTTAGTAACGTCCACAATATTATTTATAGGACTGATAGCCAATGGCGGTTAACCTTCTTTTCATCCAATCGGGCGAAGGACCTACTTTTAAACCCGAAATAGTTATTCCTGCATATCTTGGGCATTGGTTATTGTCTTCAACCTCTACCTTTATTTCTAAATCGTTATTATCGATTTTAAAGGTGTCAACTGATGGCCTACATAAAGTTAAGTCTGTTCCTTGAGCAGCTAAGCCAGCTTTTAAATCTATTGCTACGCCTATGTGTCCCATGGCATCAGACCTATTTGGGGTTAGACCAATTTCGAAGACAGTATCAGAAGCTAGGTCAAAAAAATCGGAAGCAGCAGTTCCTGGAACAGCCGATTGATCAAGAACAAGAATGCCATCGTGATTTCCTCCCATACCTATTTCGTCAGATGCACAAATCATTCCCATGGATACTTCACCTCTTATTTTTCCTTTTTTGATTTTAAAAGAATCTCCCTTATCATCATAAAGAAAGGTGCCTACAGTGGCAACAATCACTTTTTGTCCTACAGCAACATTTGGAGCACCACACACAATTTTTAAGACTTCTTCACCAACGTTTACAGAAGTTATTTTTAGTCTATCTGCGTTAGGGTGCTGTTCGCATGTTACTACCTCACCAATCACCAAGCCTTTTAAGCCCCCTTTTATGTTTTCTATTTCGTGTATCCCCTCTACTTCTAAGCCTGTGTCTGTAAGTAGTTGAGCACATTTTACTGGGCTTAGTTGTACATTTAAATAATCTTTTATCCAGCTGTATGATACCTTCATTATTGTTCATTTTTGGAATAAACAAAAATACATAATGTAAGCGATATAGAGTGTTTAGAGCAAAAAAAAAGCCCTGATGCTACATCAGGGCTTTTATTCATTTATCAATTAGTGACTAATAACAAGTTTTTGAACTTCGGAAGGAGTGCCTTCTACCTCAAAACTATAGAAATAAATACCAGACTGATAATCTGAAACATAGATTTCTTTTGGACCGCTAAGTTTGTTGACTAATATCTTATTACCAAGCATATCGTATAAAACGAAAGTAGCTTCAGAAGAGCCTTCGTAATTGAGATGTAACTTATCGTTAGCTGGATTTGGATATACCAATAGGTTGGATTCTAATTCTGGAATACCTACAGATTGAGCAAATGATGAGTAAGTTACATCTACACATACCTTATCTGATGGGTCATCAACAACAGAAAAACAATAGTTTATCATCAAGCTTGTATCGGCAGGCATATTGTAAATATAACCTGTAAACCCATCAAAGCTCGCGCCAGCATCTATGGTAATTGACTGAGCAGAAACATCAGTTGCTGGCGTATAACAAGTTTCCCCCCAGCAAAAAGTTGAGACAATATCATCTCCCAAACTCATTGATCGAGTGACAATGACATCTAGGGAATTAGATGATATGTTGACAACATCAAAATGAGCTTCGCACGTCTCTCCTGCTATTGAATGATATGATTCATCAGGGTTTAATGAAAGTGATTGCGCTGATGAGGCTACCCAACACAAAAGGCTTAAAGAAAGTACTAATTTTCTCATAGTAGTTTAATTTTATTGTATAAAAGTAACAAAAAGTATACCAATAAAAAAGGGCTTTCTTCCGAAAGCCCTTTTTTGAATGACTCTAAGGTCATTATTTAACGATGTTTAACTTTTCAGTAATCAATACATTAGATGTTTTGATATTCACATGATACATACCTGAAGATAAAGTCTGGATAGGTAACTCAAAAGTGTTGAATCCTGCATCAAAATTAGCAGATACGTTCATTACTTTTTGACCTAAAGTGTTCACAACCTCAACAATTACATCTTGAGGTTGAACCAAAGAAATATTTACTGTAGCATAATCTGAAGCTGGATTAGGGTAAATTGATAAAGATGATTCAAAAACTTCATCTATAGAAACGTTTTCCATACAATCTTCAGCAGCAGCTACTAATGCAGCTTGTCCAGCCCATCCTACAGAAGTCCAAGATATATCGGAGAATCCTGGGCTTGACGGATTCGGGCATATTAATACGAAGAATGGAATACCACCTTCACCGTATAAACCATCGTAATGGCTCCACATTTCTTCATTAGTTTGTGAGTAAGCAAATTTAGGATATTCAGCACCCCATCCTAAACCATTTACAACATCTGCGTCATCGGTTGGTTCAGTAGTGATACCAAATGTCTCGTAGCTTAATGAACCGGACCCCATTTGCTCCCATACAGCATTCACTTCTGGAGTTGATGTTTCACAAGGACCACACCATGATGCAAAGAAATCCAACAATACCATAGTTCCTTTAGATAACGTTGAGTGTAAATCATGTGTGTTTCCGTAAGTGTCTTGCATCACAAACTGAGGTACTGGTGGTACAACGGACACGTTAGTTTCATAAGACTCTCCAACTTGCTCTCCACTAGAGTTGGTAACATATACTGTTACTTGGTAGTTTCCTTCACCTAAGTCAATTGAAAATGTTTCTACATCGCCTGAATTTAGTGATTGGTTAGAAGGCATTGATCCGGCATTACCGTTAACCGAATAGTTGAATGTATAGCCAGATAGTTGTTCTGATCCATAGCTAACTACATTAAAATCAAATGATGATGTACCACCTTCAGATGTTATAGCTTGATTCGAAGATGAAGATAAGGTTAGTGTTACGTCCTCAGCTAACATTTCTTTAACCATAACATCAGCTATATTTACTCTAAACATGTCAGTTACATCATGGTGACGTAACCCAACGTAAACAGTTGATCCTACAAAGCTAGAAAGATCCATAGTTCTTAGCATATAGCCAGTACTTGTGCCTACAATTTCAGTGTAGGAAGTACCAGAAGCTGCTAAGTCCGCAATATCTGAGGATGTTGCTACATATACAGTAATATTCTCATCTGCCCAAGCTTGGTCTTGTGACATTACACTCCAGTATAAAGTTGGTAGGGTAGCAGATGTTAAATCAATTGCTGAAGAAACTGCCCAGTTATCTGGAGTAAGGGGTCCATCATCTGAGGTCCAAGATGCAGATGTAAGTACAACACCTTCTTCTGTTCCATAACTCAAAGCTTCCCATCCGGCTTGATCTCCGTCTGCATCGTAAAATGTCCAAGCGTCAGTACCTGATTCGAAGTCTTCTGTAAAATAAGTTTGTGCAGATAAACTCGTTAAAGCGAGCACTGTCATAAGGCTTAGTAAAATTTTTTTCATGTGTGTTAAGTTTTTATTAAGTAAGGCAAAATAATGCAAATTTCGTGCCTAATGCAAATAATTAGGTACCAAAAGTAAACCTCAGTTTAACTCCAAATTGGCTATCTACAGAATCGTATGACGTTGCAACATCATACTTTTTAACCATCCTGTCATAAAACAACTGAATATTTACCCGATCGCTTAATACATAGTCTGCACTTGTTTTCACAGAAATGTCTGTACTCCCACTTACAGGTTGGTGTGTGTTTTCTTGGAGACTTCTATATGCAGATGCTGACTTTCTTATGGAAACGTCAACATTTAAATCTAAGTTAGAAGAAAATGTTCTATTACCGTTTGCAGAAGACAAACTAAATTCGAAATCATCAATTTGATAACCCAAACCTATAGAGTAGGTGTTACCTGTTTGCTCTTGGATTTGATTATTACTTAAACTCAAAGTTACCTGTCTATCTCTTTTTATCTCAAAACGAGTTGTTAGACTATTATTCATAGTTAAATCTAGCTTTATCAATGGGCTAAATTGCTCGCTTATGCTAACTGTTTCTATTTGAAATTCAGACACAAAGTCGCCATTCATATCAAAATTATCTGGCGTCGTTTCTGGCGTTCCCTGCCATTGCATAGCTTCACTTTCAAAAAAGAGATTGGATTGATAGGCGCTCACAGAGTATGTTGAAGTATACCCATGAGATAAAGAAACGGACTTAAAGTGTTTTTTTACCCACGGGATGTCTGTTAAACCATCGTATTTGATATTCCAATTTGGCAATGGTATAGAAGGGAATTTATCTAAACTTTTAGAAGAAGCATCAACACCGGCGTATGCGGCTAAAAAAGCAGGTATCAAAACCTCTTGTGAGTTAGGTCCAAAACCAACAGGATAGACTTCACCATCTACATAACCAGAACCGAATCTACTCTCAAGTCTTTGAGCAATAGTTAATCGATTTGACCTCAAGTCATCGAATGTTTTAGAGGAATTTAAATTCATCGGTCGAAAAGCTGTATTTATCGCTAAAAATGACATGGTAAAACTACCGTTTTCTGTTCTGTTTAATGATTCGAAAAAAGGCGTATCGTCTGTTCCTGTATTCATAAACGTTTCTGATGTTCTTATCGTTTGATTTCTATTTGCTGTTAACTGTAGTCTAAACTTTTTTATTGGCTCTATTGTAGCCCTAAGGTTTAATCGCGATGTATACTGCGTTAAATATTGCTGATTTAAAAGTGTATCCGTAGTAATCCATCCATTTTCAGCAAAATTCATTAATCCTTCAACACCTATCTGCTGCCCTAAAATATAGTTCCAACCAGGAGCAGGACTAGAACCAAACGTGTTTGCCATTCCTAGCATATCAGCACTTGGCATAAACCCTGGTATGGTTGACCCGTTTTGCTCGTCGTAACTTATGGTTACATTTTTTACTGATAAGAGTGTCCTTCCAAATCCTTCAAGAATCGCAAATGGATTTCTCTCGTCCTCTTCCTCCTCATTCACTTCTGTGTCTTCACCATTCGATTTATCTTCTTCTTTATCATCAGCCGACTTCTTGCCTTTATCTTTTTCACTTACAGACTCTTTTGTTTTATTTCTTGAGTTAGATCGACTAGACTTATTTCTTGAGTTTTTAGAATTGGATGTAATTTTTTTAAACAAAGGAACTTTATTATATAAAGTACTCATATTAAGCTGTGTATTGATGCGAATTTTATTTGTGTTATGAATGGTGTTACCCAAGTTGATAGAATCATTCATAGACACCATCGAGCCAGCATCCCAATCATAAGTCCCATCATAATTCATGGTTACGCTAACCCAATCTGTTAAAGGGAATTTGTTTATTGGCAAAGTGTAACGAAGGCCAAACTGATGATGATAATTAGTTGTTCTACCAAATGCTAAAACACTATCAATAAGTGCTTGTCTCTTGTCTTCTGAATCTATTCTTCCTTCAGGCTCGTCAACAATTGAATTTGAATTGGCCGCAAAATTAAACTTTAAGCTTCGTGTTAAATCAAACTTAACAGTGTAATTTTGATTTAAGGTAAACATTTTATTAAACATGGTATCAGGTTCAATAATGTTTACTTGAGATAGCGAATTTAAATTCGCAACATTTCGCATTTTTGTTTCAGAAAACGACTTATCAAAATCGATTCGTGCCGTAATTGACTTTGGCATTAAATAGAAGTTGAAATCTTTTATAAGCCTTAAATACTTAGATTTTTTAATAAATTTAATTTTACTAAATGGTTTATAGTTTTTGGGGTTATTATTGAAATTATATCCAATACCACCACTATGTTCTTTTAGTAAACTAAATTCTGTATCTATATTTCTGTTAAACACCTCATTATAAGAGAAACTAAGGCTTATGTTCTCAAGATCATAGAGTCTATTTTTACTAGCCTTCCCTCTAGCACCTTTTCCTTTTCCTTTATTGGATTGAACTCGTGGCTTAGTTGAGGCTCTATTACCTCCTCCACGCTCTTTTCTTACATTTGTAAGGTTGAACGATTTTCTTATTGTATAATTTTCAACTATTTTTCTTAGAGTATCTCTAGCTCCAACACTTATAGCTTCATCAGAAAGACTTGCCTCTAACTCAACATCAGGATCTAATGGATTGTACTGAGGTGTTAATACGGTTTCTGATATTCCTACAAATAGAGGAATTTTTAGATTTGCTGACTCTGGAAATAATTTTCCCAGCTCTATATTACCTGTAAAATTATATTGTTTCGTTTCTTGCTTGTTTCTTTCAGTAACACTTTGCTCAAGTGATCCGAAACCTACAGAACTTATATTTCCTGCCAGTGTTGCACTACCAAGATCTGCCAACCTAGTCTTTAGCTGCCCTTTGGCTGCCCAACCGCCTCTTTCATCAAAGTCTGTAAGTCTGAGCTCATTAATCCATATTTCTGCACATTTTTCGTTACCGTCGTCATTTGGATTAAGCAATTCGTCAAACTTTGGGTTTCTTACACCAAGCATAATGGTTCTTACGTTTCCTAAATTCGGATTACCTATTATCGTTATTTTATTTTTAGACCCTTCTATGTCGTAGGTAAATGGCTGGGTATACCCAACTTCTATATTCCCCGATCTCATTTGATTATTTCGCTCGGACTTAGCTTCAAGTAATTGGGCAAAATCTATTTCAATTTGATTTTCTTCTGGCCATACTTCATCTCGAGCTGAAGCATTCCACGCTGTAACTTTTAGTGGCAATTCGTACTCGTAATAATTTGAACTGTAATCTGTTCCTATCCTAACAAAAACTGTCATGTCGTCATCCATCAGTGGAGATGCTTCAGGATTTATTTCTTCGGCATGAACAAAAAGTTTAATTTTTTTGTAAGTCCTCATATCCATGGTTACATTTTTAAATGCACCACGCGCATCTCCATCACTTAAATTACATACCTTAAAGCTAATAGACTGCTCATTTTGAGCTTGTTGAGTTGTAGAACCCTGAATTGTCTCACGTTCGATACCAGGAGGCAACACATAAGGTATAGGATCACGACGTCCATTTTCTTCTAAATTAACTACAGATATGTCAAAACTTGCATCTGGATTATAATCTTCTGGACTTATCTCATTGAGGTATTTGCGCCATTCACCTCGCACCAAATCAAGAGTTGCAAAACGAAGGATTGTGGTTTCAGAAAATCCGTGCATATACATACGCATAAATCTGATGGACTTAAAATCAGGAATACTTCCTACTTTTTTTGTAAACCCTGTAATAGGCACTTTAAATTGTATCCACTTTGTATCATTATTAGGGCCAGCGTTATCTATTATAGAGGTAATGAAGTTTTGTCCAACAGACTGAAGATCTTCTGGTCGGAGACTGATCTGATATTGATAAAATGATTCAATTTCACTCAAAGTGTAATCACTATTAATATCCTCTACATCTGGAAGCTGAGTATAGGAAGATTGAGATGTTGTAGACATAGGAGAATTACCATCTAACCCTGTGTAATATTTGTAACGATCTAAAATACTCTTCTGTTCTGAATCGTAGTCTGAGCCATAATAATAGTGGTAATTATCAGCTGCAGGATCAAGAAAGGCGTTGGTATAAGCATTGGAATTTTCTCCAAACGTGTTCGCTATCTTTTCTAAATAAGTCTGTGTTTCTCCGGAAAGTTCTGAAATAAACTCCCGTTCCATCTGGTCATCTAATCCATCTATTCCAACATCTTGATTATCACGTGCTTCCTCTCCACTATTAAAGGCTGTAACTAAAGCTTGTACGGATGGAACCCTCCCCCATGCAGTGGTATCAATATCTAGGTCACTTCCATCAATAGGCAAACCATTTTCATAACTTTTTCGAGAGTCTTTAAGAATATCTTCGGATACGTTTCCTAGGTTAATATAAAAATCTCCTCCAGCAGATTGTGGGTTTTCGATAAATGGATCCATCATCCAAAACTCTAAAAATTCAATATTGGCAGTTTCAAAGTCATTGTTATCAATTTTTCTAACCACACCAGCCCATCTCGTTTCTGGAGCGTTTAGATTACCATTTGCATCAATACCATTGGAGACACCTACTAAACCATCTACATCAAAATTATAAGGCCCACGTTCATTCGGGTAGTAGGCTAAATCAAACGTTCTAAGCCTTAAAGGTTGTCCATGTGGTATGTCTTTATCGGGAAATATCTCATTTATTGTAATTTCTCGAACATATGGGGCCTCTCGATCCTCATCCGTAATATGACCTGGAGAGTAAGCTGTTTCACGTTGTAAATCTGAGTTGATAACATACCATGACATTAGAGCTCTATTGTATCCATAACTGAGGTCGTTATTTAAATTAGATTCAGGAAAAAGCTCAAGGTCTTGAGGTGTACTGGCAAGATTCCATGCCTGTGCTGTTCGCATATCTATAGGAGACTGACTGTTTTCAAAATCATCTATGTATGCAGTTCCTGTCTCATCAACATTTATAGATTTAGGATGCCCCGGGATGAATTGTGCAAACTCTCCTGTTAATGATATATTTGATTTCTCCTTGGTCTCTAAAAGAGGTAATTTATCTAAAATAGTTGTGATAAATTGTGACTCAGATTTATACGAAGCATTCAAGCCCCATATTGTATTTGATATAGGTTCATCGCCCATATTTATTTTAGGGGTAGTCACACTTTCTGATAGATTTAATATGGTAGCTCCAGCGATAAGCTTGTCATTAAACTTATAATCAGCATTTAAGCCTAAATAACGCTTTGTTTTCCAATTATACCCTGATTCATTTTCCAGTTTTACATCTATTTGTTGGCCAGAGCTTAATATCCCTTCATCAATAATTTTAACTCTACCAAGATTATAATCTACTGTATAATGAATATTCTCCTCTAGTGGCGTTCCACCCATGGTTACTGTTACAGACCCCTCTGGAACAGACATTGCATTAAGAGATATATCAGCTCCTGAAGACGATTTATACTGACCTTTTAAGATAAACTTATTTAGTTCTGCAACCTGGGATGCTGCTGTTTGTGTAGAATCGTAAAGAGCGTCAAATACATATTGACTAGCGAGTTCATTTGACAAACCGTTTTCGATAAATTTCCCTCGCAAAAAATCCCCAAAAGGTTCTACCGAAGGAAGATATACTCTACCATTTGAAGTCCTAACGGTTAAATTTGGAATAAAATCAAAGCGCCCATTAGGACCAGGATCATTATTTTGATTTAAGTTATCTAAATTTAGTGTTTGAATAATTAACTTGTTACTTAACCCTTCCTCTGGTATATATGGGAGCGGCGTACCAGATTCGTCATCTTGATAAAGAATTTGCAAATCAAAATCCTCACTGCTAACCTGATAAGCACCCAATGCATATACGTTCTTCATGAGTAAATTCCATGAGGGTAAATCAACGTCAACAGTAGTACTCTTTAATAATTTTAAAACTAACACCTCTGGCGAGGCAACCTCAGCAGACATCTCTCCAACCTGGTAAGGAACGCCATTATAAGTATATTGAAATGCTACGGCAAGAACTTCATCAGAATTTAATGCTTGGTTCAATGAAATAAATCCAAGTTGGGCATCAAAGGTATATTCTGAACTTGTTAGTTTCTTGGCATTTTCAACTTTTTCATAATCAATAGATTGCTCAAATCCGGCACCGTTAAGCAATGATGTTACTTGACTTATTTGTCGAATATTTGGATTTTGACTAACTAAATCTACGGGGTAAAGGTTGTTGTTTTTGTTATCTGGATGAAGTGTGTTTGACCCAACAGAACTTAGCGTTAGGCTTCCATTATAGACTTGATTTAAATTTTCTCCTAGATCTTGAAATGCTAAAATATTTCTAACATTTTGGGTAGAACCAGTTTTGTTAGTAACCCAAACTTCAATATTAGTAATCTGTATACCAGAACTTACAATTGGCATATTCGCTAATGCCTGATCATAATTTTGATAAAAATATTGACCTAAGAAGTAATGTTTATTTTCTTCATAATCATCAGCATAAATTTCGAAATTGGAAACTTGAGCACCCCCTTCCACACTGATGGTGCTGGTTTCTGATTTTTGCTCTGAAAAAACTGTCGTAAAAGTTGCTTTACCAAACTGGAATTGTGCTTTTATTCCAAAGAGACTTTGTGTTCCAGATATTAATGACCCACTAAGAGGTAAGCTTACATTTCCTAATTCTATTTTTTTTATAATATCATCCTCATCTCCGGAGTATTCTAGTTTGGTTTGATTTTCAAAATCAAACTGACTTTTGGTATCATAATTTGTTCTTAGGGTAAGTTTTGTACCAATTTTACCAATCACATTCATTTGAATACTTTGATCAAAATTAAAACTGGCATTGTTACGTTGATTTTCTGTAAGACTAGGGTTTTCAGTACTATTCACACTTCCTGAAAATGTTAATTCTGCCGCACCTTGAGGCCTTATATCAACAGTATTTCCACCAAAAATTTTGCTAAAACCTTCGCCGCCTAATTTTAGTTTTGGCTTTGTTCCTGCCACCCCTTCTTCAACTAAATTAGAATATACTTTTTCCTTCCAATAATCTTGTATTTTCTTATTAAACAAATAGCTTCGATAAGCTTGTTCACTCATAAAAGTTGGGCGTTTCAAAAAGAGACTACCTACTTTTTTATTTAATATAAATTCTCCCGAAACACTATTATAATCCAGCTGATTTTCAAAATTAGTAGGTTCTGTAAATAGCATATTTGGGTAGGGTAATGCCAAGCTATCATCCTGTGCATACAATGTGGATGTATACACAGAAAAAATAATAAATGTGAAAATTATTTTTTTAGAAATGAACTGTAGCCTCACCTAAAGTTGCTTTAACGCTTGTTTTACTAATTCCTCTACTTCACAATCTGGATTCTCAACCAATAATTTGTCTATTAGCTTATTCACTGCTTTCATTGGGAATCCAAGTACCTCTAGCGCTGATAACGCTTCTTGTCTATTTCTATTGCCTGAAATTAAGTTTATTTCTTCTTGATCAAAGGCCTTTAGCATTTTATCTTTTAAATCTAGAATAATACGTTGTGCTGTTTTTACACCAATACCTTTAACTGACTGAATTTTTGTAACATCTTCATTTACTATAGCATCACGAATTTCTTCTGATAACAATGATGACAAAATAACGCGGGCGGTAGAGGCACCAACTCCAGATACTGAAATAAGTAGTCGGAATACCTTTCGCTCTAAATTATCATGAAAACCGTAAAGGATATGAGCGTCTTCTTTAACAACAAGATGCGTGAATAATTTGCATGCTTCAGAATCTCCTAATTTTGAGTATGTATGAAGTGATATGTTAACCATATAGCCGATTCCATTGCAGTCCACTACTGCATAAGCAGGGTTTAACTCACATAGTTTTCCATGTAAATGTGTAATCATTTTTTCTTTTGTTTATTATGAGCATCTGCAACTGCAAGTGTAGTCATGTTTACAATATCATTAACACTAGCTCCTAATTGAAGGATATGAATAGTCTTTTTAAGACCAACTAAAATGGGGCCTACAGTTTCAAAACCTGCTAATTCTTGCATGAGCTTGTAAGCGATATTTCCTGATTCTAAATTTGGAAAAATTAGAACATTAACCTGCTTATTTGCAAGTTCAGAAAAAGGGAATTTATCAGCTAAGGCTTCTTTGTTCATAGCAAAATTTGCTTGCACTTCCCCATCTACAATAATATCTGGTCGTCTGTCTTTTAAGATTCGTACTGCATTCCTTACCTTTTTAGAGTTAACATCGTTAGTAGAGCCAAAATTGGAATATGATAACATCGCTACATTTGGCTTAATGCCTAGTCGTTGAACCGAATCAGCTGTTAATTCAGTAATATCTGCTAATTGTTGGGCGTCAGGACTAATATTAATAGTAGTGTCGGCAATAAAAATAGGTCCATTTTGCGTCATTATTACATACAATCCCGCAACTCTTTTGACACCATCTTCTGTTCCAACAATTTGCAAAGCAGGTCGAATAGTTTCTGGATAATTTCTGGAAAAACCAGATATCATAGCATCCGCATCTCCTTGTTCAACCATCATAGAAGCAAAATAGTTTCGCTCACGCATTTTCCTGCGAGACTCATACAATGTGTAGCCATTTCTACAACGCTTACGCCATAAAACATCAGCATAAGTGTTGAGTTTTTCTTGCATATTATCTTCTTTCGGATCGATAATTAAATCTCCTTCGAAATCAAAACTATGTTCGTCTATTAATGCTTTTATCTTATCTATTCGCCCCAAAAGAATAGGTTCTGCTATGGCTTCATCTTTTACAATTTGAGCCGCTTTTAGAACGTTATAATGATCTGCTTCTGCAAATACCACCTTTTTTGGATTTAATTTTGCTCGAGTAGTAATATTCCTAATGAGTTTATTATCTCTACCTATCCTTTTGTTTAACGCTATCTTATATCTTTCCCAGTCAGTAATGTTTTGTTTGGCTACACCTGACTCTATAGCAGCTATTGCAACAGCAGGAGCGACAGTAGAAATTAAACGAGGATCATTCGGTTTTGGAATAATATAATCAGGACCAAAAGTAATATTAGTTTCACCATAAGCTAGATTCACTTCTTCAGGCACTAATTCTTTTGCCAAGTTTGCAATAGCTTTAACAGCGGCAATCTTCATTTCCTCATTTATCTTTGAAGCTCTAACATCCAAAGCACCTCTAAATATGTAAGGAAATCCTAAAACGTTATTCACTTGGTTTGGATAATCAGACCTACCTGTGGCCATAATAATATCTTTTCTCGAAGCCATAGCTTTAGGATATGATATTTCGGGGATAGGATTAGCCATAGCAAATACAATAGGATTATTTGACATGCTTTTAATCATAGCAGGTCTAACAACATTTCCTTTGGAAAGACCTACAAAAACATCAGCATCAACCAATGCATCTTCTAGAGTGTCAAGTTTTCTGTCTGTTGCGAACTCAAGTTTATTGCCGGTTAAATTCGTTCTATTTGAACGAATAACTCCTTTGCTATCGCACATAACAATATGATCTTTTTTAGCCCCAAGTGAGATATAAAGTTTTGTACAGGAAATAGCAGCAGCACCAGCGCCGTTAACAACAATCTGTACATCTTCAATTTTCTTATTTTGGAGCTCCAATGCATTGAGAAGGGCAGCAGCTGAAATTATGGCAGTACCATGCTGATCATCATGCATTACAGGAATTTGAAGTTCGTCTTTAAGTATACGCTCTATTTCAAAACATTCAGGCGCCTTTATATCTTCTAAATTGATTCCACCAAATGTGGGTGATATAGCCTTTACTGCTGCAACAAAACCATCAACATCTTGCACATCTACCTCAATATCAAACACATCAATATCAGCATAAATTTTGAATAGTAATCCCTTACCTTCCATCACTGGCTTAGATGCTTCTGGTCCAATATCTCCAAGTCCAAGCACGGCAGTACCATTTGAAATAACGGCAACTAAATTACCTTTTGCTGTATACTTATATACGTCTTCTTTTTTAGACGCAATTTTCAAACAAGGCTCTGCTACTCCTGGTGAATATGCCAAAGATAAGTCTCGTTGTGAATTGGTACTTTTGGTAGGTACAACTTCTATTTTTCCAGGCCTGCCTTCAGCATGAAAATCTAATGCCTCCTGTTTTCTAATCTTTACCATTTATTGGTTTTGTTGTTTAACCTACAAACATACAAAACCTCTGCATTTGGTGTGGAATTTTTAGCAAGAACATTTAGTCGTGCCATGGAAACATTGTTTAAAAAACTGATGATTTAATTAACTAATTGAACTCCATTGTATTTTTGAATGATGTGAGCGCATAAATTCTTTGTGAATCATCCTGTTATGATCTGCAATCAACTGTGGGTCGTCACTTAACAATTCAAGGGCAATAGTTCGGGCAGACTGAAGTATATTCATGTCTTTAGATAGGTCGGCAAGCTTAAGGTTAAGAACTCCTGACTGCCTTGTACCCATAATATCTCCTGGACCTCTTAGCTTTAGATCTACATCGGCGATTTCAAAACCATTTTGAGTCTTAACCATGGTTTTAATTCTTGTTTTAGCATCAGCACTTAACTTAATGCTAGACATAAGTACACAAAAAGATTGTGCTGCACCACGACCCACCCTTCCTCGTAACTGGTGTAACTGAGATAAACCAAAACGTTCTGCACTTTCAATTACCATAACAGATGCATTTGGCACATTAACACCCACCTCTATGACGGTTGTTGCAACCATAATTTGTGACTTTCCAGAAACAAAACGTTGCATTTCAAATTCTTTATCTTCAGGCTTCATCTTACCATGTACTACCGACACTTGATATAAAGGCTTTGGGAAGTGCCTAGAAATACTTTCATACCCATCCATTAAGTCTTTATAATCTAGTGTTTCGCTTTCTTCAATTAGTGGGTATACGATATATACTTGACGACCCTTGTCTATTTCTTGTTTTAAGAAATGGAACACCGACAATCTGTGTTTATCAGTTTTATGAAGGGTGGTAATTGGTTTTCTACCTGGTGGTAATTCATCAATAACCGATAAATCCAAATCTCCATAAACAGTCATAGCAAGAGTACGTGGTATAGGTGTAGCTGTCATTACTAAGATGTGGGGTGGTCGTTTATTTTTTTGCCACATTTTGGATCGTTGAGCAACACCAAATCGATGTTGCTCATCTATAATGGCAATACCCAAGCTCTTATATCTAACCTTGTCTTCTAATAATGCATGAGTACCAATAAGAATATTTAACTGACCTGACTCTAAACCGCTATGGATAGTCTTTCTATGAGCTGTTTTAGTGGAACCTGTAAGAAGATCTATATGGATATCTAAATCGGCCGCCAACGAAACAAGTTCATTATAGTGTTGGGTTGCTAATATTTCTGTTGGAGCAATTAAACAAGACTGGTAACCATTATCTACCGCCATCAACATGGTCATAAATGCTACTATTGTTTTTCCAGAACCCACATCTCCTTGAACTAAGCGGCTCATTTGCTTGCCAGAGGCAACATCACTTCTAATTTCCTTTAGAACTCGTTTTTGTGCCGAAGTGAGTTCAAATGGTAATGTGTGCTGGAAAAATTTATGAAAATTATCTCCTATCTTCGAAAAAGAGTATGATTTATTTGACTTCTTTTTATGTAGTTTGAGCATTATAATTGACAGTTGAACAAAAAATAACTCCTCAAATTTAAGTCTTCGTTGTGCTTGATAAAGGTGAGCTTCAGATTTTGGAAAGTGGATATTTAGTATCGCATCTTTTTTTGAGATTAACTTATATTTTTGCATAACATACAATGAGAGAGTTTCAGGAATTGCATCCAGCACTTGTTCAATCAAATTATGCATTAGTTTGGAAATACCTTTTGAACTAAGATGTCGCATTTTCAACTTATCGGTTGAAGGATAAACGCCACGCAGACCCTTAACAAGACTCTTTTGATGTGCTTCTAATGTATCAATTTCTGGATGAGAAATACTAAAGTAGCCATTAAATAGACTAGGTTTTCCAAAAACTATATAAGTCTCTCTAAGTTTCAATGATTTTCTAACCCATGATATTCGCTTGAACCAAACCAATTCCATAGTAGACTCTCCATCTGAGAAAACAGCTTTTAATCGCTTCTTTTTTAACTGACCCTCTTCAGTTAAATTTATGATTTGACCAACTATTTGAATATCTGTGAGATCAGATTTCAATTCAGAAATTTTATGATATTTTGATTTGTCTATATACCTAAATGGATATAAATCTATCAAATCTCTGTATCTAAAAATAGATAATTCTTTTTGTAATAATTCAGCACGCTGAGGCCCCACTCCTTTAAGGAATTCTATAGGTGTATCTAACATGTGTTTATAAGAAGACATCAAGCAAAATTTATCAAATGTAAGTTTTCGAATTTATTTCGACAATAAGTACGATAGATAGTTTTTTTCTATGTCTTTGAGTATTTTTAGTAAATTTACTGATTCCGAACAAAATTAATAGACAACATGAACTTGAAGCCTACTCGTATTTTTGAACTAGCGGAATATACCAAACAGCAGTACAACAAAAAAGATGTTTTAGCTGGGAAAGAAAATGGTACATGGAAAACTTATTCTGCAGATGAGTATGTAGAATTAACCAACAGTCTCGCATATGGACTCCTTAATCTTGATATTAAACGAGGTGATAAAATAGCTGTCATTTCGCTAAATAGGCCAGAATGGAATATTGTAGACATGGGAATAAGCAAAACCGGAGCAATTAATGTTCCTATTTATCCTAACATTACAACATCAGACTATGAGTACATCTTAAAAGACTCGGGAGCCAAATATATTTTTGTAGGTTCAGAGGAAATATTGGAAAAGGTCGATAGTCTTGTAGATAAAATTGAAGCCCTTGAAGGAATTTATTCTTTCGATAAAATTGAGGGTACTTTGCATTGGCTTAATCTTGTTGAGAATGGAAGAAAAAATCCACAAGCTTCAAAAATGAAAGCAAATCAACTTGAAGTTAAATCATCAGATTTGTTCACACTAATTTATACTTCTGGAACTACTGGAAACCCTAAAGGGGTCATGTTATCTCATGATAACTTGTACTCTCAACTTATAGGTTTAAAAAATGCTATCCCTTTTGCCGAGGATGACAGAGCGATAAGCTTTCTTCCCCTTTGCCATGTTTTTGAACGAGTTATTGAGTATTACTATCTCTTTAAAGGGGTGTCTATATACTATGCTGAAGGTATCGAGCAGATTGGTGAGAATTTGAAAGAAATTAAACCAACCATAATGCCTACCGTACCAAGATTATTAGAGAAAGTGTATGATAAAATTGTTGCCAAGGGCTCTGATCTTAGTGGTATTAAAAAAGCATTATTTTTTTGGGCACTTAATCTTGGATTAAAACACGAACTTGATGGTAAAAATGGTTGGTGGTATGAGCTTCAACTAAAAATTGCAAACAAACTTATTTTTAATAAATGGCGTGAAGCAGTAGGTGGAAATATTAGATATATAGTATCTGGTGCCGCTGCTTTACAGCCGAGACTAGCTCGAGTATTTACTGCTGCGCAAATGCCCATTCTAGAAGGTTATGGGCTTTCCGAAACTTCACCTGTAATTTCTGTGAATACAATGGAACCAGGAGGGCGATGCTATGGGTCTGTTGGGCCTATTATGGCTGGTGTTGACGTGAAATTTGGTGAAGATGGTGAAATTCTATGTAAAGGAACTAACGTTATGATGGGTTACTACAATAAACCCGACCTAACTTCAGAAGTAATCGATAAAGATGGATGGTTTTCTACTGGAGACATTGGAACTATAATTCAAGGAAAATACCTTAAGATAACTGACCGTAAAAAGGAAATATTTAAAACCTCAGGAGGTAAATACATTGCCCCGCAAGTCATGGAGAATAAATTTAAAGAATCTAGGTTTATTGAGCAGGTGATGGTAATAGGTGAGGGTAAAAAAATGCCGGGTGCATTTATAGTCCCCGAATTTGAAGCTTTAAAAAAATGGTGTAAGGCAAATGATATTACTTATACAAATGATGTAGACATTTGTGAACATCCAGTAATAATTGAAAAATTTGAGAGTGAAATTAATTTTTTCAACAGTCAATTTGCTAACTATCAACAAGTAAAAAAGTTTGTATTGATGAAAGAGCCATGGTCTATAGACGGAGGTGAGCTAACTGCAACACTAAAACTAAAAAGAAAACCTATTATGGAAAAATACTTTGATGATTACAACAAAATATACAACTAGTTGGTCTTTTAATTATTCGACTGTAAAACAAAAGCGCCCAAATGGGCGCTTTTTTTAGTTGTCTAAATGAGTTTTAATTTTAAATGCTAAGTACATTCTATGGTCGAGAGTATCACCATATGAAGACCTTAAGATATTCATTTGCTGTTGAATAGCCTTTAATTGCTTATAAATTTGCGCATGTGCTACAGTAGTTAAGCCTTTATCTTTGGTTAATCTTATCAACATTTCCACGTAGGTCACTTGTAAATTTTGCCGAAAACTATTTACCATTTTATTTCTATCTGCCTCAAACATAGCATTGGTAAGATCTGAAAAGTAATCAGACAACTTATATTCGTTTCCGTATAAAGTGGTGTTTACCATCCTGTTTAATACATTTCTATTTAACAACTGTCCTAAAACCATTCTTTGAATACCAATAACACGTTCATGGATTCTTGGATCCTCACCTGTGTAGGGAGTACTAAAACCCCTTCTTTGTCTTTGTAAATAAGGGTAGAGCATCTCAGCTTTGGCAAATGCATCAGGGGCAAAAGCATATTTCGCTAATGCGTTTAATGCTTCTTTTTGATCTTGATAAGAGACAGGCGTAAATGGTGTTTCATCTGTATCTTGCCCTACCATAGCTCTGTTTACATTTACACCACCAATTTGTCTAGATATTATTTTTAAAGCGGTAGAATATTGACCCGTTAGCGTGTAATATGAATTCAATAATTCTTGATGAGAACTACCTTCTTTCCTATACTTAGAAAGGGTCTCTGGCAAAATTTTGTTTACAAGCTTAATTCTATCAATTGCGTATAATACAGGTTCAGACGTGAGATCATAAATCATTGCGTCAGGATCCATCCCTTTACCAGTGCCACGCATGTCGTCGGCATCATTTGCAAAAGCATGTTCATGCTTTATGCTTTCATCCAATATTGCAGATAACCCTTCATTATCTACATCGGAATAACCAAAACGTATCGCCCAATGATCGTATGGGCCTGGAATTGTATCATAATATAAACCTTGTTGATCTGGGTTAAGACTAAAATTAATAGATGGGTATTCCATAACCGACGAACAAAGACCTTTTTCGAATGTGTTTTCTTTATTTTTTATCTCTTCATAGGTGAGTAAAGTAGAACCTTTGAAATTGTGATTTAAACCCAAAGTATGGCCAGTTTCATGAAGCACTAAACGCTTTAACGATTCTCTAATAAGCGCATCCTTACTTGACTGTTCAAGGTCGAGAACATCAATAGCGCTTTGAGCGAATAAATTATTCGATTGCATAAAAGTAGAAGCTGAACAAAAATGACCGTTATGGATATTTTCGTCTTCTAGGTGAAGGGCAGAATGCTCAAAAAGCTCCCCTTGTTGAATTCTTTTAGTAATGTATACCCACTCAAGCATAATATCTGCACCTAAAATTTGTCCTGTACGAGGATTAACAAAACTTGGTCCATAACCACCAAATGGTGGATTCGGGGATGATGTCCACCTAAGGACGTTATATCTAATATCTCCTGCATCCCATGCGGCATCATCTGGCTGAACCTTAACCAGAATTGCGTTTTTGAAGCCCGCGCTTTCAAATGCTATATTCCATGATTCCACACCCTCTTTTATAATCTCTCTAAGCTCTACAGGTGTTGTGTTTTCAATCCAAAAGACTAAAGGTTCTATAGGCTCTGAAATTTCTAGATCAGGATTTTTCTTTTCAAAATTCCAGCGATGAACCATATCTCTGTAGTTAATGGCTTCGGTGGTTGTCATATCATTTACTCGTGTAGTAAAATAGCCTACCCGAGGATCTTCAAATCTCGGCTCAAAATTATTTTTAGGCATTTCAATAAGTGAATGTTGAACTAAAATATTTACAAATCTAGAGTCTGCAACTGCTGACCCACCATAAGCCCTAGGCATAACATTGTCGTATGCATAATTAACAATGATATCTGTATTTTCGGGATAATTTTTTAACTGATGATACTTTGTTTTGAACTTACTTAATTTGCCTACCTGGAAGCCTTTATAGCCAGGTCTTGATGCTCTTTTTAACTGCTGAAGAGATTCTGTTAAGAAGATTTTATCAGCATCAATTAAAAACTTAGTACTATCACTACTAGTAACAACAATAGCTTCACTAACTAACACTGGATTATTTACGTTTGCATCAGCAGATTTTGCAAGTGCCGATTCTGGATCAAAATAGAAGCTAGTATTTTGTTGTTCAAACTCTATTCTATCATAGTATTTGTTAATCTTAAATATTTTAGAGCTTCTAAAATTTCCTCTAAAAAATCCAGCGTCAGTAACACCATTTTCTATGTATGAAAAATGTATATACTCCTTATTTAGCTGATCTTGAGTGATTTCCATTAGTAATTTACCATTGGATTTATCTCTGTATAAAGTAAAAAGCCCTTCTATTTTATCAGCATCCTTAACCTTTTCTTGATATTTGTCTTTTATAGATTTTGGAGTGCTTGTTTTAGCTTTTTTCTTCTTGTAGAACTGTGCATTGGCGGGTTGAGAAAACATTAGTAATAATAAAAACCCTAGATATGTAAATAACCTGTTCATTGTTTCTTATTTTGAAAAATTTTAACAAAGTTAAGTTTTAAGAATTTAACTAAAGAAAAAGAGGCAATACTTAACTAATAAAATTCATTATATAAAGCGATTGGAGTCTCATATAAGTAAGCCAATGAATACTTATCTTTGCAATATGAATGTTGAAAATCATACACTAAATAATGGCATCCGTATCATACACCACCATGTAAATAGTCCTGTTGCACATTGTGGCATAATGATTAATGCTGGCTCCAGGGATGAATCAGAGTCTGAACAAGGTATGGCCCATTTTATTGAACATGCTCTTTTTAAAGGAACAAATAAAAGAAAACCTTATCATATACTTAGTAGATTAGAAGATGTAGGTGGTGAGTTAAATGCCTACACAACCAAGGAAGAAACTTGGTTTTATGCTTCTTTTATGAAACAATATTACGAGCGTTCGATTGAGCTACTGTCTGATATTATTTTCAACTCAACACTACCAAAAAAAGAATTAGAAAAAGAAAAAGATGTCATCATAGATGAAATATATTCCTATCTGGATAGTCCCGCAGAGTCAATTTTTGATGATTACGAAGAACTCATTTTTAAAGGACACCCCATTGGGCGAAACATTCTTGGAACAAAGAAAAGCGTCAAAAGTATTTTGCCCAAACACGCAAAATCTTTTATGGAAAAATATTACAATACATCAGATATTATTTTGAGCTCGGTTGGTAATATTAATTTCAAAAAACTCGTACAATTTGCAACAAAACATCTTGGGTCAATTCCAGAAAATAAACGAACACACCAAAGACTAAAGCTAAATAATTATAAACCCACGAACTTAACTATAAAAAAAGACAGCCTACAGGCACACTGTATTGTTGGTAACAGAGCTTATGCCGCTACAGAAGAAAAGGCAAGATCACTTATTTTGTTAAGTAACTTACTAGGTGGACCAGGAATGAATTCAAGATTGAATTTGGGAATACGAGAAAAATTCGGGTTTACCTATACCATAGAATCAAATTATACAACCTACAATGATACAGGTGCTTGGAATATATACTTTGGTACAGAATACCTAACTGTAGAAAAAACAATACACTTAATTCATAAAGAATTAAAAAAACTAAGAACAACACCTCTAGGCTCTTCACAACTCTTGAAAGCTAAAAAACAATTAATTGGCCAATTAGCTATTGGTCAAGAAAACAAATGTAACTTGATGCAAAATATTGCAAAAAGTCAAATGACATTTGGAGTAATTGAGCCTTTAGAAGAAACTAACAAAAAAATAATGGCACTTACTTCTAAAGACTTATTGGAGGTTGCTAACGAAATTTTCGACCCCAATCAGCTGAGCTATTTAATCTATGAACCTAAATAAAATCACATGGAATTCTTAGCAAAAGATTTAGAAGAATATTGTTCAAACCACTCGAGTAAAGAAGATAATATACTCAAGCAACTCTACAGAGAAACACATACATCTGTTTTAAATCCTAGAATGATCTCAAGCCCTCTGCAAGGACATTTTTTATCAATGATTAGCCGTATGTTAAAACCTAAAAACATTCTTGAAATCGGAACATACACGGGTTATTCTGCAATTTGTTTAGCAAAAGGACTGCCTATTGATGGCGCGCTTCACACTATTGACATAAACGAAGAGCTAAAAGACATATCGGCTAAATACATAGATATGGCGGGCTTCAAACACCAAATTATTCAACATACTGGAGATGCTTGTGATGTTATCCCAAAACTTAATGAGTCTTTTGATCTTGTGTTTATTGACGCTGATAAAAAAAATTATCCACACTACTTTAAAATACTTATCGATCAGCTAAAAACAGGCGCCTGGATAATAGCAGACAATGTTTTATGGTCAGGGAAAGTGCTAAATAAAGTCCAAGAAAATGATAGTGCAACAAAAGCCTTGATAGAATACAATGATATGATTAATAACGACCCAAGAGTTGAAAATTTTTTACTACCTATTCGTGATGGCTTAATGATTAGCAGGAAGGTATAATTATTGTTACTATAGGAAGCACTATATATTCTAACTTATTTTGAAAAGCTATTTACTTCTTATCATCTCATTTTTCCTAAGCATTAATTTGTCGGCTACACATCTTATTGGAGGTGAGCTCACCTACACCTATCTTAGTAATAACCAATATGAATTTCAGTTAACTATTTATATAGATTGTGGTCCAACAAATACAACTGGCACATCATTTGACCCTTCTATTACAATCTCTGTATATAACGCCGAAACATATGAAAGCTATACAAGCGCAATTCTGAGTAATCCTGTTATAACAGAATTAGGAAGCGAAACAGTAGGAAATGATTGTTTGGAATTACCTACAGACTTATGTATTGTTCAAGGCCAATACTCAGGAATTATTTCTTTGCCTCCTTCAGAAGAAGGATATATTGTTGCGTATCAAAGGTGCTGCAGAAACCCTTCGATAATTAATATAGAAACACCTGATGCATTTGGATCAACATTTACAACACAAATACCCAGCACCAATGTAGCTATTAACAATAGTAGTGCAGTATTTACAGAATATCCTCCTTTAGCCTTATGCTTAGGAGATGATTTAAATGTCAATTTATCTGCAATAGATGTTGATGGAGACTCGTTAGCGTATGAATTTACAACACCATTTCACGGAGCTAACGATCTAAATCCAACAGAAATTACACCTCCACCATTTTCAACAATACCATGGGCTACAACTTATACAGAGGACAGCCCAATGGATGCCAGTCCATCAATATCAATCGACAACCAATCCGGGTATATTTCAGGAACTCCTTCGCAGTTAGGCATGTATATAATCGGTGTTAAAGTCAATGAATTTAGAAATGGCCTCCTAATTAACTCTATCATCAGAGATTTTAGGTTTCTTGTTGTCGACTGTAATGTTACTACAGCCTCTATTCCTTTATCTAATTGGTATTGTAACGGATTTACAGTGTATTTTGGTAATGACAGCTACAATTCTAGTTCTTACATATGGGATTTTGGAGTAGATAATGCAACATCCACAGAATTTGAACCGTCGTATACGTATCCAGATACTGGCAATTATACGGTAAGTTTAATAGCAAATCCAAATAGTATTTGTGCGGACACTAATGTTATATCATTTCCACTCTACACAGAGTTATCTCCTTTTTTTCAAAGCCCTGACCCACAATGCATCACTGATAACAATTTTGAATTTACAGGTGATGGCATAAGTCCTCCAGGCACAAGTATCTATTGGGACTTTGGCCCATTGGCAACACCAACGAACTCCACATTACCTAATCCGATAAACGTAAGCTTTGCTCAACCTGGCTCATATCCTGTTTCCTACAATTTACAATACAATGATTGTGACGAAACATTTACATCAATAGTAGAAATATATGATGTAGAAATTGATGCTTTAGTCGAAACTACTGCACCGCAGTGTTTAGATGGTAATTCATTCGACTTCAACGTATTTGGAAATTATCCACCAGATGCAACGTTTACATGGGATTTTGGACAGGATGCTCTACCTAGTTCTGCAATCGAAGAAAACCCAACCAACATCTCATTTGCTACATATGGCAACCAACCCATTGACCTATCTATTACTGCAAATGGATGCACAGTAACTATTAGCAGTATAGCAACAATACATGCAGAGGAGCAAGTTGAGATACTTAGTAGCAGTCCTATTGGGTGTGACTCTTTAAATGTAAGCTTCTCATCAATTTTTAGTGAATCTGATTACGACTATTATTGGAATTTAGGTAATGGTTTCACTTCAACTGATACTAACCCTAGTTCAATCTATACAGTGGGCTCTTACGACATAAATTTAACTGTGCTTAACACGACTACCATGTGTGAGTCAAGTCAAACATTAAATCAATTTATCAATGTATATGAAGAGCCGATTGCTGCATTTAGTTTCACAGACTCTATTATTGATTTTGGAGAAGAAATTTATATCTTAAATGAAGCCCAGAATGCCAATAACTATCAATACATATTTAGTACTGGTAACAGTAGTCTCGATGAAGAACCTTCTTTTATTAGCACAACTGTTGGATCTCAGAGTGTTTGGCAATATATTTCTAATGATTATGGATGTATAGATAGTACTATACGCTTCTTTACGGTAGAATATCCAATTAACATATGGGTTCCTAATGTATTTACGCCCGATGGTGATTTACTTAATGATTACTTTGAGCCAATTACAAAAAACATCGAGTATTACGAACTATCAATTTATAATAGATTTGGTGAAATGATATTTTCTGAGGCTGGTAATAACCCTAAGTGGAATGGGAAAAAGCAAGACGATTCATATTTTGAAAATGACAGTTATAACTATGTTATAAAATACGCCACACCAACCAAAACAGAAAATCTCTTAATGGGTTACGTCATTTTATTGAGATAATAATCATTGTTTTGCAATAAAAGCTTTTACGAAGCTAAGGACTAATATAATAACAAATTAATATTTGCATTAAATACTTATAGAAGTAGAGTTGCTAAAACGCCATTATTTAGTTGCACTATAATTCAAATACATTACAGATTTCTAAAAATGATATAAAATAAAATTAAACAGAAAATAATACTAACCATTATATTTAATATTGCAAATGCAGTGTGTCCATTTTTGAATAATTCAAATGTTTCAAAACTAAAAGTAGAAAAGGTGCTAAATCCGCCGCAAAAACCCGTCATTATGAATAACTTCCAATGAATACTTAAATCGATTTTTGATTGAACAGAATAAACAAACCAAGCTAAGATTGCTGAGCTTGCCATGTTTGAGCATAAGGTAGCTATTGGAAACAAGTCTAAGGATAAGAAAGAAAAAAGTTTGGTTAAGCCATAGCGAAATAAACTTCCCAATCCACCTCCTATAAAAACTGCTACTATATTCATAGTGCTAATTTATATTTTTCATTTATTTTCAAAGACAGTCTCCAAATAAGCTTTGCTATAATAATTCCAAGCACTGCACCTCCTAGGATATCTAAAAAATAATGCTTCCCTACATAAATACGACTGTAAGCTACAATAGAAGCCCAAGTATAAAACACAAAAGGGATATACCTTTTCCTAGAAAAAATAGATGACACTATTGCCGCAAGGGCAAAAAAATTAGCCGCATGAGATGATACAAAACCATACATCCCTCCTTTATGGACAAGTAAACGAATTTGATCCATAAATTCTGGTTCATGACAAGGCCTTAACCTAAGGAACACATTTTTAAAACAATGAACAGAGCTCAAATCAGCCAAGCCTACTGTTACTAAAATTATGGCAAGCGGCAACCAGAACTGTTTTTTATACTTTTTAATTAGTAGGTAAATAATAAAAATAAAAAGTGGAATTGCAGATCTTGTTTTGGTAATAAAAACCCAAACATTATCATAGCTTTCTACACCTGCTCCATTTAATACCAGGAACAATAATTTATCCAATTCAATTAATTTTTCAAGCATTTAGTTGGTTCCAAATTAAATCCTTCAACTCAGCTATTCCTTGCTGGGTAACTGAAGAAAAGAATATTGATTTAACACCTATGGGTAAAGATTGAGCAACTTCCATTTTCAATTCATCGTCAAGTAAGTCTGATTTTGAAATAGCTAGAATCCTATCTTTATCTAAAAGTTCAGGATTGTATAAACCTAATTCTTTGAGAAGTATTTGATACTCATGTTCAATGTCATCAGCATCAGCTGGAATCAAGAACAATAAAGTTGAATTACGTTCTATATGCCTTAAGAAACGTAATCCTAAACCTTTGCCATCACTGGCACCTTGAATAATTCCAGGAATATCAGCCATCACAAAAGAACGGTGATCTCTGTATTGGACAATTCCGAGGTTAGGCACGAGCGTCGTAAAAGCATAATCTGCTATTTTAGGTTTTGCTGCAGAAACTACAGATAAAAGTGTCGATTTACCAGCATTCGGAAATCCAACTAAACCAACATCTGCAAGTACCTTTAACTCAAGAATATTCCAACCTTCTTCACCTTCGGTACCAGGCTGGGCATATCGAGGAGTTTGACGGACAGAATTCTTAAACCACGAATTCCCTCTACCACCGAGGCCTCCTTTTCTAATAATTTGTTCTTCACCATGTTCGGTAATTTCAAAAAGAACTTCTCCAGTTTCAGCATCTTTAGCAACTGTACCCAATGGAACTTCAATATACTTATCTTCACCATCATCTCCAAAGCTATTATTGGAGGACCCGTTTCCTCCTCTGCTGGCTTTTATATGTCGCTTATATTTAAGATGTAATAAGGTCCACATCTGATTATTTCCACGAACATAAACATGCCCTCCTCTACCACCATCGCCACCATCAGGACCACCCTTAGCCGTTAGACGAGAGCGATGTAAATGGACAGAACCAGCCCCACCGTTCCCTGCAGAACAATGTATTTTCACATAATCAACAAAATTTGAACCGTAGGTCGCCACTATCAGAGAGTATCAATTGCGTTACATAAACTTTTTGTAATTGACTCAATAGAACCAACACCTTTAACGCCTATAAATTTGTTCTGTTCAGAGTAGTATTTTTTCAAAACTGACGTTTCGTTTTCATAAACCTGAATTCTGTTTTTTATGACATCTTTATCTTGATCATCAGATCTGCCACTTTTTTTACCTCTCTCCAAAAGGCGCATCATAAGTTCTTCCTCCCCCACTTCAAGAGCTAGCATAGCAGTTATAGATGTTCCTATAGAATTTAAAAATACATCCAAAGACTCTGCTTGAGCGGTAGTTCTAGGGAAACCATCAAATATGAATCCTTTAGCATTTGTGTTAGCATTCACCTCTGCTGTTAACATTCCTATAGTAACCTTATCTGGAACTAAAGCACCTTTTTCGATATAGGACTTTGCTAATTTTCCAAGCTCTGTATTCTCTTTCATATGCGATCGAAAAATATCACCTGTGGATAGATGAACTAAATTGTACTTTTCGACTAAACGTAACGATTGTGTTCCTTTACCTGCGCCAGGTGGTCCGAATAAAACTAAATTTAACATAGGCCATTTTTAGGCTTTCGCCAATTGATAAATATTTTTAAGATTACGACCAAAACCATTATAATCTAGACCATAACCTACAATGAAATTATTAGGAATCTGAAATCCAACAAAATCAATTTTTCGAGTTCCTATAAATGCTTGTGGTTTAAAAAACAAACTGACTATTAACCAAGGTCTATTCATCACCTCTAATATGTCAGAAATTTTACTAAGCGTTGTCCCGGTATCGACAATATCTTCAATAACTACGATAGTCTCATTCTGGTCAATTTCATTCAATCCAATAATCTCATTTACTTTCCCTGAACTCATATCACCTTCATAAGATTTTAATTTCACAAAAGATATTTTACAATTTCCAGGGTATGATTTCAACAAGTCGGCCGCAAATATAAATGAACCATCTAATACAGCAATAAAATGAGGATATTTCCCCTGCATATTTGCATGAATCTCTGCAGCTAATTCTGATATTCTTTCACGTATCTTGTCTTCCTTAAGGAAGATATCAAAGGTTTTATCATGTATCGTATGCGACGTCATATATCGCAAAAGTACAAATTAATAGAAGATTATTGTGTAGAAATATTATCCGTAGCAGCAAATAAATAATTAAAGCGAAAAAAGAGAAGTATAAGAGCTTTCGTAGCTCATTATGAATTGCTATTTTTGCTGAAAATTTTATACATTATGAAACCAGTAGTTAGCATTATTATGGGAAGCACTTCTGACTGGCCAGTTATGCAAAAGGCAGCGAAGTTCTTAAACGATATGGAAATTCCATTTGAAGTCAACGCTCTTTCTGCGCATCGAACTCCAGAACAAGTTGAGGCTTATGCATCAAAAGCATACGAAAACGGAGTAAGAGTTGTAATCGCAGGGGCAGGTGGAGCTGCTCATTTACCTGGCGTTATGGCTGCTTTTACCGCACTTCCAGTAATTGGCGTTCCATGTCGATCGTCTATCTCTATTGATGGTTGGGATTCTATACTATCTATTTTACAAATGCCTCCAGGAATACCAGTAGCAACTGTAGGTCTAGATGCTGCTCATAATGCAGCCATTCTAGCGGTTCAGATGTTAGCTACCGGAGACACAGAAGTCATGGCGAAGCTTCTTGATTACAAAAAATCACTCAAAGAAAAGATAATTAAAGCAAACGAAGATTTAGGAGAATTTAAGTTCGAGTATCGAGTATCTTAAAAACTATATTTTTAAAACCCCTACCAAATGGTAGGGTTTTTTTTGTTTTATATTTTTAATACAATCCCTACACAACAAGATTTTAACATAATATCAACTATTAAATTACTTGCGTTTATTATATCTCTTATTTATTTTATATATTTAATACTATAAATAATTATATACTTATTAATAATTTTCAACTTTAATACAATAATATGTTTTCTTATCTCAAATTCACTTGCGTGTTTTTGTGTATAGAATTGTTTGCACAAACTGAATCACCTACTAGCTTTGATTACTTTAATTCTTCTTATTTATCAGGGTCGAAACTTCCTGTCGTATTCAGCAAATCAACAATTTATAATGCGCAATTTAAGATAGTTAGTCATCAAATCGGATATGCAAGAACACTTTATAAAATGCCGATAAGCATATGCTACAATGAATACGGCTATAAACTCTTCAAAGAAAAAGCAATTTCACTATCTCATTCAAGACAACTAAATGATTTTTTTACTTGGGGAATAAATGCCACGTATCACACGGTAAATAGTCCTAAAAAAGAAAATTACAGTCTTATTTCTTTTGACATTGGAGGCCAGATTAATCATCCCAAGATTTATTTTGATTTTTTTATAGAAAACCCACTAAACGCACAGCATTATCTATACGAGGTAGAAAGTAGACTTATTATCAGAACCAGAAAAAGATGGGCGGAGACACTAAAATCTTTATTTGATATAGCGCAACCTCTAAATGATGCAATTAACTTTAAACATAAAATCAACTATTCCATTTCCGAACAACTTAGCATTAGTCTATTTCATGGCCACAATCCAGATGAGATAGGTTTTGGAATCTATATAAGCAAAGGAAATATTTTAATAAATTCTGAAATTCATAAGCTTACATACAGTAGTAATCAAAGTCTATCTATCATCTACTATTTCAATCATGATTAAATGTTTTATTGGCTTTTTGATGGTTGCAAGCTGCACAGGTCAAACTTTTGAAAATCAATGGGAATATGTGGTGAGCCACGCAACAAATGAATCTATTGAAGAACTATATGAAGTATGGGATTATTATAAACTAAACCCAATAGATTTGAGTAATATAACAGAGACCAAAAAAATTAAAGAACTACAACTAATGACAGTTATAGAAGAATCTAATTTAATTCAATTTTGTTCCAAACATAAAATCAGCTCTATATACCAACTACAACAATGCAACATAGACTTAAAAACACTAAACCGAATTAAACCCTTTATCAGAACAAACTTCATCATTAACAAAAATAGTTCTAGTGCCCGTTATTTTCTTGGGTTTCAACACGTTTCAAGCAGTAAGAGCTCTAAGTATCTAGGAAGTCCATTGAAATTTATTTTAAAATATAAACGGCACCTCAATCAAACAACTAGATATGGACTAACACTAGAGAAAGATATAGGCGAGCCAATCATTTATAATTCTAGACAAATAAATAATCTATCCTTCACAATAGAAAAGAAATTTCCTAAAGGGAAATTAATTTTAGGAAAATATGATTTGAATATCGGTGAGGGTTTGCTATTTAAAACAAGTTACCACATTAACTCACCTCACTTCCTTAATTCAGGAACTTTAAATGATATAAAGAGTAGTTCTAGCCCAAAAGAATCAAACTTTTTTAGTGGTGTCTGTTTTCAACATATTTTTCGAAATTATAAGACGGAAATTTTCTTTTCCGCAAAAAAAATTAGTGGAATATCAAGCATTAATAAAAGCGGACTCTACAGAACAACCTCAGAAATAGATCGAATGCATTCGAAAAACGAAAGAGTTTTGGGTCTACAATTTTCTAGATCATACTCTAAGTCAGAATTAGCTGTAGCTCACATCATTTATGCATCAAAAATACATGCACAAAACCCAGTATATTTTCAAAGTATTTCTTACAACAAGAACTACTATAACATTACATATTGCCTTGAATTAGCAAATGAAAATTATAATAAATGGGCATATATTCACAAAATATATATTGCTCTTAATAAAAAATGTTTAATGACGATTCAGCATAGAAATCGAAATAATGATATGTTTAACGAATATAGGACCGATTTCACTGCCCAGAGTAATGGCTATGAAAAAGGCGAATATTTTGCCATTCAATATCAAGCAAAAAGCGATAAACTTTTGAAGATAGCCATTGACAACTATCAATCTAATCAAACATACCAGAGTCCTCCCTTTTCCAGATATGGCAGATCCTATTTTTTTGAATATCGAAAACCCTGCCGGAAAAGAAACTTATTATGAGACTCAAATACCAAAAACAAAATGATGCGGATACAACAATCAAATTAAAAATAAGCAAGAACAATCAATTAAATGAAAACCTGTCCTTAAATAATATTATAAATTACGACAACTACAAAAACACTAGCATTCAATTAAACTGCAAATGGAAAAGTAATAATAAGCTTAATACAGTTAACAGCTCAGTTACTTATCTAAGCACAAGTAAAAATTCAATTTATTGGCAAGCACCCTATTTTTATGGGTACTATAATTCTAGATTTTATTCTGGCAAATACGTCATATTGAGCCTTGGGTACCAGGCAAAATTATCTAATAATCTTAAAATAGGTATAGAATACATATACAACTACAAGTGGGATGCTAACACTGACAACTCAAACAACTACTCAAAAGACTATAAAGGAAGTTTTTATATTAAGTGGCGAATTAAAGATTAAAAACTGATATGAAGTTTGGTCAATTTAATAGCAATCGCTAACAGTATTATCCCAAAAACTCGCCTTAACACATTTATACCTCCTTTACCTAAATATTTTTCAATTTTCCCAGTAGACTTTAATACGAGATAAACAAATATTAGATTTATAGTAACACCAATAATAATATTGTTTATAGAATACGTTGAACGCAAGGAAATTAGTGTTGTAAGAGTCCCAGATCCTGCAATTAATGGAAATGCAATAGGCACTATCGAACCTGAAGTATCGTCGTCATCTGATTTAAATAATTCTATATTCAAAATCATCTCCAAAGCAAGTAAGAAAATGACAAAAGCACCTGCCAAAGCAAATGATGCCACATCGACACCAATTAAAGCGAGTAATTTCTCTCCTACAAAAAGAAATAATATCATAATGACTCCAGCAATTATAGTTGCTTTCTCAGATTGGATGTGCCCCATTTTTGATTTGAGTCCTAAAATAACTGGAATAGACCCCAAAATATCAATTACGGCAAAAAGTGTTAGAGTAACCGTAAGGATGTCGTTAAAATTCATAATTCTTTTGTTTTTATATCAAGATAAATCTACATTAAATGACAAACACTTCAAGTCGGACCAATAAGTTCGATACGATTTATTTACTACTTCAGAGTTTTCTATGAATACTGTGTCGTAACATAATGCAAGAGGTGCTAAACACATAGCCATACGGTGATCATTATGACTTTCAAACTCAATAGACTTTGTAGCCAACAATTTATGAGGTATCACTTCAAGCTCGTTTTCATTTTTTATGAGAACCTGTGCATCACATTTTTCCAACTCTGTCTTGAGAGCACTCAATCGATTTGTTTCTTTAAGTGGTAAGCTAGACAGCCCTTTAATAACGATGCGCTTTGACAAACCTACTGCAGTTGCAGCAATAGTTTGGGCTAAATCTGGAACTTGACTACAATCGAACTCTAAAATATTGTTGGAAATAGGTCTCTTTTCTTTTTTAATTTTAATGGTTTCCTTTTGCCATTGGGTGTGAACACCAAAAAGCTTAAACCATTTTACAAGGATAGCATCTCCTTGCAGTGAATCTTTAAAGACCTTAGATATAGATATTTCTGCTTGTTCACTCAGAGCGGCTACTTGATATATATATGAAATCGAAGACCAATCAGATTCAACAACGTAATTTTGAGATTTGTAAGAACCTGGTCTAACTTCGATACGGTTTCCATTCCACGTAGAAGAGACACCGCAATACGACATCAATTTTAGAGTCATCTCTATGTAAGGCCTAGACAACACCTCTCCATCCAAATGAACAATTAAGCCATTTTCCATGTAAGGTGCGATGAGTAAAAGTGCTGAAATAAATTGACTAGAAATATGCGCTTTGATTCTTACTTCGCCACCCTTTATATGACTTCCATATATCTTTAGAGGGGCAAAACTATTTTTATCTATATATTCTATTTTTACACCTAATGACAAAAGCACATCCACCAACTCTTTTATTGGTCTCTGCTTTATTCTATCAGATCCTGTTAATACTACTTCCCCTTTTTGAATAGCATAGAACGCTGTCAAAAATCGCATTGCTGTTCCGGCCATCCCAATATTTACTATTGAATTCTTTGAGTTTAAAGCCTTTAGCAGAACCTTTGTGTCATCAGAATCAGAAATGTTTTGCACATTAAATGCAACTCCTGACAAGGCTTGAATGATCATTATCCTATTAGACAAACTCTTGGACCCTGGTATTTTTAGTTGTCCTTGTAAAGATTTTGTTGGTATATGAACTTTAGTTTTCACCAATCATGTTATTATAATCAAGAATTGCTTGATTTATTTGGTCTGTATGACATGTTTTATCGAATACTGCCTCTCCTATTTTCGTGAGCATACTAAATTGTATTTGATTAGAGTGATTTTTCTTATCGTGATTCATCCACTCTATTAATTCGGGTATTTCTTCTTCATCTATCTGCTTAAGGTCAAATATTAATTTCAATCGATGACTAATTGTGTGCAATTCAGTATCGGACAAGCCAGACTCTTTATTTGATAGAATGGATTCAACTAACAAGCCAATAGCAACTGCTTCTCCATGGAGAAGATCTCGTTGTTTTGAGAGTGCTTGACTTTCTAATGCATGCCCAATTGTGTGCCCAAAATTTAAAATTTTTCGTTTTCCTTTTTCTTCCCAATCTTCAAGTACAATTTGATTTTTTATAGATATTGATTTATACAACAACTGAGTCATATATAATTCATTTTGCAAATCTAGGTTTGCAAGTGATTCCCAGTGTCTTATGTCAGCAACAAGTGCATGCTTAAACACCTCAGCCAGCCCGCTAAGCAGCTGCCTAGGTGAGAGTGTTTGTATAAATTTTGGTGCTACTAATACTAAATCTGGGTTCTTGAATAGGCCTATTTGATTTTTAAATCCTTCAAAATCTATAGCTAATTTTCCACCTACTGAAGCATCTACCTGAGCTAGTAAAGTGGTTGGAATATGAAAAAATCGTAGACCACGTTTATATAAAGATGCTATAAGACCACCCATATCACAAACAACACCTCCACCTAAGTTTACTATTAGAGAATCTCTATCAGCCTTTGACTCTGCAATGGTTTTCCAGACATCGCGACATATATCAAGTGTCTTATTTTGCTCTCCAGATTCAATCTCGATTAACTCTGAACCTATAAGCATTGGAACCTGTTCTATAAGGTAAGGTAAACAATACTTTGAAGAGTTTTCATCACAAAATATAAACACCTTAGAATATTTATCTTGATGATCATTTAATATTCTATTAAACTCACTCAAAACATCGTTACCTATGTAGATTGAATATTGATTTGACTGGATCTCCATCAGGGACTTTTTACAAATAATTTACAAAGATAGAAAAGCTATTTAGAGCAGATGCAAGAGGGATGTAAATTAGCTATATTTGTTGTATTAAAAATGTAACTATGGTTTCGTTTAGCAATACAGAAATAGCATTCAAATCTAAGTCAAAACAACAACTTCGAAAAGCTTACTACCTATTCAAGGTTATGGGAAATCCTTATCTTTCCAAGTATGGTGGTCTAATAAGTAGCTTTGCTTTAAAATTACATTTACCAATTAAGTCCTTAATTAAAAATACTGTTTTTAAGCAATTTTGTGGGGGAGAAACTCTAATGGAGTGTGAACGTGTAATTAATGAGCTTGCTTCCAGTAATATTAAGACTATTCTAGACTACTCTGTGGAAGGGAAACAGTCTGAAAAAGATTTTAATATCACAACAAAACAAATTATTGCCTCTATAAATTTTGCAAAAACAAGTACTGACATTCCATTTGCTGTTTTTAAAATCACTGGCGTTGCAAGATTTGAGCTTCTCGAAAAGATAAATAGTGCATCAAATCTTACTGAAGAAGAGGAAAAAGAGTATTCCCGCATAAAACATCGGGTTAATAAAATTTGTAAATCCGCGCATCAAAATAAAATTCCGCTTATGATTGATGCAGAAGAAAGTTGGATTCAAGATGTCATTGATGAATTGGTTGAAGAGATGATGAGACTTTACAATAAGGAAAAGGCTATCATATATAATACAATACAATTATATAGGCATGATCGGCTCAACTATCTCAAAAATTTACACGAAAACTCAAAAGAAAATGGATACTACATAGGAGTAAAACTTGTAAGGGGTGCTTACATAGAAAAAGAAAATGAGAGAGCTTTACAAAACAATTATTCTAGTCCTATACAAATTAGTAAAAAGGCCTGTGATGCTGATTACGACCTCGCTTTAGAATATTGTTGTGAGAATATACATGGAATTTCAATATGTGCAGGCACACACAATGAAACAAGCTCAAAATATCTAATGGATTTAATGAAAATATATAAAATTAGAAAAAATGACTCTAAGGTTTACTTTTCTCAACTATTAGGGATGAGTGATCATATTAGCTACAACATAGCAGCGTCAGGGTACAATTGTGTAAAATATGTACCATATGGCCCTGTTAAAGAAGTCTTACCTTATTTAGTACGCAGAGCTGAGGAGAACACATCTATAGCTGGTCAAACAGGAAGGGAATTGAAGTTGATCATTCAAGAAATGAAACGTCGTCATTAATTGCAACTACAAGTTGTAGGTCCAAAAGTAAGTATCGTAGAGACAC
The DNA here is from genome assembly GCA_965662265.1 of Flavobacteriales bacterium. Taxonomy (GTDB): domain Bacteria; phylum Bacteroidota; class Bacteroidia; order Flavobacteriales; family UBA7430; genus CBFIGX01. Next base: position 90,918 of record CBFIGX010000001.1, read on the forward strand.
TATCACAATCATCAATTAGTAAGCGAGATAAATATTTTGAATTTTCTACGTCGATTGCGTAAGTTTTACACGGACTTTTAACATCACTATCAGAAAAATCTACATCTAAATCTCCTTCATAAAACATCCTTTCAAAGGCACTTTCAGTAATTTTCATACAATTCATTAAACAGACTGCTTGCTCAGAGTACACAAGATCTTGAGACCTTAAGTGTTTTAAAGTTCTGGCATTTGGAAGATAAGCAAATTCAATCTCGCGATCTCCAAAAAAAAGTATCGATATAACAATACCGATTCCAACACCTATTAAATAGAAAAAAAATCTTCTAGTCACGTCTGATAGTTTAATAACCTAATAGTAGGCTAATTTTCTTGTACGGTAAATCAAACCAATTGGCAATACCTTTATTGGTAATTGTTCCTTTATATACATAAACCCCTACCCTTACTTCAGGAGCTCTAAGTAACATCCCATGAATGCCCCCTCCATCTCCGAGCTTCAATAATAGAGGTGCAATAATGTTACCTAAAGAAAATGATGCAGTTTTTGCAACTCTTGAAGCGATGTTAGGTACACAATAATGTATGACATTATGTTTGGTAATAATTGGATTTTCATGACTTGTAATCTCTGATGTTTCAAAACAACCACCTTGATCAATAGATACATCTATTATTACCGACTTTGGCTTCATTAATCGAACCATGTCTTCGGTAATTATACATGGTGTTCTGCCTCCTTTTGCATGAAGTGCTCCGATGGCTACATCCGCCCTACGAAGTGCTTTTTCTAAAACTTTAGGCTGTAAAATTGAAGTTGCAACTGGTAAGCCTAAATCATATTGCATTCTTCTTAATCGTGTAATAGAATTGTCAAAAATCTTAACCGTTGCTCCCAACGACATTGCCGATCTAGCTGCATATTCAGCTACTGTTCCAGCCCCAATAATCACAACATTGGTAGGGCTTACACCAGTTATTCCACCCAACAGAATACCTTTCCCTCCAGCACTAGTAGCTAAAAGTTCGGCAGCAATAAACATCGAGGAAGTTCCTGCAATTTCACTCATCGATTGAACAATAGGAAAACCTCCACTCTCATCTTGGATATAATCAAATGCAATAGCGGTGACTTTTTTCTCCATCAATTTTTTAAAATACGCTTGTTTTTGTGTTTTGAGTTGCAACGCGGATATTAAACACTGGTTTTGTTGGAAATAATCTAACTCCTTTATTGTTGGAGGTTCTACTTTTAAGATAATATCAGCTTGGTAGACTTCCTTTACATCATAACAAATCTTAGCTCCTACTTCAGAATACTCTTGGTCAGAAAATGAACTTGACATACCTGCTCCTGCTTCCACATAAACTTTATGCCCATTAGACACTAATAAGCTTACTGCTTCGGGAACTAAAGGAATTCTTTTTTCTTGAAAAGCGCGCTCTTTAGGAATTCCAATGAATAATGATTTACTAGAAGTCGATAACTCTAGCATTTCCGGTTGTGGTTGAAGAAACTCTTCATGAAGTAAGTTAAGTATCTCAGGCTTTGTCATTTGAATTCTTCGATTACAAAAAGTCTGTTAGTACCATGAAATTTAATAGAAATTTTAAGTGTGTTTTCAGGCAATAAGTTAGCAATTTTTTCTGGCCACTCAATAAAACTGTAAGCATTAGAATAAAAGTAATCTTCATAACCCATATCCAAGGCTTCTTGCTCTTTGTTTATTCTGTAAAAGTCGAAGTGATAAACGATGTTATTATCACTAGTGATATACTCATTTACAAGAGAGTATGTTGGGCTACAAATATCATTTTTTTTTACACCTAAGCACTCACAAACGCACTTTATAAATGTGGTTTTTCCGACGCCCATTTCACCATAAAATGCTATTGTTTTGTGTTTATATTTAGACAATAATTTTGCTGCTAATTCTGGCAAATCGTCTAATGAGTTAACTGTTACTTTCATTTATTTAGCTGTCAATCGGACTATTGGACATATTACCTCTTCCAGTGAAATACCACCATGCTGATAGGTATTATTAAAATATTGTACGAATTTATTATAATTATTCGGATAGGTTAAAAATACATCTTCTTTGGCAAATATATAACTTGAACTAATGTTTACAGCCGGTAAATGATATTCTTCTGGGTTTTGAGCAACCATAACATCTTTTTCTACATACTCTAATCTCCTCCCAGTTTTATATCTCAAATTTGTAGATGTATTTTTATCACCAATCACTTTAGAAGGCGTTCCAACATTTATAGTTCCATGGTCAGTTGAAATAAATAATTGTCCATTGTGTTCCGCAATTTTTTTGAGCATCTCAAGTAATGACGAGTTCTCGAACCATGTTTTGGTGAGCGCTCTATAGGATTTGTCAGTACCAGCTAGCTCTCTAATCATATCCATATCAGTTTTTGCATGCGAAAGCATATCTACAAAATTATACACAATTACATTAAGGTCATTATTTAGGAAATTGGCAAACTGAGTTACTAATTTTTCCCCAAATTGTTTTTTCACAACCTTGTGATACGAAATTTTCATGTTTGATTTCCCTAGGCGATTCATTTGATCAATTAGTAAATCTTTTTCAAACAAATTCTTACCTCCTTCTTCATGATCATTTTTCCATTTGTCTGGGTGTAATTTCGATATGGCAAGTGGAGTTAAACCTGCAAAAATCGCATTCCTTGAATACTGGGTTGCCGTAGGTAAAATACTGCAAAAACAACTCTCTTCTTCAATTTTAAACCATTGTTGAATAATAGGTTCCAATAACTTCCACTGATCTAGTCTAAGATTATCTATCAAAATAAAAAAACTAGGTTTTGAAGCGTCTATATGAGGGAATACTTTTTCCTTTAACAAGGTATGAGAAAGCACTGGTGAGTCACTGCGTTGATTTAACCAATCTAGATAATTGTTTTTAACATATTTGAAAAACTGAGCGTTTGCTTCATTCTTTTGCATTTCCAGAATCTCAGTCATCTCGCTCGCATCAATCTTTTCTAACTCAAGCTCCCAGTAAATCAATTTTCTGTAAACAGCCTCCCAATCTTTTAGTGTTCTCACATCCATTAACTCAATGCTAATTTGTCTAAACTCTTTTTGGTAGCTAGACAATGTTTTTTCATTTACAAGGCGTTTTGTGTCAAGATTCTTTTTTAAAGAAAGTAATATTTGATGTGGGTTTACCGGTTTAATTAGATAATCGGATATTTTAGCACCTAACGCCTCCTCCATTATATATTCTTCTTCACTCTTAGTAATCATAACTACTGGAACTCTTTTATGATCTAAAATTCTATCAAGAGTTTCCAAACCAGAAATACCAGGCATATTTTCATCTAAAAAAATGATATCATAATCCTTATCTATGATCATCTCTAAGGCATCTTCTCCATTATTTACAGTATCTAAATAATAACCTTTGCTTTCCAAAAACAAAACATGTGGCTTTAACAGGTCAATCTCGTCATCAACCCATAAGATTTGCACTTTTTCCATAGATATTTATTACTTTGGTTCTTTATTATCTAATCTATTAAAAATAATAAAATTGAAGGCCATAACTGCCAATAAATTAAAAATTCTAAACGATCCTATATATGGGTTTATTACAATTCCTAATGAACTTATCTTCGATCTGATTGAACATTCTTTATTTCAAAGATTAAGAAGAATTACCCAATTAGGCCTTACCTATCTTGTCTATCCAGGGGCATATCACACTAGATTTCATCACGCTATAGGTGCCATGCATTTAATGCAAAGGGCTGTAAAAACACTTCAATCCAAAGGACATGATATTAATGCCGAAGAAGAAGAAGCAGTTCTTATTGCAATACTTTTACACGACATTGGACATGGGCCATTTTCTCATGCTTTAGAGCATAGTATTGTAAATGGTATTACTCATGAAGATATTTCAATAATGGTCATGCATAGATTGAACGAGGAATTCGATGGGAAATTGTCACTTTCCATTCAAATTTTTCAAAACAAATACAAAAAACCCTTCTTACATCAACTCATCTCAAGTCAATTAGATGTTGATCGATTGGACTACCTTAAAAGAGATAGTTTTTATTCAGGTGTTTCAGAAGGAGTTATAAATTCAGACAGAATAATTAGCATGCTAAACGTCTACAAAGGTGATTTAGTTGTAGAGGCCAAGGCTATTTACTCCATCGAAAAATTTATTATTGCAAGACGCTTAATGTATTGGCAGGTATATCTTCATAAAGCGGTAATTTCTGCCGAATTCACCTTAGTTCAAATTCTCAACAGAGCAAAAGAACTTACTCAAAATGGCAGTGTACTTTTTTATACGAGTGCATTAAAACCTTTTCTCGAAAAAGAATATTGTCTTGATGATTTTGCTAAAGATTCAAGACTTCTTGAAAATTTCTGCAAACTCGACGATTTTGATATTATGACTTGCATAAAGGAGTGGGTATATCATGAAGATCAAGTTCTCTCTATTTTATGTAAAAAAATTATTGATCGCCGATTATTAAAAATTGAACTACAAGATTCTCATTTTACACCTGAACACATAGATAGTATAATTAAAAAAACGTCTCAGTTTTACAATATTTCAGAAGATGATAGCAAATCACTTATTGTAGAAGGGAAGATCAACAACAAAGCATACAATCCTACAAAAGATAAAATTAATTTATTATACAAAAGCGGGGGTGTTGTAGATATTGCAGAAGCATCAGATCAATTAAACATCTCAGTATTAGCTCAAACAGTAACAAAGCACTTTCTGTGTTATCCTAAGGAGAGCCTAGTATAAAAATTTGTATTTTAGCCGCGTATGAAATTTACAGTAAAGGAAATAGCAAAGTTGCTTGGTGGAGTTGTTGAAGGCGACTCGAGTATTGTACTAAATCAATTAGCTAAAATTGAAGAAGGAAATAGCAATTCTTTATCTTTTTTATCTAACCCTAAATACACTGAATACATATACAGCACAGAATCCGGCGCTGTTATTGTTGATGGCTCTTTTAGTCCAGACAAAAAAATTAATACTACACTTATTATTGTTGAAGATGCATATGCCTCATTTGCTACACTACTTCGTATTGTTGAAGACTTGAAAAGAAATAAATCAGGTATAGAACAACCAGCATTCATTCATGATAAAAATAAATTAGGTAAGAACCATTATATTGGTGCATTTACATACATAGGATTTAATGTTGAGATTGGAGAAAACGTCAAAATATATCCTCAGTCTTATATAGGTGATAATGTGAAAATTGGTGACAATTGCACAATTTACTCTGGTGTAAAAATTTATCATGACTGCATCATCGATAGTGGCTGTACAATTCATGCTGGATCCATTATAGGTGCTGATGGATTTGGATTTGCTCCTAACACCTCAAATACTTACGATAAAATCCCTCAGATCGGGAATGTTCATATACATGAAAGTGTTGAAATTGGTGCTAACAGTTGTATTGATAGAGCCACAATGGGCTCGACAATTATCCATAAAGGTGTAAAGCTTGACAACATGATTCAAGTAGCACATAATGTTGAAATTGGTGAAAACACAGTCATCGCTTCACAAACTGCTATTGCTGGCTCTAGCAAAGTAGGTAAAAACTGTATGATCGGTGGGCAAGTAGCAATAGCAGGACATCTAAGCATAGCAGATAATGTGAAAGTTGCTGGGAAAACAGGAATTGCAAAAGATGTAAAAGAAGAAGGGAAAATATTACAAGGCCCATTAGCATTTGATCTTAAAGATTTTCAACGTTCATATATTTATTTCAGACAACTACCTATGCTTGCCAATAAAATTGATCAATTAGAAAAACAGCTCATAAAATCTTAATGGATTTTCAACACACCATAAAAAAAGAAATCAGTATCAGAGGTATTGGTTTACACACAGGAACAGATGTATGTCTCACCTTTAAGCCTGCAAGTGTAAACTCAGGAATTTGTTTCAAACGAGTTGACTTAGAGCACCAACCTGTTATAGAGGCGGACGCTTTGTATGTAACAGAGACTGATAGAGGAACCACTTTAAATAAAGATGGTGTAAAATTGCAAACCATTGAACATGTTCTAGCCGCATGTACTGGCTTAGAAATTGACAATGTATTGATTGAAATCAACTCTGAAGAGCCGCCTATATTAGACGGTAGCTCAATTCAATTTATACAATTATTAAAACAAGCTGGATTGTCGACGCAAAATGCCATCAGAAAATTTTTTGTTGTCCGAGAAAAAATTCGTTACGAAGATCCTGTGTCGGGTGCTATTATCGAGGCTGTTCCTGCAGATGAGTATTCTGTATCTGTTACTATCGACTACAATTCAAAAGTTTTAGGACAACAATCTACAGAATTAACCACCATAAAAGACTTTGAAGTTAACTATGCCTCTGCAAGAACCTTTTGCTTTCTTCATGAACTAGAATTACTTCTTGATAATGGTCTGATAAAAGGTGGAGATTTAAGTAATGCCATTGTATACGTTGAAAAGATAGTTAAAAAAGAAGAATTAGATCGCTTAGCTAAAATTTTCAATAAAAAAACAATCGAAGTATGCAAAGAAGGCTACTTAAACAATCTTGAACTTCATCATGAAGATGAGGCTGCACGTCATAAACTTCTAGATGTTGTTGGCGACCTTACTTTAATAGGTATGCCTATTAAAGGAAAAATTATAGCACATAAACCTGGACATGGTCCAAATACATCATTTGCCAAGCTTATGAAAAATGTAATTAAAGAACAAAAAAAACGATCACCTGTGTACAATGTTAACGCAAAACCAGTAATGGACATTCACCAAATTATGGACACTTTACCACACAGACCACCGTTTCTACTAGTTGATAAAGTGATAGAGTTATCAGATAGTCGCGTTGTTGGTTTAAAAAATGTGACCATGAATGAAGATTTCTTCAATGGCCATTTCCCTGGTGCTCCAGTGATGCCAGGAGTTCTCCAAGTAGAGGCTATGGCTCAAGTAGGTGGAATATTGGTATTAAACACTGTTCCCGACCCAAAAAATTATCTTACTTATTTTATGAAGATAGATAAGGTTAAATTTAAACACAAAGTTTTACCAGGCGATACATTAATTTTTGAACTAGAACTAATTTCGCCCATAAGAAGAGGAATTTGCCATATGTTTGGCAAGGCGTTTGTTGGCGAAAAAGTTGTAATGGAAGGTGAGATGATGGCCAAAATAGTTAAAAAGAACTAATTATGAATCAACCATTAGCATACATTCATCCTGAAGCAAAAATTGCTCAGAATGTCGTTATAGAACCATTTGCAACCATTAATAAAAATGTGGTTATCGGGCAAGGAACCTGGATTGGTTCTAATGTTACAATCATGGAAGGTGCACGTATAGGTAAAAACTGCAGAATATTTCCTGGAGCAGTTATATCTGCAATACCTCAAGATTTAAAATTCGGTGGTGAAGATAGTGAAGTCATCATTGGTGATAACACAACTATTAGAGAGTGTGTTACCATAAATAGAGGAACTGATGCTACAGGAAAAACGATTGTTGGAGATAACTGCTTATTAATGGCTTATGCCCATGTAGCGCATGACTGTGTAATTGGCAATAACTGTATCATAGTTAATAATGTTGCTATAGCAGGACACGTAGAACTCGGAGACTTTGCCATCTTAGGCGGTCTTTCTGCAATTCATCAATTTGTGAAGATTGGAGCCCATGCGATGATTTCTGGAGGCTCATTAGTTAGAAAAGATATCCCTCCTTATGTTAAAGCTGCCAAAGAGCCTGTATCTTTTGTTGGAATAAACTCAATTGGTCTTAGAAGAAGAGGTTTTACTTCTGAGAAAATTTCTGAAATCCAGAATATTTACCGTCAAATATTTCAACTAGACAATAACATCTCTCAGGCTTTAGAAATTATTGACACCGAATTCGCAGCCAGTAAAGAGCGTGATGAAATAGCAAGTTTTATACGATCCTCACAAAGAGGAATTATGAAGGGATACATGTCAAGATAAATTAACCGAAGAACTATAAAAATATTATGGCAAATACATCTGAAATCAAAAATGGCCTCTGTATTAAACATAACAATGACTTGTATAAAATCATCGAATTTTTACATGTAAAACCGGGTAAGGGTCCAGCTTTTGTTAGAACAAAATTAAAGTCCTTAACCAGCGGGAAAGTACTTGATAATACTTTCCCTTCTGGAGCCAAAATTGATGTTGTACGAGTAGAAACAAGAAAATATCAGTACTTATATGCTGAAGACAATGGCTTTCACTTCATGAATACCAATACTTTCGAACAGATTTATCTAGAAAAAACTATGGTTGGTGGCCACGAGTTTATGAAGGAAGGTGAAATAGTAGAAGTAGTATTTGATGCCGATGAAGAAAATCCACTAACCTGTGATGTACCTCAATCCGTCGTTCTTGAAATTACGTATACTGAACCTGGAGAAAAAGGAAATACAGCCACTAATGCAACAAAGCCTGCAACAGTCGAAACTGGTGCAACAGTAAACGTGCCTCTCTTTATTAATGAAGGTGATAAAATTAAGATTGATACTACCAAAGGTTCGTACCAAGAACGTGTAAAAGGATAAGCAAAAAAACTCTAAACTTTTTTAAGACAACAATCTGCCCTTGGCCTTTAAATCAAGTATAACTATTACACAAACAAAAGCCCATATTGGGACTGACGCTTTGTCCATATCAAAGAAGTTATTCAAAAATGCATGAGAAAAATAACTAACTAAACCTAAAATACAAGCCATCAACATAGCCTGATCTCTGCTACATTTAATCTTATGATATAGAACTATTGAATAAGTGAAAATAACAACAATTAAGATTAAAAAAAATAAGAGTCCGGGCCAACCAGTTTCCGATAATGCTGTTAGATACTCGCTGTGTGCATTTCCCATATTACCAGCATTAGTACTGATAATGGTCTTTTCATAATAATTTTGATAAGGGGCATATTCAAATTGATAAGTGCCTGCGCCCCATCCTAAATGGGGTCTTTCATTAAATAATCTGAGGGCAGACTTCCATCTATTTATACGCTCTAAATTTGAAGCATCAGTACTAACATTTGTCATTGACTCAATATGCTCAATAAAGCTATCAGATGAATCTTGGCTGTTTTTTTCGAGCACCATCATAATTTCAGTCTGAAATAACCATATAAATCCTACCACAAGGGAACTAACTAATGATAAGGTCACAAATTTGATACGCAATTTCATAATAATAAACACTATAAGAGAGACAACAAGGCTTAACCAAGCTGCTCTTGTATATGATAGTATAACAGCAATTATTAGAACAGTTAATATGACAATAAAAATTGCTCGTTTTTCTGTGCTACCAGAGTATCTACACATGTAAACACTAAATGGTAATATTAGGGCTAAAGCCATACCATATGATGTATGATCTTTAAAAAACGGAGACATTACCCAATGTGCCGCCTCATGTTCAAAGCCATACGATGCATGACTATAAATAGTATAAACAGCTACTATAAACAACCCGTAGATATATGACTTAACAAAGCTGTGAATACCGCTTCTTTTTTTGAACCAAGAAAATGCAAGTATATAGAAGCTCGACAAAAACCATAGCCTAGTAATTAGTACTTTAAAACTAACAAGTGGATTTGAGGAACTTATTGATGTTATAAATAGCCAAGTCAAATAAAACCCGATAGCTATACTAATTGGGTGCTTAAACAGTTCTTTCAATTGATTAGACTCTCCAAATAGCTTAAATAATGCTAGTATCATCAGGCCAAACAAGACAGGCTCTGTAGGAAGTGCCATATCTATACCTATAGGATTATATACTCCAAGTTCTTTTAAGGTTGTAGATAATGGGGTTAGAAAAGCAACGGCATTTAATAGTATATTTACTCTATATATTGATATAACGATTATTGCAATTACAAATGGAACTACAACAGACCAATACTTTTGTTCTGCAAACATATACGTATTCCATATAATAAACAGAAAAACAGGCAGTAACCATAGATATTTTGTTTGCTGCTTATACAAAAGTAACTCTACTAATAGTCTGCTTTACATAAAGTACAACTAATGTCATCACGAAAGTTCCTATTCCAGATAACACTACAATCAGCCATCGAATAGGATAAGCTTTTTTATCTGCTGGTACAGCTCTATTTATAACAAACCTATTGGTCAGCATGGCATCATCTTCAAGACTTACGTTTTCTCTTTCAAGGCGTAAAATCTCAACTTGCTCTTGTAAAAGTTCTTGTTCATATATTAAACGTGTATATGATCCTGCGTATTTAGCTAGATGATCAAGTTCTTTTTTTACGGCTCTTGCACCTGAAGTATTTCCCTGAGACAATGCTTGTGCATATGACTCGGTGAGTTTCTCAGTTTGGTATGGTACGTCAATAATCCCTAGATAGTTTAATTCGACTAGTGAGTCATTAACGGAGAATAGTCGCTGTGCTAGTTCGGCATCACGTCGTTCTAATATTGCTATGGCTTGATGAGCACGCTCTCTTTTTACATTAGCTATTACCTGATCAATAAGATCTACAATTCGATTAGCCATTTCTGAAGCTAACTTAGGACTCTTATCTAAAACCTCAATCTTCACTGACATTAGCTCAGTTCTTTTGAAGGAAAAATGCTCCTTGAATGCAAGATCCATCCAAGTATTGGCATGTTTATCGTTCACATTAATATCATAATGGGTAAATAAATCAAACTCAGAAATGATACTAAATTTCATTTCATCAGAGTTTAAAATTTGCAACAATCTTTCTGCCTCTAATTCCTCCCCAAACTCTAGTACATCTTTTTTATAAGGATTATGCTCAACCAGAAGTGCCTGAGAAATTGAATTAGTTGTGGTAGGATACACCACAGCAGTTGATTTAAACTTTGGGGTAATTATAAAAGGAGATGATACTATTACACCTAAGATAGCTGCGAAACATGTAAATAATACCAGTGGTTTTCGCCATTTATATAAATCTACAACTATATTATTTGGCTGTTTTGAAGGGTGACTCATTAGAATATAATTTTTCGGTTCAAATATACAATAACTATCGTTTCCAAGTTTTTAAATTAACCTCAAGTAAAGCTTCTAACTTTTCTATTTCAGATACGTAAAAGGATCTTAAATAACGTATTTCTTTTTGAGTCAAATTAGGCTTAGAAGATGAAAAAAACCATTTTTTGATAACTAATTGTATTTGCATAGGAGCATATTGCTTTATAATTTTTTTAAATCCTACGTCAACTAGAATCTTATTTATAAATGGTGATTTAGGCCTCATGGCTGCATTGATTGGTTTTTTGTAATTAGCTTTAGCATTTGATGTTTGTATTTCTAAAAAACGACATAGGTCTTTAAAAAAAAATGTTGGTTGGGTTTTCAAATCATTAAAAAACATAACCTTAACGTTATCTTTTCCAAAATATTTATGGTAACGCTTAATTTGATTAACATAAAGGCCTAATTCAATAAAAAGCTCGGTCTTTCCCCAACCCTTATTTTCAGATTGTTGGTCTTTCTGAATAGAGTCTATTAATCCTTGATTAGTAAATCCATACTTCAAAGCCATTAGATAATGCGAGTAAGCTCTATAAATAGGATTTCTTAGTACTATCAGTATTTTAGCCTTATCATTGTACTCAAATATATTCTTAGCTGCATCATTTGAATAAAGATAAGATGTACTACAGTCAGCTATTATTGGTTCGTCAGAAACAGCTTCAAATAATCTATTGTAATTACTCTTATCTCTAACAAAACTTAATTGCAAATTAACTAAGTGTGACTTTGAAAAATATTCTTTTGTATCTAGAAATGTTGTCCTTCTATAGGTATTTGAAAAATCTTCAACTTTGATGTCAGTAGAAAAATAGTTTGGTTCTTTTATAGGGCTTGTATATACCTGGCTATGATTGTTCAAAAAGTTGTAAACACTAGTTGTTCCAGATTTGGCGGCACCTACTAAAAATAAATTAACCTTTTTCATTTTTGGTTCAACGATATTATTGTGTTAAAGCCATAATGCTTTTTTACACTTAAAAAAGCCAGGACATTCCATATAATCATAGCCAAACAGGCTGCAATAGATGCTCCAAGAACACCATATTTTGGAATTAGTATTGTGTTAAGAACAAAATTAATTGCGGCAGAGAGTAGCACTATGTTTTTAGCAACGACCTCTAAGCCAGTCATATTAAGAACATAAAGCACTGGCCCGGAAAGAGCATTAATTAACTGACCGACACATAATACTAAGAACACTATGGAATATGATTTAAACTCGGTTCCAAAAAATGATAATATATCTACAGAAAACAAAAGAAAGATTACAAATGTTGGTATTGCGATAATAGCATTTAATCTTGCAATTTTTTTAACTAATTTTTTTAATGCCTCGAATTTAGAAGCGTGATATAACTCAGAAATTTTTGGGGCTGCGTAACTGTTAATTGCAAATTGAGTAAAAGTGATAAAGGCGGCTACCTTAAAGCATAAATTATATACGCCTACATCTTGCTCAGACATATAATATCCTAACATCAACACATCCATCCAAGACATTAACATAAAAACTGCACCAGAAACAAGCATAGGCCACGATAAACGAAGTGCACTTTTAATTCCCATTGCTTTGTTATGATATGATTTTTTGGGGATCTTTCTCTGAAGCACAACATAACTAATAAAACATAAACAAAAACAAGATATTCCATAATACATGAATGGAGATGTATTTTCGAATACCATTGACTCTTCAAATATCATCAACAATAATATTGCAATCAACATGATGGAGCCATTTTGGAAATAGGCATATATTCTCATGAGTCCATATGCTCTAACTGATTGAGCATTTATACTTAAAAGGACGTATGGTAGTAGTACAAATGGTATGGTTTGAAAAGAAAATTTAAGACCCTGATTCCCAAAAAAATCGGCTAGGGTTTCTGCATTAAAAAAAACGATAATACTTAAAACTATAGCTACAAAAGAACAGAGTATAACTATTTTTAAAAGAAGTTTGCGTTCAGCACCTATCAACCCTTGAGATATATACTGTGGGACTACTTTAACTATTAAACTATCCATTCCTAACATAGACAACAAAGCAAGTACTGATAAAATCGTAATGTTTAAACTAAAGAAACCTAAACCCTCAGCACCCCAATTTAGAGTAATGAGATAAAAAAAAACATAAGAAGATAAGGCCCCAAGAGTTTTAAACAATAATAAGAAACCACTTTCTTCTAAAAGTTCTTTTAATTGTAGGTCAGCAGTTAATTTGTTCTTGAAAAAATTTACCATTTTGCATTGATTATGCCTTAAACACAAAAATCACATATTAATCCCAACTATTCAAAAATAATTGGCAATTATCCACAAAATAGTTTGATAGTTTTATCTTCGCATGAGATGAAAATAGCAATAAATACTCGCTTATTACTTAAAAACCAACTAGAAGGGATAGGCTGGTTTAGCTTCGAAACATTAAGGCGAATATGCATTCATCATCCTGAACATGAATTTTTCTTTATTTTCGATCGAAAATATTCTTCAGATTATATTTTTGCTCAAAACGTTACAGCAATTCAAATAGGCCCACCCACTAGACATCCAATTTTATGGTATTATTGGTTTGAAGTTCAAATCCCTAAAGTTTTAAAAAAAATACAGGCTGACGTTTTTTTGTCTTTGGATGGTTTTATTTCTTTATCATCCAAAGTACCTTCAATTAGTGTTATTCATGACCTTAACTTTGAGCATAATCCTGAACGTTTAGATTGGAGTCATAGCTTATTTTACAGATCCTTTTTCAAGCGTTATGCAAGACACTCAAAACGTATTGTAACAGTATCTAACTATTCCAAACAAGATATATCTTCAACCTATCGTGTTGATCTAGATAAAATTGATGTAAGTCATAATGGTGTAAATGCCTATTTTAAACCTATTGAGGAACATGAAAAATTATACATTCGAAAAAAGTATACTCAAAACGCTCCATATCTCTTAATCCTAGGTGCAATTAATCCTCGAAAAAACATTATAAATCAGATCAGAGCATTCAACAACTATAAAATAAAATCTAAATCAAAACATAAACTCCTCATTGTTGGAAAAAAAATGAAATGGGATAATAAGTCCCAAAATATTCTCGATGGGTTAGAATATAAGAATGATATTAGCTTTACAGGACATTTACACAAAGAAGAAATAAGAAAGGTGTATGGTACAGCAAGCTGCCTTTTATTTGCTTCTCATTTTGAGGGTTTTGGGATTCCAATTATTGAAGCACAAAAATGTGGTTGCCCAGTAGTTACCTCAAATTGTTCCTCAATGCCAGAAGTTGCTGGAGATGCTGCAATATTAGTCGACCCCAGAAATATATTCGAGATAGAAGCTGCCATCAAATCGATTATTGAGAACGAATTATTACGTGCTGAACTCATAAAAAAAGGACTAATAAATAGTTTAAAATTCAATTGGGATAATACGGCGAAAATACTTTGGTCTAGTATTGAAAAAGTACTCAATAAATGTTAAAAGCCTATCATACTAAAAATCTTATAGAGGTAGGTTGTGATGAGGCAGGAAGAGGTTGCCTTGCAGGTCCAGTGGTGGCTGCAGCAGTAATTTTACCAAAAAGATTCAAACATCCATTACTAAATGATTCTAAAAAAATAAATAAGAATAAGAGATATTTATTAAGAGATGTTGTTTTAAAAAATGCCATAGCATATGGTGTGGGAGTAGTAAGTAATAATGAAATAGATGAAATAAACATCCTAAATGCATCTTTCTTAGCTATGCACAAAGCATTAGATCAAATACAGAATCGCTTTGACAGTATTCTGGTGGATGGCAATCGATTTAACAAGTATAAAAATATTGACCATCACTGTATTATTAAAGGCGATGGTATATATTTAAATATAGCCGCCGCATCTATTTTAGCAAAAACTGAAAGAGATTTACTAATGGAAAACTTAAATAATGAAGCACCCGTGTATGGTTGGGATAAAAACAAAGGATATCCTACAAAAAAACATAGAGAAGCTATTAAAAAATACGGTATTAGTGAGTATCATAGAAAAAGTTTCAAGCTACTTCCCAATCAACTCTTATTTGACTTTTAATTTTGCATCTAACCGTTGAACAGACTTTTCTACTGATCTTCTTAAAAATGGAATTGTTTGGTAGGTCCTAACATACCTTGGTAAATACTTATTCAATTGTTCAAACCTATCGTTCATAAGTCTGAGTGCGCTAAATCGGAGTGCTGATACGTCGGAAGATGTCGATGTATCCTTTCGTCCATTCGCACTATCTATTAGTGGAGTTCTTGATCTTGGCTTATTAGAACTAAATTCTGCAATAATAAAATCAGTGTTATTGTCTAAAATTATTGTGGAGTCTATCTTTAAACTATCATTTAGAAAGAATGGAACAGAAAAATTTTTTCCTAAGACAAGATTAGAATTGAAACTAAAAAAGAAATATACTTTTGAGTTGGAGTAATATCTTTTAAACGACCTAACTATTTCTTTGTTTAGTTGATTTTGTTTTAACTCTTCTTGTTGAGCATCTTTATGTCTTAATGCTTTATGTAATGCCTGAATTTTTCTTGAATTTGTTTTTAATCGGACTAATAAAACGCCCTCATTAATTGCTTTAAGTTCTTTGAATATTTTTGCGATTTCATATTGCCTAACTTGCGAAGTTGTTTCTGGAAACTGGGCTTTAATTGGAAGACTGATAATAATAAATGCTAATAAAATTCGAATCATAATTATTTATTTTAATCTGTAATTTACAAAACAATTGAATACTTTCGTCTTTACTCATTCAGTTAATTAGTAACGACTAAAAATTAATTGCTATGCAAAGACATCATTTATTTATTGTTACTCTACTGTTTATTTTCTCATGTCAGGAAAAAAAACAAATACAGCGAGACACACTTCATGCGATACCAATTGATGCCGCTTTAATTTTCGTTATCGATGACATAGAATCTAGCATGGAGTCTATCAATAATAACAACATTTGGCGAGCGTTTCAAGAAGAGGCCATTATAAATAATGATCTTAATCAAATAATCGATTTAAATCGGAGTTTAAATGAATACGCATCTACTCTTCCAATCACAAATCCAATTTTCTTTTCACTCCACCCTACTGGATCAGAATCTTTAGGTTGGCTATCTATTACTTCTACAAAAAATCAAAATAACAAAATTCAGCTATTAGAACTCGCATTAGAAAACTTTGTAGAGGTAAAAACAAGTAATTACAGCAATACATTAATTAATCAAGTCCTACTTAAACATCAATCATTTTATTACTCAATTACCGAAGGGCTTTTAATTACAAGTACAGAAAAAATACTTGTTGAAGATGCTATTAGGCAATTAAAAACAGAGGTTAATTTAACACAAAATACAGCTTTTAACAGTCTTAATAAGACCTCTAATAAATCTGACGATTTCAATTTATATATATCAACTAAAAATTTTGATAAAATAAGTGCTGGTTTTATGCTAAATCCAAGCGGCTTTAATGAATATGCCGAATGGATGCAATGGGATTTAGAGCTCACTAATAAAGGTGCTCTATTTAGCGGCATGAGTATAGGTTACGACTCCCTAGCCCAATCTCTAACTGCGTTTGAGTCTAACGAAGGACATAAAGTTTTAGCTACAACGTCTCTCCCAAATAATACTGCAATTTTTATAAGCAAGTGCTTCGAAAACTTCAAACAGTATAATAGAAAACGTCTAAAAAACTTAATTAAAAATCACCAAGAAATAACTTACCAAAAACTAATTAATCAATTCAACAAAAATGTCATTGAAACTTTTGAGTCATGGATCGATAATGAATTTACTTTTTTTATGGTTAAAAATGGTGAGTTATTTAGTAACGCATTAAGTGTACACATTGCTAATGACGAAATTACTAACAACTATCTTAACAGTAATGCCAATTCTATTATTAACTATAGACAGTTTGACATCTATGATTGGCCTGAACTTAGTGGGTTTTATCCAGTACTTGGATATACAAATATTTCACAAAATGCTTATGCAGTTACCATAGGTGAACAGCTAATTATTTCAGGCAGTTTAGCCTTAATAAAAGGATTAATAAATGATTATTTAGCTGAAAAAACACTCGTTAAATCTAAGAAGTATAATAAATGCATAGATGAGCTCGACAACAAATCAAACATATTAATATATCTTCAAAACCCAGCAATATTAGAGCTTTCAAATCACTTTTTTAAATCAGATTTCATTGAATTTATTAATAGTAATAAATCCAGTCTATCCAAATTGGGAGCTATAGCTGTTCAATTTAACACAAAGGGAAATCATTGCTATAGTAATGCTTACTTACTTACTCAAAAAGAAGAATTTACAAATGCTAAAACCATTTGGTCACAACAGATAGAACATGAAGTGAGTTCAAAGATAAACCTAGTTAAAAATCATTATACTGATGAACAAGAAATCCTTATTCAAGACACAACAGGTAATATTCATTTAATTTCAGCAGATGGTAAAACTCTATGGACACGAAATATACCACAACTTATACTTGGAGAAGTTCATCAAATAGATAAATACAAGAACAATAAACTTCAGATGCTATTCAATACAAAATCCAAATTATATCTTATTGATCGGAACGGGATGGATATAAAAGGATTTCCTGTTAATTTAAAACAAGAAAGCACGTTACCACTTTCTCTATTTGACTACGAAAAAAATAGAACGTACAGAATCCTAGTCTCTTGTGGTAATAAGCACTACATGTATGACAAAAATGGGGAAATAGTAAGCGGGTGGAAATTAAAAAAGACAAAAACTGATGCAAAACATTCTGCGAAACATTTTGTAGTCTCTAACAAAGATTATATAATTCTTACAGAAGAAAACGGGACATTACACCTATTAAACCGAAGAGGAGAGCAAAGACTCAAGATCGAAGAAAAAATTGATTTTTCTGACAATCCACCACAAGTTTTATACGGACAAAGCCTAGCTGACACTAGAATTATTATTATAGACAAAGAAGGGGTTCAACAAAATATATTATTTGATGGATCGGTTGATTACAGCTTGCAGTTTGATTATGAAGATAATATAGAATATCATAATGAAAACAACCATCAAATACTAATTGAAGAAAATCGGATAAAGGTGAACGGTACTAATATGAACGCTTCGTTTAATCTGGCGAGTAAGCAACTAGACTTTTCAGAATCACTTATCTTCAATGAACAGATTTACTTATCGTTTACAGACAAAGAAAATAATGAAGCATATTTAATTGTAGAACCAGATCAAATAGCAGATGGATTTCCAGTTCACGGAAAATCATTAGCAAAAATTAGTGATATAGATCTAGATGGTAAACTGAACTTTATAGTACAAGGAGAATCAGGAATGCTGTACAATTATTCTGCAGAGTAATTTTTGGGTTTGCGTTTTCTCAAAAATATTTTTTGACCGTTATTGAATACTGTACTATTATTTACTCGATTTTTATGTTTCAATTTTGCCAATTGAATGCCATAGTGTTGAGAAATTTCATACAAAGTTTCTCCGCTTTCGAAAATATGATAATCTATTTTGGCTTTTTTCTTTTTTGGCTCTAAATAAACAATTGAACCTTCAACTAATATTTCATCATTTACTTTATCATTATACTCCAGAATTTCCCACATCCACATACTTTGTTCTAATGCTAATTTATCAAATGAATCTCCCTTATCAGAAAGAACATACTTAAGACCATTTTGACTCTTATAAATTATCTTTCTATCTCTTCGTTTAGGTTTCTTAACTTTTCTTTTACCTTTTTTTGATGCCTTATCATATTGAGCCAAGTCGTAACGCTCAATGAGCTTTATAAGTTTTTCCGCATACTCAGGATGAGTAGCATACCCTGCTTTTTTTAAACCTTTTGCCCAAGATTTGTAATCTGTCATTTTTAAGTCAAACAAGAACTCGTATCTCGATCTATTTTTGAGGAATTCTGAATGATCTCTATAAGAATCTGACACTTTTTTATACTTTCTAAAGCATTCATCTTTTTCGTCATCATCATGAAATACTTTTCTCCCCGTCCAACCTTTATGACATTTAATTCCGAAATGATTCTTAGATTTTTTTGAAAGCACAGAATTACCGTTTCCTGACTCGAGTATTCCTTGTGCTAATGTTATACTAGCTGGTATACCATAGGCGTGCATTTCGTCTATAGCAAGCTGATGATATATTCTAATATAGTCTTCTGAAGTATTGTTTTGTGCAACAACTGTCATTTGAAAAATGAGGGCAAATAAATAGGATAACCTTCTCATAAAATTCTTAAATTTTTTCTGTATAACTTTTGATTCATACCCTCTATACCTTGTAAGCCGCCTGTATGAATAGCTAATATTTTTGTACCTCTACGAAAATAGTCTTTTTCTATTAAGTCCCACAAACCATACATCATCTTTGCAGTATACACAGGATCTAATCGAAATTTATGCTTTATGTAAAAATTATTCATAAATTTCACTAGAGTTGCATTTACCTTTGCATACCCGCCAAAATGATAATCTAAATTTAGTAGCCAGTTATCTTGATGGACATATTTATTTATGTCCTCATATAAAAAACAACCATCTTTAAGTGCAGAAAAACCAATTGCCTGTTGATGACTAGACAAGCTGTTAATAATTCCAGAAATTGTTCCTCCAGTCCCACAGGCGCAAGCAATAATATCAAAAGATTTATCTACATTTTTAAGTATTTCTTCACAACCTTTAACAGCCAATGTATTGGTACCTCCTTCTGGTATAAGGTAATAGTTCTGATAATCCCTCAAATACTTGTTTATTATGTTTGGAAGAGTTTTATTTCTATAATCCTCTCTAGTCATATAAATCAAAGTCATGCCGCATGATTTAGCAAACATTAGAGTTGGATTCAACTCTTTACACTCCTCACCTCGAATAATCCCTATCGTATTAAAATCGTAGGCTTTTCCTGCTGCAGCTGTTGCTGCAATATGGTTAGAATATGCTCCTCCAAAAGTAGCTAAATGATGGCTACCATCTAACTTTGCTTGTTTGATATTATAATATAGCTTTCTCCATTTATTGCCTGAAATATATTGATGAATAAGATCCTCACGCTTAACAAACAATTGCACTTCCTTCATTTCTAAGAAAGAATCTACTATTTGATGTATAGGCGCATTTATCGATCTAATCATAGGCTAAAGATACGTGGGAATATTGTAAATTTGCAATATGAGTTTGGAAGGATTTTCACAGTTTAGAAAATTAGAACCAGAAGATTACTATCATTCTGAGGAAGGGTATATTATTTATACTCAAAAATATCATCTAAAAAGAGGTTATTGCTGTAAAAATGGCTGCAAACACTGCCCCTACGGATACAGCAAAAATAAATCACTAATCAAAAAGAATAAAGAGTTATGATGACTTTGGAAGAATTTAAACAAGAATTGATAGAGGGTATACCTCAACAAATTCCTGCTGCTATTGAATACAACATAGATTTGAATCATGCTCCTAAGAGAAAAGATATTCTATCTGTTGCTGAAAAGAAATTAGCCCTTAAAAATGCCTTAAGATACTTCCCTAAAGAGCACCATAAATTTCTTGCTGCTGAATTTGCAGAAGAGCTAGAAGAATACGGTCGCATATATATGTTCCGCTACAAGCCAAAGCATAAAATGTATGCACGTAATATTAATGAATACCCTGGGAAATCTATTCAGGCTAAAGCTATTATGCTCATGATTCAAAATAATCTTGATCATGCTGTAGCGCAGCACCCTGATGAACTTATTACATACGGAGGGAATGGAGCTGTGTTTCAAAATTGGGCTCAATATCGTTTATGCATGAAATATTTGTGCGAAATGACTGATAAACAAACACTTACTATATATTCTGGTCATCCTATGGGCCTCTTCCCTTCCCATAAAGATGCTCCGAGGGTTGTAGTTACTAATGGCATGGTTATTCCAAATTATTCTAGCCCAGACGATTGGGAAAAGTTTAATGCGCTAGGCGTTAGTCAATATGGCCAAATGACAGCAGGGTCTTATATGTATATTGGACCACAAGGAATAGTGCACGGTACAACAATTACAATTCTAAACGCAGGAAGAAAAATAAGTACTGAAGGGGAGTCTCTTGCAGGAAAATTATTTGTAACAGCAGGTCTAGGAGGCATGAGCGGTGCGCAACCAAAAGCTGCAAACATTGCTGGTTGTATTTCTATCACAGCTGAAGTAAACCCAAAAGCTATTGCAACAAGACATTCACAAGGATGGGTAGATGAAGTGATAGATGATGTTAATGAACTTTGCGAACGTGTAAGGCGCGCAAAGAAAAATAAAGAAATAGTTTCTATTGCTTATCAAGGAAATATTGTAGAAGTATGGGAAAAGCTAGATCAAGAAAATATATATGTTGATTTAGGTTCAGATCAGAGTTCACTTCATAATCCTTGGGCTGGAGGTTATTATCCGATAGATGTCGACTTTGAAGCTGCCAACATAATGATGTCTGAGCAACCCGACTTGTTCAAAGAAAAGATACAAGACACCTTAAGAAGGCACGCTGCTGCAATCAACAATCATACTTCTAAAGGAACATACTTCTTCGACTATGGTAATGCCTTCTTACTTGAAGCTTCCAGAGCAGGTGCTGATGTAATGGCCGAAAATAATATTGATTTCAAATATCCGTCCTATATTCAAGACATAGTGGGCCCAATGTGCTTTGACTATGGTTTTGGCCCTTTTCGGTGGGTATGTACTAGCGGAAAACCAGAAGATTTAGCTAAAACAGACGAAATAGCTTGTAAAGTACTTGAAGAAATCATGGATAGTTCGCCAAGTGAAATTAAGCAACAAATGGCTGATAATATACAATGGATTAAAGGGGCTCAAGAAAATAAATTAGTCGTAGGCTCCCAAGCACGAATTTTATACGCAGATACGGAAGGTAGAGTGAAAATTGCTGAAGCATTTAATAAAGCTATTGCAAAAGGCATAGTGGGTCCTATAATATTGGGTAGAGATCATCACGATGTGTCTGGGACAGATTCTCCATACAGAGAGACCTCTAATATATATGATGGTTCTAAATATACAGCAGATATGGCTATTCAGAATGTAATTGGCGATAGCTTTAGAGGTGCAACATGGGTATCCATACACAACGGCGGAGGTGTTGGCTGGGGTGAAGTTATTAATGGTGGCTTCGGGATGCTTATTGACGGAAGTGATGATGCCGATAGAAGGCTAAAGTCTATGCTATTTTGGGATGTTAATAATGGTATCTCCAGGAGAAGTTGGGCAAGAAATGATGAAGCGATTTTTGCGATAAAAAGAGCAATGAAGTCTGAACCACTTCTAAAAGTAACGCTACCAAATATTGCTGAAAACAGTTTATTAGATAAAATATACAAGGATAATTAGCATAAGCTGAATTTTTAATTGTTATTGGAAATTTTAACCTAGTTATATCGTACATAATACCATTAATGACAAAAAGAACTATGAGTAATGATCTAAAAATAATTTATTCCGGCACCTTTGTGAATGCTCAATACATAGGCCATATTTTAGAAAATAACGGGATAGACCATAAGATAGTAGATGATTTTCAATCCAGTATGATGGCCGGATGGTCTGCACCTGGATCTGAAAACTCTGTACGTGTAATGGTCAATGAAAATGATATTGAAACTGCTATAGAAGCCATTAAACGATCAAAAGAAACATCATAGAATATAGGTTAGCACAACAGTATTAAACTTGCATAAACTCAATCATAGATAACTTAATAAAAGCTTTCGAAAGTCAAATCTTTAAAATTCTGGTCCTTAAAGTGATGATTTTATAATCTCGAACGCAGACTGAAGTCCCTGTGGATTTTTTCCACCAGCAGTTGCAAAAAATGCTTGACCGCCTCCACCACCTTCAATTTCATTTGCAATTAACTTTATCATTTGGCTAGCGTTTAACCCTTTAACTTTAACCAGATCCTCAGAAATTACAATACTAACATTGGCCTTACCATTATTTTCTGCACCAAGAACCATCACCAAATTAGACACTTCTTTTTTACACTCGAACGAAAGATCTTTCATAGCGCTTGAATCTAAATCTACAATAGCAGTAATCAAATTTATGTCTTTCTTTTTTTGAATAGAGTTTAATAATTCTGATTTTAAAGCCTTAGCCTTTTGAGCAACCAAAACGCTAACTTTCTTTTCAAGCTCTGCTTTTTCATTTAATATGTTTTCGACGCCTTTAACTGGGTCTTTTGTATTCTTTAACAACATTTTTACAGCAGTAAGGCTGGCTTCTTGGCTTTTATAATAATCGAAAACTGCTTGGGAGCTTATTGCCTCAATACGTCGAATTCCAGCAGCAACACCTGACTCTGATTTAATTTTAAAAACTGCTAATTGACCGGTGGAGCTTACGTGGCAGCCACCACATAATTCTACAGAAGATCCAAATTTTATAACTCTTACTGTGTCGCCGTACTTTTCACCAAAAAGTGCCATCGCACCCATTTTTTTTGCCTCGTGAATATCTATTGTCCTATATTCTGTGAGTGGAATATTTTCTCGTATTTTGTTATTTACCTGATCTTCGACTGCTTTAATTTCTTCACCATTCATCTTTGAGAAATGTGAAAAATCAAATCGTAGATATTTTTCATTAACTAATGAACCTTTTTGTTCTACATGTGTTCCAAGTACATCTCTTAATGCCTGATGAAGTAGGTGAGTAGCCGAATGATTCTTTACTATTAATTGACGTTTATCTTTATTTACTACCGCTTTAAATAAAACAGTAGGGTCTTTTGGCAACTCCGTTGTAAAGTGAATAATTTGGTTGTTTTCTCTTTTTGTATTAAAAATAGAAACTTTAACATCTCCGTTACTTATGTAGCCTGTATCTCCCACTTGGCCGCCACCTTCTGCATAAAAAGGAGTTTTATCAAATATCAACTGATAAAATAATTTTCCTTTTTGCTTTACTTTTCTGTACTGACAAATTTTAACTTCTGCTTGTAAATTATCGTAACCAACAAATTCTGTGTCAGTTTGTATTAGAGTTACCCAGTCTTCAGTTTGTAAGGCAGATGCGGCTCGCGCTCGCTCTTTCTGCTGCATCATTTCAGATTCAAAACCGGTCATATCCACTGATTTTTTATTTTCAGATAATATTAGTGCGGTTAAATCAATAGGAAAGCCGAAAGTATCGTAAAGCTCAAAAGCTATTGATCCATCAATAATATCAGTTTTTGAATTTCTAATAATATCATCTATGCGTTTGAGTCCTTTTTCGAGAGTTCTCATAAAAGAGTTCTCTTCTTCTTGTATTACCTTTTGAACAAGTATCTTTTGACTTATTAGCTCTGGGAAGAACATTCCCATTTGATCTGCTAACACATCTACTAGTTTGTATACACAAGCCTCTTTAATATTAAGAAAAGTAAACCCATAACGTACAGCACGCCTGAGAATTCTCCTAATTACGTATCCTGCGCCATTATTTGATGGTAATTGCCCATCTGCAACTGCAAAAGCAATTGCCCTCACGTGGTCGGAAATTACTCTTAAAGCGATATCAACGTTTTGATCTTCACCATATTTAAAACCCGTAATATCACATAGTTTATCAATTAGTGGCTTAAATATATCGGTATCATAATTGGACTGTTTACTCTGTAAAGCCATGGCCAGACGTTCAAAGCCCATTCCGGTATCAACATGTGTGTTTGGTAGATTTTCTAGTTCGCCGTTTGACTTTCTGTTAAACTGCATAAAAACTAAGTTCCATACTTCTACCACTTGTGGGTGATCAAAGTTTACAAGTGTTTTGGCATCTACTTTTGCTCTTTCTATATCGGATCTAAGATCTATATGAATCTCAGAACATGGGCCGCAAGGACCGACATCTCCCATCTCCCAAAAATTATCTTTTTTATTTCCATTAAGAATTCTGTCTTCAGACAGGTGTACTTTCCAGCAGTCAAATGCGTCTTGATCTTTTTGAAGACCATCATCAGTTGAGCCCTCAAATACAGTCACATACAATCTATCTTTATCTATTTTATATACGTCAGTGAGTAGTTCCCAAGCCCAATCTATAGCCTCTTTTTTAAAATAATCACCAAATGACCAGTTCCCTAACATCTCAAACATGGTATGGTGATATGTATCGTGACCTACTTCATCCAAATCATTATGTTTACCAGAAACTCTTAAACACTTTTGACTATTAGCAACTCTTGGCTCTTTAACTTCACTAATTCCAAGAAATAAATCTTTGAACTGATTCATCCCTGCATTAGTAAACATTAATGTTGGGTCATTTTTTATAACTATAGGTGCTGATCTGACATAAGTATGACCTTTTTCTTTAAAGAAATCTAAAAATTTCTGACGTATTTCTTGCGACTTCATAATTAGTGCTTAGTATGTGTTTTTATGTGTTTTAATTTACAAAATAAGCATCAAGCTATTTTTTTTAACTTTGCTGTCAATACTTACTAAATCAAATCGCACAAATTTAGCCAAAATTTATAGCTTATGACTAAGGTCAAGTATTATTACGATACGAAATCATTATCCTATAAAAAAATAGAGCGTTCTAAGAGTCAAATGTTTATTAGAGCTTTATTTTTTATCACTAGTTCTACATTAACTGCAATAGGTTTTGTCATCTTATTTTTTACCTTATTCGATTCTCCAAAAGAAAAAGAATTAAAAAGAGAAATTTCTAATCTATTAGTACAATATGAGCTTCTAGAGGAACAGGTTATTGAGTCATTTTATATTATTGATGAACTCCAAGAACGAGATGATAATATTTACAGGGTTATATTTGAAGCAGAACCTATTGATGCAAGTATTAGAAAATCTGGATTTGGTGGTGTAAACAGATATAAGAAATATGAAGGTTTCGAGCATTCTGAGATAATTATTGATTTAAAGAAGAATATTGACAAGCTTTCTAAAGCCATATACGTTCAAAGTAAATCTTTTGATGATGTAATTGACATGGTACATAACAAAGAAGATATGTTAGCGCATATTCCTGCAATACAACCTGTGGCAAACAAAAATCTAAAAAGAATGGCTTCTGGTTACGGAAGAAGAATTCACCCTATTTATAAAACTAAAAAAATGCACTGGGGAATGGATTTTTCAGCTCCTACAGGAACAGAAGTTTACG
>CBFIGX010000001.1:117556-126033 GCA_965662265.1 Flavobacteriales bacterium
CAGAAGAATACGATATTATGCTAGAACTTTCATCAAAAGAAAATCAATCTTTCGATTAAAGATGAGTACTGTAAAAAAAATATACTACTCTATTGGTGAAGTTGCTAAAATGTTTGATGTAAACAGCTCTTTAATTAGATTTTGGGAAAAGGAATTTAGCATTATAAAACCAAAAAAAAATAAAAAGGGAAATCGCTATTTTACTGATAAAGACATCAAGAATTTCAAAATCATCTTCCACCTCGTAAAAGAACGAGGTTACACCCTTGATGGAGCAAAAAAGAAGCTTCGAGAAAATAAAGAAGATACAATTCACAACATCGAAATAATAAATCAGTTAAAAGACATCAGAGAACAGCTAGTATCTCTTCGAGAAATTCTTTAATCAGAAACTTGATAAATAGGTAATTTGGCAGTAAGGTTCATGCCCAAATTTTCGATGGTCAGAGTTATATGTTGTCTATCTGTATTTTCGATAACCACACCCATTTTCCCTTTTAAACTTCCTCTCCTTACTTTGACCCTTGCACCGGTATCATAAGTATTGAAATTAATATTCTTGTACTCCCCTAAAAACTTTTTTATGGTGTTTATTTCTTCTTGACGCACTTGAGCTGGTGCCCCCAACCAATTTAAAAATCTGACAACACCTTCTACATTTAAAATGCTTAGTTTTTTTTCATTTGTGATGGGAGACTTTACAAAAATATAAGATTTAAAAATAGGTTCTTCCACCCACTTCTTTCTATCCGACCATTGTTTAAGTGTTTTTTGCAAAGGGCAATAACAATCTATACCCAAATCAAGAAGTTTTTTTAAAACCTTCTTTTCATTTCTTGATTTGGTATAAACCACGTGCCATATATCAATATTTGAACTAAACATTATTTAAATGTTGTCTGATTTAGATACAGCCCAAAAATAACACTATTTTTGACAGCTAATATTTCTAATAACAAATATTTTGAATCATAAATATGTACTTGTTACAGGCGGCGCTGGATATATAGGTTCTCATACTGTCATTGCGTTAATAAATGCCGGTTTTGAGCCCATTATAATAGACAACTTTTGCAACTCTGATAGATGGATATGCAAACAACTTGAAGATTTGACAGGGAAAAAAATTTTATGTTGTGATGCGGATTGTAAAAATTGGTCAGAACTAGATAATATATTTAGCAAATACCCAATAGAAGCTATTATTCATTTTGCTGCCCTAAAAGCAGTTGGCGAATCTGTAGAAGAACCCATCAAATATTATGAAAATAATATTAGCTCATTGTTAACAATTCTATCTTTGATGGAAAAATATAAAGTATCTAAACTTGTATTTTCATCGTCTTGTACCGTTTACGGCGAAGCAGAATTTTTACCAGTAACAGAAAACCACCCTATAAAAATAGCTGAATCTCCTTATGGTTATACCAAACAAGTTTGTGAGCGGCTTATCGAAGATTGTCTCAAAGCAAATAAGATTAGTCAAGCCACTATTCTCAGATATTTTAATCCGATTGGAGCTCATCCATCAGGGAAAATTGGAGAACTTCCTATTGGTACCCCAAACAATTTAATACCATTTATTAGCCAAACTGCTGCTGGAATTAGAGAATCAATCACAGTGTTCGGTGACAACTATAACACACCTGATGGAACTTGTATACGTGATTATATACACGTGATGGATTTAGCCGAGGCACACGTTCAATCTATTCTTAAGATGGAACAAAAAAACAAAAGTCTTACCCTAAACGTAGGAACAGGAAAAGGAATATCAGTCCTAGAAGCTATTAAAACTTTTGAAAAAGTTAATCGGATTAAACTAAATTACACTATTGGAGCAAGAAGAGCTGGAGATATAGAACAAATTTATGCCGATACAACTTTTGCCGAGCAAATGCTTGAATGGAAAACAAAGAGAAGTTTAGAGCAGGCCATGAAAGATGTTTGGCGTTGGCAAAAATTTCTTAAAAGTAAAAAAGTATCCTAAGACACTTTTTTACTATATAAGAGTACCTTATTCTAATATTAAAAGCTGTCTACACCTATCACCATTCCATTCTAAATCAGCAATATATATCCCTTTAGCCATTTGGGATAAGTTAATGGTATTATTTAACAATTCTTCTAACTTTACAACAGAAACAATAGTACCAAAACTATTATAAACTGTTATTACACCATTATTTACACTTGTGTTAATATAAAACTCCTCAGAGCTAGGATTTGGATAAATTGTAAATAATGGCTTTTCTTTTGTCTCATAAGTTGATACATTTAGTGGGTCTATTTTTGATAGACCACTACTAGTACCAACCCAAACTTTATCTTGAGAATCAATAACAACATCTCTTACCACTGGACCAGCAAGCCCTTCTGAATCAGTATAACCGTACCACTGATTATTAGCACCGTAGGCTATTCCTCCAACGGTCACTAAATAATCAACATAAATACCAACCCAAGGATTACCATTTGAATCAAATGCCACATCTACAATAGGATTTAGTGTATCTGGTGGAGGCAACTGTAATATTATTGTATGATGATCGGTCACTTGATTATCTGAATCTAAAACAGTAATTCCTGCACCTGTTGTTATCCACTTATTATCTTGTTCGTCAACCTCTACTGTCCTTACATTATTATTTATAATACCAAAATTAACATCATATGAGATAAAGTCAATACCATCAAAACTCAATGCACCAAAAATACTGTTTGCCAACCAAGCACGTCCTTCAGAGTCAAAAGATATATGATTTACACCTCCAAAAGGTAGGCCATTACTCATATCATATGAAGTCCAACTATTACCATCAAATACACTTAACCCATTATTTTCCCCTACCCAAATACTTCCATCTTCATGTTGGTTAATGTGGTTTATTCTATCATCACCTAAACCGGTCTCTTCAGTAAATAATTGCCAACTATTTCCATCATAATTTTGCAACCCATAATCTGTACCTACCCACACTAGGCCTTGATTATCAATAAAAACAGCGGTAATTAAGTTATTTATTAAACCCGAATTTTCATTATAATTTAGCCAAGAATTACCATCAAAAAAAGACAATCCTGAATTGGTTCCAATCCATAGTTGATCATTCACGTCTAGCGCTAAACAATTCACCGAATTATTTATTAATCCGTCCCCTTCATTATAGTTTGTGAATTCTTGTCCAAATAAAGATAATGAGAAACCAATTGCAATTAAAAATTTAATCTGCTTCATAACTTTGATTTTTATAGTTTAACAATTTTTTTATTATATAACTGTTCTTTTGTGCGAAGGCTTAAGGCGTATATACCATGGCTGAGATGGGTTATGGGTATTTCGAGATCGGAAATCCCTCGTTCAATGGTGATTTGAAGAAGTACTTCCCCCTTCATATCAAACAAATACATTTCTATTTCCAATTGCGACTCTAATTTTAGATTAAGAGTATTATTGGCAGGGTTGGGGTACAAATCTACTAATAGTTCACTTGAGTTAGGAATTAGTTTAGACTGATCGTTTGTACTAGCCACAGTAGGTGTTAATAGCATAAATTCTCCTTGGCCATTTGGAATCCTTCCATATGATACATCTTCTATTTGTTCTTCAAAGATTACAGAATCTAATACCAACCCATTTTGATCTGTGAAGTATAGCTGCTCCCCTAGTGAAGAAAGTTTAAAATTTGCATGTAGATGCCCTTCGTCTGAATCAGCCCAAATCACTAGATAAGAATCCGGATTAAGTGTCTGATTTGGCAAGGGCCACTTCATTAAATGCTCTAGCTCATCACTAAGATACAAGCCATTAAGACTAATCGGATTAGAACTATTATTGTACAGCTCAATCCAGTCTTCGTACTCAGAATTATCATCCATTGCAGAGCTGCTATTGTATGCCATTATTTCATTAATAACTATATCTCCAGGATCCAACCTTCCTTCTATAGTCGAATATTCGTAGGCGGCACGTTTTGGATAAAAGGCCGCAGCACTATCATTTTCAGCATACACATAATAGTCTAGATCTGTTCCTTGAAAGGGTATATTTGCAGTAAATATATTTGACTGATCTTGACTGGGCGTCATCATCAATTGGTTAAAACTTAATTGTGGATATGACCTATAAAATAATAGTACTTCACCAGCTGCTTGAACGTAAGCACTTATATTTATTTGCTCAGAAATACTTGGGCGGTGTGGACGATGAGATATGCTGTCGATTAGAGGGCTTCCATTATACCCTGAATACTCAGACAAGTATAAAGATCTTGCATCCATTAAATCAATAATTCCAGGATAGTCTATTAAATCAGATACTGTTGTATCACTATTTAATAAGAAAGCATCATTGGTATAAAACTTATTAGAGTCGGCAAAAACCATATCTGCTATTAAACTTTTATAATTTTCTATGCTTTCCTTGTACCAAGAATTGGCGAAATTCTCTTCAACAATAGTTCTAATGTGGGCCATATACATAAGCCTATGTCGCTTGGTATTAAACAAGTTTCTCATTAGAGGGCGAGGAAATACTGAAAACTCATTATAATGAGTAAGTGGATCAAGTTCTTTCGCTTGTTGTATAGAAAATCCGTCAAAATAAGTAGATGCATCTGTAAGTCTAAAGCTTCCAAAAGACATATTCAAATCCCACAATATTGGATTAAATCTATGCTCCTCATCCATATACAAATAATAGTTTTGAGCATAACCTACATAACTATCAAAATTTACCAGAGTATAATTTAGCGCGTGCATCCAAAGAGCTCTATCTACATTTAAAATGCGTTCAGTGCTTTCAGGATAATTATTCAGACTGTCTATAAAATTATAATGTTCTGCCCAACCATAATCTGACTCCATAGAATATAGAGTATAATAAGAAGAACTATCAGCCCCTGGGTTATGACTTAAATTAGAATTCTCTCCATAAAGATCTACCGTCTGGGGGTTTCCCTTTACAAATATGTTATCGCTTGATCGGAAATACTGATCTAAAAATTCGTTGTTTACGGCTTCAACATTTGTATAAAGTCCAAGAAGTGTATCATTTACAAATACATTAGCAAAATTTGCTTTTGAAGCTGGCATATATTTACGGGCTATATCATATGAGAGGACCTCTCTAAGAAATGACGGATCTTGTATCACATTGCTCAGCTTTATTTTATCGACCCCTAAATGTCTTTGGCCAGGAATACTATGATTGAGCTTGATGTTAAATGGATTTTTTACTCTATCAATACTGGCTGAACTGTAGCCTTTATAGCGAACTCCTACACTATCATATTTATAGCCATCAATAAATAAAGTGGCCTGCATACGTTGCTTATCTCCAGCTGCATATAAGCTATCGAGTATTTGGTCCCAATTTTCTTGAGAAAATTGAATTCTGATATCTCGAATCGAATCCTTATGATAAAAATTCTCCTGAGAAGAAGCACTCCATGTAATGAATACAAATATTGCTATCAGAAGTATTTTACCCCGCATATATTATTTTACTAAAGAAATAGTCTTTACAGATACGGCGCCATACTTATCAATAATTTTCACAAAATACAAGCCTTCATCAAAAAGAGTTAAGTCAAGTAGCGTATGTTTTTGCTTAAGCACCTCATCTCCTAACACATTACTTATATACACTGTAAATTCAGTGTCAACACCACTTATTTCGAATACACCAGTTGATGGATTTGGATAAATACTAACGTTCTTTAAAATTTTCTCGGTAATAGAAGTATTATCAGTATCGCAAGGGTTATCAAGTAATGCTATTATTCCAGGGTACTTACATTCATATCGAAATGCTTTAGGAGTACCTCCAGCATTGTACTGCCAAACAACATTTCCTAACGAGTCTGCTTCATACATGTAACCAGAACCCCCTTGGCCACCCGATATATTAACGAACACATTTCCATTGCTCATACTATTTGATGCAGACTGACCGCTTGCATACCCATTGCATGTATGACGCCAAGAGTAAGTAGAAGGCCCATAAGCCTGACCTGGTTCTAAGTCATAAGTATATCCGTTTGATGGAGTGTCTATAGCATCTACTGTAGATACAGAATTACCACCTCCATTATTATTATAGAATTGAAGATAACCTCCATTTAGTCTTCCATCATTTTCTATCCATCTTACATCGTGAACAGCAGCTGGGATTTCTTGTATACCTGGAGCATCATAATTTGCCGGATTACCCCATCTGTATAAAATATCTCCACCCATTCCTGAATTTCCACCTGTATGACCTGAAGCCTCTTCTGTGGTTGTACTGTGATCTATAATATAAATTTCACTTGCATAACGAGAAGAGAATGCAATTTGATCAAGCTCTGGATTGTAATGCACACCATTAACATGAAACCAGTCGCCATCTTGTTGCCCACCTGGACCACCACCTGGACCACCACCTGGACCACTACTAGATTCTATAGAATTAATGTCAATTAGCTCTGGATGATTAGCAACAACACCATAGTTATCCATGTTTGGGTCAAAATCTTGAATAAAATGGTCTTTTATGTGCCACTCCCATACGATTTCTGCACCACCATTTCCACTAGGAGCTACCTCAATAAAATGAGTAGGCCACTTTGCAGAGGTGGC
This sequence comes from Flavobacteriales bacterium, assembly GCA_965662265.1. Lineage (GTDB taxonomy): Bacteria > Bacteroidota > Bacteroidia > Flavobacteriales > UBA7430 > CBFIGX01. Next base: position 124,178 of record CBFIGX010000001.1, read on the forward strand.
TCCGTCATAACCAGCTTGGGTTAATTCAGCGATACTCATTACTTCCCATGCAGTTAGCAACACATTGTCATTTACTAAACAAATATCATGATGAGATAAATAAGTAGATGAAGAATAAGTAAATTCCCAAACCACGTCACCATTGGGGTCAATTTCTTGGACTACACCAGACTCTGCAGCACCTCCAAGAGAATTATTTGGATTTATACCGCCTCTTATTAAATTCCCATTTTCTTTTAATAATACTGAATAGTTACATGGCAATTCACAATTCCATGAATGGGCAATTTCTCCCTCGCTATTAATAAGATATGTTGTGTTTTCGTTCTGCTTGTTATATAAGGCGAATCCATCAAATTGTGATTGGCCAAAAACGCTAATTACAGTGAAAGTACTAATGAATACTATAAAGTTAAAATTCATTTGAATTAGTTTGTAAGTTGTGTTTATTAAATGATATAGATATATATATATGTAATTATAGGTTAACTACAGTATACTTAACAGCTTAATACTTTAGGTTATTGCAATTTAAAGTTAATCGGAACAGTAAAGCTACATGGGACTGGCTTGCCTCTTTGTTTAGCTGCTTTTAGTTTTGGAATGGAATTTACTAATCGTAAAGCTTCCTTTTTCAAATGCCTATCTTCTCCTCTAACAACAAGAGAATTAGTAATATTACCGGACTTATCAATTACAAATTGAACAAATATTTTTTCGGAGACACCCATTTCTTTGGCAATCGCTGGGTATTTAAAATTTTTGCGAATATGTTTCATAATTCCTTGTTGAAAACACATGTATCTTTCTTCTTTAGATACATTCTCACATCCAGGGAAAATAGGTTTATCTTCTACTACTGCAAAATTAAATATTTCATCTTCTTCTTCCTCTTCTTCTATTTCAATTATTTCGTCTTCATCAGTTTCGGTCTCTTCAATCTCAAGTTCTACCTCTATCTCTACATCATCTTCAACAATTTGAATAACTTCTGGTGGTGGTGGTGGTGGTGGTGGTGGCTTTATTTCTCTTTGAGTTATAGGAATGATCTCCTCATCTTCTAGAGACATTTCCATCGTACCCAAATCTGAAGAGGACTTCTCATAGCTTTTCCACTCAAAGGCGATTAAAGAAGCAGAAATAGCGACAATCAAACCAATTTGGACAAACATCCCTCTTTTGGTTTCAAGATTCGCTTTTGGATTCTTTTTGATTTCCATAATTATTTGTTTACCGTGTAAAATTACACTTTTAATAGGGTTTACAAAATGACTTTTGCCTTTAACTTTTCCCCTAGTGTTACTGCAAGTATAATACCAAGAGTATTAGCAATAACATCGAGTATTTCTCCCTGCCTAGAAGCGATAAAATAATACTGAGTAAATTCAACACTTACTCCGACCACAAAGGGAATAGTGATTACAAAGAATAATCTTGAAATGGTTGATGCTCTTCTTTTAACATCATTCACTCTAGCAATATACAACAGAATAGTAAAGAAAAAGTAAATCAGAAAATGCAACAACTTATCGTTTAGGTATATACTAGGAGTTTCTGAAGTACTCAAAAAGCTTCCTACTATAGTTACAACCATCCATAAAAATGAAGGGATATATGAATGCAAAAAGCCTATAGCGATCACTTAGGCAATCAACTGTTTATATTCATTTGCGGTTAACAGGCCTTCTAGTTCCTTAGGATCCGAAGCTGCAACTTTAATCATCCATCCTTCACCGTATGGGTCGGAGTTAACTAATTCAGGAGCATTTTCTAATTCCTCGTTTAAAACCAACACTTCTCCAGTTATTGGCATAAATAAATCCGAAACAGTTTTCACAGCCTCTACCGAGCCAAAG
>CBFIGX010000001.1:126226-130716 GCA_965662265.1 Flavobacteriales bacterium
TTAGTCTATCCCAATGCAAGTGTTTATACATATTTACGATAGTTTAAGAAGTTCTAATATATTTTGGTTAGCTACAACAAAAAAGGGGTTCAATAAATTCTCTTTGTTGTATTGTAAAGGTTCTAATGTGTCTATATTTTGAACAATTAAGCCCATTTCTCTACAAATCGCATCTGCCGCTGCAGAATCCCATTCCATTGTTGGAGCAAACCGAGGATAAACCTCAGCTTGTCCATTTGCTATACACAGAAATTTTAATGAACTCCCCATAGAAACTATTTGGGGCTTGTGTAATTTCTGTATAAAATCTTTAGTTTCATCATTGAGGTGAGATCTGGATGCCACAACTCTTAAGTTTTCTAAATCTTGCTTTTTAGAAAGATGTAACGACTCAGTAGCTCCATTAAATTCAAGAAAAGCGCCCAAATTTTCTGCAGAATAATATAGCTTCTTTTGAACTGGCACATAGACCACTCCTAATATTGGGACTCCATTATCTATAATGGCAATATTTACCGTAAATTCTCCATTGCGTTTAATAAATTCTTTAGTTCCATCAAGAGGGTCAATCATCCAGAACCGACTCCAAGACTTCCTCTCAGTGTATAAAACTTCAGCACCTTCTTCACTCAAAACTGGATAATCAGTCTTATTTAGCAAATCAATAATTGTATGATGAGCTGCCTTATCAGCTCTCGTAAGTGGGCTTTGATCACTCTTATGCTCAATGCCAAAATCATCCGCTTCATAGACTCGAAGTATTTCCTGACCTGCTTTTAAAGCTGCCTCTTTTGCAAGCACTAATAAATCATGTAAATCAGTCATCACTTTGACTTATATAATTAACTATTTTTGCCACCAGATCGTTTTCATTTTCTAGATGAGTTTGAAGTTGTAGGTTTGGATTTTCTGGAATCTCGAAAGGGGATGATATTCCTGTAAAATCTTTAATTTCTCCAGATCTTGCCTTGGCATATAATCCTTTTGTATCTCTTTGTTCACATACTTCAAGAGGACAATCTACAAACAACTCTACAAAATCACCTGCACCTAAAATAGACCTTACAAATTCTCTATCTTTTTTTAGTGGAGAAACAAAAGCACATAGCACTAATACACCTGCATCGATAAATAATTTAGAAATTTCTCCAACCCTTCTAATATTTTCAGATCGATCTTTTAATGAGAATGCAAGATCTGAATTTAAACCTAAGCGAATATTATCGCCATCTAACAAGTAAGTGTGCCAACCCAGTTTAAACAACTCTTCTTCAACCCTATTGGCCAATGTAGATTTCCCAGAACCTGAAAGGCCAGTAAACCATAGCACTTTTGCTGGGTGCTTTTTGTGCTTAGATCTTTTTAATCGATCTATCTTATGATGATGTTTAATAATATTACTTCTCATCTGCTGATTTTTTAGAATTTCTCAACTTAGGGTCTAAGCCAAAATTGCTCTTATACCAAGCTCTTTCATGAAAATAATAAAACACCATTTTTAATGAGGCTTCTGTTAAAGCTACCCATGTTGCTTTTTCAGTTGCATTAGGATCTTCACTGAAAAACCATCTTGCTATTAAAAAAGTAGTTACCGAGGCAATAACCCTCCAAGTAATTGTTTTTGCTATGTGTCTTTTCTTAGAAGCTTTCATAAGATTATAAGAGCATACCTGCAGCTACAGTATTATTAGTAGATTCGTCAACCAGTATCACAGAGCCTGTGACCCTGTTTTTTGTATATGCATCTGCGAAAATTGGCTTTGCTAATCTGAGGTTTACTCGAGATATGTCATTCATATTAATCGTTAAATCTTTTTGGTTTCTATGCAGGGTATTGATATCTACCTTGTAACGAATTTCCTTTACAATAGCTCTCACTTGGTTGGTAGTATGGATCAATATGTACTTTCCACGAGCATTTAGTGGCTCGTTAGCTAACCAGCAAAGCATCAATTCAATATCTTGAGTAGACTTAGGTTGATTGTTTGGTCGGGCAATCATATTCCCTCTAGAAACATCAATGTCATCTTGCAAAGTAATCGAAACAGACATTGGCGCAAATGCTTCATCCACTTGTCCGTCTAGAGTATCTATACTTTTAATTTTCGAATGGAAACCTGAAGGTAAAATAACCACATCATCTCCTGGCTTAAAGACTCCTCCTGCAATTCTACCCGCATAACCTCTATAATCATGAAATTCATTTGAGTGCGGTCGAATCACATACTGAACAGGCATTCTACAATCTATATGATTTTGATCGCTAGCAATATGTACTGTTTCCAACAAATTCAATAAGGTGGAACCTTGATACCAAGGCATATTTTCTGATCTATTAACAACATTGTCTCCGTGTAGCGCGGAGATGGGAACAAAATTTATGTCTTGTACATCTAATTTAGAGGCGAATGCTTTATAATCTTGGACAATTTTATCATAAACGCCCTCATCATAATTAACGAGATCCATCTTATTTACACAAACAACTAGATGTGGTATTCTTAAAAGCGATGCAATAAAGGAGTGTCTTGATGTTTGCTCTATTAATCCCTTTCTCGCATCAATTAAAATGAGAGCCAAATTTGCAGTACTGGCGCCTGTTACCATATTTCTGGTATACTGAATATGGCCGGGTGTATCGGCAATAATAAACTTTCTTTTTGGCGTTGAAAAATACCGATAAGCGACATCAATAGTGATCCCTTGCTCGCGTTCGGAACGAAGTCCATCTGTAAGCATAGATAAATCTACATGATCTAAGCCTTTTCTATTGCTAGCTTGCTCTACATGTTCTAGTTGATCTTCGAAAATTGTTTTGGAATCGTATAATAAACGCCCAATTAATGTGCTTTTACCATCATCCACACTACCCGCAGTAGTGAATCGTAGTAAGTCAATAGAATTAGTACCCATACTCATCAGAAATATCCTTGTGTTTTGCGATCTTCCATAGCGGCTTCTCCACGTTTATCATCAGCTCTGTTACCTCTTTCAGTTTGTCTTGCCACCGAAACCTCTTCAACAATTTTAGCTAGAGTATCTGCATCAGACTCAATACCTCCAGTTATTGTGATATCCCCTAGTGTTCTAAATCGGACCTTCTTGTAAAGCACTTCCTCACCGACTCTAAGAGATAAATAATCGGACTCCGGAAGATATGTCCCATCTCGGAATACAACATTTCTATAATGAGCAAAATACAAAGGTGGTATTTCAATATCCTCCATTAGTATATACTGCCAAATGTCCATTTCAGTCCAGTTAGAAATTGGGAAAACTCTAAAATGCTCTCCCATATTTTGCTTACCATTAAATAAGTTCCACAATTCTGGTCTTTGATTTTTGGGGTCCCATTGACCAAAATCATCTCTATGCGAAAAAAAACGCTCTTTAGCCCTTGCTTTTTCTTCATCTCTTCTAGCACCTCCAAGGCAAGCATCAAACTGATTTTCTTCGATAGTATCTAGCAGTGTGATGGTTTGTAATGCATTCCTACTTGCATTTTTGCCAGTTTCTTCCTTTACTCTATTCTGGTCAATTGACTGTTGCACTGAACCTACCACAAGATTTGCCTCTAATCTTTTAACGAGAGCATCTCTAAAAGTGATAGCTTCTGGGAAGTTATGCCCAGTATCAATATGCACTAATGGAAAAGGGAATTTTGCAGGGTAAAAAGCCTTCCTTGCTAAGTGTGTTATAACTATGGAATCTTTACCTCCAGAAAATAACAAAGCAGGGCGCTCAAACTGCGCTGCAGTTTCTCTAAGCACATATATAGCCTCAGATTCTAATTCTTTTAGATGACCTAAGTTGTAATTCATATAGTCTTTCTTTCTGTTCAACAAGAACTAATTCTGATAGAATGGATAAATATAATGATATACCCGAATTAAAACTTGTAATTATTGGCATAATTTATGACAATCAGAATGATTATATTTGGCAATTAACTTTAACTACCTAATGATGAATAAACTAATACTCACATACCTAATATCGGGAATATGCTTTATTGGATTTGCCCAAAACAATACATCGCTATTTCCAACAGTAGATATTAAAACTTTGGAAGGGAAAATTGTTAATACTGATGCCATAGAAAATGATGGTAAACCTATAGTGATAAGTTTTTGGGCAACATGGTGTAAGCCTTGTGCAAAAGAATTAGACGCAATCACAGACGTATATGACGATTGGCAAGATGAAACAGGCGTAAAAGTTGTTGCTATTTCAATTGATGATGCACGGAATGCTGCTAAAGTTGCCCCCTTTGCAAATGGAAAAGATTGGCCTTTTGAAATTTATTTAGACAGCAATAGTGATTTAAAAAGAGCTTTAAATGTTAATGCTATCCCACACACTTTTCTTCTGAATAGTAAAAAAGAAATTGTTTGGCAACACACTTCCTATCTTGACGGTGATGAAGAAGAATTATTCGAGGAAATTTTAAAACTATAAGTTTGAAAAAAATGAAAAAAGTACTCATTTGC
>CBFIGX010000001.1:131057-132462 GCA_965662265.1 Flavobacteriales bacterium
TATATTAAGAGCATATGAAGAGAGAAATTTAGGTTATGACAATGCATTTGACGGTATTCGTCTTAAGTACAACCCAATCAAGGGAGTTTATTTAAAATCCCTTGTGGGTAGACAACGGTTGTATTTTGACAAATCTGAAGGTATTGTAAGAGGTGTTGATGCTGAGGTTTCACTAAATGAAGCCATTTCTATGTTATCTGAAAAAAAGACTCAAATACTATTTGGAGCAAGCTTTGTAAGTAAGTACCAAAAAGATCTTGACCCACTTTATATTCTTCCGGAAAACGTTGCTTCATGGGCTACTAGACTTAGCATTAATCATGGGAAATGGAATTTAGGTGGTGAGTATGTCTACAAAAATAACGACCCATCTGCCACTAATAACTTCATTTATAAAGAAGGACAAGCACTACTATTGAATGCTAGTTATTCCCAAAGAGGATTTGGTATTTCGCTAGCTGCCAAACGAATTGACAATATGAGTTCCAACTCAGATAGAAATTTAAAAGGCTCAGAAGTTAGTGTTAACTACCTTCCAGCACTCACCAAGCAACACGCCTATACGCTTGCCACCATTTATCCATACGGCACTATATCTAATGGAGAAATGGGCTTGCAAGCCGAGCTGAACTACAAAATTCCAAAGGGAAGTAAAATAGGCGGCAAATACGGTACTGGCGTAGTAATAAATTTCTCCAACGTATACGATATTCACAGAGCTGCCATCAATGACTCTACAGCTATTAATGAAACGGGAACACTGGGGTATAGTTCCGACTTCTTTAAGGTAGGTGACGAATTATTCTTTCAGGAGTTTAGCACTGAATTATCTAGAAAAATTAACCGCAAGTTAAAATTTATAGGGACTTACATTCACACCTTATACAATAGTAGTGTTATTGTCGGTTATAACGAAAAAGGTATTATTAATGCCAATATTGCCATTCTAGAAACCCAATATAAGATTAAACCAAGACACTCCATCCGTACTGAAATACAGCACCTTTGGACTAAGAAGCACGAAGGGAACTGGGCCATGTTCTTAGCAGAATATACGGTATCTCCGAAATACTTTATTGCCGTACAAGATTTGTATAATTATGGCAATGAAAATGGAAAAGTGCACTATCCTAACATCTCTGGAGGATACATAAAAGGCACAACCAGATTTGCTTTAGGGTATGGAAAACAAAGACAAGGTATCTTTTGTGTAGGAGGTGTCTGCAGAGAAGTCCCTAAATCTAATGGAATATCACTAAGTATAACCTCAAGCTTCTAAGACATGAAAAACATTAAATTATTATTTACTACACTTTTGTTTATTGGCATAGCCTTTAACTCTTGTGATGTTATAGAGGAACCATTTACCTTTGTTGTACAAGGCTGCGATATTTGTCAGGATTTT
>CBFIGX010000001.1:132547-167592 GCA_965662265.1 Flavobacteriales bacterium
CGGAAAAAGCTCAAGAGTTGAAAAATTCCTACGGCGATCAACTTATAGTGCTTTCTGTTCACGCTGGTTTTTTTGCTAGTACTTTTACCGGAAATTACGAAGCAGATTATACAACAGAGGCAGGAAATGATTGGGATTCTAATTTTGGAAACAGTACCGCTGGAAACCCAAATGGTTTGGTTAACAGAATAGGTTATGAAGATGGCACGCACATTCTACAACACTCACAATGGGGGCAAAAAATAGATGATGAGTTAGCCAAAGATCCTAAATATGGGCTTCAAATAAAAGCCTCATACGATGATGAACAAGGAATTATATGTATTAACACCTATTCGGAAAAATATGCGAATGCAAATACAGATAACGTTAACATTAACGTAGTTATTTCAGAAAGTCACATCATAAGCTACCAAACTGATTATGAAGCAGAGCCATCTGACATTCCTGATTACGAACATAATCACGTGCTAAGAGCTAGCGTTACAGGTTCTTGGGGCTTACCAATAAGTTTTGACGAAAATGTTTCTCATTCTAGTTACTGTATAGAAAAAGAGAGTGATTGGGATAAAGATAACCTTTCTGTAATTGCATTTATTTCTGATGCCGAAACTTTTGAAGTCCTTCAAGCAGAAGAAGTTTACATCATTGAATAGTATGAAAAAGATTCTCTATTTTCTTACATTTATCGCCTGTTCTAGTCTTGTTGCTCAAAACTTTAACTCTGGCTTAAGTGCTGGATTTACCACTAGTCAAATTTCTGGAGACTACCTCGAAGGGTATAACAAGCTTGGCTTTAATTTTGGAGCGATATATTGCTTATCCCATTAGTGAGAAAACTGAAGTAAATCTTGCTACACAGTTTATTCAAAAAGGGTCTAAAAAGCCTTATATAGAAAATAGCCCTGAAAATTATTCTTTTGTACTTAACTATTTTGAGCTGGCTTTAAGCCTAGACTATTATTATAAAGCTGGTTTTTCTATTGAAACTGGGATAGCTCCTTGTTTGCTTATATCTTATTCCGAACAACGAGATGATGTTGAGTTATTGGAAAACAAACCAAACAGTTTGTGTTTGGACTTTCTAATTGGGGTTAAATACGATCTAAACGACAAATACGCAGCAAAAGTAAGATACAACCAATCTTTAACCCCTGTAAGATCTTCCGGCATTGAAGCAGAATCGCTTACAAATCGGGGACAGTACTCTTCTCTAATTAGTTTTTCTATTATCCACCAATTTAACAATTAAATGAAAATAATTATCGCTATTACGGGTGCAAGTGGCTCCATTTACGCTAAGGTATTATTAGACAAACTAAGCCGTATGAAAAATCAAATTAATGAGGTTGGTGTAATTATGTCTAAAAATGCTATGGATGTATGGAAGTACGAATTGGGAAACACCTCTTATGAGGATTATAACTTCAAGATCTATGAAAAAGATGATTTCTTTGCTCCTTTTGCTTCTGGTTCGGCTCAATATACTCACATGATTGTTGTTCCTTGCTCTATGGGAACATTATCAAGAATAGCTCAAGGAACTTCCAACGACTTAATTACTCGCTCTGCCGATGTAATATTAAAGGAAAGAAGAAAGCTTATTCTATTAAGTAGAGAAACGCCATTAAGCTTGATTCACATCAATAACATGAAAACAATTACAGAAGCAGGAGGTATAATTATGCCTGCAGCACCATCATTTTACAGTAAACCTAATAACTTTGAAGAACTTGCAACTACAGTAGTAGATCGCGCAATTGATTTATTGGGTTTAAAGCAAGATTCTTATAGATGGAATAGCTAGTTGTTAATATCCTTGCTGAAAATTATAATTTATTACACACGATTTTTGTGCTGCCTTCGTTATCTTTGTATAATTAAAATTAACAATTTTATATGCTTGAATTTTGTAAGAGTGTTCTTCAGAAAGTAAGTTTTGATCATACATTATTTCAAAAAGAATTAAACAAATCTATTAAATGGATTAACCAAGAAGATGCAGAAAATTTGAGACAATGGTGTTTAAACACCTACGGAAACAAATACGCAGATATTATTAATACAGCATTTGAAACTTTACTATAAAAGAGGTCTTAAAGGGTCTCTTTTTTATGCAATTAATTAAAACAGATTAAGGTCACTTCCGGAGTACGTCCTACCTAAATGTTTGTAAGCTTCTTCAGTAGCCATTCTTCCTCTTTGGGTTCTAAGAATATAGCCTTCCTGAATCAAATAAGGTTCATAAACTTCTTCTAACGTTGCTGCTTTTTCACTAACGGCTGTAGCTATTGTCCCAACCCCAACAGGCCCTCCTTTGAACTTATCAATGATCGTTTCTAAAATTTGAATATCCATTTCATCTAAACCTTTTTTATCGACCTTTAAGGCGTTCAATGCAAAATTAGTAATATTCATTTCTATGTCACCATCTCCTTTAATTTGAGCAAAATCTCGGACTCTTCGCAACAGAGCATTAGCTATCCTAGGAGTGCCTCTACTTCTACCTGCTATTTCTTCTGCTGCATTATATGTTATAGGAACATTTAAAATTCCGGCAGACCTATCTACAATCTTAGTGAGTAAATCTTTATTGTAGTACTCTAACCTACTATTGATACCAAATCTAGCTCTTAAAGGGGCAGTGAGTAATCCAGACCTAGTGGTAGCCCCAATAAGCGTAAATGGGTTCAGATTTATTTGAACAGATCTGGCATTTGGCCCAGACTCTATGAGGATGTCGATTTTAAAGTCTTCCATGGCAGAATATAAATACTCTTCCACAACTGGAGACAATCTATGAATCTCATCAATAAAAAGGACGTCTCTTTCGTCTAGATTAGTGAGTAAACCAGCTAAGTCGCCAGGTTTATCAAGAACTGGCCCTGATGTTACTTTCATACTTACACCTAACTCATTGGCAATAATTCCTGCCAATGTAGTTTTACCTAGCCCTGGTGGGCCATGAAGAAGAACATGATCTAATGAGTCTCCTCTCTGATTGGAGGCTTCAACAAATACCTTCAAATTTTCTAGAACCTTTGGTTGTCCGGTAAAATCATCAAAGGCAGCAGGTCTTAATTTAATTTCAAATTCAGACTCTTCATTTGAAAGATTCTCAGCAGAACTATTTAAGTGTTCATTCATATAGCGAACTTAAGTATAATGTTCTGAAGTTAAAAGTTTGTTTCTTAATTTTTGAACAGTGATTGTATTGAATGAATTTAACTTTATAAATGATAATTTATTAAAAAACGCCTTCAAGAAATTGAAGGCGTTTGATATCTGTAAATTAATTTTAATGTTCTTGTTCACCTTCTTTGAGAGGTTCGGACTGAAGAATAAAGTCATCGTCAGCACCAGGCTTAGAATAGTCATAAGGCCATCTGTGCACAGTAGGAATTTCACCTGGCCAATTCCCATGAATTCTTTCTACAGGAGTAGTCCACTCTAACGTATTGGAACGCCATGGGTTTTGTGTAGCTTTTTCTCCTCTAAATATGCTGTATACAAAGTTAAATAAGAAGAAGATTTGTGCAGATGCAGCAAGTATAGCACATACAGTAATTAGCTGATTGATATCGGTTAAATTTTCGAACATCGGAAATGCAGTGTTGCTGTAATATCTACGTGGCAAACCTGCTAAACCTAAATAATGCATTGGAAAGAAAATACCATAAGCACCAATAATAGTAGACCAAAAATGGAGATACCCTAATTTTTTATTCATCATTCTACCATACATTTTTGGGAACCAATGATAAATACCAGCAAACATTCCAAACACAGCTGAAAGTCCCATTACAATATGGAAGTGTCCAACTACGAAATAGGTGTCATGAACATTAATATCTAGTGCAGAATCCCCTAAAATCAATCCTGTTAATCCTCCTGTTATGAAAGTAGAAACTAATCCTATCGAGAACAACATAGCAGGAGTAAACTGTAAATTTCCTTTCCAAAGAGTGGTTAGGTAATTAAAAACTTTAACCGCAGAAGGTATGGCAATAAGTAATGTAGTAAATGTAAATACTGATCCCAGGAATGGGCTCATGCCAGTAATAAACATGTGATGGGCCCATACAATAAAGGATAGAAATGCAATTCCTAAAATAGATCCTACCATTGCTCTATAACCAAAGATAGGCTTACGAGAGTTGGTTGCAATAACTTCTGACGTAATCCCGAGTGCTGGCAAAAGAACTATATATACCTCTGGGTGACCAAGGAACCAAAATAAGTGTTCATAAAGTATAGGCGAACCACCTAAATTACTTAACACCTCTCCCTGAATCATAATGTCAGACAGATAGAAGCTAGTACCGAGGCTTCTATCAAAGACCAATAGTAAAACTGCAGCCACTAATACTGGAAATGAAAGCACTCCTAAAATTGCAGTTATAAAAAATGCCCACATAGTTAGTGGTAACCTAGTCATAGTTAAACCTTCGGTACGAAGATTTAGTATAGTTACAATATAATTTAATCCTCCTAATAGTGAAGAAACGATAAATAAAGTCATGGATACCAACCATAAAGTCATCCCTAAACCGGAACCTGGCATAGCCTGTGGGAGTGCACTTAATGGAGGGTATATTGTCCAACCTGCAGCTGCAGGACCAGTTTCAACTCCTAAAGAAATTATCATAATTACACTTGAAGCAAAGAAGAACCAATACGAAAGTGCATTTATGAAGCCTGAAGCCATATCGCGTGCTCCAATTTGCAACGGGATCAACAGATTACTAAATGTTCCACTTAAACCTGCAGTAAGGACAAAGAAAACCATAAGTGTACCATGAATTGTTACAAGTGCTAGATACATATTTGGATCCATAATTCCATCCTTAGCCCAGTCTCCTAAAAAGAATTCAAGAATTGGAGAAGGTTCTCCTGGGTTTGCAAGTTGAATTCTAAATAGAACTGACATAATCATACTAATAATTCCCATTATCATTCCCGTGATTAGGAACTGTTTGGCAATCATTTTATGATCAGTACTAAAAACATACTTTGAAAAGAAATTCTCTTCGTGGTGGTGTCCGTGTTCTGACATAGTAGCTAATTTATAGTGTTAATCTTTTATTCTTAATTCTCTGAGCTGTTAGAAGCAAGTACAGTAGCTTGAGATTCTAACCATTTGTTATAATCTTCTTCCGTTTCAACGATTACTTTCATTTGCATATTGTAGTGTGCTCCACCACATATTTTATTACAAAGTAAAACATATTCAAAATCGGGATTACCTGTTTCTTCCTTCATCTGAGCCGTAGTTTTTATTGGCTTAAATACGAAGTCTGTATTCATTCCAGGCACACAATTCATTTGTAATCTAAAATGAGGCATAAAAGCAGAGTGAATTACATCTTGTGACCGAAAGTTTAAATGAATTTTTTTGTTTACAGGAAGTCGAAGTTCTCTAACGACAATATCATCTTCTGCAGCAGCCAACAAATCTTGAGCTGTATTATTAATTACAGTAGTAAATACAGATTTTTTAGAAATCATAGCGGCCAGCCGTTCTTGCTTTTTATTTCTTTTTATAGCATTTGGCTCTGCAGCTATCTGTGCTCTAGAGGATGCAATATTTTTATCTAAATCAGCTATTTGAGTTCCATAGTTAGATTGAGAAATAACACCTAAAGAGTTTAGTCCCCCAATAAAACGAACATTAGCAGCTCCAAGTGTATTGTCAGCACCAGAGTAACGAGCAGTCCAGTCAAATTGCTTTGCGTATAACTCTATAACGATAGCATCATCTATATCAGAACGGTCCATAATTTTAGACCAAGTTTGTAAACCATAAACAATAACAACAGTTAAAACAACTGCTGGAACAACAGTCCATATAATCTCAGCTTTATCATTGTGTGAAATAAATGTTGCTTTACGATCTTTTCTTCCTCTGTATTTATAGGAGAGATAGAATAAGATTGGCTGTGTAACAAGGAATACAAAAATAATGATAGCCATTGTTAAATTCATTAGAAAATCTATTTCCAGGCCGTGCTCAGATGCAGAAGGTGGAAGTAATACATGATTCCACTTTGCAGTCATCACAAAAAATGACGCTATAAATAGGATTCCAAAAGTTAACAATAGTTTACCCTGCGTATCATTGTCTTTGTCAGTAATTTCAGATTCTTTAACGTCCTTAATTTTGTTGGACAATTCAAAGATTCTAACCACCTGTGCTATTGCAATAACAGCAACGATAATAGCTATGATAAATAATAATGTCATGTTCATATATGTTTTTTACGGTTGTAAAATTGGCTTTTATCACCTAATAGGTGAAAAGAGCTTTAAATATTATATATGGAAGTGTTTACTTTCTTCCAACATTGGATGATTTTTAGGTGTTAATTCTAACTTGGATAACTTATTAGTTACAACTCTAATAAATAATCCAGCTAATCCTAAAAATGTACCTATTTCAACAAAACCTAAATGCCAATGACCACCTACTGTCCCAGGCATAATCATTACAAAGAAATCTAGGTAATGACCTACTAAAATTACGGACCCTACAGTAATTACGAATCCGGAAACTCGTTTAGCATCTCTACTTATTAGCATAAGAATAGGTACAATAAAGTTGAGCGCTAATGCTGCAATGAAAGGTACTTTATATTCATCAAAACGCGCAAGATAATAGGTTACTTCCTCAGGAATATTGGCGTACCAAATAAGCATAAACTGAGAGAACCATAAGTAGGTCCAGAAAATACTAAAGGCAAAGATAAACTTACCAATATCGTGCATATGATTCTCGTTAAGAGCAGGAAGTAAGCCTTTACCTTTAAGATGAGATACAGTCATGGCTATGATTACTAATGCGGTCACAAACATACCAGCAAATACATACCAACCAAACAATGTGGAAAACCAGTGTGTATCGATAGACATTATAAAGTCCCATGCCATCATCGAAGATGTCACAGCAAAAAAGACGATGAATATGGCAGATATTTTCTTACTACTATTATAGTAGGACAAACCACCATTTATATCTTCTTGAAGTGACAAATTAGTTAGCTTTTGAGCAGCCCAAATCCAGCCAACAAAATAAATTATTGTACGAATAAGGAAGAAACTAAAGTTCAAATACCCTTCTTTACCAGCAATTATGGCATCATAATTAGGACTGTCAGGATTCATAATTCCAGTAGCCATCCAGTGGTAAGTATGATTTCCAAACATATGCAAACCTGCAGTGATAATAATTATCAACATAAGTACAGCAGCATACGGTAAAAAGGAAGCAAGGGCCATTAGAACACGTTTGATAACTACGGACCATCCTACTTCAGCTACATACTGAAGAGCCAGGAAGAATAAAGACAATAGTGAAGCACCAAAAAAGAAGATGGTAGCAACTAATAAACTAGACCAAGGTCTTTGTGATTTCGCATGTAATGCATGAACAGTTGAATGAATCACGTGATCAACATCGTGAGCCTCTGCCATTTCCTCGGCTGAGAAATGCAAGTGAAATGACGACTCTATTTTATGAAATAATGGAGCATAATAGGCTTCAGGCGAATGACCATGAGGGCTATGATCCTTATTTACTTCAGTAACGTGATCATTATGTGGTGCTTGCATTTTTAAATTCAGCTCTTTTGCAAAAGCTCGAACCTCTGTTTTTACTTCTTCGTCGGAGTGATGTCCTGCCCCTTTTATAAAACCATAACCCATAGCTAAAACACCTATTAGCATTAAGGCCAAAGAAATGAGCTTCGTATTTTTAGTAACTGTATACATTGTCCTATCCCTTGTTATGATTATTGCTTAGTTTGCTGTTGTAATTCGTGAACATAGTGGACTATTTTCCATCGCTCTTCTTGAGTTAACTGACTAGAATGCGGCCCCATAGCGTTTAAACCAAAAGTAATTGAATGGAAAATATGTCCAGACTTTAGGGCATTCATAGGTTCGCCCGAACGTCGAGGTGAAATGTCATCGGCATAAGAAGGTACTGCACTGTATACAGGGTGTGTAATAGAACCTTTTCCATCTCCTAAATCACCATGACAATGAGCACAAAACATTTGATACAATTGCTCTCCTTCTTCTAAAGTTTTGTCATTTAGTTCTATGGGGTTTTCAAGTTCTTTACCAGCTTTTAAATAATCTTCTAATGTATTTTGATATTCAAAAGGTGTAAACCCTCTTGGAATTGTTCCTTTCACATTTACTTGTGCAGTAATTCCATTTTCGAAAACAGGGTTCTCTGAATAGGTTTCGTAAGAGGCTGAACGATACATGTTAGGCATATACTCGTAACCTGGATGATCTCCATCAGCGCCGCATGAAGATAACACAAATGATACTGTTAATGTGGCTAATGCTAATGATGCGATCTTTATTACTTTTTTCATGATATAGATCGTTTAATCGATTTTTTCTTCTTTTACTTCTACTGCTCCTGTCTCTTTGATCAAGGCAATAATATCGGCTTCATTTCCATGTGCTTCAATTTCTAACAAGAACATATCATCTGTGGTTCTTGGGTCTGGGCTAGTTTCAGTAGACCCTGGGTATAATTTACATCTCATTAAATATGTGAGAACCATTAAGTGAGCTGCAAAGAATACAGTAAGTTCAAAGGCAATAGGTATAAATGCAGGTAAATTCTGTAGTAGTGTGAAATTTGGTTTACCACCAAAAATTTGCGGCCAGTCTTCAATCATCATATACCACATCATTAAAATACCCAAGGCAAGGCCTGTACAACCATAAAGAAAAGAGGTAATAGCCAAACGTGTTGGTTTTAGACCTAGAGCATGGTCTAGGCCATGAACAGGGAATGGAGTATATACCTCATCAATGTGTACACCTTTTTGGCGGATATCTTTTACCGCTTTTAGGATCACATCATCATCATCGTATATTCCGTAAATTACTTTTTTACTCATGACGACTGTTTTTTATTCTGAGAACCAGATGATTTGACAATAGTTTTTAACTCTGCCTGTGCAATTACTGGGAATGTTCTGGCGTATAGTAAAAACAACACGAAGAAAAATCCAATTGTACCTATAAATATTCCTATATCAACAAAAGTTGGAGAGAACATAGACCATGAGGATGGTAAATAATCTCTGTGTAAGGAGGTAACAATAATAACAAAACGTTCAAACCACATTCCAATATTTACAACGATAGAAATGAAGAATGTAAACGCTATACTTGTACGCAATTTCTTAGACCACATAAATTGTGGAGAAAAAACATTACAAGTCATCATAGCCCAATATGCCCACCAGTAAGGTCCTGTTGCTCTATTTAAGAATGCATATTGCTCAAACTCAACACCTGAGTACCATGCAATAAATAGTTCAGTAATATACGCTACACCAACTATAGAACCGGTAACCATAATTACTATATTCATATACTCGATGTGCTTAATAGTTATATAAGCTTCCATATTTACCACCTTACGCATTACTAATAATAGTGTTTGTACCATAGCAAAACCAGAAAATATTGCTCCAGCAACAAAGTAGGGAGGGAAAATAGTTGTATGCCAACCAGGAATAATAGATGTAGCAAAGTCCATAGATACAATTGTGTGCACAGAAAGTACAAGTGGTGTTGCCAAACCTGCTAACACTAAAGAAAGCTCCTCGAATCTTTGCCAATGCTTTGCTTTACCAGACCAACCAAAAGATAAAATCGAATATATTTTCTTTACAGTAGGCTTGATTGCTCTATCTCGAATCATAGCAAAGTCCGGAATAAGACCCATATACCAAAACACTAGAGATACTGTTAAATAGGTAGATATTGCAAAAACATCCCATAAAAGTGGCGAATTAAAGTTTACCCACAACGAACCGAATGTATTTGGCAAGGGTAAAACCCAGTAAGCCAACCAAGGCCTCCCCATGTGAAATATTGGAAATAAACCTGCTTGTACTACGGCAAATATCGTCATTGCCTCGGCAGAACGATTTATTGATAAACGCCATTTTTGGCGAAAAAGTAATAAGACAGCAGAAATAAGGGTCCCTGCATGACCAATACCAACCCACCAAACAAAATTTGTAATATCCCAAGCCCATCCAATGGTCTTATTTAGCCCCCAAACACCAACTCCTACGCCAGCGGTATAGGCCAAACATCCAGCGCCCCAAAGAAATGCTGAAAGTGCCAAAATAAACAGAGCCCACCACCATTTGTTAGCTTTCCCTTCTATTGGACGAGCCACATCTTCTGTGATGTCATGTAACGTCTTATCTTCTAGAATAAGAGGTTCTCTAATTGGAGATTCGTAATGCATTGTTTATCTAATTAAGTTTTATCCTTGATTTCTTACTTTAGTTTGGTACACTACTGAAGGTTGAACACCCAACTCTTCAAGTAAATGATAAGCTCTAGGACTGTTTACCTCAGCATGAACAGATGAATTCTTATCTAAAACGTCACCGAAAGTTAATGCACCAGTATCACATGCTATAGAACAAGCTGTTTGCGCTGATCCATCTTTTAATTTTTGTCCTGCCTTTTTAGCATCCAATTTAGCGCGTTGTAACATATGAATACACATAGAGCACTTTTCCATAACTCCTCGAGAACGAACAACCACATCTGGATTTAGTACCATTTTACCTAGATCATCATTCATATGATAATCAAATTGGTCATTTTCTGAGTAATTAAACCAATTAAATCGACGTACTTTATAAGGACAGTTATTGGCACAATATCTTGTTCCCACGCACCTGTTATATGACATATGGTTTAACCCTTCTCTAGAGTGAGACGTAGCAGCTACAGGACAAACATTCTCACAAGGTGCTTGGTTACAATGCTGACACATAACTGGCTGGAATACAACTTCTAAAGATTCAGATGGTGAAGCTACCTCCATATCTAAATATTTGTCAATAGCTGAAACACCTTCGGCCTCGGCTTTCTCAGGTGTCATTTCACTAGAGTAATAACGATCTATACGCAACCAATGCATGTCTCGTGAGCGACGAATTTCTTCTTTTCCTACAACAGGAACATTGTTTTCAGCATGGCAAGCAATAACACAAGCACCACAACCATTACAGCTATTTAAATCTATCGATAAATTCCACCAATGCACATCTCTATCATGTTGCTCATATAGTGAAATTTTTCCTGGCTCAAGCGGTCCTTTGTGCGTCTCAAGTAACATTTGTTCGTTACCAGCTTTAGGATTGTTTACAAATTCTGAAAGTGTTGTTTCTTTAACAATTCTATCTCTACCCATCATTGTATGATGCAACTGAGTAGAAGCAAATTCATGTACTTGGCCCTCAACTTTAGTAATAGACGCATTGGCTAAGGTGGTGTTGAAGTTTTTAGCAAAGACATTTGCATTTACTCCTACTCCTTCTGCAGCTTTCCCTATTCCTGTTCGCCCATAACCCAGAGCAAGTCCTATTGTTTTATAAGCTTGACCTGGTTGAATTAATACAGGAACGCGAACTGTAGTTGAATTTACTGTCAAATCAACCACATCTCCATTAAGCGCACCGTTTGAAACATTTTCATTTACCAATCCTAATTCTTTTGCAAATCGAGGAGAAATGGTTAAATAATTGTCCCAAGTATTTTTTGATATCGGATCTGGTAATTCTTGCAACCAAGGATTGTTAGCAAATTCACCAGAGCCTATTCCTGTTTTAGTATAAAGTATTAAATCGATACCATCATTAGTGACAGAAATGGACTTTGCTGCACTGGCAATAGAACCTCTGTATGAAAGTGATTTTTCAGATTCCTTTAACTGTAAAACTCCATCGTGAAGAGAAGAATTCCATGTAGATGATCCTAACAGATTATCGTTCCAATACTTCTTCACATAAGAATAAAAATCGCCCTTATTTCCAGACCAAGCCATTAATGACTCTTGGCCTTGACGAGTATTAAACAATGGACTTATAGTAGGTTGGATTAATGAATAAACTCCAGTGTAAGGATTGGCATCACTCCAACTTTCTAAATAATTATGATCTGAACATACATATTTAGCAGCTGCGACAGTTTCGTTATTTCTCTCGGAAATAACAACCGTAGTAGCAACATTATTCATTGCATCGGCAAAGGCATTTCCATTAGCTAAGTTATATACAGGATTGGCGTTATAAACAATTAAAGCGCCGACTTCACCAGCTTTCATCTCTTCCATTAGTTTCACTGTAGAAGCATCATCACCTTGCTTAAGATAGGATCTTTTAGAAAAATCGATAGTAGATCCGTGATTTGATAATAATTCGTTAATAGCATTAACCACTAAGTGAACATTCTTATCATTTCCTCCAGCTACAACTAAAGACCTACCTTTGGCTTTCCATAAATCATTAGCTGCCTTTGTAATTTGAGAGTAGTAATCAGATTTTTTTGCAGGGACTGTAGTTGCACCAGCTTTATCAGCTAATATATTATACAGATTTACAATAGTAAGCCCCATGTCCGAAGCTTTGATGGGTGTTCTATAATCTGCATTAGCACCAGTTAAAGACAAGTTCGATTCAAACTGATAGTGTCGAGACATAGATCCTGTATCCGGATTTCTCTTCGAAGCATAATCTTTAGAATGACCTGTATCTAACCAATCCCCTATAAAGTCGGCAGCAAAAGAAACTACTACATCAGCTTTATCAAATTTATATGTAGGAAGAGCTCTTTCTCCAAAACTCTCTCTATTTGCATCCAACATCGCTGACCTTGAAAGCGCATCATACGAAATATGTGTTGCCCCATATTTGGACGAGAAATCTTCAATGACTGCTTTTGTTGATGGAGAAATAATTGATGAGCTCAATAAGACCAATTTTTTACCACTGCTTTTTGCAGCATTGAGGCCCTTTACAATTTGAGCATCTATATTTGACCATGAAGCTTCTTGGCCATTTATTTTAGGATATTGTAATCTTGCTGAGTCGTATAGGTTTAAAACAGAAGCTTGTACACGTGCAGTAATTCCGCCATCATTGGATAAATCATTAGATTTAACAAAAATAGGTCTTCCTTCTCTACATTTAACCAGTAAACTAGCATAGTCATGCCCATCGTAAAAACTAGATGAATACCAGTTGGATACACCGGCAACAGTTTCTTCAGGCTTTACAACAAATGGGATTACTTTTTGAACAGGTGCCTCACATGCTGCAAGAGAAGCAGCAGCAGTGCTAAAACCTAAAAACTTCAAAAAATCACGACGTGAAGTTGAAGATTCTGATAATTTTTCTTCATTACCTAAGAATGCTTCAGTAGGTAACTTTTCGGCAAATTCTTTTTGTTGAAACTGCTCCAATTCTGGATTGTTTACCAACTCTTCTAAGCCTTGGAAATATTTTTTATTTGTAGCCATTTTGATAATTTCCTTTAACAGATTAGTAGTGACACTTTCCACATTCAAGACCACCGATCATTTCAACAGTCATGTCTTCACCGTGATACTTATCAACCCAATTCTCATTCAAGTCATGATAGTATGGATTATCAGTATCTACTTTCGATTCTCGATGACACTCTATACACCAGGCCATTGTTAATGGGGCGTACTGCTCAACAACTGCCATTTCCTCAATTGGTCCATGACACTCCTTACACTCTAATCCTCCAGCATTTACGTGTTGGGCATGATTAAAGTACACCAGATCTGGTAAATTATGAATACGTACCCACTCAATAGGTTTTTGCTCGTACCCCTCAATATAGGTTTTAGTCTCTGGATCAAATCCGATGGCATCATATATCTTAGCAATCTCAGCTGTTCCAGTAATAGTACCTTCATTAATATATGTGTGACAATTCATACATACATTAGCAGAAGGTATGCCTGCAGATTTTCCGTCTCTTGCCCCTGAATGGCAATAATTACAGTCTACTCCATTTTGACCCGCGTGCAGCTCATGAGAGAATTGTATAGGCTGGGTAGGCTGATACCCTTGCTGAACACCAACAGTAAGTAATCCATCCCAAGTTATTTTAGCGCCGTAACCTATTATTCCTATCAAAACAAACACCACCACCGCTGGATTAGTTTTAAACCAATTTACAACACTAGAAACAAAGCTTGTTGTTTCATCACCCTTAGTTTCTTTTAATATGTTTTTTACCCTAACAAGAACGAAGACTGTAAGAAGTAAGATTCCAATCGCAAGAGCTACTAGCATCATAGATTCTGAAGATGCAGAGTTATCTTGTGTAGTAGCTGATGAAGTGGTTTCTGCAACAACTTCTTCAGCAGGACCTTGTTTAATGTAAGCGTAAATATTTGCTAAATCATCGTCTGAAAGCTGAGGGAAAGCAGTCATCTGTACTTTGTTATATTTCTCGAAAGTAGCAATAGCTTGCTCGTCTCCGCTCGCAATTAATTCAGCGGAGTTACGAATCCATGAATCCAACCACTCGGTAGTGTATTTTTCAAAAGTGTGCTGGCCTAATCCGGGACCAATTAACTTTTTATCTTCTGGCCCAAGGTAGTGACAGGCAGTACAATTGCTTTTATAAAGCCCCTCTCCGAGACTAACATCTTGCGCAAAAACTCCGTTCACGCTTGTAAATAAAAGAAAGAAAAATAGTGCAAAAACACTCTTACTTAATAGCTTACAATTTTGATTTGTCATAATGATATGCGCTTTCTAACTTTATGTAGCATGGTTTTTCAAATGCAAAAATAATACATTCGTTTCGCGAGTAATATATGGAAATGAATATTTTCAGTAGTTTATATTCATTCTAAATTAAGAGGTGAATACTATTGTGTTTTTCTATTACATTTGTGATAAAATTAATCTTATGAATTACAAGTACATCTTATTTACAATATGTTTGCTATCATTCAACGCTAAGGCCCAAGAATACAACGAGGATTGGGATTACTACGAACAAGAAGATACAATAAGTTCTAAAGCTGAACTAATATTTAAAAACACGGCTAGATTGGACGATTTAATTGATAAAAGAAAACGAATAAACCAAAACAAAAGAACTCTTAATGCTTTCAGAATTCAAATTTATTCTGGCTCGAGAAGTGGATCTAGCAATGCCTTAAATCGATTTAAAAAACAGCACCCAGGAATGTTTGTCGAAACATCTTATGAACAGCCTTACTTTAAGACTAAGGTTGGTGCATATAGAACTAAATTAGAGGCACTAAGAGCAGTTGATGAAATCAAAAAGAATTTCAGATCTGCTTTTATTTTCGAAGAAAAAATAACTATTGATATGCTTTAGCAAATAGACGTTTAAACACTATAGTTGTGAGTCGTCTATTTTCATATAAATCAGTATTACGGTAGGTTAAAATGTAGTGTGTACGAATTATCGAGCTTATAATTTTCTTTGGACTTCTACTTGCTCATAACCCTCAACAATATCTCCAATCTTAATATCGTTGAACTTATCAATATTAAGTCCACACTCATAACCTTTACCAACTTCTTTAACATCATCTTTAAACCTCTTAAGTGATCCAAGAGCTCCTGTATAAATTACAATTCCATCACGAATAAGGCGAACATTAGTATTTCTTGTAATCTTACCATCCATAACATAGCATCCTGCAATTGTTCCAACTTTAGAAACCTTAAATGTTTCTCGAACTTCTATATTGCAGACGATCTCCTCTTTAGTATCTGGAGACAACATGCCTTCCATTGCCTCTTTAACTTCATTTATGGCATCGTAAATAATAGAGTATAGTCTAACATCTATTTGCTCTTTTTCAGCTAGCTTACGAGCAGATACTGATGGTCGAACTTGGAATCCTATCACAATTGCATCTGATGCAGTTGCTAGTAAGATGTCTGATTCCGATATCTGACCAACAGCCTTATGAATAATATTTACTTGGATAGAATCTGTGGATAGTTTTTGAAGGGAATCTGACAGGGCCTCAATAGAACCGTCTACATCACCTTTAAGAATAATATTTAACTCTTGGAAATCGCCTAATGCGAGTCGTCTTCCAATCTCATCAAGTGTTAGATGTTTTTGCGTACGAATGCTTTGCTCTCTTTGAAGCTGGGTTCGTTTTAACGCTATAGCCTTGGCTTCACGTTCATCTACCATTACATTAAAATTATCACCCGCTTGTGGTGCGCCACTTAAACCTAAGATGCTTACAGGAACTGATGGCCCTGCTTCTTCCACATTGTTTCCTCGCTCATTAAACATAGCTTTTACTTTACCAGTATACTGACCTGCTAGGAGAAAATCGCCTACTACAAGGGTACCAGATTGAACAAGCATTGTTGTCACAAATCCTTTTCCTTTATCAAGAGAAGCTTCAATAATAGAGCCTGTTGCAGCTTTTGATGGGTTTGCTTTTAGCTCTAGTAATTCCGCTTCTAGCAAAACCTTCTCTAATAATTCATCAACGCCTTGACCATGTTTTGCTGACACATCGTGCGATTGAAACTTTCCTCCCCAATCTTCAACCAATAAATCCATAGCAGCTAACTGCTCTTTTATTTTATCTGGATTAGCATTTGGTTTATCTATTTTGTTTATAGCAAATACAAGAGGTACTTCAGCTGCTTGAGCATGAGATATAGCTTCTTTTGTTTGAGGCATAATTTCATCGTCTGCAGCAATTACAATTATTGCAATATCTGTTACTTGAGCTCCTCGGGCACGCATTGCGGTAAATGCCTCGTGACCTGGTGTATCAATAAATGTTATTTTCTTACCTGTCTTGAGTTCAACTTCATAGGCTCCAATATGTTGAGTAATTCCTCCTGCTTCACCTGCGATTACATTAGCTTCTCGCACATAGTCCAATAGTGATGTTTTACCGTGATCCACGTGCCCCATAACTGTTACTATAGGAGACCTAGAAACAAGATCTTCAGGTTTGTCGTCTATCTCTATAATTGACTCTTGAACCTCTGCACTTACAAACTCAACAGAAAAGCCAAACTCGTCAGCCACAATAGTGAGGGTTTCAGCATCTAAACGCTGATTCATAGTAACCATGATGCCGAGCATCATACAAGATGATATAATTTGAGTGACCTGAACATTCATCATTGTAGCCAGCTCATTTACTGTAACAAATTCTGTTACTTTAATCACTTTAGACTCTTCACTAGCCTTAAGTTGGTCTATCGCATCTTGTTCTTTACGTTCGTCACGCTTTAATCGTCTATGCTTAGATCCCTTTGACTTACCTTTTCCTGTTAGTTTATCTAAAGTTTCGGCAATTTTCTTTTGGATTTCTTCTTCTGTAGGCTCAACTTTAGCAACTTTTGGCTTCTTACCTTTAAATCCGCCCTTCTGGTTTGGTCGAGAAGGTTTACCAGGACTTTTACCCTGGTTTATACGTTTTCTTTTCTTCTTATTGTCATTATCACCAGAAGGATTGCTTGAAGAAGCAACTTTCTTTTTCTTTGGTTTTGAAAACTGTGTTAGATCGATTACTTGACCAGTAAGTTTTGGACCCGAAAGAGTTTTTGATTTCGCCCTTAAAACATCTGTCTCTTCAGATATAACAGGTTTAGTTTTTGGCTCTTGCTCTGGTTTATTAAGTTTCTCTACTTTAATCTGTTTTAAATTTTCAGATTTAACAGGTTTAGTTACGTCAATTTTACCAACTTGCTTTGGCCCTGTAACTGCACCTTTTGCTTTAATGACCGAATCCTTTTTAGCAGCTTTTTTGGTTACCTCTTTAACATCGGCTGTTTTTTTAGTTGTTGCTTTAGTATCAGATTTCTTAGACTTTGCTTCAGGGGTTGCAGCCTTTACATCAGTCTTTTGTTTTTCATTTATTTCAGATTTATTGTCAGATTCGATGTCAATTTTCCCAACAGTTTTTAACCCTTCAACATCAGCCTTAGCCTTAATAACTGTGGGTTTTATAATTTCCTTCTTAGAAGCTTCCTTTTTAATGGCTTCTTTCTCCTCTCTTCGGGCTTGAGCTACCTCTGCAGATCGCTTGTGTTGCTCAAGATCAGCACTAAATTCTTGCTTCAACAACTCATAAGCTTCTGAAGAAATTTTAGTATTGGGCCTCCCGTCAATATCTACACCTTTAGATGCTAGGAAATCTACGATGTTCCCCCTACCTACGTTTAATTCTTTTGCAACCTTACTTAATCTCATGCCTGCTTTTTTCTAGCTTTCTTAATTGCTTTTTAGGACTATATAACCTTTACTAGTCTTCAAATTCAGATTTCAATATAGACTGAATTTCTAATATGGTTTCTTCTTCTAAATCTGTTCGCTTGACAAGCTCTGTAGAAGATAATTCTAATACTGATTTAGCAGTATCACAACCGATATTTTTTAGCTCATCTATAATCCAACCGTCAATTTCATCAACAAATTCTGTAAGAGCAACATCTTCTGAGTCATCAACATCTCTGTAAACATCAATTTCAAAGCCTGTTATTGCTCCTGCTAATCGTATGTTAGATCCGCCTCTACCGATAGCTAAAGATACTTGATCTGGCTTCAAATAAACCTCGGCTCTCTGGTTATCATTATCAATTTGAATTGTAGAAACTTTTGCAGGACTTAATGCTCTAGAAATAAACAGGTTGTTGTTACTAGTATAATTAATAACATCTATATTTTCATTTCCTAGCTCTCTGACAATTCCATGAATTCGTGATCCTTTCATTCCAACACAAGCCCCAACAGGGTCGATTCTCTCGTCGTATGATTCAACTGCAACTTTTGCCTTTTCGCCTGGTATTCGCTCAACACGCTTTACTATTATTAATCCATCGGCAACTTCTGGTATCTCTTGCTCGAATAATCTTTCCAAGAATATTGGAGAGGTTCGCGACAAGATAATTCTTGGCTTCATACCTTTTAATTGAACTTCTTTTACAACACCTCTTATTGTATCTCCTTTTCTAAAGAAATCAGACCTAATCTGTTGATCTTTTGGGAGAATTACTTCATTATCCATATCATCAATGATAATGACTTCTCTGTTGCGGATATGATGAACTTCACCAGAAATAATTTCACCAACTAATTCTTTATACTTGTTGTACAGGTCGGTATTATCGTGTTCTTGAATACGACCAATTAAGTTTTGACGAAGAGACAAAATAGCTCGTCGTCCAAAATCAATAAGGTGTACTTCTTCAGAAACTTCTTCACCAACTTCAAAATCTGGTTCAATTTTAATTGCATCAGAATATGCAATTTCTGCATTTTCATCTTCAACTTTATCATCACCAACGACAATACGATTTCTCCATATTTCCAAATCACCTTTGTCTGGATTTACAATGATATCAAAGTTATCGTCTGAACCATACTTTTTAATAATCATGTTACGAAAAACATCTTCGATTATTCCCATCAACGTTACACGATCTATATTTTTATCGTCTTTAAACTCTGCAAATGAATCGATAAGAGCTAAATTCTCCATATTACTTCACTTAGAATGTGATTAACACTGTTGTTTGTTTTATATCTGTACGTTCAATTGTTCTATGATGAACAACTGTTATTTTACCTTTTCCTGTTGGTTTTTTTTCTCTTGATTTCCATTCAAGATCTATCGCCTCTTCTTGTAAGGCTATTAGTTTTGCTTCTATAACCTCTCCTGTATTTAAAGTAACACGAACTTTACGCCCTATATTTTTTTTATATTGACGCCAAATCAATGGTTCTCCTACACCTGAAGATGCAACTGTTAAAGAAAAATCATGCACTTCACGATCGAGGTTAAACTCAATAGCACGACTAATTTTTTTGCAATCAGCCAATGTTAAGCCAGAATCACTATCCAACAGGACATGAATGTCATTATTAGCACTTACCGAACACTTTACAAGGTAAATGTTGGTTCCTTCAATGCCTTTGGCTATTAACTCTTCAATGGTCTCTTTCAATATTTCGCCTATAAAAAGAGGGGACTTTCTGTCCCCTCCCAATCATTCGCCATAATTACAGTGCAAATATAATTTTTTTTTTGTATTTATTATTGAACTACCAATCTTTTGTAAGCTCTAGCTTTTTCAGTGCTAGCTCTAACAATATAAATACCTTTTGCTAAATCCGAAACATCAAAATATTTAACCTTAGAACCATTAACTTTTAAGGCTTCGCTTTTCATTACTTGCCCTTGTATGTTTACAAAATCTATAGTAACATCTTGCTCTTCACTAGTTGCTATAGTTAAATAGCAGGATTGACTTGCTGGATTTGGGAATATGCCCATCGAAGCAGACAACTCATTCTCATTGATGCCAACAGGTAAAGCATATACATAGATGTTATCAATATACATCCAATAGTTGTTTTCGTCATTACTATGCCTGAACGCTATATATACATCCTGGCCTGCAAATGCACTCAAATCAATTGTACGCTCTACAAAATCAATTCCAGGAACCGTTTCTGTTAGCAACACATGTTCTCCAGCATCAATCATAGAATCATTTTGAGTTTCATAAACTAAAACAGAATAGTTATCAAGATACTGATAGTCTTCTGCTTTAACATAGTATGAAAGAACTGTAGACTCCTCAATTTTGAGCTTAGGTAGTCTTAATAAATTATCAGGATCTAGTGAACCTTCATTGTCAATATAAGAGGTCGTTCCAGTTGATCTGTCACCAAATTGATCTTGATCTATGGCATCATTTTCAAAATGAACCCATCTGTTACCGTCTCCATCTCTGTCATAATTTTTCCAACAAGGAGTTAAAAATTCTTCTTCTTCAAAATCTTCGAAAAATGGTAATGAAACGGGAACACAAGCAGTATTAGCTTCGCAGGTTCCATCATCTATAGTTGCATTGATGTTAAAGTTCAATGCATCATCATCGGTACATCCTGCAACCTCATTTTGCTCTTGTGCATACTTAACACTGAAGTCATCTAGGTAATACATTCTGGTATCACCTTCTGGAGTCATTGACGAAAATTGTATCCCATCAAGATTCAAAGAGCCATCTGTTATTGATCTGTCTTGATATACAAATGGCCACACTAGTAATTCATCTCCATTGATTTCAAGGGTAGCAATACCATTGTTAATGTCAATCAAGTGTTTTACTTCAAACCATTCATCTAAAGGACATGTAAAATCTACCGCATGCTCACCACCTGCATTAATGTATCCTGATCCATCTGGATTTACATAAAACTCCATTGCAGGCTTTGCAACTTCTTGCTTTTCACAATCTTGCATTTCCTCTTCTGGAACCTCACAAGCCATGTCGTGCATTATTTTGTAGTAAGCACCTCCATCATAAGGCACATAAATATTCATAGATACTTCATAAGCACCCCATTCTTGGCTACCCAATGACTTGTATACATTGGAAGGACCATTGTAGATAAACAGCGAATTATCGCCGCTTGATGATTGAGCTTGGGAAATCTGAGCTAAATTCTCTTCAGAACATATTGCTCTCCAATCCGCGGACTGAGGGGTTAGCTCTTGGAATGGTGTGTATGAATCAAAATTATCAGACACCATTACTTGATTTAAATAACCAACAACAACTTCCGACGTGTATTCTTCTAAATTTGAGCTAGATTCTTGAACTGTAACATGATAGACTCCTGGCTCAACATTTCCTAGCGTTGGAGAAGTACTAACGACTTCTCCATTCTGATTTTCCCATTGCACAGAAATAGGCTCAGCACCACCTTCTATTGTTAATTCAGCACTTCCGTTTACCATTAATTCAGAAGTTGCAGGCTCAACATCCACTTTTACAGAAAGAGGGTCTACACATACTGGTTCTTGCTGAATTCCAGCAGCAGCCAAAACACCGTAAAACCCAGTATGGGTTTCCTGATATGTTGTATCTACAGGGCTTATTGTAATAATTGTTGGGACACCAGTAATACCATAAGCTTCATGAGCTTCGTCACCACCACCATCATAACCACTTACCATAGGCAAACCGTAAACACCTGGCATATATTCCTCTTCAAAGTCAAAACAGGATTGTGTATCAGAGCCCGTGTCAATAGATATAAAAATTACGTCATTTGTGTTACATCCGAAGTCAATATAACCTTGACCTACATCTGGAGCAACTTGTTGACAAGGTCCACACCACGTACCAAAAAAGTCTACAACTACATATTTGCCTTCGCAAAGATAATCGTATAGCTCATGTGTTTTGCCATGAATGTCGGTTACAACAAAATTTGGAGCAACAGGGTTTTGCGCATTTACCACTAGAACAGTGCTAGCTAGCAGAATAAGTGTGTATAGTTTTTTCATCATTTTTGATTTTAATGACGTAAATATACAAAAGAAATAATTTTGAAACTCAAAAATCTTGTCATAAAAAAAAGTCTCTTGAATAATCAAAAGACTTAAAGTTGTCCCACTAGGGCTCGAACCTAGACTCTTCTGAACCAAAATCAGACGTGTTGCCAGTTACACCATGGGACAAATGCGGTGCAAATTTATTTCTTTTTTTCAATCTGCCCAATTATTCTTGCAAAATCATAAAAAACACCCTCTAGTAATCTTTAGTTAAATAATTTCAATAAACTGAGTCAAAAAAAAAGACCTCAAAATATTTTTAATACATTCGCATAACTTAGAAACAAATTTACAAAATGGAGTATCAAAAAATTAACAATCTACTAGGATGGCTTTCTTTTTCAGTAGCTTTATTCGTATACATTGCGACATTAGAACCAACCACTAGTTTTTGGGATTGTGGAGAATATATAGCCACGGCATATAAACTGCAAGTAGGTCATCCACCAGGCGCGCCTACCTTTTTGTTACTAGGGAATTTATTCTCCAATTTTGCCATGGGTGATGTCACAAAAGTGGCTTACATGATTAATTTACTTTCCGCAGTTTGTAGTGCATTTACCATTTTATTTCTTTTTTGGACTATCACAGCTTTTGCAAAAAAGATAACTGGCGGCATAAAGTCTAGACATCAATTGATTTCCGTTATGGGAGCTGGATTAGTGGGAGCTCTTGCATACACTTTCTCTGACTCATTTTGGTTCTCTGCTATTGAAGGAGAGGTATACGCAATGTCTTCATTCTTTACAGCAATTGTATTTTGGGCGGCATTAAAGTGGGATGAAGAATATGATAATGTTGGAGATAGCTCTAACAGATGGTTGCTTCTAATAACTTACTTAATCGGTTTATCAATAGGTGTTCACATGCTTAATTTATTAGCAATTCCTGCCATCGTATATTTGTACTATTTTAAAAAATATAAACCTAGTACAAGAGGGTTTATCATAACAGGCATTGTTTCAATATTAATACTAGGATTTATTTTCTTTGGTTTAATTCCTCAAATCGTCAATTGGCTAGGTATTGTCGAAAGAACTTTTGTTAACACTTTAGGCATGCCATTTAATAGTGGTACAATATTCTTTATTTTAGGTTTAACCGCCGCCATTTATTTTGGGCTAAAAAAAGCAAAAGAAGCTAATAAAAGTATAATCCACACTGCTATCCTGGGTATTACGTTTATTCTTATTGGTTATTCTTCTTTTACTGTTTTGATTATTCGATCTAATGCAAATACTCCTATAGATGAAAACAATCCCGAAGATGCAGTAGGGCTTTTAGCTTACTTAAACAGAGAACAATACGGGTCTACACCCCTTTTATATGGACAGTATTACACTGCAAGTCAAGATAAACGAAACCCTTATAGCGATGGCAACCCAGTATACGTAAAGGATGAAAAAGCAGGAAAGTATGTTGTATCAGATTCTCGGAAAAATCACATAGTAAACTGGGATAAAAATCATTCTGGATTGTTCTCAAGAATGTGGAGTAGGGAACAAAGGCACGTAAATGCTTACAAAGAGTGGGCAAATATTAAAGGGAGAAAAGGAAAAAAACCAACAATTGGTGAAAACTTAAGATACTTCTTTAAATACCAAATTAATCACATGTACATTAGGTATTTTATGTGGAACTTTGCAGGCCGACAAAACGACAAACAAAGCCATGGCTCCATTACTGACGGTCAGTGGATTAGTGGTATCACTTTTTTTGATGAATGGAGGCTTGGCCCACAGGATAATCTTCCAAGTACTTTTAAAGATAACAGAGGTAGGAATCATTTCTATATGTTGCCTTTTCTTTTGGGAATTCTAGGATTATACTACCAATACAAAAACAACAAAGAACAAGCATGGATCGTAAGTCTGTTGTTTTTATTTACTGGTTTAGCCATTGTAGTTTACCTAAACCAATACCCCTTCCAACCCAGAGAAAGGGATTATGCCTATGTTGGGTCGTTTTATGCTTTTGCAATATGGATTGGACTTGGAGTAATGGCTATAATTGACCAGCTTAAAAAAGTTATCCCAAGCAACTTAACAGCTACACTAACAACAATTATTTGTCTTGCTGCTGTTCCTGGTATAATGGCCTTTGAGGGTTGGGACGACCACGATAGATCTGAAAGATATACAGCTAGAGACTTTGCAAAAGCTTATCTAGACTCCTGCGAACCCAACGCAATACTATTTACCATGGGAGATAACGATACTTTCCCATTGTGGTATGTGCAAGAAGTAGAAGGCTATAGAACAGATGTTCGTATTGTGAATCTAAGTTTATTAAATACAGATTGGTATATAAATCAAATGAAACGAGATGCATACGATGGTAAAGGTGTCCCTTTTACAATGCCAAAACATTTATACAGACAAGGAACAAGAGATGTTGCCATTTTCCAAGATGCTGGTATTAGTGATAAAAGATGGTCTGTTGCCAAGATGAATAATTGGATTCAAAGTGACAGTAAAAAAACCAAAGTAAATCTTGGTAAGGAATACGTTTTCTTCCCTACTAAGAAGTTGTCTATTCCGGTAAACAAAGAAAAAGTTATTGCCAACGGAACAGTGAAACCTGAAAATGCCGACAAAATAGTATCGTCTATAGATTGGAATCTTAATGTAAATCAAATGGAAAAGAAGCATATGATGATTCTTGACCTTATTGATAATAACAAATGGGAAAGACCAATTTATTTCTCCATAACTATAGGAAACAGCGCTCACTCATACGCCTATTTGTGGGATTACTTCCAATTAGATGGTTTAGCGTATAGGCTTGTTCCTATCAAAACAAAATCCGCTGCAGGTAAAATTGGTCGCGTGGATAATGACATTTTATATTCAAAGCTAATGGATGAATTTAGTTACGGAAATATGAATGATCCAGATGTATATATGGATGAAACCAATTTGAGGCTAGTTATGAATATTAGAAATAATTTTTCGCGACTTGCGGATCAACTAATTATTACTGGAGATACTACAAGAGCTATTAACGTTCTTAATAAATGTACTGATTTGATGCCTCACTCTAAAGTAGAATATAATTACTTTATGCTCCCTATTGCGGAGAATTATTATATCTGTAATGAAAAAGAGAAAGCCAGAAACATTATTTCCACAATGACTAACTCTTTTGACGAAAAACTTAACTATTTTAATCAATTTGAAGGTGATTATAAGGTGGCTGTAAAAAATGAAATACAACGAGCTATCTCATTATATAATAGTACTGCAAGGCTTGCCTTAACTTATGATAATGGAGATTTTGCCGCCGACATTGGAGCTAAGTTTCAGCAACAAATGGAACAATCCGATTTTAGATAATTTTCTCTAAGGTGCTGATAAAAGTGCTTTGATATGAAATACCTTCACAAGACCCCTCAACTTCTCAAATGGTATTATCCCGATTTAATTTGGGATTTTACCACTGCTGAAAAATGTATCTACCTAACATTTGACGACGGACCTACAAAAAATTACACCGCATGGATATTAAAGCAATTAAATCGCTTTAATGCTAAAGCTACTTTTTTTTGTGTAGGTAGTAACGTAGACAAGCATAAAGCAATTTTTCAAGATATAATAGACCAAGGACATGCCGTAGGTAATCATACATATAATCATCTAAAAGGAACAAATTGTAGCTTGCTCTCGTACATGAGAGATGTAAAAAATTGTAACGACAGTTTCACAACTTCACTTTTCCGACCACCTCATGGCGTAATGAGTAATAAACAACGTCATGCCATCAATAAAGAATATAAAATTATTATGTGGGACGTACTAAGTGGTGATTTTGATAGCACACTAAACGGAGAGCAATGCCACCAAGCAGTAATAAACAACATTTCAAATGGATCTATCATCGTATTTCACGATAGCAAAAAAGCTTGGCCTAGGTTGGAATTCGCCTTACCTCGTATTCTTGAGGATTTAAATGCGCA
The DNA here is from genome assembly GCA_965662265.1 of Flavobacteriales bacterium. Taxonomy (GTDB): domain Bacteria; phylum Bacteroidota; class Bacteroidia; order Flavobacteriales; family UBA7430; genus CBFIGX01. Next base: position 158,755 of record CBFIGX010000001.1, read on the forward strand.
AGGATATACCTTTAAAACAATAAAATAACTTGCTTAAAACTTTCAGAACTAATAGCTAACTTTGACAACATTAAATTTTAAACTCTTTTAATGCTTTTATCAGTTGTGGTGCTGGCACAACGCCAGATTGTCTCCACAATAAATTTTCTTCTTTGTAAATCATAAGAGTAGGAACAGATCGCACATTTAATTTTTGAGCCAATATTGGGTTTTTGTCAATATCAATTTTTATAATTACAACATCATCAGCCATTTCTCGGGCCACCTGTTTTAATATAGGTGTCACCATTTTACATGGCGCACACCACTCAGCAAAAAAATCAATTAACACAGGTTTTTTACTCGAAACTATTTCTCTAAAATCAGGCATAAATTTATTTGAGTACTATAGATTACTTTAGGCTTCCACACATATCTTCTGGTCTTACCCACTCATCAAACTCCTCAGCAGTAAGATAGCCTAATTTAACTGACTCTTCCTTGAGAGTAGTACCATTTTCATGTGCAGTTTTTGCAATTTTCGCAGCTTTTTCATACCCTATTTTAGTGTTTAGCGCCGTAACCAACATCAAAGAATTATCTAAATTCTTTTTCAAGTTTGTGTGATTTGGCTCGATACCTACGGCACAATTTTCTGTAAATGAAATACAGGCCTCTCCTATTAAACGCGCAGACTGTAGGAAATTTCCAGCCATCATAGGCTTAAATACATTTAACTCATAATGACCTTGACAGCCCCCTACAGTAATTGCAACATCATTACCCATAACTTGAGCACATACCATTGTAATTGCCTCACATTGGGTAGGATTAACTTTTCCTGGCATTATAGATGACCCAGGCTCATTGGAGGGAATGGTAATTTCACCTATTCCCGAACGAGGGCCAGAAGCCAACAATCGAATATCATTTGCAATTTTATTTAACGAAACAGCCAATTGCTTTAAGGCCCCGTGCGACTCAACGATAGCATCGTGAGCCGCTAAAGCTTCAAATTTATTTTCTGCTGTTACGAAAGGGAGACCAGTAAATTCGGCAATTTTTTCTGCAACTAACACATCATAACCGTTAGGTGTATTTATTCCTGTACCAACAGCTGTTCCTCCTAAGGCTAATTCTGAAAGGTGTTCTAGGGTGTTTCGTAATGCTTTTAATCCGTGATCTAGCTGCGACACATAACCAGAAAACTCCTGACCCAAAGTTAATGGAGTAGCATCCATCAAATGGGTTCTTCCAATCTTTACAACATTCTTAAAATCATTAGATTTTTGGCGCAAAACATCACGCAATCTTTCTACGCCTGGAATAGTAGTCTCTACCACCATTTTATAAGCAGCAATATGCATTCCGGTAGGATAAGTGTCATTTGAAGATTGAGACTTATTTACATCGTCATTTGGGTGAATTACTTTTTCTTTATCATTTAAGGATCCGCCATTAATAACGTGAGCTCTGTTTGCAATAACTTCGTTGGTATTCATATTCGACTGAGTACCGGAACCTGTTTGCCAAATTACTAGAGGGAACTCATCATCATGTTTTCCCGTTAATATTTCATCACAAACAGCAGAAATAAGACTTTTCTTATCTTCAGAAAGTTTCCCTAATTGAAAATTAGCATGTGCAGCAGCCTTTTTTAAATATGCAAAACCGTAAATAACTTCTAGGGGCATACTTCCAGGGGCACCTATTTTAAAATTGTTTCTAGAACGCTCTGTTTGGGCTCCCCAATACTTCTCTGAAGGCACTTTAACATCCCCCATCGTATCTTTCTCTATTCGAAACTTCATAACTATTGTGTTTGCTTGTGCTTAATTTATGCCTCAAAGATATAAATCAATCTCTACTTTAATAAGCTTTTAAGTGTATTGATTTCTGTACTTACATCTACACGAGAATTTAATTTTTGGGCTATGACTAGAGTGTTTTTGACAAACTGCTGGTGTGCATCAGAATCAACTCGAAATGGCTTATGATTTAGAGCTGAATGTAGCTTATCCATATTTTTATTTATTTCAATTGACTCTTTACTCAGTAAAGCTTCTGAAAACTTACTCCAAATATATCCTCTCGCCTCATCATTTGGATGTACTTTGTCTTTTTCAAAGAACCGATAGTCACGCAATTCATCTAACAATATTTCATAAGCTGGGAAATAATATACGTCTTTAAATTTTTCACATATTTCCTCACAAGCAATTAGCAATGAGGCTTTTGATAAATTGTTCTGATGAATTCCTTCTCGAATATGACGAACTGGGCTTACCGATAATAGTATTTGTATCTTAGGATTCTGTGTTTTTAATTGCTTATGAAATTGTTCGAATATCTTTTGAATTTCACTTGAAGTTGACAAGCTTTTTGAAAAACTATTTTTTGGTTGTTTATGACAATTTGCGACTATTTTACCTGAATCAACTAATTGATATTGATATGCTGTTCCAAAGGTTAATATTAATAGTTTGGAGTCTTTTAACTCTTCAGCTACTGAAGATTGTATTGTCTGTAATTTCTTTGTTAAATGTTCAAAAGATAAGCCCCAAATAGAAGAATGACATGAATAGTCATAAATGGCGCCTTCTCTTTCAAGAAATAAATCTCCTTCAATTTTAGCATTCCTTATTGCTCTTGATAGATTTTGTAACAAAGGTATTGGGTGAAAAAGAGTTCCATAAGGATTACTCCTACAAGAGAATTTATAATACAACAACCTATCCGCCATTTGTTGTGCAAAACACGAACCCATAGAAATGACTTTATCTGAATGCGACAATTCAAAAGGATAGCTTGGAATGGGAACTTGTAGATGCCAGTTCATAAATCTTAATGTGACTATTGAGATGCTGAATTAAATTAAATCTAATACGTTTTCTGGTGGCCTACCTAAAACTGCTTGATTATCCTTTACAACAATTGGTCGTTCAATCAATTTTGGGTTGGATATCATTGCCTCAATTAACTCATCATTCGTTAACTCCTTTCCTTTAAAGTTTTCTTTCCAATCCTTCTCACCTTTTCGGATTAACTGAATTGGATCTATGTTAAGTTGGCTTAGTAAGGTTTTCAGTTCTTGAGTAGTTAGTGTATCTTGAAGATATAAAACAATTTTCGGTGTAATTCCGTGTTCTTGAATCAGAGCCAAAGTTTGACGACTTTTAGAGCATCTTGGGTTATGATATATTTTCATAATGTTTTTTGTTTGGTATATTATTCTTTTTGCCCTTCCTGCATTAAATAAGCTTTAATAAATGTATTTAAATCGCCGTCCATGACAGCTTGAACATTTGAACTCTCATGTGAAGTCCTAAGATCCTTTACCATTTTATATGGATGCATGACATAGTTTCTAATTTGTGATCCAAAATCAATAGCCATCTTAGATCCTTCTAACTTATCTCGTTCCGCTTGTCTTTTTCTCAGCTCTAACTCATACAACTGGGACTTCAGTAACTGCATGGCTTTGGCTTTATTTTCTAACTGTGAGCGTGTCTCGGAGTTTTCTATTAAGATTCCTGTTTCGTGATGTCTTAGGCGTACTGCTGTTTCTATTTTATTTACACCCTGACCACCTGCACCACCTGCACGCATAGTTTCCCAGGTAATATCTGAACTTGCTATTTCTATTTCTATACTATCATCTACTAGGGGATAAGTAAATACTGAAGCAAACGATGTGTGTCTTTTATTAGCAGAGTCAAATGGCGATAGTCTTACCAGTCGGTGAACGCCATTCTCACCTTTTAAGTTTCCATAGGCAAAATCGCCATCAAACTGAAGTGTTACAGATTTCACTCCAGCAATATCAGCCTCCTGAATATCTAGTTCGCGAACTTTCATACCATTTTTCTCTCCCCACATGATGTACATCCGCATAAGCATCCCAGCCCAATCTTGACTTTCAGTTCCTCCAGCACCAGAATTAATAGTAAGAATGCAAGGCATGTTATCTTCTTCTTTGGAAAGCATGTTTTTAAACTCTAACTCTTCAATAGTTTTTAATGTTATCTTATTCTGTGTCTCAACCTCTTCTTCACTTGCCTCTCCCTCTTTGTGAAATTCAAAAATGACTTCTAAATCGCCTATAGATGCTTCAACTTGTTCAAAGGCATCGACCCATATTTTTTTTGAGCGAATATTTTTCAAAATTAATTCCGCCTTTTTTGGATCATCCCAAAAATTGGGATCATGAGTTAAGCCTTGCTCATCCTCAATAAGCATTCTCCGTTTCTCTATATCTAGGTAAACATACAGGGCATTCAAGCGCTCTTTATACAATTTTAGTTGATCGGCATTTATCATAAAACAAATATAATCGAATTCCAAACTTAAGGGTTTGGCTATAAATTAACTACATATTTTCATCTATTATCATACGTATTAGGTCATATTCGTAGCCTTTAGAAGCCAAATATTTTGTTAGCTTCACTTTTCGTTGATATGGATTTGATTCTTTTTCTGACGTACTTTTTTTTTGAAGTACTTCTTTTAAGGTATTAATATAGTCATGTTCATCAATTTCTTTAAGCGCAAAATCAATGCATTTTGAATAAACGCCTTTTTTCTTTAGCTCCTGAATTATCTTTAATCTTCCCCATTTTTTTATTCGAAATTTCCCTCTAGCAAAACTCCTAGCATAGCGTTCTTCATTTAAGAAGTTTTGTTTTATGAGTTCAGAGAGAAGCATATCTATAGCATCGGGAATTAACCCCCAAGATTCCAATTTCTTAACTACCTCTTGATGGCATCTTTCTTGATAAGCACAAAACGATTGTATTTTCTCTTTCGCTATTTTAAGGTCGTAGACTTTCAATTTGAGTTATCATTCATAATTTACAAGATTAAAAACAAACCGATATAGTTAAAATATATCTAAAAAAACCACCCTAATAAAAGGGTGGCTTTTTCTTTATAAAGATAAATCGTTGTCGTCTTTATCAAAAAATGCGTATTGTAATATATGGTAAGCATAAACAGGTCTTATTTTAATCCACTTTTTATATTTAAAGAACCATCTAAGTCTTTTAGACCATAAACCTTTGGTTAAATAGGCTGCAATAAATGGGTGTGCTGTAATCGTTATCCTACTTTGCTTATCGGTTGTTAATGCATGGTTTAGCTTGTCTTCTATCTCATCCACAATTAATACTGTTGCTTCAACTTCGCCTTTACCTAAACAGGCAGGGCAAGATTCGACAGTTTTGATATTCATTTCAGGACGCACACGTTGACGTGTGATTTCAATAAGTCCAAAGCGACTAGGTGGAAGAATTTTGTGCTTAGCCCTGTCTTCCTTCATAAATCCCTTAAGTGCTTCAAACAGTTTTTTTCTGTTATCGGCAGTATTCATATCAATAAAGTCGACCACAATAATACCACCCATATCCCTTAATCTAAGTTGTCTAGCAACTTCGTTTGCAGAAGCTAAATTGACTTCTAGGGCGTTTGCTTCTTGACTTTCAACATTGTTTGTTCTGTTACCAGAGTTTACATCAATAACATGTAAAGCTTCGGTATGTTCAATAACTAGGTATGCACCTTTTTTCATTGATACTGACCTGCCAAAAGATGATTTTATTTGGCGTTCAATATTATAATGTTCAAAAATGGGATCCGCACCCTTATGTAACTTTAATATCTTCTCCTTATCTGGAGCGATTGTTTGCAAGTACTGAGATACTTCATCGTATAACACTTGGTTATCAACAATGATGCTATTGAAACTATCATTTAAAACATCTCTAAGAATAGCCGATACTCGGCTTAATTCTCCAAGAATTTTTTCTGGTGGTTTAGCTTTTTGAAGTTTTTTATAAATAGACTTCCACTTAGAAAGCATACTTGTTAGATCAGAATCTAACTCCGCTACTTTTTTCCCTTGAGCTACTGTACGAATAATAACGCCAAAACCTTTTGGCTTAATACTTTGTATCAGTCTTTTTAATCGCTCTTTCTCTGCGGAATCTTTTATCTTTTGAGATACAGACACACGCTCAGAAAAGGGTACTAAAACTAAAAACCTTCCAGCTATTGATAATTCCGAGCTAATTCTCGGTCCTTTAGTAGATATGGGCTCTTTGGTTACCTGTACCAGTACATTTTGTTTACTGGTAATTACAGAATCCATAGCGCCGCTTTTTTGAATATCTTTTTCTAATCTAAAATCTGTAAGCGACCATTTATTTTGTCGACCCGACATGGTCTGCTTGACATATTTATTAAAAGAACGTATTTGGGGGCCTAAATCATGGTAATGTAAAAATCCATCTTTCTCGTAACCTACATCAACAAAGGCAGCGTTAAGACCTTGAAGGACTTTTCTTGTTTTTCCCAAATAGATATCACCTACTGCAAAACTGTTATCACTCTTTTCATTATGGAGTTCAATTAGCTTCCCTTCTTTGAGCAGCGCAATCACTAGCCCCTGATCGGAAGACTTTACAATTAACTCGTTCACTTAATAAAAATGTGTTAATGCTTTAGGTTAATAATTACACAGCCAAATAAACATCTATTGATAGATGCCTGCTGTGTAGTTATAAAAAATTACTTCTTCTTCTTATGGCGATTTTTTCTAAGACGTTTTTTACGCTTGTGCGTAGCCATCTTGTGTCTTTTTCTTTTCTTTCCGCTTGGCATAATACTGCTTTTAGTGCGTTAATAATTAGTTTAATTCTTCGAACATCCGAACTGCGCTGTCTCTAACATCTCCATCTGCCATTTCTATAATGGTATTTAAAGTGTGACGAGCACTAGACGTATCTTTTAGTACTGAATAACTTAGAGCTAACTGCATGTATGCGTCTAATCTATTCTTATCTAATTCAATTACTTTTTGAAAACGAGTAACAGCTTTTTCATACTGCCCTGATTGCATTGAAAAAAGACCCATATTCCACTGCAAATCTGCATTATCTGGGTATTTCAATGCAAGGTCTCTTATTTTCAAAACTCCTTTCATTTGTGCCTCTGGGCTTTCGCCTTGTTGTATATCAGAAATAGCCTCTTGAACTTGTTCAGCAATAGATTCTTGAACATTCTTTTGTGCCTTTGAAGGTCGAGCTGAACTAGCATATATATAAAGAGCCAATACTAGGCCTAAGATTATAGCTATTAGTGGGCTACGCTTCATCTGATTACTTTGTAATTTTTACTTCGTTCTTAACAGCATCCACAAATACTTTTGCTGGCTTAAAGGAAGGAATGTTATGAGCCGGTATTATTATTGTCGTGTTTTTAGAAATATTTCTACCTGTCTTTTCAGCACGTTCTTTGATTACAAATGAGCCAAATCCTCTTAGGTAAACATTTTCTCCCGATTGCAATGCTGCTTTCACTTCTTCCATTAAGGCTTCTACAGTTATTTGAACATCCACCTTTTCTAATCCAGTCTTTTCAGCAATCCCAGCAACAATATCTGCTTTAGTCATTTTCTTTTGTGTTTTAAAATATCTATTTAATAAATCATTTAAGCTTAAATTTGGGGTGGCAAATATAGTTATTTGATTTCAATTAGAAAAGATATCTATGTTTATTTTATTTTTATAACAACCTCATTAGCACTCTATTAAGCTTGGAAATATCTTCACTAATTATCGACTGGTATACAGAACACAAAAGAGATTTGCCTTGGCGTCGCAGAAAAAACCCTTATGAAGTGTGGTTGTCAGAAATTATACTTCAGCAAACCAAGGTTTCACAAGGGCTAGGATACTACAACAATTTCATTGATAGATTTGCTAAATTGGAAGATTTAGCACTTGCTAAAGAGAATGAAGTGATGAAAATGTGGCAAGGGTTAGGGTACTATTCAAGAGCTAGATATTTACATCAATCTGCTAAACATATATACTTCGAATTAAACAATATATTTCCGGATACTTACACAAAACTAATACAACTCAAAGGAATTGGCCCTTATACAGCAGCAGCAATAAGCTCTATCTGTTTTAATGAGCCTCACGCAGTTGTTGACGGAAATGTATACAGGGTTTTAGCTAGACTATTTGAAATTAAAACTCCTATAAATAGCACAAAAGGAATTAATGAATTTCAAAAGCTAGCCAACCAACTAATAGCAAAAGACAGCCCTGGAGACTACAACCAAGGGATTATGGAACTTGGAGCCACAGTTTGTAAGCCAAAAAATGCCGATTGTCACGCATGCCCATTAAAGGAGAAATGCTTAAGTCGAAGCAAAAATTCATTGTACACATTTCCTGTTAAAAACAAGCTTATCAAAATTAAAAAAAGATATATCTTTTATTATTGTATCAACTGGAATGGCAAAATATGGACTAACAAAAGAGAATCAAATGATATTTGGAAACAATTATATGACTTCCCTTTTTTCGAAACAACATCTCCAATTAAAGAATGCAAAAAAGAATACCACATCAATAACATTAAAAGTTTAATCGGCACTTTCAAGCACACAAAGCTTTCTCATACAGAGTTCAAACACAAGCTAACTCACCAAATTTTATACATAAACATTACAACCATTTTTTTAGATGACATGCCGATAAAAAATATTGATAAATTTATTACGAAAGAACAACTAATGCAGCTTCCGGTGCCAAAACCAATAGATATGTTTCTTAAAAATCATATCCAGTAATGATTTGATTTGTCTTATAAATATTAATTATATAAATTTGATTCAATATAATATAATGTAATTCAATAAATCTATCAATATAATCTAATTATTATGGCAGCAACATTAAACAAAGTAATCTTAATGGGAAATCTGGGTAAAGATCCAGAAACAAGAACTCTTGAAACAGGGGTAGTAATGACACGATTTTCACTGGCAACAAGTGAGCGTTTTAAAAATAA
>CBFIGX010000001.1:167826-306545 GCA_965662265.1 Flavobacteriales bacterium
TTCACAAGCAAATGATTCAGAATCTTTTGTTAAAGAATCATCGAGTGAAACTCTTGACGACTTACCATTTTAAACTAACCATACAAAAATCACAATATTGGATCCTGACCCCATAACATTTCTAACAGAATTTAATTTTATAAACCCTATAGAGAATGAGCTTATCAGTTCGCTTATTGTCTTGGTTCTACTACTAACTACCTCTGCTCTAATATCTGGATCAGAGGTAGCTTTTTTTTCCTTTAAACCTGAAGAATTAAATCGTATTAACAAGCACAGTTTTAAGAATGCTAAAAATATTCAAACTTTTCTTAGTAAGCCAAAACAACTCTTAGCAACCATTCTTATCACAAATAACTTTGTAAACGTTGGTATTATTATGCTCTCGAGCTATGTATGTATTCAACTGTTCAATTTCAATAATTTGATCTGGCTTCAATTTCTAGTTCAGGTTGTTATCATTACGTTTCTACTTCTACTTTTTGGTGAAGTTTTGCCGAAGGTATATGCTAACAACAAGGCTTTAAGTTTTGCCAAATTTATGATCAAGCCTTTAGTGATTTTAGATAAATTATTTAAACCACTAAGCTATCTATTGGTTTCCAGCACAAAAATTATTGATAGGCGCGTAAAAAAAAGAAAACACAAACTTTCTATTAATGACCTCTCTAATGCACTAGAGCTTACAAAAGAAAAAAATGAAAATATAGAAGAAAAAAAGATTTTAGAAGGTATAGTTAAGTTTGGGAATACTGACGTTAAACAAATAATGAAATCTAGAGTAGATATTACGGCCATTAACATAAAAGACAAATATAATGATGTCCAAAATACTATCATCGAAACAGGATATTCCAGAATTCCGATATTTGAAGATTCATTGGATCAGATAAAAGGTGTTCTGTATATCAAAGACTTACTTCCTTACTTAAATACAAACGATAATTTTGAATGGAAAAAGCTAATAAGAGATGCTTTTTTTGTGCCAGAAAACAAAAAAATAGATGATCTTCTCAAAGAATTTCAAAACAAAAAAATTCATTTAGCAATAGTGGTAGACGAATATGGTGGAACGTCAGGAATTGTAACGCTCGAAGATATTATTGAAGAAATAGTCGGCGAAATAAGTGATGAGTTTGATGATGATGACATTATTTACTCAAAACTCGACAACTACAATTACGTGTTTGAGGGCAAAACACCTCTCAACGATTTCTACAGAATATTAAATATCGATGGAGAACTTTTTGAAAAAGAAAAAGGAGAGTCTGACACTCTAGCAGGATTTATACTAGAGTTAAATAAAGAAATTCCCGACAAAGGATTAGTGATAAAGTTTAATCATTATTTATTTACGGTTGAAGGGGTCAATAAAAGAAGAATCACCAGAATAAAAATAAGTATTTCTCAAGAAAATGAAATCTAATCTCAAGCTAGTACTACTTTCAATTTTCATCATATCTTGCTCAAGTAATTACAGCCCTAAGCCATTGGGTTATCATAGAATAATTCTTGAAGAAAAAGTCTATCAACCCTACTCAAATAATTGCCCTTTCACTTTTTTAATTCCAGATGTGACATCAGTTATCCAAGAAAAAGAGAATTGCTGGATGGACATCAATTACCCTATGTATAACGCAAATATTTACCTGACCTACAAAGAAATAGACGCTAACTTAAATGAACTTTTAGAGGAAAATCATAAACTTGCTTATGACCACTCAATAAAATCAGATGGAATTACCGAAAAGTTGTATACCAATCCTGATGAAGGTATCTATGGAATAATGTACGACATCAAAGGGAATAGTGCTTCTAATGTTCAATTTTTTGTAACAGATAGTACAACACATTTTTTGCGTGGCTCACTATACTTTAATAATGTTCCTAATGCAGATTCTATTGCTCCGGTTAAAAATTATATACAGCAAGATATCCAGATTTTGATGGAGAGCCTTAAATGGTCTTAGCAGATCTTAATTGAAAATACAAGCCCATTTGCAAGACAAACAATAGAGATGCTGCAACAAGGTGTATAGGCTGCATTAGTCGCATCATATCAAAGTGACTGAGTACAATTCCACTCATTACTTCAATCATTAAAACAAGGATTATAGCATTTGTTAATGGCATTGAAAACTGCACTTGTCTTGACCTGATCCATAAAACAATATTTGAGAGAACTAATAAAATAGCAAATGAGCGATGTACTTTAAAGATAACATTCGTACGACTAATCCATAACTCTCGCTGAGAATATTCTAAGCTTTTTGAAATAACATCAATCTGCTCTCTGACTTGAGTTCCTAAAAAAACTTGTATCAAGCTTAAAACAATAACAACAATTACAAACTTATTAAGAGTAGGGTCATATTTAAATCTATTTGCGACTTGAGACGATTCATTGATTAAGTACATCATGACAACAATTATTACAAAAGCCATAAGCATGTGAATGGTTATCTGTAAAGGTGCTAACACCGAGTAGACTACAACAGCACCTAGCCATGCCTGAAAACCCATAAGCAAGACAACTACTAAAGAGCTATATGTTATTTTAGGGTTCACTTTAAGAAACTTTAAGGACCACAATAACATAATAAAAGTTAGAACACCAGATATTGCACCAATCAATCTATTGATATACTCTATCCATGTGTGTGTAGCATTAAATTTTGTGTAATCGTGTTTGGTGTATAAATCCCAATTTAATTTATCAAATTCATTTTTAGTAGTGAAATCTACTTTGGATGACCATAGCTGATTTTGATATATTATCATCTGACCTTCATTATAGCTTTGGTCTTTTCTCCATTCAATTTGATCTTGTGAGCTCGGAGGTATTATTAACCCAAAACATTTTGGCCAATCTGGACATCCCATACCTGCTCCAGACATACGAACAAATGAGCCAGCGACGTATAATTAAAAAAATGCTTACTAGAGTGAGTTTTGCAAATGATTTAAACGATATCATACATATATAATATTACAATACAAATATACTTTGTATTTAAGTAAAATAACAAGCTTTTTGAATTGAGGTACAAAAAACCCCTCGTTAAAACGAGGGGTTTAGTTTATATATCTATGAAAGCTATCACTTAATGACAACAAATTAAATATTATATTGTTGTTTTTGCCTTTGCTGTTTCTGAACAGCATTTTGATGTTTTTTTTGCACTCGATGATTTTTCTGAGGCACATTTAGCTCTGGCTTGTTTATCACTACAAGAGGATGCATTTTTCTCACTTGAGCATTTGGCATTATCCTTACTAGAGCAACATTTAGATGTTTTATCCGAAGCGCATTTAGCATCGCTTTTGTCGCTGCAAGATGCCTTTTTTTCACTGGAGCTTTTAGCATTGTCTTTACTAGTGCAACACTTAGATGTCTCTTTAGAGTCACATTTAGCCTTACTTTTACCAGAACAAGAAGTTTCTGTTTTTTCAGAACTACACTTAGACTTTTTACTTGCGCAACAAGATTTTTTACAATCATTATTACAATCAATCTTTAAGGGTTCTGCACTATAAATTCCGTCTTTATAGGAATTTATAAAGCCAACTAAAGAAGCTTGTGAAGTAGAAGCGCTATTATATTCAATAGATGCCACAGAAGATTCATAATCTACTATTGCGTTGACAACACCTTCAACATTTTTGAGTTCTACTTCCATTGCACGAGCACAACCCATTTCACAAATCATCCCATCAATAGTAACAGACGTATGAGCTAATTGAGTTGTTAGATCTGTATTACTATCAGACATTGCTGTACTTTCAGCGCAAGAGCTTATTGCGAATAACATCATAAAAGCTACTGAAGTATATTTAATTAACTTTTTCATGTGGTTTTAAATTTTAAGAAGTTCTAAAAGGTAAAACTACAAAAAATACCCAAACTCATTGAAGTTTAAGTATCTTTACACAACTCGTTAACAATAGATTAACTAATTTTAACATTATGTATAAAAAATTTGACCACAGGCTTGGTCATTGGCTATTACTGTTAACATTATCACTAATCTGGGGATCTTCATTTATTTTAATTAAAAGAGGTTTGGACGCTTTTAGTTACCAGCAAGTAGCAGCTCTCAGACTCTTCATAGCTTTTTTATTTTTAATCTGGTTAGGTAGAAACTACTTTTTTAAAAATATCCCAAAGTCTAAATTAGCGCCAATTTTTCTTACTGGCTTGGTTGGAAACGGAATTCCTGCCTTCTTATTTACTAAATCTGAAACTTACCTAGATTCTGGGGTTGTTGGTATTCTAAATGTACTTACACCATTATTTACCATTATCATTGGTTTAATATTTTATAAGCTTAGAGTAACATTTATCAATTACGCTGGTATTCTAGTTGGTATTCTCGGAACAACATATCTTTTATATCCTAATGTTCAACAACTCAATGAAAAAGCACTTTTGTATTGTCTGATGGTAATAATTGCCACAGCTTGCTATGGCTGGAGCACTAACATCATTAAAAATCAATTGCATGATATTAATTCTCTTCAAATAACCACACTTGCTTTTTCATTTATTGGTCCATGGGCTGGCATCTATTTATTTAGCACCGATTTTGTAGTTGTCATGCAGACACATCCGAAAGCGACATCAAGCCTAATCTACACAGCAATACTAGCCATAATAGGATCTGCCTTATCGGTTGTATTATTCAATCAGCTGATAAAAATGACTGGCGCGCTTTTCGCCACCTCCTGCACCTATATCATTCCAATTGTTGCAATACTTTGGGGCATTCTTGATGGAGAATCAATCACGAATCGTCACCTCTCAGGATTCCTTATCATACTAGCAGGTGTTTATTTGGTAAATAAAAGAGCATAGTTTGGCTTGTCTGTTTATAATATTTGTCTTAATTTTGCAAACCATTTAGTAAATTAATATAAACTAATAGCAGATGTACGCAATTGTAGAGATAGCAGGGCATCAATATAAAGTTGAAAAAGATCAGCGCATCTTTGTTAACCGTCTTGAAGGAAAAGAAGGTTCGAAAGTAACTTTCGACAAAGTTCTTTTAATTGAGGATGGTGGTAAAGTAAACGTTGGCGCCCCAGCTATAAAAGGTGCTAAAGTCTCAGCAAAAATTGAGAGTCACCTAAAAGGAGACAAGGTCATTGTCTTCAAAAAGAAAAGAAGAAAAGGCTATAAAGTAAAGAATGGTCATCGTCAATATCTAACACAGTTAACTGTTGGGACGATTACGAAAAAGGCGCCAGCTAAAAAAGCTGCCCCTAAGGCTGTTAAAACAGAAGCCTAATTAACTAACCAAAAAAAATAAACCATGGCTCATAAAAAAGGTGTCGGTAGTTCCAAGAACGGTAGAGAATCAGAATCTAAACGACTTGGAATCAAAATTTACGGTGGTCAATTAGCTGTAGCTGGTAATATCATTGTAAGACAAAGAGGTACAAAACACAATCCAGGAGAAAATGTTGGGATAGGTAAAGACCATACCCTTTTTGCCCTCTGTGATGGTACAATTGAGTTTAATAAAAAGAAAAATAACAAATCATATGTTAGCGTAGTTCCTTTTGCTGAATAGGTTTGTCTAATTTTATGACCTCAAAGGCTTTCCAAATGGAAAGCCTTTTTTTGTTAATAAACTTTGCACAATAATATGTATTAATAACGATGAAAGTTTAAGTCTATCATGGCAGACTATTTATCCTAAAACATTAGTTTTGTGTTTAAATAAATATCAAGATGTTACAAGTAGCCTATATTAGAGACAATAAGCAGGAAGTAATCGAAAGATTAGCTATAAAAAATTTCAAAGCTGAAAAAATTATACATGAAGTGATTTTATTAGATGACACCAGACGTAGCACTCAATCAATGCACGATAATCTTCTTTCTGAATCTAATAAATTATCTAAAGAAATAGGCCTTCTATACAAGTCTGGAGATACAAATCAAGCTAATGAAAAAAAGTCGAAGACTTTAGAACTTAAAGAGAAGTCTAAAGAACTTCACCAAAAACTTATTGACTTGCAAAATGAACTACGCAACAAGTTAGTTCAAATTCCAAATATCCCTCACAAAGATGTGCCTATTGGGGTTTCAGAAGATGACAACAAAATTATAAGCCAAGAAGGCCTTATGCCAACTATGGCAAAAAATGCTGCGCCGCATTGGGATCTTTTAGCAAAAAAAAATATTGTAAATTTTGAACTTGGGGTCAAAATTACTGGTGCCGGATTTCCAGTTTATCGAGGCAAAGGTGCGCAACTTCAAAGAGCATTAATAAATTATTTTTTAAACAAAAATATTGAAGCTGGCTATGAAGAGTTTCTTCCACCTCATCTTGTGAATGAGGCTTCAGGATTCGGGACGGGACAACTGCCAGACAAAGAAGGTCAAATGTATCATGTTACTGAAGATAATCTCTATCTAATACCTACTGCTGAAGTACCTGTAACAAATATTTTTAGAGATGTCATTCTCAAAAAAGAAGATTTTCCAGTAAAATGTACGGCATACACTCCTTGTTTTAGAAGAGAGGCAGGCTCTTATGGGAAAGATGTTAGAGGCTTAAATAGGCTGCATCAATTCGACAAGGTTGAAATTGTTCAGATTCAACATCCTGACAATTCCTATGCAGCTTTAGACGAAATGGTGGAACATGTAGCCTCTATCCTTAGAGAGTTATGTTTACCATTTAGAATACTTCAACTATGTGGCGGCGACATCAGCTTCACCTCTGCACTAACCTACGATTTTGAAGTGTATTCGGCAGCCCAAGGAAAGTGGTTAGAAGTTAGTTCTGTTTCCAATTTTGAAAATTATCAGACGAATAGGTTGAAATTACGTTACAAGGATACAGATAAAAAAACCAAGTTATGTCACAGTTTAAATGGGAGTGCCTTAGCTCTCCCTAGAATAATGGCTGCCATCATTGAAAATTATCAAACGGAAGAAGGTGACATACAGATTCCCGATGTCCTAATTCCATATTGTGGATTCGATAAAATCTAACATCACAACTATAGAATGCCTCTAGTTTTTTATGAAAACTATAAAGCTATATATCATAATAAGTATCATAGGGATTAATAGTTCTTGTAATAATCTTGGTATTGATCAAGAAATTAATAACATTGTCCTATTAGAATCTGCCATTAATGAAAAAGCAGAACTATTAAATCAATTTGATGACAAAAAGCTAAATTCATATATTTTAATATCAAACCAACGGATTAAGCTTCTTGAATCATCCAACCTAAGTGCTTTTCAAAAAGATTGGTTTTGTGAGGATGTATATTCATATGAGACGGTTGTAAATAATATTCAACTTTCTATGATAGAGCTGAGTAAGTGTCTCAAAAACCTTGAAGTTTGCCAGGTACAATTAACACATTTACGACTAGATCTGGTACACAGAAATATAAGCAAAAAAAAATATATGCTATATTTTAGTCAGGAACAAAAAGCCTTTGGTGATTCAGAAAAAATGATAAAGAAAGTGATAAAAAATATCGAAATACAAATCCATAATTTCGAATATCTTGAAGCTAAACTTTCAAAAATTATTAAACAATTAGAAACTAAATAAATTGATTACACTACTAAGAAAATCATTAGTTCTCGTTCTGATTTGTTGTACTTTAATGGTAAATGCTCAACAAAACAACAGCACTATAAAGCTTGCTAATCAATATTTGCAAACTGAAAATTATGAACTTGCCAGCACTCTTTTTCTTGAATTATATAACAAACATAAATCACACAATTACTATCAAGGTCTAATGGAATGTTACTTAGGGCTTGAGGATTTGCCGAGTGCTGAAAAGCTTGTTAAGAAACATATAAAACGCAATAGCAACAATCCAAGTTCATACATAGACTATGGACACATACTTAATTTAAGAAACCAAATACGAAAAGCCGACGCAAAATTTAAAGAAGCATTTAAAATTATGGCTAAACAAGATCATCAGATAGGCGCAGCTGCTCTGAGATTATACAACTATGGCTATATAGATAAATCTATTAATGCATACAAATTAGGCTTAAAAGACCCTAAAATGGTTAGCTATAATTTTCAGCTTGCTAGATTGTATGGCGAAAAAGGAGATTTGCAACAAATGTTTGAATCATATGCTCGTTTAGTACTCCTTAAACCAAATTATTTACAATCTGTAAAAAATCGACTAAACAGAATAATAAGCCCTGATGCCGACAATGAAAATAATCAACTATTAAAGAGTGTATTAATTGAATGGGCACAAGAACACAATTCTGAAGCAATTGGAGACTTATTAATTTGGTTGTTTATTCAAGAAAAAAGTTTTGACGCAGCATTAGATCAAGAAATTGCCTTAGATAAAAAGTTCAACTTAGGTCAAAAAAATGTCTTCGATCTTGCTCAAATATGTAGAAAAAATAAGGCCTTTAAAACAGCCATTAAGTGTTATGACTATATTTTAAGTCTTGGGGCAGATTCTCCCTATTTTTTAGAGTCTCAATTAGAAGAATTATTTGTCAAAAATCAAATTCTTGCTTCTAACTTCAACACTAAAGATGAAGAATGGGAGGAATTAGTAATAGAATATAATGAATGCTTAAATAGAATAGGCAAAACCAGTTATACTATTTTACTAATTAAAGACTTAGCTGAAATTATGGCATTTAGACTTTATGACGTGAGTTCTGCTAAAGAGATCATTTTAGACGCTTTAGAAATCAGCTCTGCAACAGATGAAGAGTTAGCTAAATGCAAACTTATCTATGCAGACATATTGCTTTTACAAAATGAAATATGGGAGGCCATCATTTACTACTCTCAAGTTGATAAATCATTTAAGCATGATGTGTTAGGTCATGAAGCAAAGTATAGACGAGCAAAAATTTCATATTACCAAGGTGACTTTGACTGGGCTCAAGCGCAATTAGATGTTTTAAAAAAATCTACATCCAAGCTTATAGCAAATAATGCAATGGACTTATCCTTGTTAATTCAAGACAACCTAAATTTGGATACGACAACAAAAACTATGGAAATATTTGCTCGAGCAGACTTAAATATGTTTCAAAATAAATTTAATGAAGCTTTGTTAGGGCTAGATAGTATTATTATAAACTACTCAGGACATAGTCTAGTTGATGAAGCTCTCTATAAACAATATGAGATTAAAATGATGCAAGGGGAAAAGGAGGATGCTAGCGAGCTCTTAGATCAAATTACAACCTTCTATTCTTTCGATATACTGGCAGATGATGCAAAATTTGCACAGGCTCAGCTTCAAGAATATTATTTTAATGATCTTAATTACGCATTGAAGCTGTATGAAGATATTATGCTTAATCATAAAGATAGTTTTTACCTTGCAGAAGCCAGAAAACGATTTAGAAAACTAAACCTAAATAGTGAATGATTGTATATAATGTAACTATTAATATTGAAGATGAGATAGAACAGGAATGGCTAAACTGGATGAGGTTAACACATATTCCTGAGCTAATCAATACAGGTTGTTTTGTGTCTGCTAGAATGACAAAAGTTTTAGTGGAAGAGCAAATGGGTGGTAAAACGTATTCAATACAATACAGTTGCAACACTAGAGCTGATCTCGACAAATATATTGACAATTATGCTCCACAATTACAATCTAATTTTAATAAAAGATATAAGGATAAATTTGTAGCATTTAGAACAATCATGCAAGTAATAGAGGACTTTTAGAATGAAACTAGTTCGCGCAAAAAAACACTTAGGCCAGCACTTCCTCAAAGATATTTCTATTGCTAGAGATATTACGAATTCTCTAAGCAAAGAAGGTTATGATGATGTTGTTGAGGTTGGTCCTGGCATGGGGGTCCTTACGCAATATTTAATATCAGAAGAATATACTACACATCTTATCGAGCTAGACAAAGAATCCGTTAATTACCTAAAAACAGAGTTCCCAGACCTAAGCAAAAACATATATTCTACTGATTTTTTAAAGTTAGATCTAACTAAAATCACAAGAAATCCATTTGCTTTAATAGGCAATTTCCCCTACAATATATCCTCTCAAATACTTTTTAAAGCTCTAGATTATAAAGACCAGATTCCTGAAATTATTGGAATGTTTCAGAAAGAGGTTGCGGAAAGAGTTGCCAGTGGCCCAGGAAATAAAAAATATGGGATCATTTCTGTATTGCTTCAAGCATTCTATGATGTTGAGTATTTATTTACTGTTGAGGCGGACGTTTTTGACCCTCCTCCTAAAGTGAAATCTGGTGTTATAAGACTAAAGAGGAACAATAAAAAACAACTGGAGTGTAACGAAAAAATTTTCAAAAGAGTAGTAAAACAAGGATTTAGCCAAAGAAGAAAAACCTTGAAGAATGCCTTAAAACCAATTATAGGCAAACAGATCTTTGAAGATTCACTTCTACCTTTAAGGGCAGAAGCATTAACAGTGGAAGATTTTGTGTACCTTACCAACAAGCTTGAAAGATTAAATAATGAAATTTGAGTTAACAAAGGAGTTTATTAAAGATATTGCCGAAAAACTTAACAGGCAAGAGTTGGACCTAGTCAAACAGGAATTATCTGAAATACACAATACAGATATTGCCAAATTAATAGATATTCTCGATGAGAAGAATGGGAAAATTATTTTTGAACTTTTTGAAGATGAAGACTCTGCTGAAATCCTGATCGAGCTTGATGAAGACAGTAGAGAAAATGTACTCATAGACTTATCATCACAAAAAATTGCAGAAGATTTAATCGACAATCTTGATTCAGATGACGCCGCTGACATTATCGCTGACCTTCCTGAAGAAAAAAAAGAAGAAGTTCTAGCACATATTGAAGATATAGAACTTGCCAGTGATATTGTAGACCTTCTTTCTTATCCAGAACATACCGCTGGTGCGCTAATGGCTAAAGAGCTTATTAAGGTTAACGAAAAATGGTCCGTACTGCGTTGTGTTCGAGAAATGCGAAAACAAGCTGAAGAGGTAGATAAAGTATACAGCATTTACGTAGTAGACGACAATAATGTCCTGCTTGGCACACTTTCTCTCAAAAAACTACTTCTTACAGCTGATAAAACTTTCATAAAAAACATATACAACGCAAAGGTAATCTCAGTTAAATCTAATTTTGACGATGAAGAAGTAGCTAATATTATGGATAAGTACGATCTAATTGTTCTCCCTGTAGTAGACGATTTAAATAGACTTATTGGAAGAATTACTATTGACGATGTTGTTGATGTGATGAAAGATGAAGCAAAAGAGGACTATAATAAAGCCTCTGGTATTTCAGAATTAGTAGATTCTAGTGACGGTATATTTACTCTTACTAGGGCAAGATTACCTTGGTTACTTATTGGCCTTTTAGGAGGTATAATGGGCGCTCAAGTCATCGGCATATTTGATATAGAAAACAATATAGAGCTGGCTTTTTTTACCCCGCTGATTGCAGCTATGGGTGGAAATGTAGGGGTTCAATCTGCAGCAATAATTGTACAAGGTCTTGCCAGTAATAATTTAGGTGTAGATAGCCTTGGGCAACGTCTACTAAAAGAACTTAGTATAGCCCTAGTTAACGGGCTTATATGCTCATTAATAGTGATGACAACAACTTACCTGTTAGGCTATCCTAATTCAATCTATTTTACTGTAAGTATTTCTTTATTGGCTGTTATAATTTTTGCAGCATTATTCGGCACGTTTGTTCCTTTAGCTCTTAATAGGTATAAAATTGATCCTGCACTAGCTACAGGCCCTTTTATTACCACTGTAAATGATGTATTAGGTCTGTTTATTTATTTTATGATTGGTCAGCTATTTTTGAATATTTAAATGAAAGTATTATTTATAGATTCTGTTCATCCAATTCTAGAGCAACGGTTAACTGCTTTAAACTTTATCTGTGAACATGACTACAATTCTGGTCGAGAAAAATTACTATCAAAAATCAGCAATTATGAAGGAGTTATTGTTCGTTCTAGAACTCCAATAGATAAAAAATTTTTAGACGCAGCTAGTCAGTTGAAATTTATTGCTCGATCTGGTGCTGGTCTAGAAAATATAGACCTTGATGAAGCCAATCGAAGATCTATTATCTTGTTTTCTGCCCCCGAAGGTAATAGACAAGCTGTGGGAGAACATTCTGTTGCTATGCTTCTCAACTTATTCAATAAAATAAATATTGCTGATAATGAGGTCCGAAATGGCGTTTGGAATAGAGAAGCCAATAGAGGATTAGAGCTTAGTAATAAAACTATAGGAATAATTGGTTTTGGAAATATGGGAAGTGCATTTGCCAAATGTCTGAGTGGATTTAATTGTAAAATTTACGCATATGATATAAAGTTGAAAAAATGGCCCAATAGTTCGGTAAAGCAAACTTCTATTGAGCAAATTCAAGAAGAGGCTGATATAATTAGCTTTCACACACCATATGACAGGGGTACACATCATTATTTTGATCAGACATTTGTTGAAAAAATGCAGAAAAATTTTTTCGTTATTAACACTGCAAGAGGGAAGATAGTAGATACTAGTGCATTGGTCAATGGGATGAAAACTGGTAAAGTATTAGGCGCATGTTTAGATGTATTAGAATATGAAAAGTCTACTTTTGAACAATTATTCGAAAAAACAATGTCTAAAGATTTTGAATACCTTATACATTCAAATCGTGTTATTTTGAGTCCCCATATTGCAGGATGGACTGTAGAATCATATGAAAAGCTAGCGACTGTATTAGCAGATAAAATTGAAGCTATATTCAGATAATCATCTGTAGAGCACTTGTAAGGTTGTTCTGTTTTTTTGACTTAGTAAAACTTCTTTACCCTTCAATAAAGCATCCACATTTAACTTCTGGTAATGTCTAATAGTAATCAACTCAAGATTATTATTATATCGAAGTTTAAACTCATGTGATAATTCGTTTAATAAGTCTGGCATATAAATATCATCAACTTCTAAAGCAAAGGAACAAGAAACAGCTGAATTTTGGACTAAATTTACTTTTGCATGGTGTTTAAAAAGAATAGAAAAAATTCTTGAAAGATGGTTTTCTACTACAAAGCCTAAATCACTTACAGATAATGAGATGAGTTTTTGATTTTTTTTTAATATAAGAAAAGCTGTTTGAGGAACGATGTCTAGATTTTCGGCAATTAACGTCCCTGATACTTGAGGGTTTAAAAATGAGCGTACCTCTAATGATGTTGAATTTCTTTTTAATGCTTGGATTGTCTTGGGGTGAATCACGGATGCACCATAGTAGGTTAACTCAATAGCCTCTTGATACGAGAGTGAATTTATTTTTTCTGGATTATCAAAATAGCGAGGGTCTGCGTTTAGTATGCCTGGTACATCTTTCCATACAACTAACTGATTTGCGCCTATGAGAGATGCAAAAATTGCAGCACTATAATCAGATCCTTCCCGACCTAATGTTGTTGTAAAATTTTCAGAGGTACAGCCAATAAACCCTTGCGTTATTACAATTTTATTTTTTGGCATATAAGCAGCCACCATTCGAGCGCTTAATTCCCAATCTATATTAGCAGATCTATAATTATTATCTGTTTTTAGTATATCTCGTGCATCCAACCAAGTATTTTCTATACCTGATTCACTTAAGTATGCGCTAATAATAGTTGTAGATATAAGCTCTCCTATTGATACTATTTGGTCATACTCATAGCCGAAATCTGGACGAGGTTCATCCTCTAAAGCCCACTCAATCTCTACAAAAAAATTTGCGACCTTGTTAAAAACTGAATGATTAGGCTCAAAGAGCTCGTTCATTATTTGTGTATGAAATGTCTTCAAACTTTCGAGTTTATCTAAAGCCATACCATTATTGGCATAAAAGGCTCGAGCAACTCCTTCAAGAGCATTTGTTGTTTTACCCATGGCAGAGACAACAATCATAGGATTTTGAATGGCATTATCCCTAATGATTTGAGTTAGATTTCTAACCCCGTCTGCATCTTTTACTGATGCGCCCCCAAATTTAAAAACTCTCATGTAATTTTTTTTCAAATGTACTATTTAAGTCATTAATCATAACTAGTTAGAATCTATTTTTATAATTGGGAAAAACCTTTAACAACCCCCTATTAGTCCTATTTAACTTGTATGATAATTTAAAATTTATCGACAGGTTTTTTGCATTTATCAAATCTGCTGACACTATGTTGTAAGTAGAAATATGAAAATCTACTTTGTTACTTGAGACACCTATACCTAAACCAAAATTTGTGTAGGAATCATTAATGATAGAATAATAAATGTGTGTGTTTAACCAAGGCTTAAAACGCTTTGCATAATCAAAATGAATAGAATTATATACTTGTGAATGAATAACACGTGACTTAAACATTGCAAATAAAACGGTGTTTTTAGAAAATGTGTAATTAGCTGAAATATAATACTCTAAAGGGAGATTAGTTGAATATGAAGTGTTTATGGAGTCAAGTTTAAATAGTCCTACAATACTATCTATTTGATTTCTTATTTTGGAATTTATATCGACCTCTAAACTAGATTCATCAAGTAGGTTATTAACCAAAATGACTGAATCCTGGAATAGAGTTAAATTGTTCGATTTATGCCAATTGATAAGTCCAATATCTTTTAGAGCTGCTGACAATGTCCATCTGTCTGAATGTGTATACTCAGCGCCAACATCAAATGCATAACCAGTGTTGTTAAATATAGCTGGACCATCAGAAAATCCTGAGGTGTTAATTAATATATTGTACTTTACTTCTGAAAAAAAAGAAGGCTCAACAATAGGGTTACTGGTGTAAAGCTCAATATTCAGCCTATCGAAATTAATATTCATTAATCCCATAAGATGCTTTGCTCTAACACCTATAGTCCATTTAGAGTTAATCTTCCTGCTGTAACCGAGTGAAGTGCTATTGTACATAAACAATCCTAACCCTTCCCTATCTTGACTTACAGTCGACCCAATATAATTGTAATTTCCTTCAAACAGATATCTAATAAAGTCCGTATTGAAATCTAAATCAACACTACTATGAATACTGTTTGATAACGAAATATAGTTACGTCGATTTCTTCCAAACTTATATCCAAAATTAAATAATCCTATTTCAGCGTTATGTCTAAAATCTAGTCTGTTGCCTATAGAAGTAAGGGCGTTTGGAATACTAAATACTTGATCCCCATTTGGTTGCCTTTTCAATGCTTCACCCAATGAAAAGGGAAGATCTACCATACTATTAACATATATTGAAAGTGTAATATCTGATTGAGGGAAATCAATAATAGAGTTATATTCAATAGTATCTTCTTGAAAAGGATTAATGACTTGTTGAGCACTTAAATAAAGGGGTATAAATAAAAAAAATAGTAGACCTCTTTTCATCAATTCACATTTTGAACGTCAACTACTACACCTATATTAACTGCAACTTTATGGTTGGAGTAAATTTTTATGGGAGAATCTTGAGAGGCAGGAGCCTTCATTTGAATTTTAGAAACAAGTTGATTTGCATTATAAATTGCGTCTACGACACTATCTTGCACAATAAAAAGTCTATCGTACAAATATGGTTTAATTAAGTTTCCTTGGGCATTAACTTGAGAAGCTCCAATATCATCAAACATTAATGAGTCAAGAGTATTATCGGTTGTTGAATCTCTAAAAACAAATGTAACGTCGGCTTCAAATGGGAAATCATTCTTTATAAATGTTCTAAATTGAACGGAATAATCTAGGTTGTCTGCTCCTGGCGTCAACTTAATTGTATCCACAAATTGCATTTCACTCATCTTTATGTTTAGAGGAAGATCTAATTCAACGTCGGTATTTATTCCCGATTCCATGTCTAAAGTATTCTCAATAGGTAAGTTTTCGGGGTTCGTTTGAATGAATCCAGAATATGTTAATTTATCTGCATGCGTATTTATCAAATCATAAATGTTTGAATTATTTACATCAAACTCTGTAGTCGTATAAACGCCTCCGTTTACTTGGGAAATGTCTGGATTATTAATTGATAGTTCCGATCCAACAAGCTGTACTTCCTGAGCCTCGGCTTCTACACTCAAATTAAGATTCATTTCCATTGGGACCCCTATTTCGTTGTATGTAATGAAAGACAATTTTGGGTTTTCAAATAATAAATCATCATCAAATTGATCAGCAAATTCAGTATTAAGCATAATCTCACCTGATGGAATATTAATATTAGTTTGTCCAAAATAGCCTTCAATGTAATTAAACTCAACACCTAATAGACTTATATTTAGAAATATTGCATCATTAGAATCAAAATGGACAAGCTCACCATTAGACTGTACTTCTATTGACGTGATTAGTTGAATCGAATCAGTAGTATCATTAAATATGAGTTGATAGTTAGATAAATCAACTTGATTGAAAATTGGCTCAAAAGGGGTGTATTGCAGTTCTATTTCTTGAAAATAAGGAGCACCATCAAGTTGTAAATTTGGGATTTCTAAAAATAAAACTATGGGATGTTGGATATATGAGGCGTATTGTATTTGTAATATGCCTGTATCTATAATTCCTTGTGAAAGGTCAACAGAGCTATCATTATTAATAGACAAAGAAAGAGTATCGTTGTCAATTTCTATATTAGGCATGACTACTACTCCTTCGTTAATCTGTACATCAGTTAAAGCTAAGGATATAACAATATCATCGGTGAGGCTAATAGGAACATAGCTCAACTCATCTTCAGGGTTATCTCCACTACCAGGGGTTATCAATCTGTATAGGTTCACAGATAAATTGTTGCTTAAATCGATGTTTTGGAGAGTTATAGTTTGTGTGGCTTGATTATTTGAAGCTATATTACTGAAATCAAATTCATTAATAATTGTTTGACTTACATCATCAAACACCACCAGTTTTAGCAATTCAAGATCTACAGGTAAATTGTTTTGTAATTCTAAGGTTAAGTCTGCAGATGTTAAATAAAGATTAGTATAATTTAATAAAGGTTCATAAGCAAAAATTCCTGCTGAATTTATGTCTAATGGTGGGAAATATGCAATAGGAAGCTGAGATGCAATTTCAAAACTTTCAACTAATTCAGCACCTAAATTTTGTGTTAGTTGAAATAAATTAATTACTAGTTGAGATGAAATATCTTCTATTTGAATAAGTCCAATTTGTTCTTGTTTATCGATAGATTCAGATACAGTGACATCAACTACTTGATCCGCATTTATATAATTAATTGAGTCTATGCGATAAATAAAATGAATCAAAGAATCATGGTCAATTTGAACATATTCATCATTCGTTATTATGTCTGTAAAATCTATTTCTAACTCTACAAATGGGATTAGCCAACGTGCATCAGATTCAATTTTAGAAATAGAATTTATATCTTCTTTAAGGCAAGAAAATAATGATAAAGAAATTAGAAAAAAAGTAAACAGAAATCTCATATATAAGACTAAATATAGCATAAAAAAAGCTTACTTGTAAGAAGTAAGCTTGAAGTGCGGATAGAGGGAGTCGAACCCACACGCCTCACGGCACTAGATCCTAAATCTAGCGTGTCTACCAATTCCACCATATCCGCTGGCAAACATAAGTCCTTAATAGACTTAAGCGTGTGCAAATGTAAAACTATTTTAATGTTCCACAATTAAAAAAACATTTTTATTAATAGAAGCAGATTGCAAAGCTAATGATGAATCGCTACATTTGTTTTGCGGTTATAACTAATTATATGCTTACACTAGATCCAAAAGAATTAACTACAAAAGACCTGCACAGCTACTTACTCAGCTCAGTAGGGCCAAGACCCATAGCTTTAGCAAGTACTATCGACTCTTTGGGTCGACCTAATTTAAGCCCTTTTTCTTTTTTTAACGTCTTTAGCGCAAATCCTCCTATTGCTATTTTCTCTCCAGCACGTAGAGTTCGTAATAATACAGTTAAACATAGTTTAGAGAATGCGGAAAGTACTAGGGAAGTTGTTCTGAATGTTGTATCCTACAATATAGTTGAACAAATGTCACTCTCTAGTTCTGAATACGAAAAAGGTGTTAATGAGTTTACAAAATCAGGATTTACAGCCCTACCATCACAACATGTTAAGCCTTTTAGAGTAAAAGAATCTCCAGTTCAAATGGAATGTATAGTAAAAGACATTGTTGCTCTAGGAGATAAGGGAGGAGCCGGCAACTTAGTGATTTGCGAAATAGTTAAAATACATATTTCTGAATCCGTGTTGGCAGAAGACCAAAAAATTGATCCACATAAACTAGATTTAGTAGGTCGAATGGGGGCTAATTGGTATTGCCGTGCTTCTGGAGAATCAATCTTTGAAGTTCAAAAACCAAATTCTGGTATTGGAATAGGTTATGACAATTTACCAAAAGGCATTAAAAATAGCTTTATTCTATCTGGTAATGATCTTGCTAAACTTGCAAGTATAAAGACACTTCCATCTGTAAATGATGTCGATAAATTCAAAGAAAATATGGATATTGCACATCTTTTAAATACCTCATCAGATGATGAAGAGGCAAGAGAAGAATTGCATCAATTGGCAAAGGTTTTAATTGAAAAAAACCAGATAGTAGATGCATGGAAAACATTATTAATTGACAAACTAAATCGAATATAAAAAATGAGTAATTTATCTGTAGAAGGAAAAGTGAAGCGAATTCACGACGAACAAGTCATTAGTGACCGCTTTAAGAAGAGGGAATTTGTAATTGAAACAGAAGAACAATATCCTCAAGTATTAATGTTTCAACTTGTACAAGACAAAACCAATTTAATAGATGCCGCTCAAATAGGAGATAAAGTAGAGGTGTTTTTTAATTTGAGAGGTAGAGAATGGCAAAAAGATCCTTCATCTGAGATAAGGGTATTTAACACTTTAGACGCATGGAGAATTCAGAAAGTTGAAGCTGTCCAGACAACAGATATGCCTAGCCCAGAACCTATTGCACCAGCAGATACAGAAGACGATTTACCATTCTAAACAAAAGAAAATTCATTGATACCTTAAACCCTCTTAATACAAGGGGGTTTTTATTTTGTACTTAGATAAAACCAATGAAATTATCCCATATTATAGAAGCTGTATTTAAAAGGCTGATGCCAAGCCCTTTTACTATTGCAATACTTCTGAGTTTATTAAGTATAGCTATAGCGAAAAGTTATAGTTCTCACAGCCTTATTGATTTATTGTCCTTTTGGGAAAGAGGGATGTGGAACCCACCGTTACTTGTGTTTGCATTTCAAATGATGTTAATGTTAGTTTTAGGTCATGTTTTGGCATTAACAAGACCGATAAATCTCCTTATTGATAAGGTTTCTATATACTGCAACACAACTGCTAAAGCGGCATCTATAGTCTGCTTCTTCACGCTGTTAATTAGCTTAATTAACTGGGGTTTAGGTTTAATTTTTGGAGCAATATTTGCTAGAAAAGTAGCCGAAATTTCGAAAAAAAATAACTGGGCAATATGCTACCCAATTATTGGTGCCGCAGGTTATTCAGGGTTAATGGTTTGGCATGGTGGTATTTCTGGATCCGCACCTATTAAGGCTGCGGAATCTGGTCATATCATAGAACTCATGAGAGGCATCGTAAGTCAAAATCAAATACATGATTTACCAAAGCTCATCAGTTTTTCTGAAACTGTATTTTCTCCTATGAATCTTATTATAACTACTTCTATATTGGTTATACTACCACTCTTCATGTTCTATTTAGGTAAAATAAGTAAGCCATCAGAATTTCAACTTGTGAATCGCAAAGAAGAGTCCATTATAACTAGCCCTAAATATGCCGAGAAATTGGATCATTCAAAACTATTTGCTTATTTATTAGGAATAGTAATGCTTGGTATAGCTTTTTATAAAGCAATTGTTATTCCTGATCGCTTTACCCTAAATTTTATCAACCCTAACTTCATAAACTTTTTATTACTAGCTTTTTGTATTTTATTTCACGGGAACTTTTATAAATTTCTAAAGGCTGTTAACCATGCTATAGTAGGTACATCTGGTATCCTGATACAATTTCCAATTTATTTTGGGATTATGTCGCTCATGAAAGAGTCTGGGATGATAAACCAGTTATCAGATTTCTTTGTATCGATCTCTACGGAACATAGCTTTCCTATTTACACTTTATTTAGTGCTGGGTTAGTAAATATCTTTGTCCCAAGCGGAGGTGGGCAGTGGGCTATTCAGGGGCCAATAATAATTGAAGCCAGTACTACTATGGGCTTAAATCTCTCTAAAAACATTATGGCTTTAGCCTACGGAGACCAGCTTACAAATATGTTACAACCTTTTTGGGCTTTACCTTTACTAGGCATAACAGGATTAAAAGCAAAAGAAATCTTACCTTACACTGTAATGCTTATGCTTGTTGGTGCTAGCGTCTTTATTATTGGATTGATGATTTGGTAACTATTACCTTCGAACATCCCAATAGTCTCTTAACATGTTACCAACATACATAAATGACAGTACTAATAACATAATGGCAAGGCCTGGCACAACAGCTAAGTAAGCTTTGTCTAAAATTATATATGAGTAATGATCTTTAATCATAGCGCCCCATGACGGCATAGGTGCTTGAACGCCAATGCCTAAGAAGCTCAAACCAGCTTCAATGAGTATAGCGGAAGCAAAATTAGCTGCAGAAATCACAATAATAGGACTTATAATATTTGGAAGTATATGAAAAAACATAATCCTTAAATCGCTGAAGCCAAGGGCTTTTGTTGCTTGAACATACACCATCTTTGACTCACTAATAACCTGACCTCTAACAACTCTTGCCACTTCTACCCACATTGTTAGACCTACAGCTATAAAAACCTGCCAAATTCCTTTCCCAAGCGCAAGACTAACGGCAATAACCATTAATAAAGTTGGAATAGACCAAACGACATTAATAATCCACATAATAATTTTATCCACGAGTCCTCCGTAATAGGCAGAATATAAACCTAGAATAATTCCAATGACCAGAGATATAATTACCGAAATGACACCTACAGAAAGTGATATTCTAGTTCCAATTAACAATCGACTTAATAAATCTCTTCCATATTTATCAGTACCTAAGTGAAACGTTTTTACATGACTTAATTTACCAGATATTCCTCTATGTAGAGATGTTACGGGTACTTTTTCTATAAGTGATTTCCCATAAGGCAGGTAATAACAATAGTTTGAGTGCATATAAGCTGTATCTATGGCAATAGGTTTATAGGATTTCTGCTCGCCATAAAGCAATATATTAGGTTCTGAATTTGCCTTAAATTCTTTGTTTAAATAAATAAAATGTATTTGACTTCCAGGATTGAGGAGGCTGAGCTCCAGATGCATTTCATTAGCATTAGGGCTATTATCAGGAGCAATATAGTAGACGAATATAGCTACCATTAGTGAAATAGCAATATAGATGGCTCCTATAAACCCTGTACCGTATTTAATATAGTTTTTCAATAAAATAATGTGCGCATTAAAACTACAAAATATTCAATAAGCTACGTATCTTTAATTTTTCAATTTTACATATAATTGGTGGCAAAGGAAAAAATAATATTAGGAATTGACCCCGGTACTAGCATCATGGGTTATGGGTTGATAAAAAAGAGCGGTAATTCTTTTGAACTTATTATGATGGATGTTTTACTTCTCAAAAAACTTAATGACCCCTACTTAAAACTTCAAAAGATATTTCAAAAAACTTTAGCTATCATAGATCACTATCACCCTGACGAAGTTGCCTTAGAAGCTCCCTTTTTTGGTAAAAACGTCCAATCAATGCTTAAATTAGGTAGAGCTCAAGGTGTAGCGATGGCTGCAGCGCTTAATCGTGAGATTCCAGTAACAGAATACGCACCATTAAAAATAAAAAAATCTATTACGGGAAAAGGCTCTGCCTCAAAAGAACAAGTCGCCGGAATGCTTATGCAAATGTTAAACCTAAAAGAGATGCCTAAATATCTTGATGCTACAGATGGCCTAGCTGCTGCAGTGTGTCATGGTTTGCAAAATACAAATACTAAAACAGGATCTCACTATTCCACCTGGGAAAGTTTCGTAAAAAACAATTCTAATAGAGTTAAATAGAAAGATTATTATTTGTGTAATTTTTCACGAATTGTCTCAGCAATAAGCTGAAGCTCGCTTGGTTTAAATTTTAATTTAGGCCTTGAGAAATTTATATCTTCTACAGATTGCAATGGCAATAAGTGTATATGAGCATGAGGCACTTCTAAACCAATTACAGCCACGCCTACTCTTTTGCAAGGAATTGCTTTTTTAATAGCTAAAGAAACATTTTTTGCAAAAGACCAAAGCCCTATATACTCATCATCTGATACATCAAAGATGTAATCAACTTCCTTTTTTGGTATAACTAATACATGTCCTTTAGCAAGAGGAAAAACATCTAAAAAAGCTAAATAATTATCATCTTCAGCTATTTTATATGATTTGATTTCTCCTGAAACAATTTTTGAAAAAACAGTTGACATTAACGCGAGATTTCAAGAATTTCAAATTTGACTAAGCCGGCAGGAACATTAATTTCTGCAATATCGCCTACCTTCTTTCCTAGTAAGCCAGTACCTATAGGTGAACTTACAGAGATTTTTCCAGTCTTAATATCAGCTTCAGACTCTGCGACTAAAGTAAATATCATCTCTGCATTTGTATTCAGGTTTTTAATCTTAACGATAGACAAGGCGAGTACTTTATCATTATCTAACAATGATTCATCAATTACTCTGGCTCCTGCATACATCTTTTCGAGCTTAGCAATTTTCATTTCTAGCATTCCTTGAGCTTCTTTAGCAGCGTCGTATTCAGCATTCTCAGATAAATCTCCTTTGTCACGCGCGTCAGCTATTTGCTGAGATATACTTGGCCTCTCAACAAACTTAAGCTGTTCTAACTCTTCTTTAAGTCTTTTTAAGCCCTCTTCAGTATAGTAAGATATATCGGACATAATAGCTTCGATTTAGATTTATATATAACACACAAAAGAAGACCTAGAAGGTCCTCTTTTGTGGAATAAGTTAAATTTTTTAAAAAGTAAAGGTTTTTTTACAATGTGATTCGAACACCTATAGATTGAGGTGCATCAAAGTTTTCAGCAGCTCTATAAGAGTAGTCAACTCCGAAGTTAGTACCGTTTCCAATTGGTATTTCGAAGGTAAAACCAGCATTTAATCCTGTTAATGCAGTTGTTCTATTTAGGTCATCAGTGATGTCGCTTTCATACACATAACCACATCTTAACATGAAGTAGGATTTATAACCAAACTCAGCACCGATACCGTATTGATCTTTTGTAAAAGAATTAGATGTATAGTTCGCTGCTAAGGTCATTCTGTTATCTTGATTTAGCTGGTAATCATAGCTAGCTCCAATATGAAGTAGAGAAGGTAGTTCAAATGCCTCTGCGCGCAATTCATAAACCATTGGGTAACTTTGACCATTAGCATCAGTATTTTCACGAGTTACATCATTACCATCTCCAGAAAATTCCATTTTAGGTCCCACATTTTTCAATGCAATACCGAATTTAATTTGCCTTTCACTACCCGCAACATACTGAATACCAGCATCCAAAGACACTCCAGAAGCACTTAAATCTGGGATAGACTCAGAAATAACTCTTACTGTAGCACCACCAGATATATTGGCTGTGAATTTCTTAGCATAAGAAACACCTATATTTAGGTAAGATGGAGAATATGTAGCACCAGTACCTTGTGGAGATTCTGGGGTTGTAATATCAATATCTCCAAATGACATAGACATGACAGACATTGCTAAAACAGCATCATCGGACATCACCTTTGAAAATCCGAATGCATTTATATCAATATCAGATAGCCAAGACGTACTAGAGAATATAAACTCCGTGTCCTTTGTATTGGCAATACCTGCAACATTTAAAAATGTCGCTTCTAAGCCTTGTACAGAAGCCGTATTAATACCACCCCAACCAGAAGATCTAGCCCAAGGATTAATTAGGAGTTCAGATGCTCCGGCTTGTCCGGAACGCTGTTCATTACCTGCAGATACACTAGTTGAATAAAGTGTCATCAGGCCTGCAAATAGGGCAGGAAACAATTGCTTTGTATATTTGTTCATAACCATAGTCGTATGAATTTTAGTCTTTAACAATTTATTCTACTAGAAAGATTCTAAATCAACTGGTCGAAGTGCTCCGAACCATTTTAAGATTTTCTGACCTTTTTCTCCAGCATCAACGTGAATAATGTATATACCTGAAGCGATACTTACATTATCATTATTCTTAAGATCCCAATCCCAACCTTTAACATTGTTCTCAGAATCTAAATTTACTTTTCTTACTAGCGTACCACCCACATTGTAAATAGATATTGTACATGTACTAGGTAGATTAGTAATTTTTACCTTATTATCAATCTGATCTTTTTCGTAATTATTACTACCATAGTATGGGTTAGGAACGATTTTAATTAGATCTAAAGCGGAGCTTGCTGTAGATGCATCATTGAGAACCGCTCCAATTTGAGTAGTATTAAAAGTCAAATATGGATTTCCGTTATTCGTAGGGTCATTTAGCTCACAATCTGTGTTATCCATCACATAATCATCGTACTCTCTTGCTACACGGATTTTAACTTCGATGTCTCCATCTAGTAGTGTTGCGTTTTCAGAAAGTAATGGCACAGAAACCCAAGCAGCATTTCTAAATACTTTTTGAGCATTTTGTGATGAAGCCATATTAGGCAGATTGGCGTAATTAGGGTGGTTTTCGGGATTATCGCCTGCATAAACCGTCTTCATAACATATATATAGTGTCTACCTCCTAGGTATACATCATAAGTATCGTCTGGGTTGGGTGTGAAGCTAGCACCATAGAATCCTTCTGTTGTAGCTGAGGTAGGATTCCAAATCATATCATCACCATTGTTTTCGGGTTGATCTGAGGCTTCACCAAACATCATATTTAAACGTGTACCATTTTCAAGATCCAAGGCATAACCAGGGAAGTATGAAAATCCTGTTGGAAGATCAGCTTGTACATTCCCATCCTTATCAACCGATGGCGAATCTTTAAGTTGAAGTCTGTCGGTAACATCTCCAGTTTCAATAACTGGAACTCTAGTCCATAAAGATTTGTCAGATGTAAATACAATATCAACAGATGGTGTTGTGGCTAAAGTAGATTGTGACTGTCCCGATGGGTAAGCCATTGCGTGTGGCGAAACATCTGATTGGGCTGCAACAAGTCTGTAAGGGGCCCATGAACCATTTAGAAGAGATTCATAAACCTGATCTTCATCTACACCAAGAACATCAGAAGAGTCTGTTCCAGCTCGAATCCAGTTGAATGCATCTACAACAAATACAGATGTTCCATCACCGTTAATGAAGGATATTAAATCATCATTGTCGCGTGCATAATTTAACCAAGTTGTACGATCAGATTTTATTTCTTCTACGCTTATGAAGCCATTATTTACAGCTTCAGCTCCTCCTGGATTTGCAACATTTTGAATCGTAACAGACAATCCCCATTGTGGGATGAGCTGCTCGTTCTTAAGCTCAATAGTAGTCTCAGAAAATACGGTATCTCCTGTTGTAATATTAGCTAGGAACCAATTCGCATCGTCATCTTTGTCATCCATCTTAAAGACAAAATTGTTATTTGCAGGAACCATTAAAGGATCATAAACTTTGATGTTTACAGGTCCGGCATTTACATCGTAGCCAGTTTGTTCGACACAATAGTCAGATAAAATCTGAGCTCTTGTTTCAGCTGTGAACTCTAAGGCAATACCACCATTTCCTTTTCCTTCAATTCTAGTCATATTAGGAATGGTTCCATAATCAGCATTTTGGATAGTTCCATCCGCTTCTGCATAAGTCATGTGAGGAATTGCCGAGTATTGCTTAATATTTTTACGTCCTGCTAAGAATGGTTTCTTTTGACCATTGTAGCTAGGCGCATAAATATCATTTGGATCTGGTGCCAAATCTTGTTGGTATTCCAAGTATTCGTTATAGGCATAAGCAATAGCAGTGAAGTAATACGTCTTGTTATTTACAAGTGTTCTATCTCCTTCAGCAAACTGATCTTGCGTAAAGGAAAAGGAGTGCGTAATACCTTCATTTGCTGCATTTATGGTCATGTTTTGAGGCACACTAGCATCTAATTCTTGATCAAAATTGAAATTAATAAGCTGTGCAATAGGTGACTCATTTTCTAAGGTTGTAATATTACCATTTGTGCCGCTGCGGAAGTTTTTCACATCACACTGGAATACAAGTCTGGCCTTATCAATTTCATATACATCAGAGGCCGTAACTGTTTCATCTCTTAATTGAAATATTTGATAGCCTTCAAACAAAAATTCGTTGTTGTAAGGCAATGTTTGCTCCGTGTCATAATAACCAATGATACCTACTTCATCATTTTCTTGATAAGCTTCCATAAAGTTATTTGAACTCTGAGAATTCGATATCGATATTATTACCTCTTCATCAAGTTCTTGTATTGTTAAGTTTGGAGCATCAGGACCATCTAGCACTTCAAAGCAAACATCAAATAATTTCTGAGCTTTGTCATCGGCAAGTTTCATTAGTTCCACAGATGCAAAAGCACCACCTTCCGAAGCTCTTGCCCATACAACTCCAGTTGTTATGGTATTAACAGCACCAGGTGCTAAAGTAAATTTACCGGCAGACTGAAGGAAACGTCTATCATCTGGAATATTATCAGCAGTCTGTTCTGTCCAGTTTTGACCAGGGAATGCAGGGTCAGTATCTCCAGGGAACATAAAGTTACATTCTGGATTTGCTGGATCTAAACCATCTCCACCATAAGTCATTGGCTGAAAGTTTCTCCACTTACCATCAAGATAGTTATAGAAATCTGATGCTTGGTCGGGGTTACTATCAATATTTCCTTGGGTATTGTTATAATAAACAAACTTAGACATCATGAGTAATTCACCAGCATTTGTAACGATGGTTGTGTCATTACCTAAAGAGTCAGTAACAGTTTCGTATATAGGATCGGCAAGCGGTCCACGGAAAAAGTCGACACCAATTGCAGGTGGGTTTATTCCATAACCTGCTGCACCTTCATCATTCTCGTCACCATTATAACAGTATCCTAAACCACGACCAACGTCACAACCTACAAAGTCATCTTGGTATTCTCCTAAATCTGGATCAACCCAAACACCAAAGTAAGTTTCGTTTAACGCACTGTGTGACCTATTTATTAATTTGTAGTTATAAAAGGTCATATTATTTATCTCATCATTGGTTGCAAAAGCAAAGGCCTGAGCTTGAATTTCAATCCCAATAGCTGTTTCTGAACCAGATTCGGTATGAATATTACCGTTGTCGTTGTATACCCACCATAGTGTTTGGTCACCAAATAACATATCGTCCTCTTTACAGTTTTTAGTCGCATCTATGTTATAGTCTGGGTAATCACCAGCAATAGGATCATAAAAACCATCGTTGTTTACGTCTCTAAAAGGTGCCATAGTTTCGAGGGCATAATAAGGAGATGTTCCTACTTGCTCATCGTAGCCTTCAAAGGCGTCTGTCATATCGTCGGTTGTACGGTTACCAGGGTAATCTAAAATAGATTCTGGTATCACATAATCCGGAAAATCAGCAGCAGGATTCTCAGACTGAGTATAAGCCACGAATTCTTCTACTTCGGCACGAGTTATCACAAAATGCTGGTCGTACTCAGCACAAACATCAGAACTTGTTTGACCATAATTTGAATTGAATTCCCCTGAACTTGTAAGTCTTACGTTATCGAGAGGACCCGGCCAGTAATCATTACCTGTTTGTCGGTAGGTTTGAGCAGCAACTTTCAGCATACCATTTTCATCGTATCCACCAATCCATAATGCTCCAGAAAAAATAGAATGTTTACCTGAGTTTTTTGGAATTTCGTATCGACCATTGGAGAGATCCCACCACATATCACCACCATTAAGAATGTTGGTTTTCACATTATTTATGTCCAATAACGTTTGGGCTGTACCCGCAGCACAATTGAAGGCTAAAACAGCAGTTGGATTTCCATTTACCTGCCCGCTAGTTGCGTTTACATTTTCTTTTGCAGAAACACTCAATCCAAGAGTTCCAAGGAAAATGTATACTATATTTTTAATTTTTTTTCTCATTTTAATACAATTTTACTGCTAAGATTAAAAATCAAGAGTTACTCCTAACCTTACTGTACGAGGACGAGTAAAATTGTTAGGATCGTTTAGCTTAAGTGTGTATAAGTCTACGAAAGAATTTGGATCAAATTTACTTTCAATATCGTCGATACCAGCTGCGGTTGTTAAATAACCATCATCATCGGCATTACCAGTAAATTGGTATACATTAACGATGTTTGCGATATTAAGTAAGTTTTGTACTTGTAAGTAAACATTTAATGCTAAATCTTGTTTGTCTTCTTCTTCGCCCCAAGACAAGTCAAAACTTTTATTTACTCGCATATCTACACGGTATCTCCATGGCATTCTTGAACCATTGAGAGTTCCTTGTAGTGAAGTTCTGTCATTAATACCAAACATGGCTGCTCTGTTGGCGTTTTCTTGCCTACTGTAAGGTGTACCAGAACCTGCTGTTGCTAAGATATTAATTCCCATATTCGATAAAATTTGTTTTCCATTAACGATTGGACCAGAATACTGGCTTCCTGAACCATAACGGAAATCAATACTCGCTGTAATGTTATGTCTCTGATCGAAGTCTAACGGAAGAGTTGTTCTTAAGTTAGGCTGTTCAGAATTAACTATATCTACACCTGAGGTGGCAGAAGATCCAGAACCGTCAGCAAATTGCATCGTGTAGTTGGCATTAAAGCTAACATTCTTAGTTCTTCTCATTTCGTATGCAACAGATAAACCTTTTACGGTTCCAAAGTCAATATTTCCATAAGTGAAATATTCTTTAGGGAAGGCGTAAGCAACTTTAGTATACTGAATCATGTCTCTCATTTCTCTGTAGAATGCAGATATAGAGAGTGCAGAACTTGAAGTTAGTGTTTGTTTAAAACCTAATTCGTAATCCGTTGTTTTTTGTGCTTTTAAATCAGGGTTATTGATTGTGGTTGCCGTTTTGTATGCTAAACCTAAATAATCCAATGGATCCATTCTGTTACGAGTAGGACGTTGCGCTAACACATCATAGTGTGCATAGAACATCGCCTCATCAGAAATAGGGAAATTAAATGAGATACGTGGCATCAAGGTGATCTCAGGGTCATAATCCTTAAATGCATCAGCACTCAATCCCTTGTTTAGAGCGTCAGATCCATCAGTTATTGCATCAGGGTTTACTAGCATTGGCAAAACACCTTTAGATACGTTAAGCACATCAGGATCACTAAGTGGCAGACCATCGGCATCGAACCACTCATCCCCATTACGGTAACCAGTGATAGATCCTGGATTCGTGTTGTCATCAACATAAATTACATAGTCATCACCAATATTATCTGGGTGGTTACCAAATTGGTCATCTTCACCCACAGTTTTAACCTTGTAGATAGAGTACTTATCAACCAGTACTTCTTGGTTCGCATCATATCTATCAACACGTAATCCTATGTTGAATACTAAATCTTCAAAAGCAAATTTATCTTGAATGTATCCAGCAACATATATTGGTTGAAAAAGGCACCAATAGATCTCTCATAATCACCATTATCTAGAGTGTCGTTTAAGAACTCTTCCATTCCTGGCTGAACACCTTCTAAGCGATTACCTTCTGTATCGAAACCATACCATATAGCGTAGTTATTACCTCCATTAAAAATTTCATCAGCACTAAACATACCTATATTTAATTGATCAGGATTGTAGGTGTGAATGTCTACAACATCTTCTCGACCTAAATCGTATGCGTCTCTAAAATTTTCAGCAAATGTGGACATCTGATCGAAGTTATAAGCATGTTGTTGTATAATTGTAGATCCTGTTTCATCGGTAAATTCATAAGGACCTTGGAATAGAGAAATATAATTGTTTGCTTGTTGCTCAGCTAAGGTCCATAATCCTACTGGGCTCACGCCGTAATATCGGTCATCTCTTTGCTCGTATTCAAAACCAAACTGAATCGCATGATCGTTAATATCTGCAGATGCTGAACCCGTAAATCTAAATTGGGAACGATCTTCTTTATTATAGCCGTTGTACTCTCGACCAGTGTTGTACCATAACGAGTAAACATCATCTGTTCTGTCACCATTTACGGCAGCTCCGAGTCCTGAAATAACATCTAGAGTTGCTGGTTCATTTCCTTCACCCAAAAATTCATACAACGACTCTGTATAATTTTCTGCATAAGGATTAATTCCACCAGCCTGAAAAGTATAGCCTGATATTGGATTATTAACAAGCTGTAATAGTGGTTCATATGTTTGGGTTTCTGGATTAAGGAAAGCCGTTTGCATATTAATGGTATCCCCAGTAAGAGGATTGTATACGTTTATAAAGTTGTCTGGATTACCATCATCGTCTGTAGAAAACCACCCATCTGGTGTTTGCCTCAAAATCGTATCTCTGATGGGCGTAAATTTACCTATGTAACCATAATCAAACAACCTATCACCATGATCTGCGTCTTGAGTTGTACTCAAGTCCTTGGAATAGTCTAGTTGTAGGGTGAAGAATGCGTTGCTAAGCGCTGAAGCAGACTGCTCAGCATCTGTAGCTCCAAAACTCTGTTGAAAGCGACCGTATGTACGCCAAGACATATCAACAACTTCTGGGTTGTTTTCTGGGTTAAACAAACTGTATGTGTAAATATAACCTCTGTACTTAGAGTATGAGAAGTTACCACCTATAGTGAAGTTGGTACCATTGCTTGGCTTAAAATCTAACTTTCCTTGGACATTTGCGTTAATCCTATCTGTATTTTGACGCGCATCTAATTCTTCTAAATCAGCCATTGTTACATATTCAGCAGCTCTATTAGATTGAATATCGCCATTTTGATAGCTGAATATCAAAGGATTTTCTTCCAATTCTTTTAAAACATCGTCTTTAACTTTGTATTGAGTTACACCAGATGGATCGCTATCTTTAATTTTTCCTAGCTCCCCCGACATAAAGTATCCTAAAGTAGAGTTACCATCACCATCTCTCATGATTGGCCCAGACAAGTTGAATCCAAGTAGATTATAACCGTAAGGATCTAAAAGAGAGGATGTTACAAGCTCAATCCCACCAAATGATTCGTTAGACGGACCTCTAGTTGTAATACTAATAATACCTCCGGTAGCATCACCATAAGATGCTGGTAAACCACCGGTAATTACTGTCATCTGTTCGATCGATGATTGGGGCAAATTATTAGATGCTCTTACTTTAATACCGTCGATGTAGTAAAAAGTAGCATCATCACGAGAGCCTCGAACGTTTAGGTCAGAACCTTCATCCTCTTGGTACACACCAGCAGTTTGTGCTGCAACAGACTGAACATTCCGTGTTGGAAGTGCTGTAATTTCTTCTTTGGTTTTTGTAGTACCTGATTTATCTGGGTCAATTAATGGAACAACGTATTCCACTAATTCTACCTCTCCTAAAACTGCTGACTCCGTATTTAGAGCTGCATTGATAAAGGTAATTTTATTAGGAGACACTAAAACGTCGGATATTTCCTTTGTAGCAAAACCAATAAAAGATATTTTAACAGTATATCGTCCAGGATCAATAGGCTTGATGGTATACTTACCATCAAAGTCGGCAACAGCACCGGCAATAACAGCACCATTTAATTCGACAACGACATTAGCCATTGGAATTGATTCTCCTGATTCATTTTCTGTAATCACCCCTTTAAGAGTACCTGACTGGGACTGCGCAAAGGCATAGTTTGTTATACCAAACAACCCTATAACTACTAGTAATTTTCGAAGCATAAACTTTTTTATTTTAGTTCGCTACATTTTTTCAATCTTACAAAGATATGGATATTTAACGGCTTATCAAATTATAATGAACAGTAAATTACTATATTTACTCAACCTGATGTAAGCAACATCCTTTAAAACAAGACAAATCAAATGCTTAGTTATTATGTGTAAAAAACTTATCTTAACCCTAACAATAATCAGTCTTCTTATTTCGTGCAATAAAGATGGGCATGAGTTTCCTTATGCATCAATAAACACCTATTTATATCCAAGTAATGCCGAGTATAACGGCCTTCACTTCCCTGGTGGATCTGCCTATATTAATGGTGGCGTAAATGGCATACTTATTTTTCAAGACTATTTTAATACATACATTGCCTATGATAGGGCTTGTACAAACGACCCCCTAAATAGTTGCGAGCAAGTTCACATCGACACCGAACTTAGCAATACACTTTCTTGCTCTTGCTGTGAGTCTCAATTTTTAATATATGATGGCTCTGTTATTCGAGGACCTGCCTCTCATGCTTTACATAGATATCAAACAACATTTGACGGCATAAGACTTAGCATCTATAACTAAAAACGGGTGTATACCTACACCCGTTTTTAATATATGTAATTGTAAATTAGTACCTGTAATACTCTGGCTTGTATGGCCCTTCGACAGAAACACTAATATAATCTGCTTGGTCTTGACTTAAAACATCTAGCTCCACACCGAGTTTAGCCAGATGAAGGTGTGCTACTTTTTCATCTAAATGCTTTGGCAATGTATATACTTTATTTTCATACTTATCTGAATACAACCAAAGTTCAATTTGAGCCAATGTTTGATTCGTAAATGAATTAGACATAACGAAAGACGGATGACCTGTAGCACATCCTAAATTAACTAGACGCCCTTCTGCTAAAAGTATAATATCATTACCCTTAATTGTATATTGATCTACTTGAGGTTTTATTTCAACCTTAGACGAACCATAATTATTATCGAGCCAAGCAACGTCAATCTCGTTGTCGAAATGCCCAATATTACATACAATTGCCTTATCTTTCATAAGCTCAAAATGCCTTCCAACAATAATGTCTTTATTACCAGTAGTCGTTACAATAATATCTGCTTCGCTAACGGCATTATCCATTTTTTTAACCTCGAAACCTTCCATTGCTGCTTGGAGCGCACATATAGGGTCAATTTCGGTAACAATAACTCGAGCGCCTGCTGCCTGAAGTGACTGCGCAGACCCTTTACCCACATCACCATAGCCTGCAACAACAGCAACTTTTCCAGCAATCATTATATCTGTTGCTCTACGAATACCGTCGACCAAAGATTCACGACAACCATACTTATTATCAAACTTAGATTTAGTTACGGAATCGTTTACGTTAATTGCTGGCATAACTAAGGTCCCATTCTTTTGTCTTTCGTAAAGACGATGTACCCCTGTAGTTGTTTCTTCAGACAAGCCCTTAATATTTACTACTAAGTCTGGGTGTTGGTCAAAAACCATATTTGTCAAGTCACCACCGTCATCAAGAATCATATTTAAAGAATTACCATCTTCAAAAGCATAAAGTGTTTGCTCGATACACCAATCAAATTCTTCATCCGTCATTCCTTTCCATGCAAACACTGGAATTCCTGCGGCAGCAATGGCTGCTGCTGCATGATCTTGTGTGGAAAAAATATTACATGAAGACCAGGAAACTTCTGCACCCAAAGCTACTAGCGTCTCAATAAGAACTGCGGTTTGAATAGTCATGTGTAAACAGCCAGCTATACGCGCACCTTTTAGGGGCTTATCATCTGCATATTCTTCTCTTAAAGACATAAGGCCAGGCATTTCGGCCTCTGCCAATCGAATTTCATTTCTTCCCCATTCTGCAAGTCTGATATCTTTAACTTTATACTGTGCCTTGTTTGTCATTTTTTTATCCATTAATTCTCAATAATTTTGAAAGTGCAAAGATAACGAAATATAAATCCTAAATAACAACTACAATTAAGATGTATATCTTTGACCCAATATTATGACTAATGTTTTTAATAAAATATGTACTGACGGCCATCGTATTGTGGTATACAAAATTGGATTATCAGAAAACGATTTGGAAACTATGGTTTGCCTGAATGCATCAGAGCTAGGTTTTTATGCAACACTGAAAAACAGACACAAGCGTCTTGAGTATATAGCAACACGCTATATCGTCCAAAAGCTATTTGGTGAAAAGACATTTATAAGCTATTATCCCACTGGACAACCTTACCTTAACAACGACTATCACATTAGCATCAGCCACAGTAATAAGTATATAGCAATCATGTATGGCTCAAAAGCATGTGGAATTGATATAGAAAAGCCCCAGCAAAAAGTAGCTCAAATCGTTCATCGAATTTTATCGCCATCAGAGCAAAAACACTTTGGTAATAATCTTGACATCACTTTGGCCACTAAAATGTGGAGTGCTAAAGAATCCATTCTTAAATGTACAGGAAACAATACATTGAGCTATAGAGATCAGATTGACATAAGGGGATTATCAAAAGGAAAAGCAACTTGTGGTAAATCAAAATACTCAATTTTTTATGCGCCAATTCAAAACATGTTACTTTGTTGGGCTATTCCTCTTGACACTGACAGGGCTCTGACATAAAAAGTTGTTTATTTCCTGCCAGTAGCAGATAGGTCTCATACAAAGACGACCTAAGAGCCACACCCCTAATGTCAATGTGAGTAAGATTAGTCATTTTAAATATGTCTAGGGGTAATTCACTAATATCATTATCCCACAAATCTAAATATTCTAACTTTTCAAGTTTCAGTATCTCATCAGTGATGTTCTCGAGTCGATTTTTAGACAATCGCAATATTTTGAGTTGTGTCATACAAGATATGAACGAAGGAAAGTCTGTGATTTTATTTCTACTTAAGTCGAGCTCAGTAAGATTAGGAAAACTACAAAGCACCTTTGGAAAAGAAGTTAAACCTTTGTTTTTTAATTTTAATCTATACACTAGGTCAGGCCTTACCTTCGCATCATCGAGTGATTTATAGGTGTAATCTACTTGTGCTGAAAGCAAAAAAGGACTTATCCATATTAACAAATACAACCTCATTGATTAATCCAATATTTGTTTCTTGTCCTGAAGCAACTGCTGTTTTAAGGCTTCTAAATTGTCAAATTTACGCTCCTTTCTAATCCACTTCAAAAATTCTACTGATACTTTTTCACCGTATACATTCTGATCGAAATCAAAAATATGGACTTCAATGGTTTTCTGGACACCATCAATAGTTGGTCTTACACCTATGTTTAGCATCCCTTTATATTTTGTCTCCTTTACAAAAACATTTACGGCATAGACGCCTATTGCTGGTATTAACTTTTGGGCATCTAAAACGGTAATATTAGCTGTTGGAAAACCTATTTTTCTTCCCAAATGATTGCCTCTAACAACAATTCCAGACAACATAAATGGTCGCGTAAGATACTCAGCCGCTACATCTACCTGTCCAAAATCAAGGGCGTGCCTAATTTTTGTTGAGCTTACTGCTGTTTCATCAATATCTTGAGCTGAAATCTCCTCTACCTCAAAACCATAGAGAGGGCCATACTCCTTTAAGTGTTGGAAGCTACCTTCTCTATTTCTACCGAAATGATGATTGTAGCCAATTACCAAGCGCTTTGTCCCTATTTTTTTGACAAGAATATCTCTAACAAATTCTATGGATGAAAGACGTGAAAAAGCTCTCGAAAAAGGATGAATGATAAGGTGGTCTATGCCAGACTCTTCAAGGCGTTTTATTTTTTCATTTTTGGTGTTGATTAACTTCAAATCAGAATCTGAAAACAACACCATTCTAGGGTGTGGGAAAAAAGTGAGCAGAACTGTTTCACCACCAACTTGACGAGCTACATCCTTAAGGCGGCTAATAATTTTTTGGTGTCCAATGTGAACGCCATCAAATGTTCCAGTGGTTACCACGGCATTTTTAACACTCTGAAACTCATCTATACTGTGATATATTTTCACTGGTCTAAGTCTTAATTTA
Source organism: Flavobacteriales bacterium (assembly GCA_965662265.1). Taxonomy (GTDB): domain Bacteria; phylum Bacteroidota; class Bacteroidia; order Flavobacteriales; family UBA7430; genus CBFIGX01. The sequence continues at coordinate 203,848 of CBFIGX010000001.1, forward strand.
GTTATGTCGGCATTGTGTTTAGTGCGATCTTTATGTGATAACAGCGCTTCCAAAATTAATAAAATAAAAAAAGCTTATCGCAATTACATATTAAATTAAAAAATAAGTAGATTTGCAGGCGTAAAAGAAGACAATTTATCTTTCTAATAAATTATAGTTACGATGTCAGAAAATATCGGAAAAATCGCCCAAGTAATTGGCCCAGTGGTAGACATTAAGTTTGATAGCAACAACGCAAATTTACCAAACATTTTTGATGCCTTAGAAATTACAAGAGAAAATGGTAATAAAGTTATCCTAGAGTGTCAACAACACATTGGAGAAGACACTGTTCGTGCCATCTCTATGGACTCTACTGATGGTCTAAAAAGAGGAGATAAAGTTTCTGCTACGGGAAGCCCAATTCTTATGCCTGTAGGCGAAGAAATAAAAGGACGCTTATTTAATGTTGTTGGTGATGCTATTGATGGTATTGGTCAACTTAATAAAGAAGGCGGATATCCTATTCACAGGGAGGCGCCAAAGTTTGAAGATTTATCTACGTCGTCTGAAGTTTTATTTACCGGTATTAAAGTTATCGACTTAGTTGAGCCTTATTCTAAAGGAGGTAAAATTGGTTTATTTGGTGGTGCCGGTGTAGGTAAAACCGTATTGATTATGGAGTTAATCAACAACATAGCCAAAGGTCATGACGGAATCTCAGTATTTGCTGGCGTCGGAGAACGTACTCGTGAAGGTAATGACTTATTGCGAGAGATGATCGAGTCTGGCGTTATCAAATATGGAAAAGAGTTTGAAGAAGACATGGAAAAAGGCGGATGGGATCTTACAAAGGTTGACGCTAAAGAAATGATCAATTCACAAGCAACTCTTGTATTTGGTCAGATGAACGAATCTCCGGGTGCGCGTGCACGTGTTGCTCTTTCTGGATTAACACTTGCCGAATACTACCGTGATGGTGATGGTGAGGGTGATGGTCGTGACATCTTATTCTTCATAGATAACATATTCCGATTCACTCAGGCTGGTTCTGAAGTATCAGCACTTCTAGGGCGTATGCCTTCTGCCGTTGGTTACCAACCTACTCTAGCTACCGAAATGGGTGCTATGCAAGAACGTATTACTTCTACTAAAAACGGATCAATTACATCAGTTCAAGCTGTATATGTACCTGCTGATGACCTGACTGACCCTGCACCAGCAACAACTTTTGCTCACTTAGATGCTACCACTGTATTGTCTCGTAAAATTGCAGAGTTGGGTATTTATCCAGCAGTAGATCCTTTAGATTCTACATCTCGTATTTTGAATCCTGAGGTATTAGGTGACGAGCACTATAACTGTGCGCAAAATGTGAAAGAGATTTTACAACGCTATAAAGAACTTCAAGATATTATTGCTATCCTTGGTATGGACGAACTTTCTGAAGAAGACAAACAAGCGGTTCTGCGTGCACGTCGTGTACAACGTTTCCTATCTCAACCTTTCCATGTTGCTGAGCAGTTTACAGGGCTAAAAGGTGTATATGTAAGTATCGAAGATACTATAAAAGGATTCAATATGATCCTTAATGGAGAATTAGACCACTTACCTGAAGCAGCCTTTAACCTTGTCGGCTCTATTGAAGAAGCTATTGAAAAAGGAGAGAAAATACTTGCTGAGGCTAAAGCATAAATAACCATCTTATGTTAGTAGAAATTATTACACCAGACGCTAAATTATTTGATGGAGAAGTATCTTCAATTCATCTTCCAGGAGCAAGCGGTCGTTTTGAAATACTAAACGATCACGCGCCTATTATTTCTACACTTATTGCTGGTGATGTATCGGTTTCTCTCAATAATGGAAAAACTGAAACATTCAACATTCAAGGTGGTGTTATTGAAATGCAAAAAAATAAAATTATCGTTTTAGCTGACTAAAACATGCAGATACATCTACGAATTAAGAGTCCCTTTTTGGGACTTTTTTTTATCTAAGATTTTTATCTTTACCCTATGCGTAAAGTAATATCCCTTGATAATAAAATTAATGCAAAGCTATCAGTTCGCAAAGAACAAAATAGCATAAGGTCTTTAAGTCTGGATGAAGGGTTGATAGATTTTTACTCTAATGACTATTTAGGTTTTTCTAAATCTTTAAAAGTGGAGCCCCCATCAACTAATGGTTCTACAGGCTCACGTTTACTCTCCGGAAATTCTAAGCAATTTCAACGGCTTGAACAAAAACTCGCACAACAGCACAAAGCTGATGCTGCACTCATATTTAACTCTGGCTACGATGCTAATATAGGGCTGTTTTCATGTATTGCTGACAAAGAGGATACGGTGATATATGATCAATATATTCATGCAAGTATTCGTGATGGTTTGAGACTCTCTTCTTGCAGGTCTTTTGCTTTTAAACACAATAATCTATCTTCTTTAGAACAAAAACTACAGCAAGCAACAGGGCATATAATTGTAGTTGTAGAATCTATTTATTCGATGGATGGTGACAGAGCGCCATTAGAAGAAATAATAGATTTATCCGAGCAATACAAAGCTCATGTAATTGTTGACGAAGCACATGCAACAGGAGTAATAGGCCATAGCACAAATGGCCTTACCGAACATTTAAAACTCGAGGAAAAAGTATTTGCTAGAATACATACATTCGGCAAAGCTCTGGGAATACATGGTGCCGTTGTTTTGGGGTCTAGGAGTCTAAGAGAATATCTTTATAACTTCGCTAGGTCTTTTATTTATACTACAGCACTTTCTGAACACAGTCTATTGAGTATTGAGGCTGCTTACACTAGATTAGATATACATAAGGAAGAACAAGTCTTATTAAGAGATAATATTATTTTATTTAAATCGCTTCTTTCAGAAAAGCTACAGAGATATTTGATAGATAGCGATTCTCCAATTCAATGCTTCATTATACCTGGCAATACAAAGGTAAAAGCGATAGAACAGGGTTTACTTAAAAAAGGAATAGGCATTAAGGCTATTCGGCACCCGACAGTTGAAAAAGGCAAAGAAAGAATACGGTTGTGCTTACACAGCTTTAATACAGAAACAGAGATAAAACATTGTCTACAAGCACTTGAAGAACTTATTCAATGAAAAGATATTTTATTACAGGTATAGGCACAGAGGTAGGGAAAACTATAGCCTCTGCCATTATAACACAAGCCTTAGAAGCTGACTACTGGAAACCAATACAGGCAGGTGATCTTGATCAGAGTGATACTCTAAAAATATCTAGTTTAGTAGACAATGTTCGCAGTAAATTTCATCAAGAATCATATCGCCTAAATCATCCTATTTCACCACATGCGGCGGCCGAAAAAGATGGGGTCCATATATCTATTAATTCTATTGAGCTGCCCAAAACAAAAAATAATTTAGTTATTGAAGGTGCTGGTGGCTTACTTGTGCCAATAAATAATCAAAACACTATTTTAGATTTAATCGAGAAACTAGATTGTGAAGTTATTTTAGTTTCTAAACATTATCTTGGAAGCATAAATCACAGCTTGATGACTGCTGCGCTTCTTAAACAGCGAGGTATAGTTGTAAAGGGAATTCTATTTAATGGAGCAGAAAATAAAGACACTGAATCAATTGTCAAAAAAATGAGTGGACTTAAAATTTTGGGAAGAATTGATGAGCTAAAAGAGTTAACAGCTGGTCAAATAAATATGCAGGCACAAAAACTAAAAGCAGCACTACACTAAGCAACGATTAAATATGAGCATTTCTGAAAAAGATCAAAAATATATTTGGCACCCTTTTACCCAAATGAAAACAGTAAGCCCACCTCTTCCTGTGGTTAGGGGAAAGGGCACGCTCTTATTTGACCAAAACGAAAATAGTTATATAGATGCTATTTCATCGTGGTGGGTAAACCTTCACGGTCATGCACACCCATATATTGCTGAAAAGGTATGTCAACAACTTCATAAACTAGAACACGTTGTTTTTGCTGGATTCACCCACAAACCGGCGGTAGAATTATGTGAAAAACTCTCCAAACATCTCCCGAGAAACCAGAAAAAATTCTTTTTCTCCGGAGATGGATCATCCGCAGTAGAAATAGCATTAAAAATGAGTATCCAATATTGGGTCAATAAAGGGAAAAAAAAGACAAGGTTTATTGCTCTTGATGGTGCCTACCACGGCGAAACTTTCGGAGCAATGTCTGCAGGAGCTAGAAATCTATTTTCTGCACCTTTTTCAGATTTGTTATTTAAGAGTACGCATATCCCATTTCCAATAGATGAAGAAGCCGCAATAGTCAACTTAAAGAAAGAGATCGCTAAAGGGGACGTAGCTGCCTTCATTTTCGAACCGTTAATACAAGGTGCCGCAGGGATGAGAATGTATTCCTCGAAAACGCTTAATACACTAATTAAAATTTGCAAACAAAAACAAGTTTTGTGTATTGCAGACGAAGTCATGACTGGCTTTGGGAGAACAGGATCCTTTTTTGCAATGAATCAAATAGAAGAGCAACCCGATTTTATATGTATGTCTAAAGGCTTATCAGGAGGAACACTAGCTCTTTCCCTGACAACATGTACCCAGACAATTTATGACGCATTTTTGGATGAAGATATTCAAAAAGCCTTTTTGCATGGACACTCTTTTACGGGCAATCCGGTTGGTTGTGCAGCTGCAATAGCTAGTATCGAACTTCTTGAAAAAGAAGAATGTCAAATAAAAATTAAAGAGATAACAGCCTCTCATCGTTTATTTAGTGAAACTATAAAACCATTATCTGTGGTAAGCGATGTACGCCAAACTGGAACAGTGTTGGCCATTGAATTAAAATCTGAATCTTCAGGTTACTCTAGTCCTTTGCGTCACTCTTTATATGACGATTTTTTAGCTCAGGGTGTAATTTTAAGGCCTTTAGGAAATGTAATTTACATCCTACCTCCCTACTGCATTACCGAACAAGAATTAAAAAAAGTATATCGTGTAATTGAAAAAAAACTAACTGAATTGAGTGCATCTTAATTTTACATCCCTGAACGTATCGCCTCAACCGGATCTAATCTAGATGCAGCTAAAGCTGGAATTAAACCAGAAATAACACCAATCAATACTGAAACCCAAATACCTGTTAAAATGTTTTGGGTAGAAAGACTGATGTCGAAATCTAAATATTGGCTTGCCATATTTGTTCCGAAATACACCAGAAGTAGGCCGATAAAGCCACCTATAACACATAGCAATATTGCTTCGATTAAAAACTGAAGTAGTATAAAATAATTTTTGGCTCCAATAGCTTTTTGAATTCCAATGATGTTGGTGCGTTCTTTAACCGACACAAACATAATATTTGCAATTCCAAAACCACCAACAAGTAAAGAGAAACCGCCTATAACAATGCCAGCAAGATCAATAGCGCTAAACATCATATCAATTCCTTTAGACAAAATACTGGTTTCATTAATCGCAAAGTTATCATCAGACTTAGGGGATAAGCGTCGAATAGAGCGCATCACCCTTATCAAATCTGATTTAAGTTGTGCATTACTAACCGATTCTTTAGCTTTTACCATAAACATAGGGTTGGTAGACTCACTATTTATGCGGATAAAATTCCTAGCAAACTTAACAGGTATAACAATATTATCATCATCACTATTGCCAATGATACTGTCGCCTGCCTTTTCAAAAACACCTACGACAGTCGCGGTTTGCCCCATAAACTTGATGGGCTTTCCCAAAGGGTTTTCACCTTCAAATAAAGCCTCTACAATATTTTGCCCTATTACGGCAACAGGTTTTCCCGTAGCTGATTCTAACAGCGAAAAATATCTTCCTTGAGAGAGTTCGAAGCCATATACATCTTGATAGTGATGTGACACGCCTGCAACACCAATATCTTCAACATCATTAGAACCATACTTAGCAGTTTTATTACCAGCACCTGCAACAAAAGCGACAGCTTCAGCTAGCTCTAATCGTTGTTCTATAGCTCTCAACTCGTTTAATGTGGGTACAGGGCGTTGGTAATATTTCCACCAAGGATAGTCGCCGCCCATTGCCCAAGGCCACTTGGTAATAAAAACAACATTCTCACCTAAAGATTCGACACTTTTGCGGATATTTTTTTCAAGAGAATCTACCACAGAAAATACAGATACAATGGCAAATATACCAATGGTAACACCTAACAATGAGAGCAAGGTGCGCAACTTATTACCTACCAATGCTTGAAAAGCAAATCGAAAGCTTTCTTGAATAATTTTGAATAGTATCATAATAATTGAACATGTAAATATAAACTATTCTAGGTCTAACCATATTTTATAATGGTTAATAGATGTTAATGTTCCTTTTATTGGGTTCAAACAAGGATATAAAACTGCATTAATTTTTGTTTAAAAAATTAAGACCTAGTATTCTTTTTATTAATGTGAATTTCTACTTTTGTATACATATTAAGCATCTCAAAATTAAAGCATTGAAAAAAATTCAAAACGCACTTATTTCGGTATTTCATAAAGACCGTTTGGCACCAATAATTGAAGAATTAAATCGTTTAAGTGTTACTATTTACTCTACTGGAGGCACACAAAAATTTATCGAAGAAATGGGCGTCAATGTTGTGCCAGTTGAAGACTTAACAAGTTACCCATCTATATTGGGTGGTCGTGTAAAAACACTTCACCCAAATGTATTTGGAGGTATTTTAGCTCGTAGACACGAAGATGGTGACTTAGAGCAACTTGAGCAATACAATATTCCTGAGTTAGATTTGGTTATTGTAGATCTTTACCCTTTTGAAGATACGGTAGCCTCTGGCGCGGAACAACAAGATATCATCGAAAAAATTGATATTGGTGGTATTTCATTAATTAGAGCCGGAGCAAAAAACTTTAGAGATACTCTTACAGTATCATCTCGTGATGACTATCAAGAAACTCTAGATGTGCTCAAATCTCAAAAAGGCAGAACTACTTTAGAGCAAAGAAAAGCTTTTGCAGCCAAAGCATTTAACATTTCATCACACTATGACTCGGCAATCTTCAATTACTTTAACGATGGTTCAATATCAGTTCTTAAGCAAAGTATCCAAGAAGCCAAGACACTAAGATATGGGGAAAACCCACATCAATCTGGAGTTTTTTATGGAAAGCTCGATGAGATGTTTGAGCAATTAAATGGCAAAGACTTGTCCTACAATAACCTATTAGACATTGATGCTGCTGTAAGCTTGATTGAGGAATTTGACGACACTACATTCGCTATATTAAAACACAATAATGCCTGTGGTCTAGCGTCAAGAGAAAACCTTTTAGATGCATGGAGTGATGCTCTGGCTGCAGATCCAATATCGGCATTTGGTGGAGTGTTAATAACTAATAGAAAAGTTGACATGGCTACTGCCGAAGAAATTCATAAATTGTTCTTCGAAGTAATTATTGCTCCTGCCTACGATGAGGCTGTTTTGGAATTATTCAAAACAAAGAAAAATCGCGTCGTTCTTATAAAAAAAGATGTAAACTTGCCCAACAAGACAGTTCGAACTATCTTAAACGGTGTTCTTGAACAAGATAAGGATATCAAAACCGACTCGGTTGAAGAGATGCGTGATGTATGTATCGTTAAAGCCAGTGAACAACAAAAATCTGATTTAGCATTTGCATCTAAATTGTGCAAAAACACCAAGTCAAACACCATTGTTTTTGCCAAAAACAAACAGTTATTGGCTTCTGGTGTAGGTCAAACATCACGTGTAGACGCTCTTAAACAGGCCGTGGTTAAGGCAAAAGCATTTGGCTTTGATTTAAAAGGTGCGGTGATGGCATCTGATGCATTCTTTCCGTTTCCTGACTGCGTAGAATTAGCGCACAACGAAGGAATTAAAGCTGTAATCCAACCTGGGGGCTCTATCAAAGACCAATTATCGATAGATTATTGTAACGACAATAAAATGGCAATGGTCTTTACAGGAACAAGACATTTTAGGCATTAGTACCAAAACATATCACTCGATACTAAATCGATTATGAAATTAATAACATAAAACACAGGAGCTCATGGGATTACTAAACTTCATGACACAAGACATAGCCATTGACTTGGGGACTGCCAATACGCTTATCATTTACAATGACAAAGTTGTTGTTGATCAACCCTCAATAGTTGCAATAGATCGCAAGACGGAAAAAGTAATTGCCGTTGGTAAACGCGCTCAACAAATGCATGGTAAGTCACATGAGGGAATTAAAACCGTTAGACCTCTTAAAGATGGAGTTATTGCTGACTTTGGTGCTTCTGAACAAATGATTAGAGAGCTTGTTCGGACCATTCCCAACCTACGTAGTAAATTCTTTTCACCATCACTTAGAATGGTTATATGTATTCCTTCAGGTATTACACAAGTTGAAGAACGTGCCGTAAAAGATTCTGCTGAACAAATTGGTGCTAAAGAAGTTTATTTGATTCATGAACCTATGGCTGCAGCTATTGGTATTGGTATTGATGTTCTTGAACCTAAAGGGAATATGATAATCGATATAGGTGGAGGAACAACTGAAATTGCCGTTTTAGCACTTGGTGGTATTGTCTGTGATAAATCAATAAAGGTTGCCGGTGATGTATTTACCAGTGACATTGTTTACTACATGCGAACACAACACAACCTTTATGTAGGTGAACGTACTGCAGAAAAAATTAAAATTCATGTGGGCTCAGCCCTCGAAGAATTAGATACGCCTCCCGAAGATTACCCCGTTCAAGGTCGTGATTTGATGACTGGTAAGCCAAAGCAGATCACTGTATCGAGTGGTGAAATAGCTAAAGCCTTAAACAAATCTATCATTCAAGTTGAAGATGCAGTCATGCAAGCTCTTGCCATGACCCCTCCAGAATTAGCAGCTGACATATATAATACTGGTATATACTTGGCTGGTGGAGGATCTATGCTAAGAGGCTTAGACAAGCGTATTTCAAGGAAGACAGAATTACCAGTATATGTTGCTGAGGATCCTCTGAGGGCTGTAGTTCGTGGAACGGGTATAGCTCTAAAAAATATCGAATCATTCAGTTTCTTAATGAAATAAGATCACGATAGCTTATGCGGAACTTATTTGCATTTTTCATTAAGCATCACGTTTTCTTAATATTTATCTTCCTAGAACTCATTGCCGTTACAACAATCGTAAAAAGCAACCACTATCAATCGTCACAGTATGGCAATTCTTCTAATGCCTTTGCCGCAAGCGTTTTGAAAAAGTTTAGCGACTCTAAAGATTATTTTTCATTAAGAAAAATAAACCAACAATTGGCAGAAGAAAACGCACAACATAGAAGTAAAAGTAGTCTTCAAATCACTGATGATCCTCAATTTGTTATAAAGCCTTATCAATATATCGCAGCAAAGACTATTAAAAACTCCTATAACAAACGAAACAATTACCTTACCATTAACAAAGGACGCTTACATGGTGTTTTACCTGGCATGGGTGTTATTACTGATAAGGGAGTGGTTGGAATTGTAAAAGATGTTTCAACACATTATGCCAATGTTATGAGCGTCTTGAATAAAAAAACAGTAATTAGCAGTCGTTTTAGTAATTCGCAACACTTCGGAGAACTACATTGGAATGGTAAATCACATCAATTTGCCCAACTTCATTCCATAGAAAAATACGTTACTGTTGCGGTAGGAGACAGCCTAGTAACTAATAGTTATTCAAATATATTTCCTGAAGGTATAACTATTGGAACTGTAAATAGATTTAATCTTTCTGAAGGTGCCAATTTTTACAATATAGAAGTTGATTTAAGTGTCGAATTTGATAACATCAATTACGTATATGTGATAAAAAATCTTTTAAAAGAGGAAAGAGAGAAATTAGAATTACAACAAAATGAATAATAGTATTCATCATATAATTAGGTTTATTCTTCTGCTTGGGTTTCAAGTGCTTTTTTTAAACAACTTGCAGCTTAGTGGTTATATTAATCCTTATGTATATATTTTATTTGTATTACTCTTACCTCCAAAAATGCCGAAAGCTCTTGTTTTAATCTCGGGGTTTTTAATGGGTTTTACCATCGATATGTTCTCAGATAGCTATGGTATTCATACAGCAGCAACAGTGCTTTTAGCCTACACAAGGCCTAGTATCTTAGCGCTTGTATCAGTTAAAGGAGGCGAAGATCTAGAATCTATTGGAATTGCACAATTGCGATTTGGGCGCTTTTTAACCTACACGAGTATCAGTTGTTTTATTCATCATTTTACATTGTTTTTTCTAGAAGCTTTTAGGTGGTCTGAATTTTTAGATACCATAGGAAGAACTTTTATAAGTAGTGTTATTAGTTTAGTGTTTATTTTACTCATTGAATCTTTACGATCTAATAAGAGAAGGCGATGAGTAGATCTAAATTTGCCAACAGAAGACTGTTTTTTTACGTATTATTTGCGAGTACAACCATAACGCTTTTGGCTTTTTTGTTCTCTATACAAGTCTTAGATGACTCTTATAAACTATCGGCAGACAATAACGTAATCAAGGCGGTTACACTATATCCAGAACGGGGCTATATATACGATAGGAATGGAGAACTACTTGTTAGTAATCAAAGAGCATACGACCTGATGGTCACCCCACGCCAAGTCAAAAATATCGATACTCTTGCGCTTTGTTATTTGTTAGATATAGAATTAGATTACTTTGTAAAACGCTTTGAAAAAGCAAAAAAATACTCTCGCCATAGAGCCTCTATACTACTCAAAGAAATCTCTAAACAAACTGCAGTAAAACTTCAAGAACAACTATACGAATACCCAGGTTTTTATCTTCAAGAACGTACCATGAGAAAATATCCATACAAAGCAGCAGCCAATGTATTAGGTTATGTAAGTCAGGTTCCTGATTACATATTAAAAAAAGATCTCGGTTATAAGAAAAACGATAATTATGGCGTGTCTGGTGTAGAAAATTCCTATGAAGACGTCCTAAAAGGAACTCAAGGCGTAGAGTACATGGTTAGAGATGTATGGAATAGAAATATGGGGTCATTTCAAAATGGAAAATACGACAGCACAGCTGTTAATGGCAATGACATAGAGTTGAGTATCGACATTCAACTTCAAGCTTATGCTGAGCAATTAATGCGCAATAAAAAAGGTTCTGTTGTAGCTATTGAGCCCTCTAGTGGTGAAATCCTTTGCTTAGTTAGCAGTCCGACCTACGATCCAAATTTATTGATCGGACGGTCTAGATCTTCTAACTACAACATGATGTATAAGGATAAGAATAAGCCTCTATTTGACAGAAGTTTATTGGCAGAATACCCGCCTGGATCAACATTCAAATTAGTCAATGCGCTAATTGGACTTCAAGAAGATGTCATATACTCCGGCAGTCAATTTAAATGTGATGAAGGCTGGCGATTTAGTCCTAAACTTAAAGTTGGTTGTCATCCGCACAAATCTCCTTTAAATCTGAAACAATCTATCGCCCAGTCGTGCAATGCCTATTATTGTAGTACATTCAGAAGAATTATTGAAAAATACCCTACCAACAAAATTGGCTATGATAATTGGCGAGACCATGTCTTAAGTTTTGGCCTAGGAAATTATTTAAATAATGACTTGTCTACTGGTACGCCTGGTAGAGTTCCAACAGTTAATTTTTATGACCGCCAGTACGGTAAAAACCGATGGAAAGCTCCTACTGTTATTTCTTTATCTATTGGTCAAGATGCGCTTGTGGTGTCTCCAATACAAATGGCTAACATGTGCGCTGCCATTGCAAACAAAGGTTATTATTACACCCCGCATATTGTCCGCAAAATAGATAATAAAATACTTGCAGACAGTACCTTTACAAAGCCTAAGCATACAACAATAAATAGGAAACATTACAATACGGTAATTGATGGCATGGAGCGAGTGTTTACCAGTAAACATGGAACGGCTAAAACTGCTAAGGTTCAAGGTATAGAAATTTGTGGTAAAACTGGAACTGCTGAAAATCCGCACGGCGAAGACCACTCCATATTTATTGCTTTTGCTCCTAAGGAAAATCCCCAAATAGCACTGGCTGTTTATGTGGAGAACGGTGGCTGGGGATCTACCTGGGCAGCGCCTATTGCTAGTCTTATGATCGAAAAGTATCTCACAGGAACAATTATAAATACAGGCAGGGAAGCTTTTATTCTTAATGGGAATTTAATGGATGGATCTTATGAGAAAGAATAAAAGCATATTTGCAAATATCGATTGGCCCATCGTTATTATCTATGTGCTAATGCTCATATTTGGTTGGCTAAATATTTATGCTGCCAACATAGATAGCACAGGCCTTGACCTACTATCAATGAACAATGAGCCCAGCAAACAATTGTTTTGGATTGGCACCTCAGTAGTGTGGTTTCTACTAATTCTTATACTCGATGGTAAATTTTACACCACATTCTCCTACCCTATTTACGCCATTATGATACTACTACTTATAGCGGTTCTGTTTGTTGGAAAAGAAATTGGAGGTGCTAGATCTTGGTATGCTATAGGATCGTTTAGCTTACAACCTTCAGAGTTTGCCAAGATAGGAGTTTTGCTTGTGATCAGTAAATACCTTAGTCAACTCAATATAAATTTAGCCTCTTTAAATACACAATTAAAAGCCCTAAGTTTAATTGCACTCCCAATAGCACTTATTATGTTACAGCCAGATGCGGGCTCCGCCATTGTATTTGCCTCGCTTTTTTTAGTATTCTTTAGAGAAGGTATTTCGAGCATATACTTAGTGATTATCGGCGTGGCGATTGCCCTTTTTATCATCACCTTGAAATACGAGCTGAATATAGCTATGATCACGGGTGTTGTTGGCTGTGCATTATTTGGCTATTTACTGAAAAAGAGTAGGTTATCTATCAAACCGGCAATATTGGCTTTACTTTTAAGCTTGTCCTATATCCAATCGGTGGGGTATGTTTATTCCAACATTCTTAGGCCACATCAACAAAGTAGAATCGACTTAATTTTAGGGAAAATTGATGACATCCACGGCGCAGGCTATAACCTACACCAATCTAAAATAGCTATAGGCTCTGGGGGGTTCTTTGGTAAAGGCTTCTTAGATGGTACCCAAACTAAATTTAATTTTGTACCAGAACAAAGTACCGACTTTATATTTTGCACCATTGGTGAGGAGTGGGGATTTATAGGCTCTGTACTTACACTTGGCTTATTTATCATACTTTTATTTAGATTAATAATGCTTGCAGAGCGACAACGATCTACTTTTAGTAGAGTATTTGGCTATGGAGTGGCGACTATATTATTTACCCACTACTTTATCAATATTGCAATGACTATCGGCTTAATGCCAGTTATTGGCATTCCTCTACCTTTTTTCAGCTATGGAGGGTCATCCTTGTGGGCCTTTAGCATTCTCTTATTTATCTTCGTTAAGCTGGATGCTTATAGAATGGAAATTCTGCGCTAATATCAATTTTCATATATTCGATACATGAACATTCAAATAGATGATAATAACAAAACATGGACTACCAATCTGTCCGAGCCTATTGACATCTCTATTCCTATGTTTGCCTCCGAAGAAAGTGTTAGGGCTTGGTATGTAGATCCTTTACGTATTGAACCAGTTAAAATGGACGATTGGATAGGCGCTGTGGCACAAGGAGGGTCCGTAAACTTTAATAATATATCGTTTAACCCTCATGGGCATGGCACGCACACTGAATGTTATGGTCATGTGAGCAAAGAACCTGTAAGTGTTAACAGGGCTTTAAAAAACTTCGCCTTTATTGCAAAACTTGTAACTATAAATCCAGTAGTTTCAGAAAATGGCGATCAAATTATTACCATTGAACAGTTAAAAAAAACTTTAGGATCTAAACCTACAAAAGCTTTGGTGATAAGAACAAGTCCTAATGGCCTGGATAAGCTCATAAAAAACTATTCAAATACAAACCCTTGCTATATGGACGAGAAAGCTGCAGCATGGTTAAGAGATTCGGGAGTAGAACAGCTACTTATAGACACCCCATCGATTGATAGAGAAGAAGATGGCGGCCAGCTATTGGCGCATAAAGCCTTTTGGAATTATCCAAAAGCACCACGAACACAAGCATGCATTACCGAGCTTATTTATGTACCAAAAGCCATAGATGATGGTATGTACTTACTTCACCTGAGCTTTGCCGCTTTTGAAAACGATGCAGCTCCCAGCAAACCTATTCTGTATAAATTACTTGAAGTCTAATTTTTGACTTCCATTTTTAGTACGACCTCTTGTTGTTTTAGTCGGCACTTTTCTTCATACAAATTTGACAAATGCGTATGAAGGCATACAGATGCAGCAGCGGGTAGTAAAAGCCATTTAGAGAAATTAAGATCAAAGGCATATAAAATGGCAATCATAATGATGACGACATCAAAGATATAGGTAACCGCACGAGTTCTTTTAATAGCACTAGAATTAGAGTGCAATAAGTCAGATATGTCTTCCAAACTCTTAGTTTTTGTATAATTCATAAGCTACATTTACATAGCGTTTATTTATTAAATGTAACAATTATTTGAAAAATAGCAAGCGCAAGACTAATTAACCTATTTAAAATTAATATTTAGACAATTACAGGAGAAGCACCTGTTTGTTTTAAAGTATTGCAAGCATATATTTTCCTATGTTTGTTTACAAGTGTAAAAAAATTGAGTATGGATATAGAGCGTCTTAGAGATTATTGTTTGGCTAAAAAGGCCGTAGAAGAAAGTTTCCCTTTTGACCAACACACACTGGTGTTTAAGGTGGCTGGAAAGATGTTTTCCTTACTAAGCCTTAACAATGTTCCCTTACGAATGAATTTAAAATGTGACCCCGAAAGGGCCATAGAGCTAAGAGAAGAATTTGATGCCATAATTCCTGGGTATCACAGCAATAAAAAACATTGGAACACAGTGATTATTGACGGCTCTATTCAACCCGATTTGTTACACGATTTGATAGATCACTCATACACTTTAGTGGTTTCTAAATTGACGATAAAAGCAAAAAAAGAACACGGATTATAAGCCTCCGTTGATCTGAAAGAAAAAGTAAAAAAAGAGCCTAATTGAAAAATGAAAAAATTACTATGAACTAAGAATAAGACTCTTTTTTTACTTTTGTTGTTACTAGACTTCGAAATTAAAACTATTATAATGAACTTACCTTAATAGCAGGTTAAGCAGTGTTAATTTTTGTTATTTAGACATAGTGTTTTTTATACCTTGACATCCAAAGTGTGAAATTTTAACAAGATTATAGCTTCAGGCCTTGACTTCTAAATCTAAATGCCGAAATTTGAGCCTATGGATAAAACTCATAAGTACTGTTATAGCCTAACGCAATACCAGCGTTATAAAAGCCATGAGGTTATGGTAGGACATATAGGCGTTGGAGGTGAAAACCCCATCCGTTTGCAGTCAATGACAACCACGGATACTATGGACACGGAAGCAACCGTTAATCAATCTATTAGAATGATTCAAGCTGGTTGCGAAATTGTGAGGATTACTGCCCCATCTAAGCGAGATGCCGAGAATTTAAAAAATATTAAAGATGAGCTTACAAAAAGAGGCTATCATGCTCCTATAGTAGCCGACATTCATTTTACCCCAGCAGCTGCAGAAATTGCCGCTAAGATAGTAGATAAAGTACGAGTTAACCCTGGCAACTATGCCGACAAGAAAAAGTTTCAGGAGCTAGTATATAACGATGAAAGTTATGCCGAAGAACTCGATAGAATAGCAAAAAGATTTAGCCCTTTAGTCGAAATATGTAAAGCTCATGACACAGCCATGCGTATTGGAACTAACCATGGCTCACTTTCTGACCGTATTTTGAGCAGGTATGGCGATACGCCAGTCGGAATGGTGGAGTCTGCACTTGAATTTTTAAGGATCTGCAAATCCTTAGATTACCACCAAGTCATAATTTCAATGAAGGCGAGTAACCCACAAGTGATGGTTCAAGCTTATAGGCTACTTATCCATAAAATGGAGCAAGAAAGTATGTCTTACCCGCTACACCTAGGAGTCACAGAAGCTGGAGAAGGCGAAGATGGTAGGATAAAATCAGCAGTAGGTATAGGCACCCTTCTTGAAGATGGGATTGGTGATACCATTCGGGTTTCTTTAACTGAAGAGCCAGAATTTGAAATCCCAGTTGCAAAGTTATTGGCTGAAAGGTATGCCAACAAGCAGCCTCATGAGCCCATAAAACAAATTGATAATTACCCTATAAATCCCTTTGAGTATTCAAAACGAGAGAGTTGTAAAGTGCTAAATGTTGGCGGAGGACAAGTACCTATAGTCATGGCCGATTATTGCCTTAAAGATAATATTACACCGGCAACTTTATTTCCTTTAGGCTACCGTTATTCAATACCACTAGATAAATGGCACATTGCAGATATGGCTTGCGATTACGTGTTTACTGGAGATAATACCATCGATTTTGCCATTCCGGGTAACTTGGCAGTAATTTACAATCACAAAACTTGGTTAAAAAATAAAGGAGAGCGGCGCTATCCATTTTTAGATGTAAAAACCTACCTCTCTGATACCAAAAAATCGGATCAACTAAACATGATATATGCCTGTTTAAGTGACCTCAGCTCAGAATTAATAGATGAGCTAAAAAAAGACTCTACTGCAGTATTACTGATAGACAGCTATAATGGCCATGCAATGGCAGAACAAAGAAGGCTCTTTGTACAACTAATACAAGAAAATTGTAAAACCCCGGTAATTATTGGAAGGGCTTATGGAGATCTGTCAGAAGAACAACTACAACTATTTGCCTCTACCGACATTGGGGCGCTCTTGTTAGATGGTCTGGGTGATGGACTGTTTATTGCCGCTGAAAATTGCGGCCCAACTAAAACGATTACTGATACCGCTTTTGGAATTCTTCAAGCCACAAGAACGCGTATCTCTAAGACGGAATATATTTCTTGCCCAAGTTGCGGTAGAACTCTTTTTGATCTGCAAGAGACTACAGCAAAAATACGTGCTAAAACAAGTCACCTTAAAGGATTAAAAATTGGGATTATGGGCTGTATTGTCAATGGCCCCGGAGAAATGGCTGATGCAGATTATGGTTATGTTGGCACAGGCGTAGGTAAAATTACTTTATACAAAGAAAAAGAAGTGGTTCAAAGAAATATAGCCTCAGAAAAAGCTGTAGACGCCCTAATAGACCTTATCAAGTCTCATGGCGATTGGATGGAACCAAAATTAACTAATCCTGCTTCTGGGCAATAAATAATTAATGGTGCTTCATGACATAAGTTTAAGCCACAATCTTGTTGTGTAATACCTAATAAAATGGCTAAAAACAAAATACGATGCGATTGGTGCCTTTCAGACCCCTTGTATGTTAAATATCATGACCAGGAGTGGGGTGTACCGCTATATGATGATCAACAATTATTCGAATTTCTTATCTTGGAAACTTTTCAGGCTGGCCTAAGCTGGTTAACTATTTTAAAAAAAAGAGAACATTTCAGGCAGGCATTCGATATGTTTGACTACAATAAAATAGCCAACTACACTCCTAAAAAGATCGAAGCGCTGATGAATAATAAAGGTATTATTAGGAACAGACTAAAAATTAATTCGGTAACTAGCAATGCAAAAGCATTCATCAAAACACAAAAAGAATTTGGTTCATTTAGCGATTATATTTGGAGTTTTGTGGATGGTAAACCCATTCAAAATAAATTTGTAAAGGTGACGCAACTACCGGCAAAAACAGAACTCTCAACCAAAATTAGTGTCGATTTAAAAAAACGAGGATTTAAATTTGTTGGTGCCACTATCGTATATGCACACATGCAGGCAACCGGAATGGTTAACGATCATTTAGACTATTGTTATAGAAACCAGCAACTTAAAAAAACTTAAACAAAATAAATTATTTTAGTCAATCTAAACTATTAGCTATGTTAAAATACACGTCAATCATCGGTCTACTTATGTTTCTTTTTTCATGTAATCATAAAGAAGATTTAAGAGTAGATAAGCACAGTTACGCAGAGCCTCATTTTGTGCAAATTAATCATTTAGATTTGGACATCGAAATCAACTTTGACAATAAAGTTATTTCAGGTATAGCCCACTATACTTTAGATAATAAAAATAACCATGATGAGGTTGTTTTAGACATCAATGACCTGCAGATTGATAAGGTGTTAGGTAATGGCAAAGCTTTGAAATACACCATCTCTGAAAAAGACTCAATTTTGGGTTCAGCGTTACGAATAAAAATAACAGAAAAAAATAAAGACATTGCTATTTATTACAGTACGAAAGGCAATGCAAAAGCGCTACAATTTCTAAATCCACAACAAACAGCTGGCAAAAAACACCCATTCTTATTTACGCAATCACAAGCCATTTTAGCACGAACGTGGCTACCTTGTCAAGACTCGCCAGGGGTAAGGTTTACCTATAATGCCAATGTAAAAGTACCTGAAGGATTACTCGCAATTATGAGTGCAGAAAATCCTACAGAAAAAAATAACGCAGGACTCTACACTTTCAAAATGGAACAAGCTATTCCTGCTTATTTAATGGCCTTGGCAGTTGGAGATCTCGAGTTTAAATCTATTGGTGAGCAAACAGGTATTTATGCCGAACCTAAGCTATTACCGAAAGCTGTATATGAATTTTCAGAAACGCAAAACATGCTCGAAATTGCTGAGTCTATGTATGGCCCTTACGCTTGGGACAGATACGATATGCTAGTATTGCCTCCTAGCTTTCCATTCGGTGGCATGGAAAATCCGCGGCTTACATTTGTTACCCCTACGATACTTGCTGGCGATCGTTCACTAACATCGCTGGTGGCACATGAATTAGCACACTCCTGGTCTGGTAATTTAGTGACAAATAAAACATGGGACGACTTCTGGCTCAACGAAGGATTTACTGTTTATTTTGAACGCCGAATTATGGAGCGACTTGAAGGAAGGGACTATGCAGATATGTTAAGTTTATTGGGCAAGCAAGATCTACAAAATGAAGTAAGTCATCTAGGTCACGATCATCGCGACACGCATTTAAAACTAAATTTAATGCATAGAGATCCTGACGATGGCCTCACAGATATTGCCTACGAAAAAGGCTTCTTTCTCCTCAAGCTTATTGAGGAATCTGTAGGTAGGAAGCAGTTCGATGAATTTCTCAAACTATATTTCTCTGAAAATGCGTTTAGAGTGATGGATACAGAAGAATTTATCACTTACCTAAACCATAACTTGCTTAATAAAGACACTGAAGCAAAGGCAAAGATTCAATTAGAATCATGGGTTTACGGTGCAGGTATTCCTGACAATTGCCCAAAGGTTAACTCAATTAAGTTTAAAGCTGTTGATCACGCCTTAAAATCATTTAACAGAGGTTATCCACTACACACTATTGATAGTGAAAAATGGAGTTCTCATGAATGGCTGCATTTCCTGAGACAATTACCACAAGACATAAGTGTTGAGTCTCTTAAAAAGTTAGACAATGCTTTTTCGTTTACAACAAGTGGCAATTCTGAAATTCTTAATGCTTGGTTTCAAAAAACAATTCCTGCAGGCTATAAACCAGCAGACGCAGCCATTGAAAATTTCTTAATGGAAGTGGGTAGGAGGAAATTTTTAGCACCTATTTATACTTGCTTAATGAAAAAAGATCCAGCAAAAGCTAGAAGAATATACAAGCAAGCTAGAAAGAATTACCACACTGTATCTACACAAACATTAGATGCATTAATTTTGTAATTACTTATTTGGCGTAATAATTCATTTCATCAATATGTAGCCATACAGACTCAGGGAGCATGGCTCTCACGTCTTTCTTATTTCGTATTGCATTTCTAATGAAAGACGATGAGATTTGCATGATCGGCGCGCCAACTAAATTCACTTTTTCGTGGTTGTCTAAAGACCCGGGCATTGTAGCAAGCCTAGGATACACATATAATTCGTGATTATTAAGTATCGTTTCATAATTTTTCCACTTATGAAAGGTGTTCAGATTGTCTCCTCCCATGATAAGAGAAAAAGAATGATATGGATATTTCTCACTTAAATGAACGAGTGTATTTACGGTGTATGAAGGTTGTGACAAACCAAACTCTATATCTGTAACCCTTAGTCTATCAAAATCTTTTATGGCTCTATGAACAAGCTCTAGCCTAGCATAATCATCAAGTAAGTTATTTTTATTTTTAAAGGGATTATGCGGGCTTACTACAAACCAAACTTCATCTAAATTTGTATAATTAGCCATGTGATTGGCAATAATTAAGTGCCCTATATGAATGGGATTAAAAGTCCCAAAGTACAAGCCTATTTTTTTAGAACTATCCATTGATAAATGTCATTATTTTTGTGTACGCTTCTTGCTGAGCCTTGTCTAAGTCATCATTAACTATAACACAGTCAAATGCGTCGGCGAAGGTCATCTCCTCTTCAGCCTTATCGAGTCTTATTTGTAAATTCGTACTGTCTTCAGTATTTCTTTTTTCTAGTCTAGCTTTGAGAATCTCTATAGATGGCGCTTTTATAAATAAGGCTAGAGCCATATCGTTATATTGCTTTTTTAGGTTTAAGCCTCCCACCACATCAATATCAAAAATAACATGCTTTCCTTGAGCCCATATTCTATCTACTTCAGACCTTAGGGTTCCGTAGAGTCTATTTTCATATACTTCTTCCCATTCCAAAAACTCGTTAGATTTAACCTTATTTTTAAACTCTTCTGGGCTTAAGAAATAATAATCTACGCCATGTTTTTCCTCTCCTCGAGGAGCTCTACTACAGGCAGATATTGAAAATTCTACTGGCACACCGCGCTTTATAAGGTGTTTGACAATCGTAGACTTACCAGAGCCTGAAGGAGCTGAAATTATAATAAGTTTACCGGGTTTCACTACAAGGCATTTAAAACTTGTTCTTTAATTTTTTCCAGTGCATCCTTCATTTCAACAACTAATTTTTGAAGCTCCGCATGATTTGCTTTAGAGCCCATGGTATTTATTTCACGTCCTAGCTCTTGCGAGATAAAACCTAACTTTTTACCGTTAGCCTCGTGTTCTTCAAGAGTTTGAATAAAATAATCGCAATGGTTATTGAGTCTCACTTTTTCTTCTGAGAGATCTAATTTCTCAATAAAATAAATCATTTCTTGCTCTAATCGCTCTTCATTAAACTCAATATTAGTAAGTTCTTTTAGTTTTGCCTGAATGCGTTCTTTGATGTTATCAATCCGCTCTTGTTCATATTGAGGTACCATTTGATGTAATTCCTCAATTCGTGCTACATGGCTTCTTAAGTCTTTTTCTAGCGAAAGACCTTCGGCAATTCTGTAATCTTGTAATGCTTTTACAGCATCTTTTACAACAGTCATTACAGCACTCCACTCCTTTTTGTTAAACTCTTCACGCTCAGCTTTCATTACCTCAGGCAATCTCATTGCCATGGAAAGCAATGTGGGCTCATCTATAGGTGAAGCTGCTATGTCTTGTAACGATTTCATATGAGCACTTACCAAGTCGGCATTTATTTTATGTTGAGATGTTGCTCCTGTTTGTTCCACAAAGATGGATAGCTCAATTTTACCTCTTCTCAATGTAGAAGAAAGGAATGATCTTAGATCTAATTCTTTCTCTTTGTAGTATGAAGGAATTCGAATGCTCAAATCAACATGTTTCGAATTAAGAGATCTAACTTCTACTGATATTTTTTTATTTGGGAGCACTAAGGTTGCTCTCCCGAAGCCTGTCATCGACTGAATCATAGCATTAATTTTATACAAAAGTAATCAATTTCAGCCTACCGTTCTTTAGCTATTGGTTTTGGTTTTCTACTTACAAGATACACCCCAAGAAAAATGAACGAAGATGCTATAATTTTTACAGGATCCAGTTTATCTGAATCGACCATTAAGGCTATGATAGTGGCCAAAACAGGTTGTAAATAAATATAAAACCCTACTGTAGATGCTCTTAAACGTTTTAGGGCATAAATATTACACATATAAGCTAACACAGAGGTGCCCAATACAACAAATCCTATTTCATACCATATTGTGGCACTAATGTTAGTCCAACGAACCGCTAACAACTCATCGGTACCGAATGGTAATACAGTTATAAATCCTACCGTGAAAACCCATTTCATGACAGTAATGAAATGGTACTTTACCATTAAAGGTTTAACAATAGTTAGATAAACAGCATAAGATACTGCATTGATAAAAACAAGAAGGTTCCCCCACATTAAATAAGGATTGTTAACCTCTAATTCTCTTCCGTAAATAGCTAGGACTACAGCTCCGAATGCGCCCAACAAAACTCCTATAATTCGCCAAATTGTACCGCGTTCACCATGAAAGATAATTGCTAAAACAAACACTATAATTGGGGTAGATGTCATGGTAACCGCCGCATGTATAGGTGTAGTTAGATTTAGACCTTTAAAAAAAAGCATCATGTTAATAGCAACACCAAATAAGCCACAAAAAACCAAACGCTTGTAGTCTTCTTTTTTTACTTTTTCCCTAATCCAAATAGTGTGTACTAGCCGGAAAATAAGCATGGCACCAGTCACTCTTATTAATATAAATCCGAGTGGTTTAACAGTCTCTGGCATCACGTCTTTAGCGATAGTAAACGTAAGCGCATAGATTAAATTAGCTATAAATAATGCAAGATGCGATTTAAAAATCAGGTTCATTTTCCAGATATATTTTTACCGCCTCTATAGTTTTTCTTGAATTTCCTATAAATAATTTGTCATGTAGCCTTATTACGGGGCGTTTTAGAAAGGTGTATTCCTCTAAGAGTAATTTTTTAAAGTCTTTTTCACTAAGTGATTTTTCTTTTAAGCCCATAGTTTTATACTTAATAGCTCTCTTGCTAAAGAGGTCTTCGTAGGACTGAGATAAAGAATAAATATCCGTCAGTTGGGCCTCAGTAACTGGATTTACCTTTATATCTTGAAACTCAAAATCTGCTAAATCTAATTCTGAAATTATTCTTTTACAGGTAGAGCAGCTAGACAAGTAATATACTTTTTTCATTGTTAAATCTTCTTATGCAAACATAGACAATCATTAAGTCCTAACAAATTTCTACATTTGTATTACATAAATTTATTACAATATGTCAGATCAACGCTTTGCGGTGATCGGTCTGGGTCAATTCGGATCGGCTATCGCAAGAAATTTATCTAAGCGAGGTGCGGAAGTTCTCGCCATAGATGACTCATTAGAAAAAGTGGAAAACTTAAAAGATGAGGTGTCTCATGCAGTAGCATTAGATGCCACAGATAAAAAGGCCCTACTTTCTCAAAACATTCAAGATGTTGACGCTGTAGTTGTTGCCATAGGCGAAAATTTTCAGGGCTTATTACTTTGTACATTCTTGTTAATGGAGCTTAAAGTTAAGCGTATCATTACTCGAGCTATGGGTAATGATCAACGCCGAATTTTGGAGAAAATGGGAGTTACTGAAATATTATCACCAGAAGATGAAGTTGGAGGTAATGTGGCAGAAATGCTTGTAAACCCTAACGTTCTTATGTGCGTTCAACTGCCTGATAATTACGAAATAGTAGAAATTAAAACACCTAAAGAAATTATTGGTAGAAATTTAGGTGACATCGGCTTAAGAGAAAAATATAAACTTAATCTTGTTACCATTCTTAGAAATAATAATAAAGTAGATGATACTGTAAGCGATTATCATATTGTTGGTGTTCCTAATTCGGATACAATCATCAAGGAAGACGACATTATCTGTCTCTTCGGTCATATTGATGATATTGAGCGGTTCCTTGAAATCAATAAATAATGAAAGCATACATTATTACAGGAACAAGTAGTGGTATTGGAAAAGCATTATGTGATGAACTGTTAAAAGACCCATCTAATATCATAATAGGAATCTCTAGACGGCAAAGCCTAAAACATCAAAACTATAAGCATATATCTATAGACTTAAATGACTTATCAGAGATTGAGCATCTTGAATTACCTTCATTCGAAAAGGCAACACAAATTAGTCTTGTTAATAATGCTGGATGGATTGGCCCTATACAAAAAATTGGTCACCAAGAATTAGGCGCCATAGCATCCTCATATATTATAAATTTGGTGGCTCCCGCGGTGCTTTCTAATTACTTTATCAAACGTTATAAATCACACAGAGCTAAAAAAGTAATTTTGTCGGTAAGTTCAGGAGCCTCTCAAGCTCCTATTGAAGGATGGGCAACATATTGCTCATCAAAAGCAGGCTTAGAAATGCTTGGTGCCTGTATATCCATAGAGCATAAAAATGTTCTTAATTTATCTATAGCACCAGGAAAAGTAGATACGCCAATGCAGAATGATGTTCGTTTTGCTGATGAAAAGGAGTTCCCAAGGCTTAATGAATTTCAAGAGTACCATAAAAATGGACAATTAACACCTGTTCAAGAAGTAGCTGCGAAGTATAGCACAATTTTAAACACCCCAGAAAAGTTCCTCAATATAAAGCATCTCTCTCAGCTTTAAGGTGTAAAAGGTATACTGTCCAACAAGGTTTTAAGACTATCTTTTAGCATATCAAATTGAGCCCTTGACGAATCACTAATTGGATCTGAAGGCGGTAGCTTAGTTTTAAATGGATCTACTTGTTCTCCATTTTTCCAAAACCGATAGCAAACGTGAGGTCCAGTAGCTAGTCCTGTACTACCTACATAGCCTATAGTTTGTCCTTGTTTAACAGAAACACCTACTTTAATACCTTTTGCAATCTTTGACATATGTAGATATTGAGTCTTGTAGGTCCCATTATGTCGTATTTTGACATAATTGCCATTGTACTTGGTATAGGTGGCTTTTTCAACAACACCGTCTGCAGTAGACCATATTGGTGTTCCTCGAGGAGCTGCGTAATCTGTTCCTTTGTGAGCTTTCCATCGTTTTTGTACAGGATGAAATCTATTTTTTGAAAACTTAGAGGATATTCTACTATTCTTCACTGGTGTTTTTAGGAAAAACTTCCTTAAATTTTTACCGTCTTGATCAAAATAATCATCGAAGCCATAATCGTTGTATGGAAATGCATAATAGGGTTCTCCTAAGTGATTAAAATATACCGCATGCACATCACCCACACCAACAAATTCTCCGTCTAAATACTTCGCATCATATAATACCTTAAATTGATCACCGGGCTGAACGTTTCTGAAATCAAGCGTCCAACAATATATTTCATCAGATATAATTTCACATAGTCTATCAGACATCCCTACACCAGCACCTGCAAGAAAAAAGCTAGATCCTTTTTCTATAATACCAGCATCTTCAATACATTTTACTTCAACGGGTTTCTCCGCAGAATAGAATCGCAATGTATCTCTGAAATCGTACACATTATACTTGATTTTATCTTCTTCATAAACAAATAGCGTTGCAATCTCTCTGAGGCTGGTGTCTTGAACACAGAAAAGGGCGTAATTATGTCCAGCTTTCAAATAGCGTACATCAAAGTCAGTGTTACGAGTACTCCGAGCAATATTGTCAATATCTGCGAAAGAAACGCCATATGCACTTAATATTTTACCTAACGATTGACCAGGCTTAATTTTATCTTTGATAACCAAAAAAGTATCTGCTTCAATACCATATTCAATAATTGGTTCTGGAGCTTCTATCACAGGCATTGTTTCTGGAGATGGTTTTACGTCAGGGCTAGAGCAACTGTAAAAAAAAGCTGATAAAAGAACAATAATCTTAAAATAGTAATTCATAATTCAAATTAAAAATCATCATTAATCAATCCGAATTTAGGAATAAAAAAGACGTAAGTATTTGTTGATTTTAAAAACTATTAACAAATTAATTAAGGTTGTTTAATCTGTATAAATGAGCAGAAGACTTTATGAGAATAGTCTCATGTTGAAAACATATAAACAATAAAAGGGCTGCATAATGCAGCCCTTTTATATATCGTGGTGTATGTTTTACTTAACCACTTTTTCTACTGATCCGTCGTTGTATACGTTAAATAGAACTTTTCCTTCGAACAGCTCTGCTTCTACGTTCTCAACTTCTTGACCTAGTACATTGATCACTTTTACCAATACACGGTCTGCCGTTAATGTTTCTGCTACAACATTTGTTGTAATTGTGCCAGCTACATTAATCGCATCTACACTGTATGATGAAGATCCTTCTACCCATTCTGTTACTTCGAATGATGCTGTAGTCTCTTTTGTCCACAATTCAAATGAAGCAACCTCTGAGGTAAATAAACCATCTTTAGTTGAGGTCATCGCATCATCTCCCCAAACAGTTAATACTGTTAATGGGCTTGTGTATAAAGCAGATCCTATCAAGTTACCTTTTGCATCGTATGCAGCTACTTCTGATCCTTCTGCTGGAATTACATCCCATGAAGCATCTTCGATGATAACAGTCATGTTATTATCTGTAGCTACTACCTTTGCATAATGAGAAGCATCATTTGATGTTACTTCTATAGATGACGTTCTGTATGAAGCGTCATTTGATAAGTATTGAAGTACATCATCAGTATTGGTTTTCAACTGGTAACCTTGTCCAGGAACCATGTCGCCAATACCATTAAATGCCCATTCTGGTAGGTACGCAGCACCGTTATAGTCTTTAGCAATAATTAAGTTATTGTTATTATTAACAATGTCTTCTAGTATAAGATCTACAGGAGCTCCCTCAAGTCTTAAATAGCCAATCATATTCCATCCACTTGTTATAGCAACTGGGTTTTCTTCAGGTGTTGCATAAGTACCTTCTATCGCAATTGAATTCGGGTTATCTAATTTAATCTGATAAGCTTGTCCAATAACAACGTCTCCAATACCGTTGAATGCCCACTCTGGAAGATAAGCTAAACCTGCATTATCTTTAATAATTACTACGTCATCTATTATACTACTTGCAAACGTGATCATATCCATATCCTCAGCAACAATATATGTAGAGAATATCGACCAACCAACTGGTAAGTCTAATGTTTGACTAGAAATTGCAGGTACTGACGATAAGCCAGATAATGCAGAAATACCGTTGATAACAAATTCACCTTGATTAGGCATGTTTGCCGAATAGCTAGCATTTGCCATATGATAAGTGTCTTCTGAAGCGTCCCAAATCATCCAAACAAATGATTCACCAGGTACAAACCCGTCTACATCATCAGTTGTAGAGTCATCACCTTGAGCTGCTATCGAATTAGTAGAGCCTGTCCACATTGCATATCCACCACATTGTAAATCACCATTAGAATCTGTAAAGAATAGACCAATTGCATCTCCAACTTCTATAGTTACTCCGTCAATATCAATAGTAGCTTCACCGTCAACAACCATAGTATGGTTAGATCCAGTAATTGTAACATCCCAAGCTGGTAATGGATTGTCTACGCCGTCATCATCACAAGACGTTGAGAAGGCAAATGTTTCCATATCTCCAGCTTCCATAGTTCCGGAAGCCAGTTCACATTCTGCACTAGAAATGCTAAATGTTCCACCATTCCAACCATCACCGTATGAATCTTCAGCAACTAAAGTGTATGAACTATTAGCATCTAAACAAAGTGCTACTTGGTTAGTTGTATTATTTTCATACTCTGCTCCACTATAAAGTGTGTTTCCTTCGCCATCGGTAATTGACCAAGATATCTCATAACCGAACGATACGACATCAAGAGTTAGTGTTGCTTCAAGACCAGTACATGATTCGTCATAAATACAAGATCCGTCGTCTACAGTTGCAAATTCACTGTAGTTCAATGCATCCATATCAGTACATCCATAAACATCTTGATTGTATTCACATGAACCGTCATCTACAGTTGCCTCTGAATTATAATTTAGAGCGTTCACATCAGTACATCCATAAATTGGCTCTACGCCACCACAATCACCAATACCTCCATTATAAGGTGCGCCTCCAGAAAGGAATACAGCATCTCCATCTACGATATCCCAAGATACCTCTGACTGCCATGATCCACCGTCACAAGTCACTACAATACACTCAGATGCTAAATCAAGACATGCAGTAGCAACTCCTTGAGAGCCAGTTTCTATTGTAAACGTTTGGTTATCGATAGTTAAAACGTTGCCATTCCAACCATCACCATAAGAGTCATACATATTAACAGTTACCGCAGTTAGATTTTCACAATCAATAGGATATTGACAAGAACCGTCATCTTCTACTGCATCAGGATTATAGTTAAGAGCATCCATATCAGTACATCCATATACAGGGTACAAACAAGATCCGTCATCAATCGTTGCTGATTCATCATAATTTAGTGCAGAAGAGTCAGTACAACCATAAGCGAACTCACAAGATCCATCATCGATGATAGCATCTTGATCGTAATTTAAGGCTAATGCATCTGTACAACCGTAGGTGTAACCACAGTCTTCGTTGTAAGAGAACAATAATGTTCCTGAAGCCCCAGCTTCTAGTGTTCCAGTAGTAATAATTTCTCCGTTAGCTGATGAAATAGTAACTGTAGCATCATTCCAGCCGTCGCCATAAGAGTCCATCATATTAAATGAATAACAGCCGGCATCTAAGCATGTTTCTGTTGTTCCAGCAGCACCTTCGAGGCCGTTAAGCTCCCAAGTTATTTCTGAATCCCAGTATCCACCACCTACTTCGATGGTTATCGCATCAAGACTATCACAATTAATTGAATACAAACAAGAACCATCATCATCAATAGCATCTGGATTATAGTTTAATGCCAATGAATCTGTACATCCAGACTGCGGATATTGACAAGATCCGTCATCTGTATTTGCTAATTCATTATAGTTTAATGCCATTGGGTCTGTACATCCATACACAGGACCACATTCTCCATCGAAGTTATATGCCAGGTTTAACATTCCTTCAGAGCCTGTGTCTAAAGTTCCTGATAATATAACATCTACACCTTCAAAAATAGTTACCGTATTACCATTCCAGCCGTCACCATATGAGTCGTACATATTAAATGTATAACAGCCATCTTCAATACAGGTTTCGGTAGTTCCTACAGACCCAGATAGTTCACCTAGAGACCAAGAAACCTCAGACTGCCATGAACCGCCGCCTACTTCAATTACAATATAAGTTAAGTCGCCACATTCTAGTGGATATTCACAAGAACCATCATCTTCTATAGCATCAGGATTGTAATTTGTAGCTGATGAATCTGTACATCCAGCAACTGGATATTGACAGGAACCATCTTCAATTGTTGCATCGATATTATAGTTTAATGCCAGAGTGTCCATACATCCATATACAAAGCCACATTCGTTGTTAAGTGATAAAGGCTCCATGTAAGGTGCGCCTCCACTTAACAATACTTCACCAGCTTCAGAAACTAGTTCCCAAGACACTTCAGTCTGCCAAGATCCACCATCAACAGATATCATGTAACATCCATCAGCTAAACATAATGATTCTGAACCTGAACTAACAAAATCTTCTAAGCCTAATGATACTGTTGTTTGACCGTCAGCAGTAACCGTAAATGTGTTACCATTCCAACCATCACCATAAGAATCATACATGTTAAGTGTATATGACGTTAAATCACCACAGTCAACAGGGTAGGCACAAGATCCGTCATCTACAACAGCTTCAGGGTTGAAGTTGATAGCTGTAGAATCTGTACATCCACTAGTAGGGTATTCACAAGAGCCATCGTCTTCTGTTGCCAACTCGTTATAGTTAAGTGCAGAAGAATCTGTACATCCTAATACAGGACCACAATCTTCTTCTGTGTTGAGCCCAAAGGATAAACTTCCTTCAGAAACGTATCCTTCCAATGTTCCTGATAAAAGAACAAGGCCAGTACTGTCTGTAATTGTTACTTGAGCAGAGTTCCATCCATCACCATAAGAATCATACATTGTAAATGTTTGACACCCATCTTCAAGACAAGCCTGTGTAGATCCAGCTGCACCAGAAAATTGTCCAATAGTCCAAGAAATTTCACTATCCCATGATCCACCACCTACTTCTATAAGTACGTTGGTTAGTCCTGAACAGTCAAGTGGGTATTCACAAGAGCCATCATCTTCAACGGCATCTGGATTATAGTTAATTGCTTCAGTATCTGTACAACCTGAAACTGGGTACGTACAAGAATTGTCGTCTGCTGTTGCTTCTGGGTTATAGTTTAATGCTGAAGCATCCGTACAACCATATACTGGGCCACAACCTTCACCACCAAAGGCACCTTCAAAAGGTGCGCCACCTGATAGTAAGATGTTTCCATCTGCGTCAGCAATTGTCCAAGACACTTCTTCTTGCCATGATCCGCCATCACAAGACACGGATACACAACCTTCAGCAGAATCATAACAAAGCACTTCGGTTCCAGAACTTCCACTCGATAAGGTTACCGAAATACCATTAACAACAAGATTATTTCCATTCCAACCATCACCATATGAATCAGACATTGTAACAACTAAGGTCTCACCTGTTACACAGTTACCATCACAGTCGTATCCTGGTACTGGACCGTCTCCACCGCATTCTCCACATTCATCTACATCGTAAATACAAGAGCCATTGTCATAAATAGCTTCAGCACTAAAGTTACATGCCGCAGCATCCATACATCCGTACTCGCTGTTAACATCTGCATTATCTTGAATCCAATCTAACACGTGTGAAACCTTAGCCCAAACGCCAGGATACACAACGTCAGCACATCCATAACCCCAACTAGTAGCCCCTATTAAGAGCCACCTTGAATTATCAGAACTTCTTACCACTAATGGGCCACCTGAATCACCTTGGCACGCGTCTTCGCCACCATTTATAAGATCTCCAGCGCAAATCATAGAAGCGTCTAATGAGGAGCAAGGGTATTGTCCAGAATTACCATTCGCATCTGTGGCAGAACCACATGCAACATCATTATCTACAAGGGGCGCTTCAACCATCTGTAACACAGAGGCTAATGAACCACCTGAAGAGGTTGTTCCCCACCCTGTAATAGTTGCCATTACACCAGCATCTTGAGAACCAGCAGCAATTTCACCCTCATCAATAAGGTCTATTTTTTGAACATACGCACCGTACTCGAATTCTCCATTGATTTCTACCAATGCAAAATCATACGAGTTTCCGGAATAATCTGGGTGAACAATAATTTGATTTACAGAATAAGAATCGCCCCCAGAAGCAAATGCTCCAGTTGCACCACATCTTATATACAAACCACTAGGGCTATCGCCGTTAACACAATGTGCCGCGGTCAAAACCCACGAATCACCAATAATTGAACCACCACAAAAGCCACTACCATTAGGGCTTGAGGTTAAGGCAACTTGCCAAGGATAATCTTTTATGTCTACATCAACTCCACCCACAACTTTTTGCTGTGCTGTTGTTGAAAAAGAGATACTAACAAAGAGTATAAAAGCGAATGCCGTAAAACGGCTAAGGCTTTTACTTAGGAGGTCTAAGTGTCTCATAAATACGTTGTTTTTAGTTTATAATCAGACTGTTAGTAACAATAATCTTGCCACAAATTTAAAAGTAAGCAAATTATATTTTATTTAATAAAAATATTGCAAATTCTTTCAGTTCCAACACCACTCTTCTAAACTCAGCTTCTTGGTTATCTCTGGATTTTGAAGGGTCGTCGAAGTTTCGATGATAAACAAGAGAGGATGAAGGAAATATAGGGCAAGACTCTTTTGCATGGTCGCATACTGTAGCGACAATATCAAAAGTCTCTTTTAAATATTTGTCTACCAAGTCTGAGCTATGACCAGAAATATCTATACCATGTTCTTTCATATACAATACAGCATCTGGATTTATACCGTGGGTTTCTACACCTGCACTACAAACCTTTATATTTTTAGGGCCTAAAAATCTTAACCATCCTTCTAAAATTTGACTCCTACAAGAATTACCAGTACAAAGAACTAAAACACTTTTCACAACAGTTTTATCAATAATTAATTAAATTTGCCTATAAATATATTAGAATAAATTAGTTTATGAGGGCTCTTAACAAGGAAACACAAAATAAAATTAACGCAGAACTAGCACTTCTATATCTAAGGGAGGGTAATCAGCGTTTTTTGGAAGGCAAAACAAAAGATAAAGATTTGGGTGTTGAGGTTAAAAACAGCTCAAAAGCGCAGTATCCGTTTGCGTCAATCTTAAGTTGCATAGACTCTAGGGTGCCTACAGAATTAATCTTTGACCAAGGGATAGGAGACTTGTTTAACGCAAAAGTAGCTGGTAATATCGTCAATGAAGACATCCTTGGATCTATAGAATATGCTTGTCATTTTGTAGGAACAAAACTTCTGGTTGTATTAGGACATACTAGTTGTGGGGCTGTTACAGCGGCCTGTCAAGACCTTGAGTTTGGGCACATCACTTCTTTGGTCAATAAAATTAAGCCTGCAGTTAACCAAATTAAAAAACACAATCAAGGCAACACAGATATTGATATGGTGGCTGAAGAAAATGTTCGCCTAACAATAGCACGAATCAAAGATGAAAGTAAGGTGTTGGCAGAGTTAGAAAAAGGCGGTTCTCTAAAAATTATGGGCGCCATCTACGATGTGAGTACTGGTGTCGTTAGATTTTTATAAAATGACTAACTGGGGTGAACGAATTTTTAATCATCTAAATGATGAGCAGTTTAACAAAACGGCTCTAGAGCTTTTTCGTTTTCAGGCTAAAAACAATCCCATATACCAAAGGTATATGCAACTTATAGGTATACAGTCCGAAAATATTTCTCGCCTGAAAGACATTCCCTACTTGCCTATAGAGTTATTTAAATCACACAAAGTATTTTGTGGGGAAGAGGAAGAGGCAATATTTAAAAGCAGCGGAACTGGCGGGCCACAGAGCTCACATTATGTTAAAGATATTTCTATTTATGAAGGCAGTTTTCAAAATGGATTTAAACATTTTTATGGAGATATTACCAACTATACTATCTTGGCACTGTTACCATCTTATCTAGAAAGAGAAGGTTCTTCACTCATATATATGTGTGATCGCTTAATCAAAGACACTCAAAAGGCAAAAAGTGGTTTTTACTTGTACAACCATGATGCACTTGGAGCTATTCTTCAATCGCAAGAGGAATTGAATAAAAAAACCTTGTTAATAGGCGTAAGTTTTGCTTTGTTAGATTTTGCCGAAAAAAGCAACATTAGTCTTTCGTCTACCATTGTCATGGAAACGGGAGGCATGAAAGGTCGGCGAAAGGAATTGGTAAGGGATGAGTTACACCAAATATTAAAATCGCGACTTGGACTCAAAGAGGTTCATTCAGAATACGGCATGACAGAACTCCTGTCTCAAGCTTATGCAATAGGTAACGAAAGATTTTCTTGCCCTCCATGGATGCGGGTGAGCGCTCGAGACGTTAACGACCCTTTGTCTTTAGAAAAACACAAAGGTGGCTTAAATATTATCGATCTAGCAAACATTCATTCCTGCGCTTTTGTAGCAACGCAAGATTTGGGGAAGGTTTATCCTGATGGATCCTTTGAAGTATTGGGCCGCTTCGATAATAGCCATACCAGAGGTTGCAATCTTATGGTGGTATAAATAAGCCTTTAATATTTGTAAAGACTAGATTTTAGACAACGATATTAATAATTTTTTTTGGCACCACAATTACTTTTTTGGGTGTATTACCATCTAAATAGTGTGCTGACTTTTCATGTGCCAATACTTGTTTTTCAATTTCGGATTTGTCCATGTCTAAAGAAAATTCCATTTTAAACCTCATCTTACCATTAAAAGAAACAGGGTAGAGATGAGAACTCTCTACAAGATAAGACGACTCAAACTTTGGAAATTCTTGGTAGCTAAGTCCATCAGAATGACCTAGCATAGACCATAACTCTTCGCAAATATGTGGTGCATAAGAACTCATCAATAAAACCAATGGCTCTAAAATAGCTATTTTGTTACAAGACTTTGCTGTAAGCTCGTTAACACAAACCATAAATGTACTAACAGAAGTGTTGAAAGAAAAACCTTCAATGTCTTCTTGAACTTTCTTGATGGTTTTATGAAGTATTTTTAACTCCTCCTTGGTCGGCTCAACATCGGTCACTGAGAAATTTCCATCGGCATTGTGAAACATGCGCCAAAACTTTCGTAAAAAATTGTGAACTCCAGAAATTCCATTGGTGTTCCATGGCTTAAATTGCTCTAAAGGACCTAAAAACATTTCGTACATTCTTAGGGTATCTGCGCCGTATTTCTCTACAATAATATCAGGGTTTACCACATTAAATTTAGACTTAGACATTTTTTCTACCTCAGCACCACATAGGTAGTTGCCTTCCTCTAATATAAACTCGGCATTAGCAAACTCTGGCCTCCATGCTTTAAAAGCTTCTATGTCAAGAAAATCATTTTCGACCATGTTTACATCTACATGTATGGCTGTTGTTTGATACTTGCCTTTTAATCCTGCCGACACAAACATTTGGCTGTCTTTAACTCTGTAAGCAAAGTTAGACCGGCCCAAAATCATCCCTTGGTTAATCATCTTCTTAAAAGGCTCATCTTCCCCAACCAAGTCCATATCGTACAAAAATTTCATCCAAAATCTTGAGTAAAGGAGATGTCCTGTAGCGTGTTCAGAACCTCCTATATATAAATCTACATTTTTCCAGTAGGACTGAGCTTCAGCAGAAACAAATTCGCCTTTATTATTGGCATCCATATATCTTAGAAAATACCAAGATGAACCGGCCCATCCGGGCATCGTATTGGTATCTAGAGGTTTAGATTCTTCAGTTTGCCAAGATTCTGCTCTTGCTAATGGTGGTTCGCCATCTTCAGTGGGAAGATATTTCTCTACTTCTGGTAGGTTGAGTGGAAGCTTGGAGTCATCGAGAAGCTTAGGGAGTTCATCCTCAAAATAAATGGGGAAAGGTTCTCCCCAGTAGCGTTGTCTGGAGAAAATAGCATCTCTGAGTCGGTATTGAATTTTTCCGGAACCAACACCTTTTTCTTCAATCTTTGTAATAATGGTTATGGTTGCATCTTTAACAGATAAACCATCTAAAAATTGAGAGTTTAATAACAGGCCATCCTTTCCATCATGTGATTCATTTGGTAATTTACCTCCAGAGACTACCTGTATAATGGGTAAATCAAAATGGTTTGCAAATGCAAAATCTCTGCTGTCGTGAGCAGGAACAGCCATTACGGCGCCAGTACCATAGCTTGCTAAAACATAATCACCAATCCATACAGGTAATTTTTCGTTGGTAAACGGATGTTTTACATAAGCACCAGTAAACTGACCTGAAACTGTTTTCACATCAGACATTCGGTCACGTTCAGAGCGTTTTTTTGTTTTGGCTATATAAGCCTCCACATCATCTTTATATTTGTCGGTAGTTATTTTAGGAATATAAGGATGTTCAGGCGCTAGCGTCATGTAAGAAACTCCAAATATAGTGTCTGGCCTTGTGGTAAATACTTCTACCTGAAGTGTTTCTTCTTGTGATAGGCTCTCGCTTTCTATGTCAAATTTAATAGAGGCTCCTTCAGATCTCCCAATCCAGTTACGCTGTTGTTCTTTTATGGCTGGCGACCAATCTAAGTTTTCTAAGCCATCAATAAGGCGTTGCGCATAGGCCGTAATCCGCATAGACCATTGCATCATCTTTTTTTGCACTACAGGATGGCCGCCGCGCTCAGACAAACCATCTTTTATCTCGTCGTTAGCCAATACAGTTCCCAGTTCAGGACACCAATTAACCATGGTCTCAGAGCGGAACGCTAATCGATACCCTAATAATATTTTTTGTTTTTCAACATCTGACTTTTGTTGCCATTGTAATGCAGTAAATTTTTCTACCTCATCACATACGGCATTTACAGAAACATTTCCATCTTCATCAAAACGCTCTATCAAAGATTCTATGGGTTTTGCTTTGTTCTCATCTTTGCAATACCAAGCGTTAAAAATCTGTTTAAAAATCCATTGCGTCCATTTATAATAGTTTGGTTCACATGTCCTTACCTCCCTATCCCAATCAAAAGAAAAGCCTAATTTATCTAATTGGTCTCTATAACGCGTAATATTAGATTCCGTAGTAATGGCAGGATGTTGTCCTGTTTGAATGGCATACTGCTCGGCGGGAAGTCCGAAGGCATCATAGCCCATAGGATGAAGTACATTGAAGCCTTTTTGTCTTTTGTAACGAGAATAAATATCCGAAGCAATATAACCTAGAGGGTGTCCTACGTGCAAGCCGGCACCAGAAGGATAGGGAAACATATCAAGCACATAATACTTGGGTTTGCTGGTATTTATATCTGTTTTGAATGTTTTTTGCGCAGCCCAATTTTTACGCCACTTGGCTTCTATACGTCTAAAATTATACTCCATCACAAAATTTATCCTTCAAAATTAAACCACTCTAATTATTGAGCACTAGTTGTTTAAATTAGCAATACTCATCAAAAGCAGCTACTAGGTTTGCAGCAATAGCCTCTGCAGCTCTACCTTCAATATGATGTCTTTCTAACATGTGAACAACTTCGCCACCTTTAAATAAAGCTATACATGGAGATGATGGTGGAAAAGGAATCATGAAATCACGAGCTTTAGATACAGCCTCAGTATCTACACCAGCAAAAACAGTGGTAATATGTTTTGGGTGTTTAGCGTGTTTCACTGCAGCTTTTACTCCCGGTCTGGCATTTCCTGCAGCACAACCACATACAGAATTTACAACAACCAAAACTGTATCTTTTTCAGCCCCTAATAATTGATCTACTTCTTGGGCAGTTCTTAGTTCAACAAATCCTTCTTTGGTTAAATCTTGGCGCATAGGCGCTACTAGATGTTCTGGATACATATGTATATATTTTATATTATTTTGTTTTGCTCCTGCAAAAATACAAAACTAGAACACGTATCGATCATTTAAGCATCATAAAATTACTGTTAACAAGTACTCTGATATGTGAGTGTATTTGCAATTCAATGCGTATTTTTGCACCAAATAATAAATGCAGATGGAAAAAATAGGTTTGTTTTACGGTTCAGATACTGGAAATACTGAAAGTATTGCGTTAAAAATTCGTGAAAAGATAAGTGTAGAAAACGTTTATATTATTGATATGTACGACGCCAAGGTAGAAGACTTCGGGGCCTATGATAAAATAATTCTTGGTTTATCTACATGGCACGACGGTCAACTGCAAAGCGATTGGGATACTTTTTACGATCAATTTAAAGAGGTAGACTTTAGCGGCAAGACGGTAGCCTTGTTTGGGCTTGGAGATCAGTTTGTCTACTGCGACTACTTTATAGATGGCGTTGGAATCATTGCTGAGATTGTACTTAATAATGGAGGCAAAATTGTTGGTAAATGGCCTACAGAGGGCTATGAACATACCGAATCGAAAGCAGAAATGACTGAAGGTGAATTTATTGGACTAGCCCTAGATGAAGACAATCAGTTTGACCAAACCGAAGAACGATTAGAGCAATGGGTTGCACAAATAAAAAAAGAATTTCCACTAGAATCATAGATCAACTCAATCCTTACTCTTCTAGCCAACTTTTATATTCTACATAATTATTGGCAATACCCTTTATAAGACGACCACTTTGTTCTTGGTTAAGTTCTTTAACCTTCTTGGCTGGTACGCCGGCATAAATACACCCCGACTCAACAATTGTATTTTCCAACACCACTGCTCCAGCTGCAATAATACTATTGGATTGGATGATGCAATTATCCATAACGATAGCTCCCATTCCTATAAGTACATAGTCGTGAATAGTACAACCGTGTACAATTGCATTATGACCAATAGACACCGAATTGCCGATGTTTGTTGGATGCTTTTGGTAGGTGGCATGAATAACTGCACCGTCTTGCACATTCACTTTATTTCCCATTTTAATGTAATGAACGTCACCTCGAACAACTGCATTAAACCATATACTACAAGACTCTCCCATAACAACATCACCTATAATTGTAGCATTTTCTGCAAAGTAACATGCATCCCCAAAACTAGGGCTAACACCTTTTATCGATTTCACTAAGGCCATATCTCTTCTTATTTGTAATTTTGCTCAAAAATAAGGAAGATGAGTGATATAAAAACAGCCACAACCGTTTATGCGGAAATTACACCCAATCCTAAAGTGATGAAATTTGTAGCCAATAGAGCTATAATACAAGGAAGCAGTGTAGAATTTATGAATATTGATGAAGCTCAAAATGCACCTCTAGCGGCTCAATTATTTCACTTTCCTTTTGTAAAGGAAATTTTTATAGCAAGAAACTTCGTGTCAATCACTAAATACGACATGATGGAATGGGATGACGTTGTAATGGAAGTGAGAGAATTCATTCGTGAATACTTGGGCGACAATAAGCCTGTTATCATGGAAGAAGAAACTACCACAGGCGCAAAGAATGAACAAGTACAAGACTCTACTGAGATTGTTATACCCGAAGAAAAAGAGCTCGGAGAAGTAGAAATGCGAATTGTAGATATTCTTAAAGAATACGTAGAACCTGCCGTAGAATCTGATGGAGGTAATATCAAATTCATTAGTTATGAAAATGGGAAAGTTTCAGTGCTATTGCAAGGTGCTTGTAGTGGCTGTCCTTCCTCTACAGTAACCCTAAAGCAAGGTATAGAAAGTATTCTCAAAAAGATGCTGCCTACACTAATAACTGAAGTAGTAGCTATTAACGGATAGATTTGCGTAATAAATTTAATTTGCGTATATTTATTACTTGTTTTTTAACTAGAACAAATGAATAGATCAATTTATGTTACCCCGTAGTTGTTATCTATTTTTAGCACAAGAGCCTGTATTTTTACAGGCTTTTTTCTCTATATATGACCAATCAAAATTTCATACAAACCCTATTAATTAAAGAAAGTCAAGCACTTTACAGGGCAGGCTTCAATTTTTCAACCGTTATGTTCATTGCTAACGGTATAGAAACTCTAGGTGCATTTATAGACTCAAAACCGTTGGGGGCAAAAGCCCAATCTAAAAAAAGATTTAATAAAGCTCTTTTAGAGTTATTTCCTGCAAGCTACCATCCTCTGGTAGAAAAAGATTGGCTTTACAAACAATTGAGATGTAACTTAAGCCATATGAGTAGTACGGGCGCCTTTATTACCCTGATGGCCTCGCCAAAACACAAAGCCCAGCATTTAAAACCCCTTAACAGCACACGTATTATATGCATAGCAGCATTGCTCGACGATTTTATTGTAGCATGTTATCGAGTAATGGAGAGCCTTGAAAGTAAGAGTTTAAAACAAAAAGCCATGGCATTAACAGAAAATGCATACTTAATAAGCGAGTAACATTCAGGAATTCAATGTATTTTTGCACTTAATTAAAACGCTATGATCTCACACCCATATACTCGTTCTCGAAGACTCAGAGCTTCCAAAGCTATCAGAGACCTGGTTCAAGAAAATCACATTCACACGAGCGATTTTATTGTTCCCTTATTTTTTATGGAAGGCAAAAAAAATAAAGAAGCCATCAACTCCATGCCTGGTTATTACAGATTTACTCTCGACCTGTTATTAGACGAGGTAAAAGAGTGTTACGACCTAGGCTTAAAATCGGTGCTGCTTTTTGCCAAAGTTCCCGAGGCATTAAAAGACAACAATGGCACCGAAGCCTTAAATCCTGATGGGCTCATGCAGAGAGCTGTAAAAGCTATTAAAAAGTCTTACCCAGACATGTATGTGATGACCGACGTGGCGCTAGATCCTTACTCTTCTTTTGGCCATGATGGTGTTGTAGAAGATGGTAAAATCCTTAATGACAACAGCGTAGAAATTTTAGGGCAAATGGCCCTTAGCCATGCGCAAGCAGGCGCCGATATGGTGGCTCCATCAGACATGATGGATGGGCGTATTGGCTACATCCGTGAGTTGCTAGAAGAACATGATTTTAACCATGTAGGCATCATGTCTTATGCGGTAAAGTATGCTTCTTGCTTCTACGGACCTTTTCGAGATGCGCTAGATTCGGCTCCGGGATTTGGTGATAAAAAAACCTACCAAATGAATCCTGCTAACAAAGAAATTGCCTTAAAAGAATGTGAACTCGACCTCCAAGAAGGAGCCGACATATTGATGGTAAAGCCCGGCATGCCCTACTTAGATATGGTAGCGCTTGTAAAAGATACCTTTAAAGTGCCTGTAGCTGCCTATCAAGTTTCTGGAGAATATGCTATGATTCATGCTGCAGCAGAAAAAGGGTGGCTAGACCTAGAAAATACCATGATAGAGTCTATCATAGGATTCAAGAGAGCTGGAGCGAACCTCATAGCTAGCTATTTTGCAAAAGACATTGCCAAACTATTAAAAAAATAAACCTAATATGACAAGTAAGGACCTTTTTGAAAGAGCCCAACTTTTTATTCCTGGTGGCGTAAACTCGCCCGTAAGAGCTTTCAAATCTGTGGGAGGAACACCTGTGTTTTTCAAAAAAGCCAAAGGCTCCATAATGACTGATGTTGAAGATAAAGAATACATAGATTACATTGGCTCATGGGGACCCATGATTTTAGGTCATAGTCATCCGCCAATTATACAGGCATTAAAAGCAGCAGCCAATAATTCTACCTCTTTTGGTGCGCCTACAGAACTGGAAACTAAAATTGCCGAGCTCATCTGTACCATGATGCCTTCCGTAGACAAGGTGCGAATGGTAAACTCTGGAACTGAAGCCTGTATGAGTGCCATCCGTGTAGCGCGTGCTTATACCAACAAAGACAAGTTTATCAAATTTGAAGGATGTTACCATGGGCATGCAGATGCTTTTTTAATAAAGGCCGGATCTGGGGCCGTTACTCTGGGCCTTCCTAACTCGCCAGGTGTAACCAAAGGAACCGCCAAAGACACTTTACTGGCTCGCTATAACGACCTGGCGCAAGTAGAACAAATCCTCAAAAGCCACTATGGCGAAGTCGCTGCTATTATTATAGAACCAGTGGCCGGAAACATGGGCTGTATTCCTCCAGAAAAAGGCTTTTTAGAAGGCCTAAGAACTCTCTGTGACCAACATGGTACTTTACTTATTTTTGACGAAGTAATGACTGGGTTTAGGCTGTCTGAAGGAGGGGCTAACGCACTATTAAACATAAAGCCCGACATGGTGTGTATGGGCAAAGTTATTGGAGGCGGGCTTCCCGTAGGGGCCTTTGGCGGAAAAGAAGAAATTATGAATATGGTAGCTCCGTTAGGGCCGGTATACCAAGCAGGAACACTTTCGGGAAATCCACTAGCTATGTCTTGCGGATATACGCTCCTAAAAGAGCTTCACGACAATCCTAGTATCTTTGAAGAACTCGACAAAAAAACAGCTTACTTAGAGCAAGGCATGCGTACCGTATTTAACAAATACAAGCTAAATGTATGTATTAATAGGCTAGGCTCAATGTTAAGTTTTCACTTTAATGTTGCGGCGGTTCGCAACTTTGATGATGCCTGTGCTGCCGATGCGAATTACTTTAAAAAAGTATTCCACGGCATGTTAAAAAGGGGTATTTACCTGGCACCTTCTG
Source organism: Flavobacteriales bacterium (assembly GCA_965662265.1). GTDB lineage: Bacteria > Bacteroidota > Bacteroidia > Flavobacteriales > UBA7430 > CBFIGX01. Next base: position 245,505 of record CBFIGX010000001.1, read on the forward strand.
CCTTCGAATCTTTGTTCATTTCGAGAACACACAGTCAGGACCTACTAGACCAAACTATTGAAGCTCTAGACCAAACTATTGCTGAAATTGAAGACTAATGACCTATACTGAAGTTCTCCATAAAAGTATCTCTATTATACAGATGGATGCCCCGCTAAACGCAAAAATGACAGCCATCTGTGATCTTCTCAATAATAGTTTTGACAAGTACGACTGGACAGGATTTTATATTGCAGACAAAGTAAAGAAAGTCCTCCACTTAGGACCCTATGTAGGTGAAAAAACCGAACATACCGAAATCCCTTTTGGAAATGGAATTTGCGGGCAGGCGGCTTCAGCTGAAAAAACATTCCTCATAGACGATGTATCTGCAGAATCAAACTATATATCTTGTAACATTCATGTGAAATCTGAAATCGTGGTGCCAATCATTTATAAAGGACAAGTACTTGGACAAATAGACGTTGACTCAAATACTCTTGGCGCTTTTAACAAAGATGACCAAGACCTTTTAGAACAAATATGCCAACAGCTGGGGCCTCATTTTGATGAATAAACACTACGATTTTAAAAACGGTGAAATGCTCTTGTTTAACAAGCCCTTGCATTGGACCAGTTTTCAGCTGGTTAACAAAACTCGTTGGCTTATAAAAAAGAAACTCGGCATAAAAAAAATTAAAGTCGGGCATGCAGGAACCCTAGATCCCTTGGCTAATGGTCTTATGATTATCTGTACAGGTAAAAAAACCAAAGAAATTGACCGTTATCAAGGAGCGCAAAAAGAATATATTGCCACCATCAAACTGGGTGCTACTACACCTAGCTACGACGGTGAAACTGCAGAAAATTACTTTTATCCCACACAACATATCGATGAACAAAAAGTCAAAAACGCCTTAAAAGCATTAGAAGGGGAGCAACAACAAATGCCTCCTATATTTTCTGCCATAAAAGTGGCTGGTAAAAAATTATACGAAAGTGCTCGAAAAGGGAAACAGGTAAGCGTAAAAGCTCGTCCCGTTCATATATACAAAATAGATTTGCTGTCGGTAAACATGCCATATTTAAAAATTAAAGTGTCTTGTAGCAAAGGCACTTACATCAGATCTTTGGCACAAGACATTGGTAAGTCGCTTAATAGCGGCGCATGGCTTTGTGCATTAACACGCACAAAAATAGGCTGCTACAAACTAGAAAATGCGCTTGATATCGAGGCCTTTGAATCGAATATGAAGTAAGGATAAATAAAGGCCGTATAAATTTATTTCTTATATTTGCAAGCCTCTAAAAAAAAAGACGTTCTATGATCACCAAAATGAAACTTTCCCACTTCAACTTCGAACTGCCGGAAGAATTGTTGGCCAAAAGACCTGCAAAAAACCGCGACGAATCGAGGCTGATGGTGGTACATCGAGACACAGGTAAAATTGAGCACCGTCAATTTAAAGATCTTATCGACTATTTTGACGATCAAGATGTTATGATTCTCAACAACACCAAAGTATTTCCAGCACGTATGTACGGTAATAAGGAAAAAACAGGGGCTAGAATAGAAGTATTTCTTTTACGTGAACTCAACAAAGACAACAGACTTTGGGATGTTTTGGTAGACCCAGCACGTAAAATTCGTATTGGTAATAAACTCTACTTTGGGGAAGACGAATCTTTGGTTGCCGAAGTAATTGATAACACCACCTCTCGGGGAAGAACTCTTCGCTTTTTATTTGACGGCCCGTACGAAGACTTTAGGGCTAAGCTACAAGAACTTGGGCAAACCCCTCTTCCAAAATATATAGACCGCGAGCCAGACAATGAAGACCGCGATAGATACCAAACGGTTTATGCCAAAGAGCAGGGTGCCGTTGCTGCTCCTACTGCGGGAATGCACTTTAGCAAACATCTGCTTAAGCGCCTAGAAATTAAAGGGATTAACTTTGCCGAAGTTACATTACACGTTGGTTTAGGAACCTTTAGGCCGGTGGAGGTGGAAGACCTTTCTAAGCACAAAATGGAATCGGAGCAGATACAAGTAACGCAAAAGGCTAGCGATACTGTAAACAAAGCGCTGGTAGGAAGCAGACGCGTATGTGCCGTAGGAACTACCACACTAAGAGCTATAGAAAGCTCGGTATCTACTCACAATACTTTAAACCCTAACGATGGATGGACTAACAAATTCATCTTTCCTCCATACGAATTTAGGATACCTAACTGCATGATTACCAACCTACACACGCCAAAATCTACACTTATGATGCACGCTGCTGCATTTTGCGGATTTGATTTATTAAAAAAAGCATATGCAGAAGCTGTAAAAGAAAAATACAAATTCTTTACCTATGGCGATGCCATGTTAATTTTATAGGTAAAAGCAATATTTTATCACAAAAAGCTAAGAGATTTCCAATCTTTTAGCTTTTTTTGTTTTGTAATGACGCAACAAGCAATAATTGTAGCCGGAGGTAAAGGCACTCGAATGAAAGGTCCTATTCCAAAACAATTCTTAGAATTGAACGGGAGGCCTGTAATTATGCATACCATAGAAAAATTTTACCTAGCATCTAGAAGCATAAAAATAATTCTTGTACTTCCTAAGGCCCATCATTCTACTTGGCAAGGACTATGCAAAAAATACTATTTTAATTTACCACACCAACTCTGTGAAGGCGGCCCAAGTAGATTTCAATCTGTAAAAAACGGATTAAAATATTGCAGTGCTGATGGTCTTATTGCAGTGCACGACGGGGTAAGACCACTAGTAAGTCCTAAATTAATTACTGAGCTCTATCAGCGAACCGCGGCCAAAAACGCCGTAATTCCTGTAAGCCCATTGGTAGAATCTATACGAAAGGTAAACGGAACAGATAGCAAAGCTCTAGACAGAAACCAGTATGTGAGCGTACAAACACCACAATGCTTTAAGGCGAAGATACTTCACGAAGCCTACAGCATGCCAGAGCAAGTACATTTTACAGACGACGCCTCGGTAGTAGAAGCATCTGGAATTACCGTTAGCCTAGCACAAGGAGAAGCAAACAACTTAAAAATTACCACTCCTAAAGACCTTCTCCTGGCAGAATCTCTTTTAAAGAACCCATAAAAAAATCATTCCTATCCCCGATTTACAATTAAAAAAGGTAGATTAAAACAATTACATATTGTGTAAAACTAATAGTTACATATATTTGTTTATGTATATTTTGTCTATATTTATGCATGTTTAGAAATGAACTTGACAAACAAAAACCACAGAATCATAAAATTGTGTTTAATACTAAAGACGGATTTTATGTATTGAAGTCTTCTGAAATAATCTATATTAAGAGTTGTTGCGATTACTTAGAGATATATTCAACGCGCACAGAAATTATCAATAGCTCCAAACGACTAAAAAGTCTCAAAAACATTCTCTCAAATCCTGCTTTTTTTAGATCCCATAGATCCTACATCATTAATTACAAACGCTTTATACCATAGCCTTTTGAAGGCTTGTAGTACAAAAGAAATTTATAAAAAACTAGGCCAACACTTTTACCTTAGATGCTTTTGTAAGGACAGTGCCCTCAAGCCCTTGTATGAGAAGCACTCCAGGCCTGTTGCCAGCAACAAAAGCACCCAAATCATTAAAACCTAATGCCTCGGCACCATTTTTACAAGCCCATAACAACAACTCTTCGGTTGGGATATGTGGAAATTTACTCTGTATAAATTGGAGCTCTTCTAGCATGTTTAAAGTTTTGTTAGAAGCCAAAGAGTCGGTGCCTACGGTAATCTTTAACTGGTGCTGGCGCCACAAGTCGTAGTTGGGCAAACGTCGCTCTATATACCAGTTAGATTTTGGACAAGTACACCAATAAACCTGATTAAAATATTGTTCAACCTTGCGTATGTCATCATCTTCAGAACAAGTGTTATGAACCAATAACAAGCGTTGGTCTGGACTTAAAAACGAAAGCAAACTGTAATCGGAAGAACTGCCTTGAAAAGATTTTTGCTGGCTCATATCTAATCCCCTGGCTTCAAAAGATTCCATTAGTTCGCCTTGGCCCTTTTGAAACAACTCCATCTCTGAGGGGGTTTCTTGGTGATGTATGCTTACAAGTTCATTATCAGAGTGCATATAAATTGCCTCCAAAAGCTCCCTAGACAAAGTATATGGTGAGTGCGGCACCAAAGAAGCCGATAGATTATTACTGCGAAACTCCTCTAACAAATGCAAGCCTTTTCCTATAATTTCTGGAGCCTTTGAAGGGTCTAAACCATAGAGCTCTACAAAAGAATGATATCGAATAGGACTTTCTATTTTAAGGCCAATGCTATGATCTGCATTAGAAATATCACCTACCGCTACAGTTCCAGTATCGCGCATGTACTGATCTGCCGCCTTTAAGGCTGCATCTAAATGTTCTGTGGCTTGGCTGCGTTTTTTGGGTATTTGGGCCACAAAAGCAGGTAAGCCTGTGCCCTCGCCTACCAAGTTTTTCATATGCGAAAGCTCTAAATGGCAATGGGTGTTCACAAAACCCGGGCACAAAAGTCCTTCGTATCTCTCTACTTCAAATTGATCGGTTATGGGTGCCACATCTGTATAATGTATGATGGTGCCATCATCTTCTATATATAGATAAGCATTTTCTAGAATTGGCCCATGGAGTGGTGCAATATAAGTGGCGTGAAGAATGCGCATTTTTACAGTTTATGCAAAGATACGAAAGCTCTATGTGCCGATATCTCATATATGCCATTATTCTTTATTGAAAATTAAAGGTGATACATAATGCGTATCTTTGCTGTGATGAAAGAGGTAATTAAGAAAGACATACGGCTATTAAGCAAAGAGGAACTCAAAGCTTTTTTTGTAAACAAACAAGAAAAAGCCTTTCGTTCTAAGCAGGTGTATGAGTGGATTTGGAAGAAGTCCGCCACCCACTTTGACCAGATGACTAACCTTTCCTTAAAGACCCGCGAATTATTAAGCCAACACTTTACCATTAATGCGGTAAAAGTAGACAACTGCCAGTACAGTAACGATGGTACCATCAAAAATGCATTTAAACTTCACGATGGCAGAATTTGCGAAGGGGTTTTGATTCCTACCGATTCTCGAATGACAGCTTGTATATCATCGCAAGTAGGCTGTAGTTTGGCTTGTGCTTTTTGTGCTACTGGAAAGCTAAAACGCATGCGTAACATAGAAGCGGCAGAAATTTACGATCAAGTGCGAATTATTCGAGATCAGGCAGAAAAGCATCATGGCCAGTCGCTGTCCAACATCGTTTATATGGGTATGGGAGAGCCTCTTCTCAACTACAAAAATATGATATCTTCAATAGAGAGAATAACCTCTGAAGAAGGATTGGGCATGTCGCCAAAGCGAATTACCGTTTCTACAGCTGGGGTCGCCAAAATGATAGAAAAACTAGCTGACGACAATGTAAAATTTAACTTAGCCCTTTCTTTACATGCCGCCAACGACGAGAAGAGAAATAAAATTATGGGTATCAATGAAACCAATAATTTAGACATCCTCGCCAAGGCACTAAAATACTTTTACGCTAAAACCAAAACCCGCGTAACTTACGAATACATCATCTTCGATAATTTTAATGATGAAATTGAAGATGCCAAAGAGTTGTATGCTTTCAGTAAGCATATCCCATGTAAAGTAAATATCATTGAATATAATCCTATAGACGGCGAAGAGTTTAAGCAAGCCAAAACAAACAAGGTAAACGCCTTTATGGCCTATCTCGAACAAAGGGGTGTAGTGGTAAATATAAGAAGAAGTCGCGGAAAAGATATAGATGCGGCCTGCGGGCAACTGGCAAATAAGAGCTAATTATTTGACATTAAGCTTGATTATAAACTGCTAAAGATTCGTATTTTTGCACTTCGTGTCGGTAATAGATGATATAAAAGCACCTATAAAGGTAGAGATGGACTCTTTTGAGTCAAAGTTTAAGAAGTCTATGGCATCTAAGGTGCCTCTACTCGACAAAATCACACACTACATTGTAAAGCGAAAAGGAAAGCAGATGCGCCCTATGTTCGTGTTTTTAAGTGCCAAACTCTGCGGCACTGTTAACGAAAGTAGTTACAGAGGAGCATCTATGATTGAGCTACTGCATACGGCAACCTTGGTCCACGACGATGTGGTAGACGATGCTAATATGCGCCGTGGCTTTTTCTCTATCAATGCCCTTTGGAAAAATAAAATTGCTGTACTCGTTGGCGATTTTTTACTTTCTAAAGGACTTCTCTTAGCGGTTAAAAATGAAGATTTTCATCTACTAAAAATTACTTCTAAGGCTGTAGAAGAAATGAGCGAAGGGGAATTATTGCAAATTGAAAAAGCTCGTAAACTAGATATTGTTGAAGATGTGTACTACGATATTATTCGTAAAAAGACAGCTTCTTTAATTGCAGCCTGTTGTGCAGTAGGTTGTGCATCGGTAAATAAAGAGAAAGCACTGGAGGAAAAAATGTGGAACTTTGGTGAGGCCATAGGAATTGCCTTTCAAATTAAAGACGACCTCTTCGACTACCAAAAACAAGGAATTATTGGCAAACCAGTAGGAATAGATATTAAAGAGCAAAAAATGACCCTTCCGCTTATTTATGCCTTGCAAAATTGCGATAGTTCTAAGCGAAGAGAAGTCATAAGAACCATAAAAAAACATCATAACAAACCCAAAAAAGTCAAGGAAGTGATTGCCTTTGTGCAGAAATCTGGCGGATTAGAATATGCAAAAGAGAAGATGCACGAATATCAAGCAAAAGCAATAAATATTATTTCTGACTTCCCCAATTCTGATGCCAAAAAATCACTCGAGGCACTTATTCAATACGTCATCAATAGGAAGAAGTAAACAACAGTTTCTCAAAAAAATACCCTTGTTTCATCGTTCCTCTTTAAAAGCTCTAGCCCGACCAATCTTTTTTTCTATTTTTAAGGTTCTAAATTTTCAATATTGATCCCAAAGGAAACCATAGACCTTATTTTCGAAACAGCTCGTATAGACGAGGTGGTAGGTGACTTTGTAAACTTAAAAAAACGCGGGGTTAATATGTTGGGCAATTGTCCTTTTCACGACGAAAAAACACCCTCATTTACTGTTTCTCCCGCCAAAGGAATTTACAAATGTTTTGGTTGCGGCAAAGGAGGTAACGCCGTAAACTTTGTGATGGATCATGAGCATTTTAGCTATCCCGAAGCCCTAAAATATTTGGCTAACAAATATAATATCTTCATTGAAGAAGTCGCAAAAACACCAGAACAAGAAGAAGCTGCCAACCAACGAGAAAGTCTATTTATTGTTAGCAACAAGGCCAATGACTACTTTCAAGATCAACTCCTGCATAGTTCCGAAGGGAAAGCCATAGGATTAAGCTATTTTAAAGAAAGAGGCTACCGTGAAGAAACCCTAAAAAAGTTTCAGCTGGGATATAGCCCTGAAAAGAAGGATGCTTTTAGTACTTATGCTATTTCTGAAGGCTATAAAGTCGAGTATTTAGAGAAATCTGGACTCAGCATTATAAAAGGCACAAAAACCATTGACCGATTTAGAGGAAGGGTTATGTTTCCCATTCATTCTTTGTCTGGAAGAGTGCTAGGATTTGGTGGCCGTATCTTAAAAAATAATGTAAAGGCAGCAAAATACCTCAACTCTCCCGAAAGCGATATATACCATAAAAGCAAAGTACTTTATGGAATGTTCTATGCTAAAAATAGTCTCGTAAAAAAAGATATGTGTTTGCTAGTAGAGGGTTATACTGATGTCATTTCTATGCACCAAGCAGGTATAGAAAATGTGGTAGCCTCATCAGGAACCTCACTAACTATAGAGCAGATAAAACTAATAAAACGATTTACAAATAATATTACATTGCTTTTTGACGGCGATGCGGCAGGTTTAAAAGCAGCGCTAAGAGGCGTGGACCTCATTCTACAAGAAGGTCTTAACGTAAAAGTGGTCACTTTTCCTGACGGCGAAGATCCAGACTCTTACTCTAAAAAGGTAAGTGCCGAAGAGTTGGAAAACTATATTAGTAAGCAAGCCAAAGACTTTATCGGATTTAAATGTTCCTTGCTTTTAAAGGATACACAAGATGATCCTGCCAAAAAAGCAGCACTAATTAAAAATATAGCCGCAACTATTGCGCTTATTCCAGATGCCATTGCCCGTTCGGTATACGCCCAGAGTACTTCTAAAATTCTCGATATTGAAGAAAGTCTTATTCTTAATAACATTGCTCAGAACATAAGATCAAGATCCGGGGTTACATCTAGCGCTAACATGGAGGTTGTTAGCACGCCAAAAAAAGAAATCGGATTAAAATCAATGACGATTCATCTAGAGGAAATCACTCTAATAAGACTTTTGGTCATTTATGGAACTAGCACACTTCGTTTTGAATACGAAAATGAGGAAGAAGAATTAGAAGAAACCACAATTTCTGTAGCCGAATATATCATCTCAGAGTTAGAGCAAGATGAAATTCACTTTACCAATGAAAAATACGCTTTTATCTACAACTGTTTTATTGACGAACTAAATAATACGGGTCATATTTTAGAAAGCAATTATTTCGTGAGACACCAAGATCAAGGAATATCTCAAATAAGCTCAGAGCTATTGAGTACAAAACATCAACTATCGGACTGGTCTAAAAAAGAAATTTTCGTACCTCAGGAAGCGGACAAATTAAAGGAGCTTGTAACAGAATCTATTATTCGCTTAAAAGCAAAACAAGTAAAGCTTAAAATCCGCCAGATGCTCGAAGCCATGAAAAAAGAAGACGTGAATGAAGCAGAACGAGCTGATTTTATGGCTAAATTTCAGAAACTTAGTCATCTTTCACAACACATAGAAAAAAAATTGGGTAGAGAGTGTTAAAACCCTTAATGGGTTTTAATATCCTTAACAGACAGTTGTATTGTAGATTTATTTCTCCAAGTATTTTCTGTTATAGCATAACAAATGTCAAAGCTTAAGCCCTTAGTAATATAACTGTAATGCTGCCCCATCTTAAAAGCAATACCATACATCTCTTCTAAAGGTTCTTGTTGGGTACACATATGAAGTTTAAGATGGGCTAACTCTGCACCTACCTGTTTGGTGTATCCTCTGTCTAATACATTCTTTGTAACAAAAAGAGGCGCCCTATTATCAGGGCCAAAAGGTTCAAATTGTTTGAGGATATTGTAAAATTTATAATTGATATCAGCAAAATCTAATTCGTCATCTATCTCTACTATTTCTTGCAAAGAAGATTTCGTAATTGTTTGGGAAACCTCCCGGTTGAATGCTTCTTTAAACAACGTATAGTTTTCTTCTAAAATGGTTAATCCTGCAGCGTACTTGTGCCCTCCAAATTGCTTTATGTATTTGCTGCAAGCTTCCAGTGCAGCATACACATCAAAGCCTTTTACCGAGCGTACAGAAGCTGTGAGTAACCCATTACTTTTGGTGAAAACAACGGTAGGTCTATAATAAGTTTCTATAAGCCTTGAGGCCACAATACCTAGAACGCCCTTGTGCCATTCTGGATGATAAACTACTGAGGATGGATCCTGTTCCTCGCCATGATCAATAATTTGGTCGATGGCTTCCTTTGCGATGCGCTGATCATGCGCACGTCGATCCGTATTAAATTCTTCAATTTTAATTGCAGTTTCTATAGCCTTTGCTTCATTTTCTTCAATTAAAAGACGTACAGCATTATGTGCGTGATTCATCCTGCCTGCAGCATTTATTCTGGGAGCAATGGTAAATACTACATCGGTAATAGTCATAGTGCCAAAACGTTTATGCTCTTGTGCAAGGGCTTTTAGTCCTGCTCTAGGTTGACTATTTAACTTCCTTAATCCATAATAGGCAAGCACTCTGTTTTCACCAACAATAGGCACTATGTCCGCACCAATTGCTATAGCCACATAATCTAGATATGGATATGCTATTTGTGGCTCTAAGTTATGATGGATTAAGTAGGCTTGTATAAGCTTAAATCCAACTCCACAGCCACAAAGCTCTTTAAATGGGTATGAACAATCGTTCCTTTTTGGATCTAATACGGCGTAAGCATTAGGTATTTGTTCTCCAGGCCTGTGGTGGTCACAAATAATAATATCTAATCCTTTTGATTGGGCATAACTTATCTTGTCAACCGCTTTTATTCCACAGTCTAAACATATCATGAGAGTAATTCCTTTTTCTATCGCATCATCTATTCCGCGGTAAGAAATTCCGTAGCCCTCAGAATATCTATCTGGAATATAGTAATCGCAGGTGGCTCCTTGATTCTTCAAAAAGCTAAACATCATACTCACAGAGGTGGTTCCATCCACATCATAATCGCCATAAACTCTGATAATTTCACGATTACTAAGAGCTTTATGTATTCGAGACACTGCTAGGGACATGTCTTTCATTGAAAAAGGATCATGTAAGCTGTCTAATGAAGGACGAAAAAAGTCTTTGGCTTTTTGATAAGTGTCTATACCTCTACTTACCAACAAGCTACATATGGTTTTGGAAATCCCAAGTTCTTTATGCAACGAAAACACACGTTGACTGTCGGGCTTAGGTTTATATTTCCATTGCTTTACATTCATCTAATTATGGGTGTTGCCTTTGTAGGCTTATATTTTATTCTGAATATTAATGGAATGCTTATGAATAAGTTCGAATAATTCGTGAATAAGTTCTTTAGAGAGTCCCTTTTCTAAGCCATACTTCTTTTTAGATCTAAGAATTTCAAAGAATCTTTTGATTTGAAAAATCATGACTTGCTTGTCTTTCTTTTGGATTCCAATCTCCTCTACCAATTCCATCCTTTTGACTAGTGTGTCGAGGATTTCTTCATCATAGCTGTCAATTTTTTTACGCAAATCTCTGACTTTTATAGAAAAATTATCGTCTCCAAAATCGGGTTTTGGCAATATAAGCCCATGAATTAACCGGTGCAATTCATCTGGTTTTAATTGCTGTTTAGAATCGCTAAGTGCATGGGCAGGATTTTCATGTGTTTCAATCATTAAACCGTCCATATCTAAATCTAGGGCTATCTGACTTACTTCACCAATTAAGGCGCTGTCTCCAGCTATATGACTAGGGTCGCAGATGATCGGCAATTGAGGCATCCACCGTTTTAATTTAATTGCCAACTCCCATTTAGGTAAATTTCTATACGGCCCTGCATCATAAGCGTAAAAGCCTCTATGTACCGCCATTAGTTGCTTAATACCACAAGCGTTAAATCGTTCTAAGGCTCCTATCCATAATCCTATGTCTGGATGTAATGGATTTTTAACCAATACAGGAATGTCTACACCCTTCAGAGCTTCAGCAATTTCTTGAACGTAAAATGGATTCACGGTTGTTCGGGCACCAATCCACAAATAATCGATACCAGCCTTTAAGCAAGCCTCTACATGGTTGGTGTTGGCAACCTCAGTGGCTATAGGAATCCCTGTTTCCTCTCTTAACTCTTGAACCCATTTTAAAGCAGGAACACCTATACCTTCAAAAGAGCCTGGTCTAGTTCTAGGTTTCCAAACACCTGCTCTAAAAATGGTGGCGTCGTTATGAGCAGCTAATGCTCTTCCTGTTGCCAATACTTGCGCGCGACTTTCTGCCGAACATGGGCCAGCAATCAAAAAAGGTTTTGTCCTTTTTTGTTGGTATAAAGAGTTTAATTTAATATTTAATTCTGTTTGACTCAATTTATTTCTTTCCTTCTAATATAATTACAAATTCTCCTTTAGGAGCTTTTTCAGTGAAATGATTGATGAGCTCGTCAACAGAACCTCGTACAGTTTCTTCAAACTTTTTTGTTAGCTCCCTACTAACAGAAAGTTGACGATCATCACCAACAAATTCTTTGATCTGGGCAAGTGTTTTTAATAGTTTATGTGGTGATTCATAAAAAACTATTGTTCTTAATTCTTCGGCCCATAATTTCACCCGAGTTTGTCTTCCTTTTTTTGGTGGTAAAAATCCTTCAAAAACGAAACGATCTGACGGCAATCCAGAAACCACCAAGGCAGGGATTAATGCTGTTGCACCAGGGAGGCACTCTGTAGCAATGCCATTTTCTACACAAGCTCTCACCAACAAAAAACCTGGGTCGGAAATACCCGGAGTTCCTGCATCTGAGATCATGGCTATTTGCTCTCCTGATTTTAATCGTTCTATAGTTCTCGACAACATTCTATGCTCGTTATGCATGTGAAATGACTTCATGTTTGTGCCTATTTCAAAATGCTTGAGCAACTTGGCTGACGTCCTGGTGTCTTCTGCCAAAATAAGATCTGACTCCTTAAGAACCCTAAGAGCTCTAAGAGTAATATCTTCTAAATTACCTATTGGTGTAGGCACTAAAATTAGTTTTGACATAGACTTTTATTTGCTCAAACAAATTACGCAAAAATAGCGTTGAACAAACCGATTTTATTAGATTTGTTTAGCACAAAACAAAATTCATGTTTTTAGAAACTCCAGATAGTAATAAGCGAAACAAAGGATGGGTAGAAGTTATCTGTGGATCTATGTTTTCTGGGAAAACAGAAGAACTCATTCGAAGGCTTAAACGGGCGGAGTTTGCTCAACAAAAAATTGAAATTTTTAAACCTGCCATAGATGTTCGCTACGACGAAGAAAATGTAGTATCTCACGACTCTAGATCCGTACCATCTACTCCCGTGCCCAATTCATCCAATATATTACTTTTGGCAAACGACGTTGATGTAATAGGTATTGACGAAGCCCAGTTTTTTGACAAAGAACTTCCAAGTGTTTGTATAGATCTTGCCAACAGAGGTCTAAGAGTTATTGTTGCCGGATTAGATATGGATTATAGAGGAAAGCCTTTTGGACCAATTCCACAACTCATGGCTATGGCAGAGTATGTATCTAAAGTTCACGCTATATGTGTAGACTGTGGTGACTTGGCTATTCATTCGCATCGAAAAACAGCATCAAAAAATCTCATTTTCTTAGGAGAAACAGAGTCTTACGAAGCGCTCTGCAGAAGTTGCTTTCGCACTAAAAATAAACATGACTAGGTTGTTATTGCGCATAGATGAAATTGCCCAAATAGTAAATGGGCAACTCCTAGGATCTGGGCTTGGTAGCACTATTGAATTCCTGTATACAGATAGTAGGAAATTTAAAAGCGCCGATAAGTGCCTATTCATTGCCATAAATGGTGTTAACCATAACGCACATCTATATATTGACGACCTCTACAAGCAAGGCCAGCGCTTTTTTTTAATCGATGATCAACATTTTGATTGTAGCAAATACCCGGCAGCAACTTTTATACAAGTCAAAAACTCTGTTAGCGCATTACAAAGCATCGCACTTCACCACAGAAATAACTTTTCTAATCTTATCATCTCCATAACTGGGAGCAATGGTAAAACCATAGTAAAAGAATGGCTGTCTCAAAGTCTTAGGCACAAATTTAATGTATACAAAAGTCCCAAAAGCTTTAACTCTCAGGTAGGAGTTGCTTTAAGCTTGTTAGGCCTAAATAATAATGCTGAACTAGCTATTATAGAAGCGGGTATCTCACAGGTAGGTGAGATGGATAAATTAAAGAAAATCATCAAGCCTCAAATAGGTGTGTTTACTACAATTGGTCAAGCGCATTCCGAGAATTTTAAATCTACAGAAGAAAAGGTTGTTGAAAAATTAAGCTTGTTTGCCGATTGCGAAAAAATAATCTATTGCGACGATTATAAATCTATCCACTCTAAAATAATAGCACTTAAAAATCCACAGCTTTTTGCTTGGTCTAGGACAAATAAAAACGCTTTTCTTTTTGTTGATGGGTTTAGCATAATTGATAATCACACCAAGCTGAACTGTACCGTCAAAAATCAAATGGCTACTTACACTCTACCGTTTAGTGACGAGGCATCAATAGAAAATGCCTTACATCTTATTTGTTGCCTTTATATTTTTGACTATACAAAAGAAGACATCCAACATTGCCTGTTCGAACTAAGAGCGGTAGAAATGCGCTTAGAACTGAAAGAAGCAAAATCTAACAGTCTTCTTATCAATGATGCTTACAGCTCAGATCTTGATTCTTTAAAGATAGCCTTAGACTTTTTACAACAACAAAAGGGTAACGCCAAAACAGTAGCCGTCTTATCAGATTTACAAGAAACAGGGATGGATAACAAAGAGTTGTATCCAAAGCTAACGAAGCTTCTTGATCAATACCAAGTTGATAAAATAATTGGTGTTGGACCTAATTTTTGTGCATACCATTCTATGTTTAACAATTGTAATGCCTATGAAAATACAGCTCAGCTTATTGATCATCTAGACAATGAAGAATTAAGTGATTCTGCGATATTACTCAAGGGAGCTAGGAAATTTGAATTTGAAAATATAGCCAAACTTCTGGAGCAAAAAATTCATGAAACAGTCTTAGAAGTAAACCTAAATAGCATATCTGAAAACTACCATTTTTATAAAAATTTACTTGACCCAAACACCAAAGTAATGGTAATGGTAAAAGCATTTTCATACGGAAACGGCTCCTTCGAAATTGCACATCATTTAGAATACCACAAAGCAGATTATTTGGCCGTTGCTTATGTGGATGAGGGCGTAGCACTCAGGAAAAAGGGAATACAATTGCCTATTATGGTTCTTAACCCAGATATTAATCAGCTTTCTGTAATGATAAAATACGCTCTAGAACCCGAAATATTTAGCTTCAGACAACTAAAAGTCCTATATCGAGAACTTATAAAAACAGGCCGAAAAAATTACCCAGTTCACATAAAAGTAGATACTGGCATGCACCGTTTAGGCTTTGATGAGGGGCAAATTGACGGACTTATCGAATGGCTTAAAAGTAAGACAGAAATTAAGGTGGCATCGGTATTTTCTCACCTTGCAAATAGCAGCCTTGAAGGTGATGTGGATTTCACCCGAATTCAAATTGCCCAGTTTAAGGACATCGTTGTAAAAATTGAAAATGATCTCGGATATACCTTTATTAAACATATACTTAACTCTTCCGGAATCATTAATTTCCCTGAGGCTGAATTTGACATGGTCAGACTAGGTATTGGTTTGTATGGCATAGGCCATGAACAATTACAAAATTGCTCTGCGCTTAAATCTATGATTTCTCAAATTAAGAATGTGCCTTCGGGGCAAAGTATTGGGTACGATAGGGCGTTTGTGGCAGAAGAAAACATCAAAATTGCAATTATCCCTATTGGCTATGCTGATGGATTAAGTAGAGCCTTAAGCAATGGCCGGGGGCAAGTTAGCATACATGGACAAAAAGCCTCAATTATTGGTAATATCTGTATGGATATGTGTATGATAGATGTGAATCATATCCCCGATGCCAAAGAAGGAGATGAGGTTGTTATATGGAATAGTAGGGAGGATATCTTAACGCTTGCCAATCAGTTAGAAACTATTCCTTATGAAGTTCTTACGAATATCTCTCAAAGAGTAAAAAGAATTTTTATTCAGCACTAGTATTGATGTCTAGCTCAGATAACAATGGATACATTACCGCAAATAATACTACACCTACCTGACGTTCAAACATACTTTCTGTTAAAAAGCCTATAAAGGTAAGCACAAGAAATATTAAAAATAAAGGGTGTTGATTTTTTAAAGTCAACGGTCTTATCATGAAAAACAATAGTAGCACAACACCAAGAATACCTACCTCTGCCCAAGTTTGGAGAAATTGGTTGTGAAAATTGTAGTTCTTTTGATAAATAGGAACATTTTGTTTGCCATCCCAAAACTTTGCCTTGCAATCTTTTAATAAGACATTTAATTCCGTTTTAGCATCCCCCACACCGTATCCTATTATTGGATTACCTTTTATAAGTTCCATTGCATAAGCCCAAATATAGACTCTAGCATTTGTCTCTTTATTAGTGTCCTTTACAAAGATTTCTTTCACCTCATCTAGTGTCTCCATTAACCTAGATTTTGTTTGAGGTATGAGAACTATCATTAAGGGTAATGTAAGGGCTATAAAAACGGAAAAAAATTGCATTTTCTTACTTGTAAGCCTAGGTCTAATCCATTTAACTGAAGTGATAAAAAAAACACTTACCAGAGCGATTAAATAAATTCGACTTGAAAGCAACAGTACAGAGATTAAAAAGACCAAAGCGAGAATAAACCAAGATATATTACGTTTCTTTTCTTCAATAATTTTATGAATGATAATAAAAAAAGCAAAAGAATAATACCAAGAAGTATAGTGAGGTTTATCGACAAAAAACTGAGGCAAGCTCTGATAAAAAAACACAGAACTATCTTGCAATTCTTGATATATGCCAAAAGCTGTATACAAATCATATATAGCCATAGTAGCCATACTTAGCACAAAAATAGTTAGCAATAAACGACGTAATTTTTGACTAAAGATGTTGGTGCTAAGCATAAATAAAGGCATCAAAAATAAGGATATTTTTAACTGCACATCTTTCCATGCAGAATGGGTGTTTTCTGAATAAGTAACGGAAATCAGATGTAAGAGAAAAAAGAAAATTATAGCTAAAGCTAATGGCTTTGAAGCTATCAGTTTAAACTTTTGGGCATAGCCTGCTGAAAAAATCCAAGTTAAACCAAGAATTATAATTCCACCAGTAAGGGGAATTTTAAAAAAATCTTGCACAACTAGACCTATGATAAAGCTTGTGCATGCAAGAAAATATAAATTTTGTTTGGTTAACACAGGCATTTACTCCCCGGACAGGATTTGTTGGTATCTTTCTTTATCTTGAAGGACATCTATAGCTTCGTGCAAAACAATATCGTCTGCTAAAGAGGCTATAATGCGTCCTTCTTGGTAGTAGTAACGAGACATCAATTCACTTAGTATCAATTCTGAAATTTGATTTTGATATTTGTGGATGTCATCTTCTTTATAACTTAATAGTTTTAGTTTAAGAGCTTCCAAATCGTCAGTAAGTTCGTTATAGTTATCCTTCGCAGAAACTTCGAACAGGTCATTGAGTTGTTTTTCAGTACTTGTTTCATATTCGTAGTCTTTGTCAGATAGGTATTGAACAAAGTCTTCGTAAACCTCATCGTTTATTTTAAACACACCAGGTCGCGCAATTGAATCGTTTTTCAATACAAACTGTGTGGCATAATCAAATATCAGCTGTTTAGAAACAAGGCTGCCCACAATGTCGGCAAACATGTCTTCTTCTATAGTAATATCAGGATCCACGCCACCACCATCATATACTGTTCTCCCATTTCTTGTTTGAAATGCTGTTTTTAGAGAATCTGCCACCTTTCCAACACTTCCATCTTCATTCCTAGACCCATAATCTAAGGCTTGAATACATCTACCACTTGGGGTGTAATATTTAGCAACGGTGACTTTAAGTTGTGAATTATAACTCAGTTTTCTTGTTTGCTGTACCAATCCTTTACCAAAACTCCTCTTCCCTATAACCACACCTCTATCAAGATCTTGCATAGTACCAGAAACAATCTCTGAGGCAGATGCAGAGCTTTGATTGATTAAAACAGTAAGCGGTAACTCTAAATCTAGGGGGTTGGCTGACGTCTTGTAAGACTTATCCCATTCTTTTATTTTACCTTTTGTAAATACAACTTCTTGGCCCTTCTCTATAAACAAATTACAAAGATTTACCGATTCGTTTAATAAGCCTCCAGGGTTAGATCTTAAATCCAATACGAGCCCAGTAACGTCATTCTCTGATTGTAGTTTTTTTATGGCATCTTTAACCTCTTGAGCACAGTTCCTTGTAAAACTTCTAAGCCTAACATAAGCAATTCCATCCTCCACCATGCCCATGTAAGGTATAGACTTTACCTTTACCTCTTCACGGGTGAATGATTTGGTTATCGGTTGTTTAGTTCCTGGCCTGTCTATTAATAATTCTACCTCCACGCCTGGCTGCCCCTTAAGTACAGAGCTAACATCTTGTGTAGATTTACCTTTTACGGACTTTCCATCAATTTTTAAAAGCTTATCTCCAGCCTTTAGACCTGCCTTATCTGCTGGGAAACCTTCATATGGCTCCGCTATAACAACATAATCACCTTTCTTTCGAATCATAGCACCTATACCTCCATACTGCCCAGTGGTTTGAAATCTAAAATCTTCAATTTCAGATTCAGGAATGTAAGTCGTATAAGGATCTAAATCCTCTAGCATAGAGTCTATAGCCTTTTCTATCATCTCTCCTGGTTTGGTTTCATCAACGTAATAGATGTTTACTTCTCTAAAAAGGGTTGTAAAAATATCTAGATTCTTACTTAGTTCGAAATAACCAGATGCAAAAGCAAAGGAGCCAAATGATACAACAGCTATTGCAGACCAAAAGGCCATTTGTTTAATTCTATTTTTCATCTTCATTTTTTTAAGGTACAGGATCATAACCACTACCACCCCAAGGATGGCAGGAAGCAATTCTTTTAAGCATTAAAAATGTGCCTTTAAATGGCCCATACTTTTGAATTGACTCTATTGCATAGGTAGAACATGTAGGACTATATCTACAAGACATCGGTGTCCAAGGTGAAATAAGCGCCTTGTACAATTTAATCTTTAATAATACTATATTCTTTAATAAGTTAGTTAGCAGACTCCACAAAACGCTCAAATACTTTAGTTAACTTTTTTTCGATAGTTTTAGCATCCATTTTAGCTTTAGAGGTATACACAATTAAAATCGCGTAGTTGTCATCGAGCAAATCGTACCATTTACTTTTATTTAGTCGGTATGCTTCGCGAATTCTACGTTTCAGTAAATTTCTATCTACAGCTAATGGAAATCGCTTTTTTGCCACCGAAAAAGCAACCTTAATTGGGTACTTTTGAGGTGATTTCACCTTGAGCCATATCACCACAAAAGGATGAGATTTGGTTGACTGTCCATCAGAAATAAGTTCCTGAAAAACAATTTTACTTTTAAGTCGCTCTTCTTTTTGAAAGCTCTGCCTCATAGCCATGTAAATGTAGACAAAATCAATAAAAAAAGGGCGATTATATCGCCCTTATACGTTAAAAAATGTGAATCTACTTCTTGTTAAGATCTTTAATATAATGTTCTAAGGCCATCGTCATGGATGGGGCCTTTACGGAAGGTGCTTCTATATTTACTTTTAAACCAGCGTCGATAGCCGCCTTTACTGTCGTTTTACCAAAAGCTGCAATACGGGTATTATTTTGCTTAAAATTTGGGAAATTTTGAAGTAATGACTTTATCCCAGACGGGCTAAAGAAAACCAAAATATCGTAAAACACATCTTCTAAATCAGACAAATCACTACAAACTGTTTTGTATAAGACAGCTCTTTGGTAATTAACACTGTTTTCGTTTAAAAGCTCCGGAATTATTGGCTTTAACAAATCTGATGATGGTAGTAAATATTTTTCTGATTTATGTTTTTTAATAACATCTATCAAATCTACAAAGCGTGTTTTGCCAAAATAAATTTTTCTTTTTCTATATGTAATGTATTTCTGTAGATAAAAAGCTATGGCTTCAGACATACAGAAATACTTCATTGTGGTAGGCACCTCAAATCGCATATCTTCACACACTCTAAAGTAATGATCAACAGCATTGCGGCTTGTAAGAATTACAGCAGTATGTTCTGTGAAATTAATTTTTTGTTGACGCACCTCTGCTGCCTCAACTCCTTCAACATGAATAAAAGGTCTAAAATCTACACTTACCTTTTGTTTTCTTGCCAATTCGTGATACGGTGAAGCATCACTTTTAGGCTCAGGCTGTGAAACAAGAATAGTCTTTACTTTCAAATCAATTGTGATTAATTATACTTGCTGCCGACATAGACTGTGTATAAAGGCTTTATTGTCAGCATTTTATGCTCATTAACAACCATAAAAAAGGTGCTAATTCGAATGTGCAAATGTACAAAATTATATAATACAGACCTAAACTCATTTGCTTTTTAAGATGTAAGTATAACTTGATTTTTGATAGAAAACCTAATACTATAACCGATAGAAGTATATTACTTATGGTATCTACCGACCATATGCCATTCAAATAAAAATAGATTGTAAATAGGATGATGGGGGCAAAAAAAAGGTTTATAAAATGAGCAGATTGCGTCATAAATTCTTGAAAAAAAGAGCTCTTATCAAAAAGTATAGATACGATAAACAAGGCCAACCACTTTAGCCCAAAATAACTTATTACTATTGTGATAGCGGTAAGGAATTTATAATCATGAAAAGCGTAAGTGGAGCAGTACAATAAATATTCTGCCAATAAAAAAGAAACCATGAGCAAAGATTGTATACAGAATAATATCATAAAGACATTATTCAACTTGCTAGATCTGCTGTAATTTATGTGGTATTGCTTTGTGTATAGTGAGGTGTAGTAATAAATAAATCTTCTAGGATCACTGAGATACTGGAAGATAAAGATAACACCCACCGTAAAAAAGAGAATTAGTACTTGGGTATCGTTTGGTGATTGTCTGAATATCTGGTACATGTTTAATTGTCAAAACTAAAAAAAGGAGCCTAATAGTGGCTCCTTTTTTAGGTTGAATCAACAAATTTATTTTATATGTACAGTTTGTGCCACTTGTCCATCCGGTGTGCTTAAATGAACTACATACATTCCCTTAGCTAAAGATGAAGGTATTGGGTAATCTATGGTCATCTTGTTTAAAATACCATTGTGTAATGTGTACGAAGCACCTTTAATATCAACAAGCTCGAGTTTCATATTTGAGCCGATGTATTTAGAGACATCAAAACTAATGTTCTCTGATGCAGGATTAGGATATATTGTGAAGCTAAGTTTGTCTTCTAATTCTTGCTGACCTAGTCCTACATCTATTGTATGTGATGTTTTAACAAGAACATCTCCTGATGAATCTCCATCATTATTTGTTAACATCGACGCAGCATAAACTGTTGCGTTGCCCGTAAAGCTCTGCGGCGCAGTCCAAAGGAATTTCCACAAGTGATGAGTACCACCAACAACATCAGATGGCGCTGTTCCTGTAGATGTGTGCGTAATATAATGTTGTTCTACAATTTTAGTTGTAGTATTATCTATAGTTGAAATTTGACCAACGTTCATATTATTTTGATTTTCTACACAAGCCTGAAAACCGGCTTTTTGATATTGGAATGGCGTTTGACTTTGCACCTCAATAGTAATCTCAAATACTCTAGCCTCAACTTCATTGCTGGTTATTGTAATTGTTTGTTCGGTAGCATCTGGGCCATTGTGGCAATAGGCTGTATTACATGACATTCCTTGATCACCAGGAGATCCAGTTTTACCTGAGGGTGCACCTGCTCCATAGGTGTGAGCTCTGTTAGCTGTTAAAAACATGGCTATAGTAGCCATTAGTAGCACAGTAATTGTTTTTTTCATATCTATAGATTTTTGATTAGTTTAATTCTTTTTATTAATAAGTTGTCGGCATGCCAAATAGCAGTGTATACACCGGGCAGGACTTTTGTAGCCTCCCAATTAAATTCATATCTGCCTTTAGGCAAACTACTATTCACAAGCACATGAACACTTTGACCTTTTTGGTTAAATATCTCTATCTGTGTATGCGAATCTTTATTTAAGACAAATTGAAAGCGAGTACGATCAATAAATGGATTAGGAAAATTCTGACTTAAATCACCAAACTCCATACTCAACTCATTAATTCCAATTGGATTACTAGGAGAAAGTACAATATTGAATTCACCAAACCAATCGCCAATTACACCTGGAGAAATAGGGATAATTCTATTAATTGCTGAGGGTAAACTTGCCCAGTAATCATTGGGTATGTCTACATCTCCTTCAAAGTAAATTTGTGTAACCAACTCTTCATATCCTTCTGCTTGTACTTTTAAATGAATATGAGCAGGCCTATATTGTGAGCCATTAAGATATTTACCTGGAATAATTGTTTCTAAATTATAATAGCCCTCACTGTCTGTAATAATTTTACCTCTAAAATTAAAGTTTTCATTATCATAGTCCCCATTTTCATCGGCTTGCCAAAAGTCTAATACTGCGTCAGCAATACCCATTTCACAATCAGTACTTATTAATCTACCAGTAAGAATTAGCTTTTCACCTTCATAAGAATCTGGAACTATTGACGAGGCTTGTGGAGCCCCCTCAGAAAAAAAAGGACCCAATATATCAGTGGTTGTTGGGTCGCAATTGGATTGGCTTTCTGCCTTAAGCTTAAAAGGAATGATTCCTGAAGCTAAAAATGCTAGGGCTCCTTTCTTTAAAAAATTACGTCTATCTGAACTCATTCCGAGATGTTTTATCCTATAAATATAGATATTTATAAACGAACGCCTACACTAGTATGTGTGGTTTTTTGTTAACACAATTATTTTAGAGTTTAAGAATTGATGATGAAATAAATCGATATCTTTGCACTAAACAAAAAAACGAGCATATGGCTACTGATCTTTTTCAAGCTCCAGATTACTTTAATCTAGATGATTTACTTAGTGAAGAACACATTATGGTGCGCGATGCAGCGCGCGATTGGGTAAAACGCACCGTGTCACCTATTATTGAGGATGCTTGTCAAAAAGCTGAGTTCCCTAAGCAGATTGTCCCTGGGCTAGGTGAAATCGGAGCTTTTGGCCCTTACATTCCAGAAGA
Organism: Flavobacteriales bacterium; assembly: GCA_965662265.1. Lineage (GTDB taxonomy): Bacteria > Bacteroidota > Bacteroidia > Flavobacteriales > UBA7430 > CBFIGX01. Next base: position 268,177 of record CBFIGX010000001.1, read on the forward strand.
ATATGGTGGTGCTGGTTTAGATCAAATTTCATACGGTCTAATTATGCAAGAATTAGAAAGAGGAGATTCTGGTGTACGTTCTACAGCTTCGGTGCAATCGTCTTTGGTAATGTATCCTATTTACAAATACGGTAATGAAGACCAACGCAAAAAATATCTTCCAAAATTGGCCAGTGGAGAACACTTAGGTTGTTTTGGCCTTACAGAACCTGACCACGGATCTAACCCTGGCGGGATGGAAACTAATTTTAAAGATATGGGTGACTATTATCTTTTAAATGGTGCTAAAATGTGGATTTCTAACGCTCCTTTTGCTGATGTTGCTGTAGTATGGGCAAAAAATGAAGAAGGCAGAATCTATGGTTTAATTGTGGAGCGTGGAATGGAGGGCTTTACTACGCCTGAAACTCATGGCAAATGGTCTTTAAGAGCTTCGGCAACGGGCGAACTTGTTTTTGACAACGTTAGGGTTCCTAAAGAAAACTTGCTGCCTAATAAAAGCGGATTAGGAGCCCCTCTAGGCTGTCTAGACTCAGCTCGATTTGGTATTGCTTGGGGTGCAATTGGAGCTGCTATGGATTGTTACGATGCTGCTCTTCGTTACTCAAAAGAACGCGTTCAATTTGATAAGCCTATTGGAGCCTTTCAGTTACAGCAAAAAAAGCTTGCTGAAATGATTACGGAAATTACAAAAGCACAATTATTAACATTCCGTTTAGGACAATTACGAAATGAGGGTCGTGCAACATCGGCTCAAATATCGATGGCAAAGCGCAATAATGTTGACATGGCTTTAACTATATGTAGGGATGCTCGTCAGATGCTAGGAGGTATGGGAATTACTGGCGAATATCCAATTATGCGCCACATGATGAACTTAGAATCGGTAGTTACCTACGAAGGAACCCATGACATACACCTTTTGATTACTGGTTTGGACATTACAGGGCTCAATGCCTTTAAATAATTATAAATATTTATTGAAAATAAAAAAGTCCACCGCTTATCGGTAGACTTTTTTATTATGATAACTAACTAAGACCTCTCTCTTTTTTAATGGCTTCGTAAGCCTCCTGTACTTTTATAAATTTTTGCTTGCCAAATTTTTGTTGCGAATCGCTTAAATCGCTCAGCTTATCAGGATGATATTTCATAGCCATTTTTCTAAAGGCCTTTTTTAACTCCGAGTCAGAGCACGATTCATCAACTTCCAAAATTTTATAATACTGTTTAGGTTCTTTAAAGAACATGGCCTTTATAGAAGCTAAATCATGTACGTTGATGTACATATAAGCTCCTATCTTTTCTATCACTTGTATTTCTTTTTGATCTAGATGCCCATCGGCTAGAGAAATACCATATAAGAAATGAATTAATTGTAAGCGTTGTGCATGAGGTAATTGCTTGTCTATTTGTAGGCAAATCTGACGCAGAGAGACAGCTTTACTATTAATTATATGCTTAAAAACTTTAAAGCTTTCTTCGGCGCGTCTGGTACCAAACATTTGCGTGAAGTGGGCTCGCACATAGTCCAGTTCGCGTTTATCAACCTTACCGTCTGCTTTTATCACATAGGCGGACAATACCAACAAGCTAATTTCAAAATTAGCAGCTGGCTTACTCATGTTTTTGTAATGTCTTTGAAACTTTTCTTGCTCTCCTGCTTTGCTAAATAAAGATCCTAAAGCATAGCCGAGCAATGCACCCATTGGGCCTCCAAACATCCACCCTAAACCACCTGTTATCCATTTTAATTTCATAGTATTTTTTTTATTCTGTACAGTGCTTTTTATGTATTACAAAAGAACGAAATAATCAAGACGTACAAACATCAATTCTCTTATCATGACGTTTTGCATTGACCAAAATAACCAATTAAAAATCATGAATTCAATTATTTATTTAAACTCTCCGATTCGCAGGATTGGTTTGTTCATTTTTGCCTTTACGCAAAAACGAACCAAAAAAGTTAAGACTTCTTTTATTTTTTTACACTCCTCAAATTTTAAAACGGATTACCAAAAATTTTTATAGATATGGCAATTATTAAACCAACTACAAAAAGCTTACATTTTGTACATTTAGCGCCTATGTGGAAGAAATTTAAACATAAAGTTGTCAGAGATTTAGCCTGGAGTATTTGTTCGTCTAGCCTACTAAAAGAAAGCTTGCTGGTTGATGCGCCATTGGATTTAACCGAAATAAATGCTTTGGAAGTTCATTTAGCGTCTTTAGATGAAAACCCTAAACCTTTACAAGACTACCTAAATGCGAACAACACCCATAGGTTAGGACATTATTTTGAGCACTTGGTTTTTTATTGGCTTAAAATTTCATCTCGTTATGAGCTTATCGAAAACAATATTCCTGTAAGAACAGAAAAAGGAATTAGTAAAGGCGAGGTTGACTTAATTGTTTTTGATAAAACACAGGGTCATCATCAGCATTGGGAACTAGCCGTGAAGTTCTTTTTAGCGCATGAAAACACAAAGCAGGCCTCTATTTATATAGGTCCTAATGCCAATGACTTTTTACATTTAAAACTGCAAAAATTAGAAAACCACCAATGTAAAATCCTTGAAACTACAGAGGGAAAAGGAGTGCTAAAACGTTTAAACGTCTCTAGTATCGAAACAAAACTGTTCGTTAAGGGGGTGCTTTTTTACCGTCCACAACAAGTCTTTAAAATTCCTGATAATATCCATGGTAAACACCTAAAATCTTGGTGGGTTTATTTAAGAGAAGTGAATGATTTCTTTAAGGAAGGGCATCAATTCAGACTTCTTCATAAAAAGCAGTGGTTGAGTACTCCTGACTTTTCAAATGACACTATGAGTAAAGAAGCGTGCTGTAAACAAATGCAAGCGAAATTACTAGACAGTCCTCGAAGCTTGTATGTAGCAGTCTATAAATATGGAAAATTACTATCTACAGGGTTTGTAGTACACAATAATTGGCCGAATTTGGAATAAAAAAGCCCCTCACATTTCTGTGAGAGGCTTTGAATATAATTAAGATTTCTCTTATAATTCGAACTTAATACCTTGTGCTAATGGTAAAGAAGTAGAGTAGTTTATGGTATTGGTTTGTCGTCTCATATACCCTTTCCAAGCATCAGAACCAGACTCGCGTCCACCACCAGTTTCTTTTTCACCACCAAAGGCACCACCAATTTCAGCACCCGAAGTACCAATATTTACATTGGCTATACCACAGTCAGAACCTGCATGCGATAGGAAGCGCTCTGCCTCTCTTAAGTTGGTTGTCATTATAGCTGATGACAGTCCTTGTGGCACATCATTTTGCATCTCTATAGCTTCTTCTAAAGTAGAATACTTCATAAGGTAAAGCACAGGCGCAAAAGTTTCGTGCTGTACAATAGCGAAGCTGTTTTTTGCTTCAGCAACTGCAGGCTTCACATAGCATCCAGATTCGTAGCCTTCACCGGTTAGCACGCCCCCTTCAACAACAATATTACCACCTTCTTCAACAACTCTAGTTAGAGCAGATTTATACATTTCTACTGCATCGGTATCGATAAGAGGTCCAACGTGATTGTTTTCATCTAATGGATTTCCAATACTTAATTGCTTATATGCAGAAGCCAGTTTTTCTTTAACAGTATCGTACATACTTTCATGGATTATTAATCTACGAGTAGATGTACAACGCTGACCTGCAGTACCTACTGCGCCAAATACAGCACCAATAACTGTCATTTCTAAATCTGCATCAGGTGTAACAATAATGGCATTATTTCCTCCCAATTCAAGGATAGACTTCCCAAAACGTTGGGCTACTGTAGCCCCAACAATTCTACCCATTCTTGTAGATCCTGTAGCAGAAATTAATGGCACACGCTTATCGTTAGTCATCCACTCACCTACGGTATAGTCACCATTTACAAGAGCGCAAATGCCTTCTGGCAAGTCATTTTCTTTTAGAACTTCGGCCATAATGTTCTGACAAGCCACCCCACACATAGGGGCTTTCTCAGATGGTTTCCAAACACACACATTTCCACAAATCCATGCCAAAGCAGTATTCCAGGCCCAAACAGCAACAGGAAAATTAAATGCAGAAATAATCCCAACAATTCCTAGTGGGTGATACTGATCGTACATGCGGTGACCTGGACGCTCAGAATGCATAGTCATCCCGTTTAACTGTCGCGAAAGTCCTACAGCAAAATCACAGATGTCTATCATCTCTTGCACTTCTCCTAAGCCCTCTTGGTATGACTTCCCCATTTCATAAGAAACAAGCTTTCCGAGAGGCTCCTTGTATTCGCGCAATTTATTACCAAACTGGCGAACAATTTCTCCTCGTTGTGGAGCTGGCATTATCCTCCAAATTTTATAGGCTTTTTGTCCTGAAGCAATGATAGCTTCATAATCTTCTTTTGTTGTAACAGCTACCTTACCGATTAACTTTCCGTCTACAGGAGAGTAGGATTCGATAAGATGTGAAGTAGAGCCCAACCAAGTATTCCCTGAAGAGCTTCCTTTATTAATTTCTGCAAGGCCTAGTGTCTTTAAAGCCTCTTGTATTCCAAATTGATCCATAGTGTGTCTATCTTGATATTGAGCTGCGAAATTACAAAAACACTTTTAATTGAAAAGGTTTATAACATCGTTTCCATTTGCCAATAGAAGCAGACCCATTAAAATAATGAACCCGGCAACCTGAGCATTTTCTAATAATTTATCTGATGGTTTTCTACCTGTTATAATTTCCCCAAGTAAGAACATGACATGACCACCATCGAGAGCAGGAATAGGAAGAATATTCATAAATGCTAATATGATTGACAGAAATGCTGTAAAATTCCAAAAGTGCTTCCAATCCCATTGTGGTTTGAATTGCTTACCCATAGTTATGAAACCTCCTAAACCTTTCCACGCGCCGGTCTCTGGATTAAGAATAAGCTTAAACTGCTGCACGTAAGAGTTTAACTTATCTAAGGCCATTCGTGTTCCAGCAGGGAACGACTCTAAAAATCCGTATTCTCTCTGGTCATATTCTATGAGTTCTGTAGGAGGAACATAGTAGACTCCTAACTTGGGCGTATCCCCCATGTTCATAGTAAAGTTTAAAGTATCTAATCTTCTCAATACAGTTAATGTAATTTCTTGATTAGCCATTGCTGGAAGGCGACGTATATAGTCTGAAAAGTAGAGTGCCTCCTCTCCGTTAAGAGCTATGAGTTGATCCCCTTCTTGAACTCCAGCAGCTTGTGCAACTGATCCTTCCTCAAACTTTTGAGCAATATAAGGCCAAGCAATTCCAATGAAGCCTGTTTGTTCTTTTTTCTCAATAAATAGTTCTACAAGATTTGCGGGAATGTTAATGCTTGCTTGCGCACCCTTTCTATCTACTATAACTTCACTTGCTCCAGAGAGTATTAATGCTTCCGGAATATCTGCAAAATTTTCATAATAAATCCCATCAATGGTACGTATTTTATCTCCATTTCTAAAGCCTACCTCTTCAGCAAGCTCGGAACATTCGATGCCATATTTTGCATTTTCAGTCTTCAAGTATTCATCGCCCCATGTATAAAGAATCATAGCATAAATACCCATGGCTAAGAGAAGATTGACAGTAACACCACCTATCATAATGATTAAGCGTTGCCAGGCAGGCTTGGACCTAAACTCCCATGGTTGAGGATCCATTTTCATTTGCTCCTTATCCATAGATTCATCTACCATTCCTGAAATTTTAACATAACCACCTAGTGGAAGCCAGCCTATACCGTATTCTGTATCCCCAATCTTTTTTTTGAATAAGGAAAAGTAAGGGTCAAAAAACAGGTAAAATTTCTCTACTCTAGTTTTAAATAACTTTGCTGGAATATAATGTCCCAGCTCATGAAGTACAATAAGGAACGATAGACTCAAGAAAAACTGAGCTGCTTTTATTAATGTTTCTGTCATTAGGAAAGAATTTTCTCTGTGGTTAATCTTCGCGCTTCTGCGTCGGTATTAATATAGTCTTCTAAAGTAGGATTAGCTACAAATGTACATTTTTGAAGCGTATATTCTATGGTTGCTGACATTTCTAGGAATCCAATGTTTTCTTTAAGGAAAGCATCTACAACTACTTCATTAGAGGCGTTTAAAATACAGGCTGCGTTGCCACCCATTTTCATAGCTTCATATGCAAGATATAAGTTTCTAAAACTTTCCGTATCGGGTTTTTCAAAAGTCAAGTTAGGATAATCTGTAAAATTGAAACGTTCAAAATTGTTGGCCAAACGGTCTGGGTATGCCATAGCATATTGTATAGGTAGTTTCATATCTGGCAGGCCGAGTTGCGCTTTCATTGATCCGTCTTGGAATTGTACTAGTGAATGAACTATAGATTGTGGATGTACAATAACTTCTATTTGTTCTGGCTGTAAGCCGAATAACCACTTAGCTTCAATAACTTCTAAGCCTTTATTCATCATACTAGCAGAATCAATCGTAATCTTTGCGCCCATATCCCAGTTAGGATGTTTTAATGCCTGTGCTTTAGTTACTGATGAAAGCTCTTCACACGTCATACCTCTAAAAGGGCCTCCAGAAGCTGTTAGCACAATTTTCTCTATAGGATTATGAAACTCTCCTACTAAACACTGAAAAATAGCAGAATGTTCAGAGTCTACTGGATATATATTAACACCCATTTCTTTTGCGCGTTTGGTAATAATATCTCCTGCAACAACTAGAGTTTCTTTATTGGCTAGGGCAATATTCTTTTTAGCTTCAATAGCTGCCATGGTTGGTAATAATCCGGCATAACCCACCAGAGCAGTAAGAACCAAGTCTACGGTTTCCATTTGAACTACCTGCGACAAAGCCTCTGTCCCTGCATATACCTTTATGTCTAATGGATCGAGGGCATCAAATACTTTTTGGTAATATTGCTCATTACCAATAACCACCACATTAGGATGATATTCTCGTGCTTGCTGGATAAGCAATTCGGCATTACTATGCGCTGTAAGCACCTCTACTTCAAAAAGTTCTATTTGGTCTGTAACAACTTCTAATGCTTGTGTCCCAATAGACCCTGTAGAACCTAATATTGCCAGGCGTTTTTTTGTCATAGCTGCAAAGATAGTTATTTCATACTTGCTTAGATATAGATAAATGATAGATTCTGTGTGTTTAGACAGTGTTGTTAATCTCCGGCGATGGAGCTATTAAACAAACCTACTGCCATTTCTGCCCAAAGCAAAACAGCACAAGCTAGTAATAGGGCATAAAGCCAATATCTCCAACTACTTTCATATAGTCTAACGTATATGAAGACCCAAATAAAACCTGTGGTAAATAGTAGTAGACCAGCGATCACAAAATCTATCAAAGTCCATTGTATATCTTTACTAAGCTGCATTCCTATAAATGGTATGGCGAGAATTGTAAAAACACCTATCAGAATTCGTTTATAAATGATCGGTTTTTCCATTTGCTTACACTAGGTAAAAGGTCTAAATACATTTAAATTTTCATGCTTGTGCTCTGTCTCAGCTTTCTATAATTATTGAAATTTAACGATATTGCGCTGAGAAAGCCAAACATTATGAAATATCTTTTATTTATAATCAGCCTTATTAGCTCGCTTTGTGTGTGTGCACAATCGTACACATCTTACTTTACTGGAGATAGTTCCGACGTACAAGTAGAAGCCTCTTATGGTGTATGTCTAATGGGTGGAGGTACTGAAGACGATAGAGCTATGCAATGGTTTCTACAAAAAGCTAACGGTGGTGATGTCCTGGTAATCAGGACAAGTGGATCAAATGGCTATAATGATTATCTATACTCAGAGTTAGGTATAGATGTAAACTCTGTAGAAACTATTGTCTTTAACAATGCTTCAGCTTCAAATGATGACTATGTATTAGAGCAAATAGCCAATGCTGAAGCAATTTGGATTGCTGGAGGTGATCAATCTGTATATATGGATTACTGGAAAGACAATGCCGTAGAAGATTTACTCAACAACCATATCAATATAAAACAAGGTGTAATTGGAGGCACAAGTGCTGGGATGGCTGTACTCGGCGGGAGCTATTTTTCAGCCGAAAATGGAACTGTATACAGTGCTGAAGCTCTAGAAGATCCTTATAACCCATTTATGACACTGGGTTATAATGATTTTATAACTATCACATGGCTCAACAATACAATTACAGACACTCATTTTAGTGAAAGAAATCGTGAAGGTAGGCTCTTAACTTTTTTAGCCAAAATGCATGACAACTTAGGCAATAGAAGTTTTGGCATTGCATGTGACGAATACACGGCTGTGTGTATAGATCATAATGGTCTTGCCCGCGTATTTGGAGAATGGCCAGATTATGATGATTATGCCTTTTTTGTACAGATGAACTGTGAAAGTACTAACAGCCCAGAAATGATGCAAAGTGGTATTCCTTTAACTTGGAATTTTAATGGTGAAGCTGCAAAAGTATACAAGGTGGGTGGCACAGTTGATGGAAGTCATTATCTTGAATTAAACAACTGGCAAACAGGGGAAGGAGGAGAGTGGCAACATTGGTATGCAGATAATGGCCTGTTTTATGAGGAAGCAGGCACAGGTCCAAACTGCGATGATCTTGATTTAGCCTCTTATGGTGACACAACAGTTAATACAAATTTAATTAAGCGTATTGATTTATTGGGTAGAGAAGTGCCTGAAAAATACAATGGCATTACAATTGAAGAATACGAAAACGGCTCTACTAAAATGCGCTTCTCTATTAAATGATAATTTTGAGATGTTCAGCATCGCCAATGATGATGAAGATTTCTTTGTATAACTAAAAAAGCCACTCATGAGAGTGGCTTTTTTGAATGTATAAGGTAATAAATTATTCTCCTTTTACTAAATCCATTTCATCTATCAGATGAGTGGCACCAGCATATTTATCAACGATAAATAAAACATAACGGATATCACAAGAAATTGTTCGTTGTAGTTCTGGCTCAAAAGCAATATCTCCAGACATGGCTTCCCAATTACCATCAAAGGCAGTTCCAATGAGATGCCCTTTGGCATTAATTACTGGAGATCCTGAATTACCTCCTGTAATATCGGTATTGTGAATGAAATTAATGATTAAATCTCCATTTTCATCCGCATACTGACCATAATCTTTAGCCTCATAAAGGTCTATAAACTTTTGCGGCAAATCAAATTCATGATCTCCTGGAACGTATTTTTCTATAACACCTTCTAATGTAGTAACATAATCATACTTTACAGCATCTGCAGGAACATAATCTCCAACAGTACCGTAAGTTGTTCTCATTGATGAGTTTGCATTCGGATAATAGTTCTGTGTTGGATTCATCTTGCGAAGGCCATCAACGAACAGTCGGTTTCCTTTTGTTAACATAGCATCTGCTTCTGCTGTAGCAGACCCCATTCCAAAGTAAGTTTGTATTACTGAGCCTGATGCAATTGCTGATAAATCTTTTTCTAATTTCTTGGCATTTGGATTTGCTATAAATGCAGCAAATCGGTCTTGGTCAGTAAAAATAGATTTAGCGTACATCTTTGAAGCAAACTTTGAGAAGTCTCCTTTAAATTTTTTGTCTACATAAGCAAAGAAACTAGGGTGTTGATCGGCATTTACTTCTGCGTGGTATTTAGCAAACAACTTAGCGAATTGCTCTTGGTCTAAAGCAGCATTATAATTTTTGAAATGCTCTGCGGAGAAGCCTTCTAATTGAACAAGCATAGCGGCTTTCTCATCAGTATTTTCAATTTTCATTAACTGATCTATCATACGTTTTGCTCTAAAAGTAAAAAGAACTACATCTGTTCCTCTTATCCCTACTTCAGACAAGAAGGTAGCACCCTTTTCAGTTTTATCCTTTGCCGAATAAGCATCTTCTATAAGACTTAATGCCTCTCCATACTTAGCTTTATTTTCTGCACTTGTATTTGCAAAGGCTGTATAATCAGCTTCTATGGCTTGTTTTTTCTCATAAACGCCTAAGCGCTTCAATCCTTTAGACTGACCAATAAAATACTTCCAGTAGTTAGCTGTTTGTGCATATTTAGCTGCGTATTGGATACGAACGGTAGAATTAGCATCCATATGCTTCTTCATAATATTCAATTTAAGATCTCTTATGTCAACGATTGTTGGGGCTTTTATATCCAATAATTGCTTTACTCCCCATGAAGTTAAGAATCTATCTGTAGATCCTGGATATCCCCAAATCATGGTAAAGTCATCATTTTTGACCCCTTCCAACGACACGGGAAGATGGTGGTAAAAAGCGTCATTTTGCTCGCGTAATTCTTTTGTTAATGGTACATTTTCTTCAGAGTATGATGCAGGTGTCCCATCTGGTGCGCTATATATTCGGAACATAGCAAAGTCGCCTGTATGACGTGGCCACATCCAGTTATCTGTGTCCCCACCGTATTTTCCTACTGATGACGGTGGTGCACCAACCAATCTAATGTCATTAAATCGTTCATAGACAAACATATAATATTCATTTCCTTCAAAAAATGACTTCACTTTTGCGATATAATTATTTCCCTCTGTAGCTTCTGCTGAGATTTTCTTCATCTCGGCATCTATTACACCAGCTCTTTCGGCTTCTGTCATATCGTCATTCACTAAAGCCAAAATACGCTCAGTCATATCTTCCATGCGAATTAAAAAATCAACGTGCAAATCTGGGTTTCCAAGCTCTTCAGAACGATTCATTGCCCAAAAACCATCTGTTAAATAATCATCATCTACGGTAGAATGGTCTTGAATAGCACCGTAACCACAGTGATGATTTGTAAGTACTAAGCCTTCACTAGAAATGACTTCACCTGTACAGAAGCCACCAAAAGAAACGATTGCATCTTTAAGGCTGGAGTTGTTGATGCTGTATAATTCTTCGGCAGTTAGTTGCAGGCCTGCAGCTTGCATATCTACTTCATTTAATCGCTTAACAAACATAGGTAACCACATTCCTTCGTCTGCTTTTACCGATGATGGCATTGCAAATAGAATGGTCATTGTTAATACTAAAATTCTCTTAAACATTTGATTGTTTTTTTCTGTTAATAATACAATACTACAAAGTAAAGAAATATTCTTTTATAAGTGAAGTTAAGAACTAGTATGTGACCAACTTGTTTGTAAAAAAGAGTTATTTTTGATCCGACTATAATTGTCCACTTTTTTAGATACCAATGTGAGCAACGGTTGTCTGCGAAATTTATTCGTCATCAGCCATATCATAAGACCAATCGGAATCGAGCCATTCATCAATTTTCTTAAAATTCTCAAGTGCTCTTCGATCTCTTTTTGTGGGCCTTCCCAACCCAACCTCTCTATCTTCACCAGATAAACGTCTATGGTGAAATGCTCTAAACTTATCTCTTTCCTCTACAGGTGTTAAATCTTCGTAACAGTCTTTGGCAGTAGCATAGCCTACGCGCATTTTAATTAACTGGAGTATTTTAAACTGCAGTTTTAACCCTTTTTTATCTACCCAAATATGGTCATTTATTTCAACAACCCTTGCTGCTTTACATTTAGCGCCATTTACTTTTACCTTTCCTGATTTGCAGGCTTGCGTTGCCATATTTCGAGACTTAAAAATTCGGACAGACCACAACCACTTATCAATTCTTACTTTCTCCATCTTCAAAATATTGTATTATTTTATTTGCTCTTGCAAGTCCAATCACATCTGTAAGGGCTTCTAATGGAGCTTCTTTAATTCGTTTTAGTGACTTGAACTTTTGAAGTAAGTCTGTTTTTGACTTTGGCCCTATACCTGGGATATCGTCCAACTGTGAGTGTAAACTAGCTTTTGAGCGTTTATTTCTGTGATGTGCTAAGCTAAATCTGTGAGCTTCATTTCTAAGATGTTGAATAAGTTTTAAAGATTCAGACCTTTTATCTATATATAGTGGCACAGAGTCGCCCGGAAAATAAATTTCTTCTAATCTTTTAGCAATACCAACAATTGCAATTTGTCCTCTCAGCCCTAATTTATCTAATGCCTTCAACGAAGAACTCAACTGGCCTTTTCCGCCATCTATAATTATAAGTTGAGGATATGGCTCCTTTGTTTCTTGCAAATGTTTATAGCGTCTGTAAACCACCTCTTCCATAGAAGCAAAATCATCGGGCCCTTGGACTGTTTTTATATTAAAATGCCTGTAGTCTTTTTTTGAAGGTTTCGCATTTTTGAATACGACACAGGCTGAAGCGGGGTTAGTCCCTTGAATATTTGAATTATCGAAACACTCTATGTGAACTGGAAAAGACTTAAGTCTTAAATCTTTTTGCAGTTGGTCAAGAATTCTTTTAGCATGACGATCTGGGTCTACTATTTTTATCTTCTTTAGCTTTTCCTGGCGCATATACCTAGCATTGCGCAGCGAAAGGTCTATGAGCGCCTTCTTTTCGCCTCTCTGAGGAACACTCACTTTAACATCTTCCCAAGGTAAAAGAACTTTTAAATTGGTTAGAATTTCTTTAGAATTTGAATGAAACTTATCGCGTATATTCAGTATCCCATAGGTTAAAAGCTTTGTGTCTAACTCTTCTAACTTTTTCTTAATCTCCAGATTATGCGACTGTACAATTGCGCCATCAATTATTTTAAAATAATTGATATAGGCAGAATCTGTATCGGAAAATATAGTGTAAACATCTACATTATTAATATTAGGGCTTACTACTGTAGATTTGGATTGGTAATTCTCTAAAGCTGCTAATTTTAATTTTATGTCTTGAGCTTTTTCAAATTCTAAATTAGCCGCATGATACAGCATTTGCTCTTTTAACGGTTTGATAATTTTGCGTGTATTACCCCTTAGAATGTCTCTTATCTCATTTATAGACTTCAGGTAATTTTCTTCTGTTTGAAGCCCCTCACAAGGGCCTAAACACTTTTTAATATGAAAATCTAAACAGAGTTTAAAATTACCATTTTTAATGTTTTCAGGACTAAGATTAAAAGTACAAGAACGCAACTGATAAACTTGTTTTATGAGGTTTAGTAACACCTTTATTGCATATGAAGAAGAATAAGGCCCAAAATATTCTGAACCATCTTTTATGATTTTACGCGTAGAAAAAACTCTTGGGAAAGCCTCTTTTTTTATACAAATCCAAGGATACGTTTTGTCATCCTTCAGCATTACATTATATCGAGGTTGAAATTTCTTAATAAGATTGTTTTCTAATAGTAATGCATCTACTTCACTATCAACAACTATATACTCTATACGGTGAATTTTTTTTACTAGCACTTTGGTTTTCCCTAGGCTATATTGTTCTTTATGAAAATAGGAGCTTACTCTTTTTTTAAGATTTTTAGCCTTTCCTACATATAAGATTTTGTCCTCCTTATCAAAATACTGGTAAACACCAGCACTAAGAGGAAGCGTCTTTAATAATTGTGCGATATGTTCTTTTATTTGACGCAAAAATCAAATTTAAGGGCTAGTTAATTATACGTCTTTTAAAAAGAGTGATTTCTTATTTTTAAAATTCTCTTTTTTTATTCTGCACACGTTTATGCTTTAAAAAAGTATCACTTGCCACAATAAAAGATGGATGTTGTTCTATTGCATACTCTAATTGCTCAACAATCTTATCTATTGAGTCATTTTCGTAATCAATTTCTAGAGGATCTTTGATCACCATAGATTGAAGTATTCCTTTCTTTTTTATGAATAAGCCTTTTTTATCAAAGGATCTTCTAAAACCGTCAATAACAACTGGTACCACAATTGGCTTATATTTCTTTATGATGTGAACCGTACCTTTTCTTATAGGATTAAAAGCTTTTGTAGTGCCTTGTGGAAAGGTTATTACCCACCCATCATCTAATGCTGTTCCAATATTAGTTATATCGCGCATATCAACTTGTCTTTTAACGGACTCTCCAGCAGAACGCCAAGTGCGCTTAATAGATACAGAACCGGCATAGGCTAATATTTTCGGTAGTAATCCAGCTTTCATTGTTTCTGAAGCAGCAATGTAATATAGATTGACTTTTGGATTCCATAAATAACCTACATTGTCAATACTATCTATTCTGCCTTTGAGTGATGCATTAAATACATGATGCATTGCTGCTACATCAGCAAAATAGGTTTGATGGTTAGAAACGAAGAGAACATTACGCTCTGGCAATTCTCTAATTATTTCTGAGCCCTCAATTCTTAAACTATTAAATCCATTGTATCTTCGATGAGATAATACTCCCATGACTTGGATTACCCATCTCTTCAAACAGATTAAATGACCAAAAGGATCTCTTTTTAAAATTCCCATAACAATTAATTCTACAAATAACCTTTCTCTAAAAGGCTCTCGGCAATCTGGACCGCGTTTGTTGCTGCTCCTTTTCGTAAATTATCAGATACTATCCACAAATTTAAACTTTTTGGATAAGATTCGTCTCGTCTAACTCTACCCACAAAAACATCATCACTACCTTCTGCATATTTAGGCATAGGATAGGTGTTCATATCTATGTTATCTTGTAAAACAACCCCTTTTGTGTCATGTAAAAGCTGACGTACATCTGCTAGAGTGAAATCATTTTTAAAAGTCAAATTTACGCTCTCGGAGTGCCCTCCTACAACTGGAACTCTAACTGCCGTAGCACTAATACCAATTGACTTATCGCCTAATATTTTTCTTGTTTCATGCACTAATTTCATTTCTTCTTTCGTGTAACCTGTAGAGGTAAAATCGTCGCAGTGTGGTAAACAATTTCTATATATCGGGTAAGGATATGCCATTTCACCCTTTTTGCCCGACTGCTCATTTTCTAACTGACGAATGGCTTTAACTCCTGTCCCTGTGACAGATTGATACGTAGATACAACAACTCGCTCTATACTATACCTATGGTGCAATGGGGCAATAGCCATAATCATTTGAATGGTAGAGCAATTAGGATTAGCAATAATCTTATCTGAACGAGTTAATTGTTGCGCATTTATTTCTGGTACTATAAGCTTATGGCATTCTTTCATCCTCCAGGCAGATGAATTATCTATTACGGTTGTACCCGCATCAGCAAATTTAGGTGCCCACTCTAAAGAACAATTACTACCTGCTGAAAATAATGCTATATCAGGCTTTAGGCTAAGCGCCTTATCTAAAGGTAATATAGTATAAGACTTCTCTTTCCAAATCATCTTTCTTCCCATTGATTTCTGAGACGCTACAAGAATTAATTCAGTAACTGGAAATTGTCTCTCCATCAACACCTTTAATATCATATTTCCCACCATTCCAGTGGCACCAATAACTGCTATTCTCATTCTCAATTCTCTTCTAAATATCCTTATTTAAAAAAAATACAAGAGCCAAATATACACATTATGAAGGCATTATACTTATTAAATAAAATTGTCATAAATGTTTAAAAAAATTGAGAAGTAAAGCCTATGTGCAATACTGTAGAGGTTTAGTAGCTTGATTCATAATTTAATACAAATCTTTTATGAAATATTTGATTATGTTGTGTGTGTGTGCTTATGGTCAGGCTCAAATTTTAGATGACTTTTCTGATGGAGATTTAAGTCAAAACCCCAGTTGGTTTGGGACTCTAAATCATTTCGAAATAGATGATAACTATTGGCTTCACTTAAATGCACCAAGTGAAGATGCAGCATCTTTTATTTGTATAGAAAATGTTTTGCTAGAAAACGCTACTTGGCAACTAGATCTAATATTAGATTTTAACCCTTCAGGGTCTAATTATATGGATTGGTATTTCATGGCAAATGATTCTAATTTATTATCCGCAAATAAGGCTTATTTTGTTCGTGTAGGTGGGACTGATGATGACATCTCATTATTTGTTCAAGAAGAAGGTGTTCAAACACTTCTTATTGATGGCTTGGATGGGTCTGTTTCATTATCTGAGGTTGTTGTAACGCTTAAAGTGACTCGCGAAGCTGGCGGACTATTTAAGTTGTGGTATAAAACCCCATCTACCGATTGGTTTTATGCAGGTTCCACAACAAACAATCAATGCATCCAAGCACTGTATTCTGGCGTTCTTTGCAAGTATACATCGAGTCGAAGTGACAAGTTTTATTTTGACAATTACTACATTGAAGGTGAAAGTATTATTGATAGTGTTCCCCCAAAGCTAAATAATGCTCTTATTAATACTCCGAAGAGCGTATTACTCTATTTTGAAAATGATGACTTTGGGCAAATACCCATAACCACATTCGCTGTTTATCCTATGGAAGAATTTCCTTTAAACATTGAACAAAACGGAACACAACTTTTATTGAACTATGAAAATGATTTGCCAGTAAATAGTTCTTTTTGGCTTGCGCTATCAATGATCTCTGATACAGCTGGAAATATAATGGAAGATACTATCGTTAATTTATATCAACAAAATCACGTACAATTTGACGTTATCATTAATGAATTAATGATAGACCCTGAACCTGCTGTCCAGTTGCCAAATGCAGAATATATAGAATTATACAATCGAGCTAACTATCCGATAAATATGGATCAATGGTCTATACAGATTAACAATAATGTTTACAAGATTAATGATGCTACAATTGGGCCTCAAAACTATATGTTGCTCCTTAAACCAGAGGATACTTTATATTTCTCAAACTTAAATTCAACAACAATAACATACGGAAATCTTAATAATACCAGTGCATTCATTACAATTTCTGATAGCAACTCTAACATAATTCACCAGCTGGCATATACTACTGATTGGTATAAAGACGAAAACAAAAAGGACGGCGGTTGGAGTCTTGAACTAATAAACCCAAACCAAATGTGCTTGAGTGAACAAAATTGGAGAGCTTGTGAAAATATTACAGGAGGCAGCCCTGGCTTTGTAAATAGTGTTTTTAGCAATTACAACATTCAAAATGACTTATTCATTGAATCTATCCAAATTATTAACTCTAACAGCGTAGCCATTAAGTGGTCTGAACTAATTTACAGTGACTTGTTAATAAATAAATCTAACTACCAATTTAACAATAATTTAAGTATTGATAGTATTCATCATTCTTTCTCAGAAACAATCATCTATTTCATAAATGATATTGTTGAAAACATATTATATGAATTTACAATAGACAGTGTCTATAACTGTAACGGGGATTATCATTACCAAGAACAATCATTTATCAAAGGTGTTTGGCCTGAACCAGGGTCACTATTAATTAATGAGCTGTTATTTAACCCTGAAAAAGATGGCTATGATTATGTTGAACTTTACAACAACTCTGATGACTACCTAGAGTTATCTGAGATCATGCTTGGCAATTATGATAGTCTCACAAAAACTAGCATTAATGGTCGACCATTAAGTCACAACTTTTTGGCTTTAGAGCCTCACTCTTTCATATGTATTAGCGAAGATATTAATTGGGTTAAAGAAACTTACTTAAGTCAAGACGACAAATGTTATTTAGAAGTTGAAACGTTAGGCTCCTATCCAAACACTGAGGGGTCGGTTTGTATTACCAATTTAGGATTAGAAATACTTGATTACTTTACATATGAGGAATCTATGCACTTTAACTTGCTAGAAAGCTATAAAGGTGTTTCTTTAGAGCGTTTGTCATTTATTGATACTTTGTGGTTTTCAGCTTCATCTAAAACAAATTATGGGAGTCCTGCAACACATAATTCTCAGGCTTCATATCAATATTCAACAAAAGAAATTGAGATTATACCGGAACTCATTAGCCCAAATTTAGATGGGCGTGCTGACTTTGCAGAAATTAGTTTAAGCACTCAAAAGGCCACATATATTCATCTAAAGATAATTGACTCTAAAGGAAGTGTTGTCTGGTCGAAAAGCAATCATGAATTCGTTAAGGAAAGTGCCACATGGATATGGGATGGCCTTGATAATAATGGGCAGCCACTATCTATGGGAATATATATGTTACTTGCTGAATGTATTGCTGAAAATGGAGAAACGGAATATCTTAGACATCCAATTACCATATTTTACGATTAAAAAAAGCCCCGAAGGGCTTTTCATTAACGTATTACTTCTAACCGCTTGGTTATTGTTTTTGCCTCAGAAGAAAGCTTGTAGATATAAGACCCTGGAGCCAATTTACTTATATCAATAATTGTTTTGTGGTACCCTTCAGCGAACTGGCCATCGGCAAGGTCAAACACTTTCTTTCCAAGAACATTATACAGCTCTAAACTCAGGTTCTGATCGATATTCGAATAGAATGAAATTTCTGTGGAGGTAGAGGCTGGGTTTGGTATAGAATTAAAAAGTGTCAATTCTTTATTAGCATCGATATAGGCTATAGATGTCGCGATGATTAATTCATCTTGAACAAATTCTTGTACTTGATTTGTTAACTCTAAATGCGATGTTTTACCTTCTAGTTTAGAATAAATCATCATAGACCACTCTTCTGATACCATTAATCCATCCTTGAATGGGCTTGTCTGGTCATCTCCCCAAATGGTTATTAAGGTATGAGGTAAGGTTACCTTAGATGCTCCAACCATCATACCATGCGTATCATATACATATATCTCGTCTCCATCTATTACACCAATGTCCCAAGATTCTTGCGGAATAAGTAGATGCATATTTCTGTCTGTAACTAGCTCACAAGACACATTTTCTGTATTGTTATTAACTGTTGTATGTAAAGACATTCTATAAGAAACATTGTTTGCATTGAATGTTAAAACTCTTTGGCTATTCATTTTTACTTGATAGGCTTGCCCTGGCTGCATATTTCCAATTCCATTGAAGTTCCAATCTGGCAAATAAGCCAATCCGTAACCATCTTTCACAATGACAACATCATCAACAACAGATTCAAATACGGCATCAGTAGGCGCTCCTGAATCTCTTAAATAGGCAATGGTATTCCATCCAGCATCAATTGTTATACTGGTTTCTTCTGGTAAAACATAATCGCCATTAAAGCTTAACGAGTTCGCTGCAGTTGTTTTAATTTGGTACCCTTGTGTGTTGTTCCAATCTCCAATACCATTAAAATTCCAATCTGGTAAGTAGGCTAATCCTAAGTAATCTTTTACAATAACAACATCTGATATGATAGGGCTAATTATGTTTGCCATATCCATATTAGAGCTTTGAATGTATGTAGATACTAAATTCCATCCTACTTCTAAATTTAAAACTTGAGTACCACCACCTGTGTACAAACAAGAGCCATCGTTGTGATTCGCTAATGGGTTATAGTTATAAGCCATTTCATCAGTACATCCTGATACAAGCGTACATTCTTGATTTACGCCAAAGATATCTTTATAGCCTGCTGTTCCGGAAATTAATTTTTTGCCTTCAAGTAAAATCGACCAATTTAAATTGTTGTTCCCCTGGTATTCTGGAACAGTTAATAAATAGCATCCATTTTCTACGCAAACATAGTCTACGCCGTCGAAACCATCTTCAAATGTTCCGTCAAAAGAGATGTCATTTTCGATAGACTGAATACTGTAATTTAGACCTTCCCAACCATTACCATTGGTGCTAAACATATTTATTTCTAGGAGTACTTCATAGAATTCACATTCTAAATATTCACAAGAACCATCATCGTCAGTAGCAATTTGTTGGTAGTTAACAGCCGTAGAGTCAGTACACCCCATAACTACTTCATATTCGCAAGATCCATCATCTGTATTTGCGGAATCATCATAGTTAATGGCGTCTTCATCGGTACATCCAAATACTATTATTGAAGCGCCATCACAGTCGTAAAACTGGCCAGAGTAGAGATATTCAAATGAAGAGCCAGAAAAGACTTGTACTCCACAAACGTAAAGATTAAATAGACCATTTCCAGAACCACTGGTTAAACCATCACCATAAGTGTCATAAATATTAAAGGTAATAGTTTGATCGTTTGGAACGCAAATAGAATCTATGTAAACAGTATTTTGCAGGGTAAAATTATTTTGTGCAAAAAGCGTGTCGCCTGTTTCTGAAATTAAGTCCCAAGAAGTCTCTGCTGGATAAGGGTCTGTTTGAAGGTTCATAATTACTTGGTTAAAGCCTTCGCCACATTCTAAAGGATAGATACAAGAACCATCATCTGTATCTGCCGCTGCGTCATAATTTAGAGCTTGAGAATCAGTACAACCTTCTACAACATTTTCACAGAATGTGTTTACACTTAAATTTGCTTCAAATGGGGCAGTGCCTGTCATTACTGTATCCCCTGTTGCGTTAACAAGCTCCCAAGTAATTTCTTCTTGCCAAGTCCCACCATTAACCGTAATTAAAAAGCATCCATCACTTAAACAGAAATCGCTAACACTCTCAGAACCTGTTGTCATTGTCGTTTCATAAGAACTACCCTCTGCTGTATCGGTTACAATAAAATCGTTTCCGTTCCATCCATCACCATAAGAATCGTGAAGATATAATGTAAAGCTATTAGATGTTGAATCGCATTGAATAGGGTAAATACAAGATCCGTCATCATCTGACGCTGAATTGTTATAATTTAAAGCCTCTATATCAGTACAACCATAGACAGGGTACTCACAAGAACCATCATCCATCAGGGCTGTATTATCGTAGTTAAGAGCTGTAGAGTCAGTACATCCTACTACGGTATTACACGTATCACTTAGGAAATTAAACTCAACGATGTCGGGACAAGCGCCCGAAGCATAAACATCCGGGAACCCTGCTGAACTTATGGCCCAAGAGATCTCGTACGGCCATCCACCTGTTTCAGGAACATTAATAATGTAACAACCAGGCATTAAACAGAATAATTGAGTTTCTTGACTTCCATCATCTAATGTACCAGTAGCGGTAGTATCGCCCCATTCATTAGTTATATAGTAATAATTTCCATTCCATCCGTCTCCATAAGAATCCATAAGATCCATTTGAACAACCCACTCTATGCCTTCCGCACAATATTCGCACGAACCATCTTCGGTATTAGCTGAATCGTCAAAATTTAATGCGAAAGGATCAGTACATCCATAATCGTAATATTCACATGAGCCGTCATCAAAAGTTGCAGCGGTATCATAATTCATAGCAACAGTATCCATACAGCCGTATGAGGGAATGTCTACTGTCAAGATCATATTAGGTGTAAAGGGATTAAATGTTGAGTAGTCATTTCCGAGTAAGTCATCAACAAGAGTGTTTCCACCTTGGTAAGGTAAATTTATTGTATGTGCATTTCCTTCTTGATCAGTAAAGAAAAGTGTGGAAATTAATTCTATCGAAAAGTCTCCTGATTGTTCAGAAATACCAGTTATTCCTCCGCATGAGTATCCTTGAGGAAGTGCACATGATGGCGTAGAGCAAGCCCACTGTAATCCTTGTGGCAGGCCAGTTACTTGATTGATAGATAGGGAATCTAGAGAAATAGGTGTTCCGTTTAGAGTAATTGTTTCAGGAATGAGCAGTTGAATAGACTCAGTATAATATTCAAATAAAAATGCAGTAGATAACTCAACTGTATCTTCTGAGATATTTAAATCGTCAGAAAAATTGAATCCTGTATTTGTTACGGTATTATCAATACTACAAACGTCTGTTATTGACGACCCATCAAATTCGGATGCAGCAACTACAACTGTTTCATTGCTGGTAGTTTCTAGTTCAAATAATACGTAAACAATGTTATTTGAATAATCTATTTCATACTGGGGTTCATAGTTATCTGTTTCCATATTGGTAGATACAGCCAATACATACTCTCCATCTGCCAAGCCAGTTACATCTACCCACTGACATGATATCCCTGAACCGTATGTATCTGAGCAACCTGCACTAATACCCATAGTTGTACAACCATAAGTAAAATTACATGCGGGATAGTTGGCACCTGCAGGAGCCTCACTTGCAACTGCACCTCCTAGATCCATAACACACCAGCCGTTTTTGTGGCCTATTGTTTCGCTAGGTTCGAGGCTAGGGTAATCATAAAGTCGATAGTTAGCATAACCCTCATAGTGAGCATGACCATGGCAATCATCCCAATAAAAGTTAGGGTTCAAATTTTCCACCCCGCCAGTTTGACCAATATAAAAATCTTCATTTCCATAGTTTGAAATAGTAGTAGTAAAGCGAAGCGTTTTTCGCTCTCCTGTTCCTGTTATACAGCCTTCTGCAACAAGACACTCATCAGAGCTAGTGAAAGAATTAATCTCTAAAGAGTTTAGAATTGTATTTACAGAAACTTGTAAATCTGGTCCATTTAAACAGGTTCCATCTTCAAAAGTTGCATTTGGATTAAAATTTACTGCATTTGGATCCATACAACCGGGAACGAGTCCGAGGCATTCAGCTTGCGCGTCTGCAAAAGAATTACATCCTGCAGCATTGGCATATATTTGAACCGATTGAATGGTTCCAAAATCCAAGGCAGACTGCCAATCTAACACTGGACAACAGCCGTCTAAATTTAGGTTGTTGTATATTGCTATGTCGTAGGCGTTCATAAGGCTTTCTAAAGGAGCTAACGAAGTAATAGACGTTTCATAAATATTAAGATTTCCTTGAACAATGAGCAAGGTCGAAATAGGTTCTAGAGAAGTTATTTGAGTTCCAGTAATATTAAGTTCGCCAATAAATGCATCGCAACCGGCAAGTTCTTCTAATTGACTTTGTGTAGTAATGTAGGTTGCTTGATCTTCAACGCCGCATTGAGCATTTATTTTTGTTATACAAAAAGATAGCATAACAAGCAGGGAGGGGAATAATGTTTTCATTGTCAGATTTGTTTATACTTCAATCTTGTATCAAAAATTGTTCCATAAACAAGATAGGCGATAAATTAGATGGTGTAAAAAAGAAAAAAGGGCAAGCTACTTAAATCACAGTGCTACAACCCTCTACCCTTGCTGCGTTCCCACCCTGGGGGAATTCGAGGGGAGCTACTTGTCTAAGACTTGCCCCGCGCAAAGATACAACACTTTCTTTTTCGGACTAAGAAAAGCTGTTTTTTTTCAAATAAAAACCTCCTTATTTCAATATGGAGGTTAGTAAAATTAACATTTTGCTAAAGCGTGTCTAACGCTTACTGCTTTGTCAATAATTTTATGAAGATTTTCTATAGGGACGCGTTCTTGTTCCATGCTATCTCGATGTCTAATAGTTACACAAGCATCTTGTGCGGTTTCATTATCTACGGTAATACAAAAAGGAGTTCCATTAGCATCTTGTCTTCTGTAGCGTCTACCAATTGAGTCTTTTTCTTCGATAACACAGTTAAATTCAAGCTTCAAATCATCGTAAATCTTTCGAGCCAATTCAGGTAAGTTGTCTTTCTTTGTAAGAGGTAAAATAGCAGCCTTTACTGGGGCTAATACTGGTGGTAAGCACAAAACAACTCTTGTGTCATTTTCGCCTATTTTTTCTTCTCTATAAGCATTACACATGGTTAGTAAAAACATACGGTCTACTCCTATAGATGTTTCCACTACGTATGGAGTATAACTCTCATTGATTTGAGGATCAAAGTACTGTACTTTTCTTCCAGAATATTCTTGATGTGCTTTAAGATCAAAATCTGTTCTGGAATGTATTCCTTCTACTTCTTTAAATCCGAATGGGAATTTGTATTCAATATCTGCAGCAGCATTGGCATAATGTGCTAACTTCTCATGGTCATGGAATCTGTAATTTTCAGGATCTATTCCTAACGAAAGGTGCCATTTATGCCTTGTTGCTTTCCAATACTCGTACCACTTCATTTCTTCTCCAGGTCTCACAAAAAATTGCATTTCCATTTGTTCAAATTCACGCATCCTAAAGATAAACTGGCGTGCAACAATCTCATTACGGAAAGCTTTCCCTATTTGTGCTATACCGAAAGGAATTTTCATTCGCCCAGTCTTTTGCACGTTTAAGAAATTTACAAATATCCCTTGTGCTGTTTCTGGTCTTAGCCACAAATCACTAGAGCCATCTGCGGTAGCGCCCATCTTGGTCCCAAACATAAGGTTAAACTGACGAACATCTGTCCAGTTGGCAGTACCAGAAATAGGACATTTAATGTCGAGCTCCTCTATTAAAGCTTTTACATCTTCAAGATCTTCTTTTTCCAAACTTCCATTAAGTCGCTTAGAGATGTTCGTCATCTTTTCTTTATAACCCAATACTCTTGGATTTGTTTCTAAGAACTGGTCTTTATCAAATGCTTCACCAAAACGCTTAGCTGCTTTTTTTACTTCCTTGGCTATTTTATTTTCTATCTTGGCAATATAATCCTCTACCAATACGTCTGCTCTATAACGTTTCTTAGAATCCTTATTATCTATCAATGGATCATTAAACGCATCAACATGCCCTGAAGCTTTCCAAATTGTAGGATGCATAAATATCGCGGAATCGATACCTACAATGTTTTCATTCATCTTCACCATGGATGCCCACCAATAATCTTTGATGTTTTTCTTTAATTCAGAGCCATTCGAACCATAGTCGTAAACTGCTGCTAAACCATCATACAACTCACTTGATTGAAATACATAGCCATACTCCTTTGAGTGGGCTATTACCTTCTTAAAAATATCTTCATTATTTGCCATGGTGCAAAACTACTAAATTGATTTATGGTTTATGGTACTTTTAAAACATGATGTTACTTACAGGCTTATAAATGCCTTGTCAGAAACTAGGTTTATAATGAAAATTAATAACCACAAAAACATCCTTTTATATAGCATACAAAAGGATGTTTTTGATCATTAACTATTGCTCTAACACTTATGAGCCACAAGCAATACAATCATCCGGATCATCAATTGAACAAGCTAATTGCTCTTCCGGGGTAAACTCTTGAACTTTTGTGGTTTCGTTGGCTACAACAGGTTCCATTTGTGCTTTTGACTGCTTTTGAACAGTAAATTTAATTGCATCCACAGCAGACTTCGTTCTGAGGTAATACATCCCTGTTTTAAGTCCTTGTTTCCAAGCGTAGAAATGCATGGAGGTAAGTTTTCCAAGGTTTGCATTTTCCACAAATAAGTTCAACGATTGAGATTGGTCTATAAACATTCCTCGCTCACCAGCCATATCTATAATATCCTTCATGCTCAGCTCCCAAACAGTTTTGTATAGGTCTTTAATATTTTGAGGGATAATTTCTATATTTTGAATAGAACCATTGGTGCGTAAAATTTCGTTTTTGAGATCATCATTCCATAAGCCTAGTTTCACCAAGTCTTTTAATAGGTGCTTATTTACTATAATAAACTCACCCGAAAGTACTCTTCGTGTGTATATGTTAGAAGTGTAAGGCTCAAAACATTCGTTATTTCCTAAAATCTGAGAAGTAGAGGCGGTAGGCATTGGTGCTAGTAATAATGAATTACGTACACCCGACTCTTTAATTTCTTCTCTAAGCTCATCCCAATTCCAACGACCTGAGAGGTCTTTAGCTTCTACTCCCCAAAGGTCAAATTGGAATTGCCCTTGGGAGATTGGGGAACCTTCGTAAGTTTCATAAGCGCCATCTACTTTAGCTAAATCTTTTGATGCTTTTAGTGAGGCAAAGTATATGGTTTCAAAAATATCTTTGTTAAGCTGTTTTGCCTCTGGAGAGGTAAATGGAAATCTAAGCTGGATAAAAGTATCTGCTAAACCTTGAACACCAAGGCCAACTGGACGATGACGCATGTTTGAGTTTCGCGCCTCAGGTACTGGATAGTAATTTCTATCGATTACTACGTTTAAGTTTTTGGTAACTTTATAGGTTACATCGTAAAGCTTTTGATGGTCAAAAGCTCCATCTTCTACAAACATTGGTAGTGCTATCGAGGCGAGGTTACAAACAGCAACTTCATCAGGAGCAGTATATTCTATAATTTCGGTACATAAGTTAGAAGAACGTATGGTCCCCAGGTTTTTTTGATTTGATTTCTCATTACAAGCATCTTTATATAGCATATAAGGTGTGCCTGTTTCTATTTGAGACTCTACTATTTTCTCCCAAAGCTCGCGAGCCTTAATCGTTCTACGACCCTTTCCTTCAGACTCGTATTTTTCATAAAGTTCTTTAAATTTATCTCCATAAGCATCTGCTAAACCTGGACACTCATTTGGGCACATTAGCGTCCATTCACCATTTGCTTCTACACGTTCCATAAATAAGTCGGGCGTCCACATAGCATAAAATAGATCACGAGCACGCATTTCTTCCTTCCCATGGTTCTTTCTTAAGTCTAAGAAATCAAAAACATCTGCATGCCATGGTTCCAGATAAATAGCAAAAGAACCTTTGCGTTTTCCTCCACCTTGATCTACGTAACGTGCAGTATCATTAAATACTCTTAACATTGGAACAATCCCATTAGACGTTCCGTTTGTACCTCTAATATAAGAACCCTTTGCACGTACGTTGTGTATGCTCAATCCTATACCTCCTGCAGATTGAGAAATTTTAGAACACTGCTTCAATGTATCGTAAATCCCATCGATACTATCATCTTTCATTGTTAGAAGGAAACAAGAAGACATCTGTGGCTTAGGTGTTCCGGCATTAAATAAAGTTGGTGTAGCATGTGTAAAGTACTTCTTTGACATCATCTCATAGGTCTCTACAGCGGCTTCAATGTCATCTTTATGGATTCCAATAGACACACGCATAAGCATATGCTGTGGTCGTTCAGCTATTTGCCCATCAAGTCGCAGTAGGTAAGAGCGTTCTAAAGTTTTAAACCCAAAGTAATCATAGCCAAAGTCTCTATCATAAATAATTGTTGAGTCAAGGACCTCTTTATTATCTTGTATAATTTGATATACGTCTTCGGCTAATAAAGGTGCTTGTTGTTTGGTAATTGGATTAACATATTCGTACAATTCTGTCATCGTTTCAGAAAAAGATTTCTTGGTCTTTTTGTGAAGGTTTGAAACAGCAATTCGAGCTGCAAGCTGTGCGTAGTCTGGATGCTTCACTGTTAATGAAGCCGAGACTTCTGCTGCAAGATTATCTAATTCAAAAGTTGTTACTCCTTCATAGATTCCTTCAATCACCTTCATCGCAACGGTGGTTGGGTCTACTAAGGTATCTAATCCATAACAAAGCTTTTGAATACGAGCAGTAATTTTATCAAATTTAACAGCCTCCTTACGACCATCTCTTTTTAATACGTACATGAAATATGGGGTTTTGGGGGTTATTAAAAGTCAGCGTCAAAGGTAAAGCCTTCGTCTTTTTCTTTTCCTAGGACACCTGCCTTTTGGTATTCTGAAACGCGCTTCTCAAAGAAATTGGTTTTTCCTTGTAGAGAGATCATGTCCATAAAGTCAAACGGATTTTCAACATTATAAACTTTATCGCATTGAAGCTCTAGAAGTAATCGATCCGTTACAAACTCCAAATACTGAGTCATCAAGTCTGAGTTCATTCCAATTAAACGCACCGGTAATGCTTCAATGATAAATTCTCTTTCGATGTCTAATGCTTCGACAATAATTTGAGTAATTCTCTCTTTTGGCACCTTGTTTACTAAGTGGTTATTATGAAGCATGCAGGCAAAATCGCAGTGAAGACCCTCATCTCTAGATATTAATTCATTCGAAAACGTTAAGCCAGGTAGTAATCCTCTCTTTTTCATCCAGAAGATAGAACAGAAAGATCCAGAGAAGAAGATGCCTTCTACAGCAGCAAAAGCAATAATTCGCTCTGCAAAACTAGGCGACTCAATCCAGCGTAAGGCCCAGTCTGCCTTTTTCTTAATGGCATCAAAGTGATCAATGGCATGAAAAAGTTTATCTGCCTCGGCCTTATCTTTAATATAGGTGTCGATAAGTAATGAGTAGGTTTCCGAATGTATGTTCTCCATCATAATTTGAAACCCATAAAAAAACTTAGCTTCAGTATACTGGACTTCAGATAGGAAGTTTTCTGCAAGGTTTTCGTTAACTATACCATCAGATGCGGCAAAAAATGCAAGAACATGCTTAATAAAATGTCTCTCATCATCGTTGAGCTTTGTTTCCCAGTCGATAATATCTTGACTAAGGTCAATCTCTTCAGCAGTCCAAATACTGGCTTCTTGTTCTTTGTACATTTTCCAAATGTCGTCATGCACAATTGGAAACAACACGAATCGATTTTTGTTTTCTTTTAAAATGGGTTCAACTGCCTGCATAATATTCTGTGTTTTTTATGTAAAATCTTTCTAACCTATTTGAAACTAGGGTCTCCTCATCTTGTAGGAAAAAAAAGCCCAACTGAAAATTGAGCCTTACAAATATTTCAATAAAAAAAGTGGGGTGCAATAGCAGATTTAAAAGTGTAGAATGAAGTTTTCAACAAATCGTTAATATCCTTCTCAAAGGTCGCATTTATAAAGAGTTACAAAAAATTAACTTCTGTTAAAAACAAAAATTTTTTATTTATTAGTCCAATAAAAAAAGTAAGTTTTTAGAACTGTTTATTATGTTTTTCCGCAGCTATTTCTAAAGATTTATACCAATTCTTTCCATATTTTTTTAAGAGTGGTTCTTTTAAAAATTTATATAGAGGTACTTTTAATTTAGCTCCGCATTCACAGCCTTTTTTGCATATATGCCACTTATGATAATTTACCGCATCAAACTCTGGATAAGACTGAATTCTAATGGGGTATAACTCACATGAAATAGGTTTTTTAAAATCTATGTCTCCTGCTCTGTAGGCGGACTCTATAGCACATTTAGCAGTGTTATTTTTATCAAAAAAAACGTATACGCATTCTCGACCATTAAGAATAGGTGTTTCTTTTTCACCATCTTCACCAACAACCCATTGGCCTTGTTTTTCAACCCCATTAATTCCTTTCTCAGCCATATAAGGCTTTACCTTGTCGTAAATGTTTTCTAAAATCACTAACTCTTCTTCTTGGAGTGGGGCACCTCCATCGCCTTCAACACAGCAAGCTCCCTTGCATGCTGTCAAATCACAAACAAATTCCTGTTCTAAAACATCTTCTGATATAAGGGTATTTTTAATAGATATCATGTACCAAAATTAGTAAATATTAGCAAGTATTTTCTTTTGGGAAGTTCTATTTGACGGCAAAGTTATCATCCTCGAACACAAAAGCACACACTTGTTTGCTGGATCTATCCATAACGAAGGTTGTCTCCCATGAAGATTCATCTCTAAAGTCTCCGATAAACACTATGGGCAATGAGGTATTGGCCTGAACCCAAATGGTATCTGTATCAAAAATAACACACGAATCTGGAAATTGGTATGCTCCTAATTTCCACCATTCAGACAATACTATTGAGTCGTTTATTGACATAAAATAGCTAGAGTCTCCTCCTAAATAATGATTGTTATACTGGATATACAAATCGTGTGAAGAATGATTAACTAATACACGTTTGTAACTGTGGTCTGTTTCACAGGATGTATGAAAAAGTATGATGATACTTATTAGGCCTAAGAATTTCATGAATTAGCCCATCTTTTTAATTTAGGAATTCCCATGGTAAAAAACCATCGCTTGATAAATCCATAACCTTTTTCCTTTAGAATGTTTTTTACAAAAACCTGCATCTCCTTAGCGGTTTTAATTTCAGGATTAGTAAACGCGCCTTTGTCATAGCAGTATGCACAGTATAAGTGATTTTCGGCACCATTTAACTCTGTACCTTTTTTATACAATTCATTCTTGTGAGGGAGCATACAACTCTGACAAAATTTTTCAAATCTCATAATGATTACGTTTTTTCTATAAATATAATAATATAAATAGTTAACCTACCATGGTAGAGTTCTAATTAACATATGAAGCCTAAAAGGCTATCGTGCTTTTTTAACCTTAAACCATTGACATAGCGATAAGAATCTAATTTATAAATAATAAAAAAGTGTACTAGTCTAAAATATAGGTTGGGCAATATTCAATTTTAACAATACTTATTTTTTATCTACTGATTCCAATTGTTTTTTATAACTATCCATTCTTGCGTGTGCAGTTCCATCTACTAATAAAATAACTATAAGCATGGCGATAGTAGTAATACTGACGGCCCGCCAGATGGGTGCTTTCATAAAAATAATTGATAAGGCTGCTGCAATAATTATAATTGGAATAGCTTTAAAAACAATGGTTTTGTATTCTTTAAGAGTTGCTTTGGCACGAATAATTTCTGACTCTACAAATGAAGATGGGTCTTTACTGTAAGCCACTTCAAATTCTTTAATCCTTGATTTGTTAGTGAAAAATAATCCGATTCCTATGATTAAAAGTAGAGCTCCTGCCACCATGGTAGGCGTTATATATGCTTTGGCCATTTCTGTTTTTCCCAACTGCCAAAACCCTATGCTTGCCGCTATAAATACAAGTCCGAAGAGAATGAAAAATGGAGTCGAGAAAAGTTCGGCTTTCGCCCAATCCGTAGATGTTTTTAATATATCCATAGTTGTAAATTATTATAACACTGTTTCGCCTAAAAAACTACATCTTTCTAGTTGAACAAAGAAGTAAATTTTGTGGGGACCATATCACTTAATAATGCTAACTGTTTTGTGTGTTTCAGATATTGTCAAATCCTATACCAAAGTTTAATTATTTCTTATTAAGTTTTTTAGTTCTCACAACTAGTACCTTTAAATAAAACATCGAATTATGCACTTAAAAAACATAAGTTAAATTAATTATAAGACGTGATTCGTTAGATCATGAATTTTCTTGATTATTTATATTTAATTAACACAGATGCAATAAAAAACACACATATGATTTTTTACTTTGAAAAAAACTAATGCAGATGAAAATTCAAATCATTGAAGTCGACAAGTCAGTATTTCTTTTTGTTGCAGTAAACAGCTCTGGAGAGATATTAGGTAAATGCTCTCTTAAATTTAGAAAAAATAACATCATTCGATTCCAGGATGATTACTCAGATGAAAATTTAAGTAAAAAAGAAGTCTTGAAAGAACTATTTACTTACAGGCTAAAATATGTAAGTATAAATTTTCCTAATCACGAATTAGAGGCTTTCTGTGATGAATCCTCTAAAGATTTGTTTCTCGATAGTGGTTTTGAAGTAAAAGAAAAGCTTTTTGTAGTTAACAAAAAGTCTAATTTATTTAAAAGTCACCAAGAACTTACAGAATTACTTGATAAAGAAGTAACGGATTTATTTGATAGTATTGGTGTTAATGATTCCTACGATAGAGGATTAACAATTAATTAGTTTTTTTTGTAGAGTTTACCAAAAAACAAAATGGTAAACACAAAATGAAAGCACTAATAATTATCGCTAAAAAATAATACATAACCTTTTTTACTCTATTTAAACACCTTGAATCCTTGAGTGAGGTGTTAGTGGGCTTTGAGTTAAGCTACAATTTGGCAATAATATTTTGCTAAATATTAGGTTAACAGGCAATTTACAGCCCATAAGTTTTATATAACGTATTTTATTTTCTATATTTGTTACTCTTAATAAAGTCAAAGTTATGTGCAGAGCAATTTTATTTTTTATCCTATTATTCAGTCCACTCACCTTTTTTGGCCAGTCATACGAAGTAGAAGAATTTGTTGTGGAGTTAACTGGTAGCTCTACTAATGTAGATTTTAGCAACAACACATACTATCATGCCTATGATTCTTGTGATGTAAGTTGGCAAATTATTCGAGACTCTATTCCTCTGGGTTGGCAATACTCTCTTTGTTTCCCTAACTGTTATGAACCAGGTATAACGTCTGGAAACAGTCTCTTTTTAAGCAACACTGAGCAATATTTAAATTGTCACATATACCCTAACAATATAGCTGGATCAGGAATTATAGAAATGGAAATAACAACAAATAACATCCATAAAGACACTGTCGTATGGAATGCTACAGCAACAGATCAGTTGTTTATAAATGAGTTGGCTCCTAGCACGAGTAAAAGTATTGTAAACATTTACAACCTTGAAGGGAGGCTTTTGTCTAAGTTACCTCCTAATCAAATAGTGTTAGTTGAATACGATAATGGTTTATTTGAAAAAAGAATGCTTTTAAGGAAGTAAAAATAGAAAATTAAAACAATAAAAAAAGCTACAATCAGTAACTGATTGTAGCTTTTTTTATTGTTTTCTTAAGGTAATATTATGCGCAGTTATATTACTTTTCTCAATAATATACATAGGTCGTTTCTGTACATTTTTATTGATTCTGCTAATGTATTCCCCAATTACTCCAATAGAAATCAATTGAACACCACCAATAAACATAGAACTAATGATAAGGGACGTCCACCCTGTTATAGTTCGATCTAAAATAAAGTGAGAATACATGGCGTATAAAATGATAATAAATGACACCAAAGAGAGGGAAAAGCCAAGCTTGGAAACCAATTGTAATGGCTTATCAGAAAAACTAGTAATGCCATCCATTGCAAACTGTAGCATTTTACCAAGAGAATAGGCTGTTTTTCCATATTTCCGCTTATCTCTACTAAATAACACTTCAGTTTGCTTAAATCCCAACCATGCTATCTGTCCTCGTAGAAATTTGTTTTGTTCAGGCATCTGATTGAGGTAATTCACCACCTTTCGATCAATGAGTCTAAAATCACCTGTATCTAAAGGGATATCAATAGCTGTAATTCGTTTCAAGGTACGGTAAAATAGTTTGGCTGTTAGTTTTTTAAAAGCACTTTCACCTTTTCGCTCTTTTCGTTTGGCATAGACCACTTCATACCCTTCATGATATTTTTTGAATAATTCAGCAATTACTTCAGGTGGATCTTGTAAGTCTCCATCAATTATTACAACAGCCTTACCTGTTGATGCTTCTAAACCTGCTGTAACTGCTATTTGATGACCAAAATTTCGACTAAAATTGATGTAGAAATTACGTGGGTCATGTTCAGATAACTTCAATAACTCTAGCAATGAGTTGTCTTTACTCCCATCATTTACAAAAATGAGTTCATAATTCTTGGAAATTTGAGATACGGTTTTTTGAAGTCGGTTATATAATTCAGGTATGATTTGCCCCTCATTATAAATGGGAACAACCACAGAGATATCGATATTTTTATTCTTTTCTTCCATAAATCATATACTTTACTACATTTCCTTCCTTAAGAATTATCTGATGTATATAGTGCTCTTGAACATATTGCTTTACATGATTTTGATATGCAATAGTGATGTCCATAGGATTTAAATTTCTCCAATCCTTAAACGAAATTTGAGTCCCATTATCATTCAGCACATTTAAGTAAAACAAATTGTGAGCATTGTATCCATCATAAAGCAAGTAATTATTATTAAGATCGTATTTACCTTTAACAGCATCTTTGAGGAAATAACCAATTTCATAAAAATCTTTATCCCAGCTATATTCTTTAGGCTTGTAGGTTTTATCGAAAATCCTTTGATAAGGTTTGAATGCAATAAGAAAAAGAAAAAGAAAAGGCGTCACATTTAGGCGAAGGATTTTATTTATCCACTTGAAATTTTCTAAAAAATTGAATACATAAAAGATGAAAACCGCGATTAAGATAGCTAAAAAGGGATATAGTGGCACGTCATACCATTCTAGTTTTGTTTGAGCGGTAGAAATCACTAAAAAGAAGGTGGTGACCATCAAAAACGAAAACAGCGTTATTCGATTAATCTTTTTGTTTTTAATAAAAAAGCCAGTAATCAATCCACAAGGAATCAATAGATGCCAAACGGAAATCTGAAAATCAATGAAGTTGTTGTAGTAAAACCAAAATCCATGCGCATGATTTTCAACAACTTCTAGATATCTCCCTCCTAACTCATTTTCTTGTACGGCTGCGATATATCCAGTATTATTAGCCTCTCTCAATAGGTAATAGCCAGTCACTAGTCCAAAAAAAGAAAATAATCCTATATAAAAGTGTTTACTCTTTAGTAATGGAACCAACTGCTTCTGAACGACACAATATATGAACATGGCTGGTAAAAACAACAAACCTGCAACGCTCTTCGTGAGAACTGCTAAGGCAGTAAATAGAAAAAACAAATACAGATGCTTGTAGTTTTGTTTTTCACAGTAGGAAAAAAATAGCAATCCACTCAGTGTTGTAAATAAGGTGAGCAAAGCATCATAATCTCCTGTTCTTGTAGCATGTAGATTAATATACCCATGAGTAGTAATTAATACAAGTACAGCTATAAAACCAAACCATGTACTTTTGAGATATTTGTGAGAAAAAACAAGCAAAATGATACAAGTAAAAAAAGCAGCAATCGCAGAAGGTAGACGAACAGCTAATTCATTTACTCCTAAAATATTCATAAAAAAGACCTGAAACCAAATGAGGAATGGAGGCTTTGTATTCCACATATCAGGATTTCCTTCAAAATAAGTGACAATAAAATCGCCATTATTAAACATTTCATAAGCGTTAATAGCTAATCTTGCTTCATCCCAAATTCGAATTGGAAGTGTGTCTAAATATCCAAAAATGGGCATATACATTAATGCTGCCAATGCTATGAATTTTAAATATTTTCTTAGTAAGTTCTTCATCTACATTTTTACCATTTCAAAAAGCAAATTTCAAATTCAACAGAATTTGTCTGTTTTTCACTGAGGTTTGGAAAGTTAAGGTATTCTTTTGACAACTATTATTTAAGATTTGTTGCCATTAAATCGTGTTGAGTTAGCTCCTGGTTCAATTAAACATTGTCAACATTTACAGTCTTGAAAGGAGTGTTTTAAGAATCCTTGAATGATAAAGGTGGAATTTTGTGTATATGAGCCCTTTACCCATAATAACACAAAATTAACAGATTGAACACAAGACTTAGGTTGTTAAATAATTAGCGATTGTGTAAATTTGTATTCTTAAATGAAGTTATGGAACTAATCATGGTTAAAAAGCAAGGTTGTATGCCTTGCACACAGTTTGAGCCTTATGTCAAGGAAAAAGCGTCGGCAGAAATGTTAGATTTTAGAACTATTATGGGCGAGGATATGCCTGAAAAAATTCAACCACCTTATTACCCTTTTTTTTACCTCTACAAAGACAATAAAATTATTGAAAGTTGGGGAGGTACGAGCGAAAAAAAATTCGATTCGGTTCTAAAAAGAACGCTTAAAAAATAAAACCTTCTCAGAAATGAGAAGGTTTGAAGTACCTTGGGTGGGAATCGAACCCACACTCTCGAAAGAACTGGATTTTGAATCCAGCGCGTCTACCAGTTCCGCCACCAAGGCATAGCAGGAGGCAAATCTATGAATAGTTTAAGAGCTCTTAAAACTTTTTTCGTTTTTTTAAATGTAAATTAGAGCACTAATTATTTGTTTATATCGACATAGTATCAAATTAATCTCCTGTTTTAACAATATTCACTATCTTTGCTGCCCTTAAAGAAATGCTTATTCATCATGTAAATAATGCTTTAAGAAACCATGACACCAAAAGTTAAAATATTTTCAGGCAGATCTACCCGTCCGCTAGCAGAGGAAATTGCTAAAAGCTATGGCGTAAAATTGGGAAATATTATTATCTCTGAATTTAGTGATGGAGAGTTTATCCCGTCCTTTGAAGAGACGGTTCGAGGTGCCAAAGTCTTTATCATTCAATCTACGCCGCCGCCTTCAGATAATTTAATGGAGCTTTTGCTGATGATTGATGCAGCGAAGCGGGCATCCGCATCTCAAATTGTTGCCGTAATGCCTTACTTTGGAATGGCAAGGCAAGACCGTAAAGACAAGCCAAGGGTGCCGATAGGCGCCAAACTAGTGGCTAATATGTTAACTGCTGCAGGTGCTACTCGAGTGATGACATGCGACTTACACGCAGATCAAATACAAGGCTTCTTAGAAGTTCCGGTGGATCACCTATATGCATCTTCTGTTTTTATAGATCATATTCGATCGTTAAAATTAGACCACCTTTGTATTGCATCTCCTGATATGGGTGGCTCTAAAAGAGCCCATGCCTATGCGAAACATTTAGGCTGCGAAATGGTTATTTGCTATAAGCATCGTAAAAAAGCAAACGAAATTGGTGATATGCGAGTAATTGGAGAGGTGAAAGGGAAAAATATCATCTTAGTGGATGATATGGTAGACACCGCTGGAACCCTAACTACGGCTGCAGACATGATGTTGCAAAGCGGTGCCCTTTCTGTAAGAGCTGTATGTACTCACCCTGTTCTTTCTGGAAAGGCATACAATCGCCTAGACCAATCTCAAATGAAGGAGCTTATTGTTACGGACACATTGCCTAGCGAAAAAAGCCCTAAGATAAAGGTGTTGAGTATTGCACCGATGTTTGCTAATGTAATTAGAAACGTCGTTGAAAATGAATCTATCAGTAAAAACTTTATTAGTTAATTTTTTATAAACCAAAAACCAAAACAAATGAAATCAGTATCTATTAGCGCTGAAAAGCGTGTAGATTTGGGGAAAAAGGAAGCAAAAGCTTTAAGAGCTGCTGAAAAAGTACCTTGCGTAGTTTACGGAGGGGAAGAAACGCATCACATTGCTGTTTCAAAAAATGCTTTCAATAACCTTGTTTACACACCGAATGTATACGCGGTGGCGATTGATATTGAGGGCACTATAGTTAATGCCCTTATCAAAGACATTCAATTTCACCCAGTAACAGACAGAATCTTACACGTTGACTTTATCGAGTTACTGCCTGGAAAATCTATTAACACTGAGATTCCAGTAATTATAACAGGAAATGCTATTGGTGTAATGAACGGTGGTAAATTACGTAAAACACTTCGTAAGTTAAGCATCCGTGCTACTCCAGAAAACTTGCCTGATGCCGTAACTCTGGATGTTACAGACATGAAAATTGGAAACAAGATTTATGTTAGAGATTTGGAAACAAATAACTTCGACATTCTAACTTCTGGTAATGCTGTTGTTGTAGCCGTGAAAATGGCTCGTGGTGCTACTGAAGAAGAGGAAGAAGAGGAAGCTGCTGGAGAAGGCGAAGAAAGTCCTGCGGAAGAATAATCATGAAAAAATACCTAATCATAGGTTTAGGTAATATTGGTGCTGCGTATGAAAATACTCGACACAATATAGGCTTTAAAATATTGGATGCACTAGCAAGTGCATCCAATATTGCTTTTGAGCCAAATCGTTATGCAGCTACAGCGACACTTAAAATTAAAGGTAGGCCTGTAATTTTAATAAAACCTACCACTTATATGAATCTTAGTGGTAAAGCTGTGAACTACTATATGCAGCATGAAAAAGTACCCGCAGAACAAATTCTTATTATTACCGATGATCTCGCACTTTCTTTTGGGACTCTTCGCATGCGAACCAAAGGCAGCGATGGCGGTCATAACGGACTTAAAAGTATCATTCAACTACTGAACAGCAATAAATTTGCGCGAATTAAATTTGGAGTAGGAAACGAATTTAGTAAAGGCAAGCAAGTAGAGTATGTTTTGGGAGAGTGGAGCTCTGCAGAAGAAACGGCACTTGAAGAGCGTTGTGTAAAATGTATTGAGATGATCGACAGTTTTATACTTAGAGGCCCAGCTATAACTATGACCAATTATAACGGAAAATAATCCTTAACTAAGCCTACATATTTTATTTTGCACCTTATGATTATGAAACAATTATTCATGCTTTTTCTCATTCCCTTTTTTGGCTTTACACAGCAGCAGAAGGTAATAGAGCAATTACAAGCCTTTGAGCCGTTTATTGGTAAGACGTACAAAGGTGAGTTTTCTAGCTCTACGCCTGAAAATCCTATGTTTGATATTCAATCTTGGGAGCGAATTCTCAATGGAAAAGGCATTAAAACAATTCACTCTGTAAACAACGGAGATTATGGGGGAGAATCTATTATTATGTGGGACTCCGAAGAAAAAACAATTAAATGCTGGTATTTTACAACAGCTGGCTTTACGACTGTTTCAAACATAATAGCTACAGAAAATGGGTTTGAGTTTACCGAGATAGTAACTGGTAATCAAAATGGAATTACCGAGGTAAAAGGAACTACCACACTCTTAAAGGGTGGTAGATTAAAAACCAGTTCAAAATATCTAAAAGATGGGGAGTGGATTTTTGGACATGAAATTACATATCAAGAAATAGAGCAGGGAAATGTTATTTTTAAGTAGCTGTTTGAGACTTAATATCTGTTCACAACTACTCAACAGTTACCGACTTCGCTAGGTTTCTAGGTTGGTCAACATTGCATTCTCTCATTACTGCAATATGGTATGAAATTAGCTGCAAAGGAATCGTTGTTACTAGTGGGCTAAGTCGTTCGTCTACTCTTGGAACTTCAATAATATGATCTGCTATTTTTGAAACAACATCATCTCCTTCATTTACAATAGCAATTATTTTCCCCTCTCTTGCTTTTATCTCTTGAATATTACTGACTACTTTCTCGTAATGCTCTGTTTTAGTAGCTACCACA
>CBFIGX010000001.1:306643-374406 GCA_965662265.1 Flavobacteriales bacterium
TACAGTAGGCATATCTTCATCAATGAGTGCTATAGGGCCGTGTTTCATTTCTGCTGCAGGATATCCTTCGGCGTGGATATACGATATTTCTTTAAGCTTAAGAGCTCCTTCTAGTGCTACTGGGAAATTGATTCCCCTTCCTAAAAACAAACAATTGGCAACATCCTTATATGCCAAAGCTATTTTTTTTGATTGAGCCTCTATTTTGAGAGTTTGTTGTACTCTGTCTGGCATTGTATTTAGCTCATTAATAAGACGCCTAAATTCTGTTTTCGAAATGGTACCTTTTTTACGTCCTAAAGTAAGAGCTATCAATATAAATATGGTAACCTGTGCGGTAAAGGCCTTGGTTGATGCAACGCCTATTTCTGGTCCAGCATGGGTATATGCCCCAGTATGTGCTTCACGAGCAATACTAGACCCTACAACATTACAAACACCAAATATTGTCGCGCCTTTAGACTTGGCTAATTTAATTGCAGAAAGTGTGTCGGCTGTTTCGCCAGACTGAGAGACGGCAATAACAATATCTCTCTCAGTAATAATAGGGTTTCTATAACGAAACTCTGAGGCGTACTCTACCTCTACAGGTATACGCGCTAAGTCTTCAATTAGATATTCTGCTACTAAGCCTGCGTGCCATGATGTTCCACAAGCAACGATAATAATGCGATCTGCATTTAAAAATTTTTGCTCGTAATCAGTAAAACCTCCCATTCTAATGGTACCCTGATCTACCAATAATCGACCTCTTAAAGTGTCGTATATGGATTTAGGCTGCTCATTAATTTCTTTGAGCATAAAGTGGTCATAGCCTCCTTTTTCAATTGATTCAATCTCTAATGCCAATTCTTGAACGTATGGCCTTTTTATTTCGTTACTTATAGATCGAAGATCTATGCCGTTCTTCAGTGAAAGTACGGCAACTTCTTCTTCATCTAAGTAGATCGCTTGTTTTGTATACTCAATAAATGGTGTAGCATCAGAGGCTATATAATATTCACCTTCGCCTACACCTATAACCAATGGAGATCCCTTCTTAGCCACAACAATTTGATCGTGGTTATTTGCCTCTACCACGGCTATTGCATAGGCACCAATCACCTGGTTTAGAGCTATACGTACTGCTTCTGCAAGATCCACCTTTTCATGGATAAGAATTTCCTCAATAAAGTTAACTAATACCTCTGTGTCGGTTTCACTCTGAAATGAATACCCTCTATTGATAAGACCCTCTTTTATAGATGCGTAATTTTCTATGATACCATTATGAATAATGGCGAGACGCTTGGTCTGTGAGAAATGTGGATGAGAATTGGCATCGTTAGGAACTCCATGTGTTGCCCATCTAGTATGACCTATTCCTAGTTTAGCAGTTGGTGATTCAACCGGTACGATCTCTTCCATTTGAGCCACCTTACCTTGCTTTTTAAAAATCTGAATTTCTGAACTATTAAGCAAAGCCACTCCCGCACTATCATAGCCTCTATACTCCAACCTCTTGAGTCCTTTAACCAATATTGGGTAAGCATTTTTATTCCCAAGATATCCAACAATACCGCACATAGATTAGAATTTCTTTAGCTATTCGTATTTACTTAATAAAAGCTTTAATCTAACACCTGAAGTATCTGAAACGGTATTGTCTATAACTACACGTTCAGGTTGAATGATAGAGGAAGGTGTGTACAAAGCTAAATTACTTGTGTAATTTTCATAAATAAGCTTATGGACATAGCGTGCAATATTGAACTTATAATACTGGTTTACTTCATCTCTATTACCGTCAAAATATGAAGCGCCTTGTGCATTCTGATCTTCAACCAGCACCTCTAAGTTGCCATCACTATTAACTGCAGCAAGGCCAAGTTTTGAGGGAGATGTGTGTAGCTCCGACAAGTCCGTATCAAGATAAGGTAAAAACAATTCTGCTTGATGAATGATATAATTGGAGTCTTTCAAGGTCTTAAGCACAGAAAAATCTAGATAAGTACGAATCCCTACGCCACCTTGAACAAAGGCAAGGTCAAGATCGTCTTGATTAAATACATCTTCAATTGTTCCAAGGCTGTAATCATGCTCCCAACGAGTCATCCTATCAGCGTTACTATTTATTTGAAAATCATAGGACAGAGAATCAGAACTAGAATTGCGATAATATAAGGTAAGTTTACTCCTTTCGTCTAGTAAGTCTATGTTTAATAACAAGCCTGCTGTCGTCTGAGGAACACTAGAAATATACAATCCATTAAAAAATGATTGAAAGGATTCATTGTCTACGAAATTTTCTGAACTAGCATCTAAAAAAGATTGTCCTAATTCATTTGATAGTACAAAATCTATTGTTGAACCAACATCTGGTTGATAAACAACCTGCTGAGATGCAATGATGTTTTGAGCTACTAAAAATTGTTGATCTGCATATATCTGAACAATACTATCTTCACCAGAAACATCTGCTAACGATGTTTCTATTTGTTCTAGCATTTGTTGAGCCTCAATATTTAATACCGTTGTTGTATCCCCGTAATAATCATTCACAACTAATGATAAAATAAGTGAATCAACAGTGGCACTCTCTCCAAAAGTTACATCTGAAGAGGGCATTCTAAATTCTGTGTATATAGAAGCGTCTGTTGATCCAAAATATTGAGAATCGTAAATATTCCCAAGATAGGCAGAAGGCGAGTTAAGCGTCACCAATGAATCTTCTCTGTGAATAGATGCTTTTATATCCAACGAATCAAAGGAGAGTATAATGGCATCATCCTCATTTATTAACTGTGATCCTAAATCGTTAATTTCTTTTTTACAAGACGTAAAAACACTTAGTACGATAATAAAAAAGGTTAGAGATGATAATTTGTTCATTCTAATTATTCTTCAAATAAGCTTTCATAAAAAGGTTTATGTTGGTCTTTGTAGTCGTGACCAGCAAAATCCATGGTTGGCAATTTAGCAGCTTCAATAAGGTTAAGAATCTCAGCATCTAAATCTTCACTACCTTTAATAACGGCATCAGAATATTTTATTGCCATCTGAGAGAGCATTTTAAAGTCTGCCTTATCAAAACCAAGGACATCTTCAT
This sequence comes from Flavobacteriales bacterium, assembly GCA_965662265.1. Classification (GTDB taxonomy): domain Bacteria; phylum Bacteroidota; class Bacteroidia; order Flavobacteriales; family UBA7430; genus CBFIGX01. The sequence continues at coordinate 309,732 of CBFIGX010000001.1, forward strand.
CAGAATACCCATCGTGTTTCATCTTTTTTGGCAAGTCTTTATTCAAAGTACTATCAAAGGAATGATCATAGAAAGAAAAAACAATTTTGGTCTTTTCAAAAATAGGATCGTCGTGATAGAATTTTTTCAAGTACATCGGTAAAAAACTAGCCATCCAACCATTGCAGTGTATTAAGTCTGGAGACCAGCCTAACTTCTTAACCGACTCGATAACACCTCTACAGAAAAATAAAGCTCTTTCATCGTTATCGTCAAAAAATTTACCCTTCTTGTCAACAGTCGTAAACTTTCTTTTGAAATACTCTTCGTTGTCAATAAAGTATACTTGCATTCTTGCTTGAGGGATAGATGCTACTTTAATAATAAGAGGTTGATCTATGTCATTGACATTCAAATTCATCCCAGAAAGGCGAATTACTTCGTGCAGTTGATGCCTTCTCTCATTAATACATCCAAAGCGAGGCATAAACAATCGGACCTCAACACCAGATTCATTCATTGCCTGAGGTAAAAACCTCGCTGTCTTAGACAAGTTGTTTTCAGGAAGATATGGAGTAATCTCCTGAGAAACATATAGAATTCTTTTCTTAGCCATAATCTACTTATCTTTATTCTTTAGAACAAGAGAGCAAAATTACAAAAAAATATCCACTTTACTAAGTTTTATGTTAGCTTTGAGGCCTTTATTTGACTGAAAATTACGCTCCATGGAGATCATTTCGAATATTAAAGACTTACTAAAAATAAGAAAGGACTTAGATCCTGATCTGAAGATTGGCTTTGTGCCAACGATGGGTGCCCTACATTTAGGGCATAGTTCTTTGGTGAAAAAAGCGGAACAAGAATGTGATTTTTGCATTTGCTCCATATTTGTAAATCCTAAGCAATTTAACAGCGTGGAGGACTTAGAGAAATATCCAACACGCCTAGATCAAGATTTAAAACTATTAAAGTCTACAGGTTGTCACTTAGTGTTTCTGCCTTCAAAAGATGAAATTTACCCCAAAGACTATAAGGAGAAAAATTATGATTTTGGCCTTTTAGACCGAGTTATGGAAGGGGTAGAGAGGCCTGGACATTTCAATGGAGTAGCTATGGTAGTTTCGAGGCTATTTGATCTTGTAAAGCCACAAAGAGCATACTTTGGTGAAAAGGATTTTCAGCAACTCTCCATAATAAAATCTTTAGTAGCTCAAGAAAAAAGAATGATTGATATTGTAGCTTGCCCGATCCTTAGAGAAGATGATGGACTTGCCATGAGCTCAAGAAATTTACGTCTGACACATGAAATGCGAAATGCAGCACCACGTATTTATGAGCGACTAAAGATTCTTAGAAAAAATCTTAGTCACAACAGCGTCCATGAACAAAAGAAATGGATGGCAGAGCAATTTGCTCATGATCCGCTACTTAAGTTAGAATATTTTGAAATATCAAACGCTCAAACACTTAAGCCTAGCATAGATTGGTCGGAAAGCAAAGAGCATATCGCTTGTATCGCGGTATATGCAGGCTCTATTCGTTTAATTGATAACATTTTATTAAAAATTAATTAAAATTTCTAATTTTGACGGATGCAAATAGAGGTCGTTAAGTCTAAAATTCACCGAGTAAAAATTACGCAAGCTGATTTAAATTATATCGGATCTATTACCATTGATGAAGACTTGATGGATGCTTCAAATATTATTGAAGGAGAAAAAGTCCAAATTGTAAACATCAATAATGGTGAACGATTAGAAACCTACGCGATAAGAGGCGCACGAGGAGCGGGTGAAATATGCATGAATGGCCCAGCTGCTCGTAAAGTTCAGCCAGGTGATGTTGTTATCATCATTACTTATGCACTAATGCCCATAGAAGATGCCAAATCTTTTAACCCTGCACTTATTTTCCCCAACGAAGAAACTAACCGCTTAGACTAGGATGAACAATAAGTTGCTTTCTACACTGAAGTATCTCTTCTTTTTAAGCTTAGGAGCTATCATTCTTTATATGGTATTGAAAGGCAAAGATTTGAATAAGATGCGCGATGATCTGATGAATGCAGAATACAAGTATCTTATTTTATCTATGATTTTTGGTTATGCAGCCTATCTTTTTAGGGGCTTAAGGTGGTTGTTACTTTTAAAAACAATGAATTACAAAACTTCTGCTAATATGGCAACACAAGCTATTGCTGCAGGTTATTTTGCCAATGTTATTTTCCCTCGTGCTGGAGAGGTTGTGCGCTGCACTAGTCTTTATAAAGTAAGCGACATCCCCGTAAATAAACTCTTTGGAACCGTTTTATTAGAGCGCGCCATAGACCTTATTATGCTAGTGGGCTGTATTGCTGTTAGTTTCGTTCTTAAATTTGATGAGTTGGTTCGCTTTTTTAGCACCGTGATGCAAGACAGCAGCCCACAAGAAACTAGTAATACCAAACTAATTTTAGCTATTTGCTTACTTCTTATAGCCTTTGGCTTATACCTCTTTAGAATAAGACTCAAAGCAAGTAAGCTTTATCAAAAGGTAGTCAACTTAGGCAAAGGAGTAAAAGAAGGCTTCCAAACCGCCTTTCATATGGAGCAAAAAGCCCTATTTACTTTGTATACCTTTTTAATTTGGGTTATGTACTTATTTATGACCTACATATGCTTCTTTAGCATCCCTGAAACTTCGGGCTTAAGTCTTGCCGACGGATTGTATATTACTGTAATTGGAGGATTAGGAATGGTTGTTCCAGTACAAGGAGGTTTAGGGCCCTACCATGCAGCAGTTACACTAGGTGTAGTTAGTATCGGCTTAAGCGAGACTACAGGAATAACTCTTGCTGTTCTTGTCCATACAGCACAGTCAATAATGATTCTAATCACAGGGATTATTGCAGCAATTGTTTTATCTTTCGCTAAAAGAAAAACAAGGCCTAATGACGCAGCTGGATCAGGTTCGAACTAAAATTTATTCCCCAAATGAATTAGCCTCTAAGCTTCAAAAATGGAGAGCTAACAAGGAGACAATTGTATTCACTAACGGTTGCTTCGATCTTATACACTTAGGGCATATAGATTACCTTACAAAAGCCAAAGACCTTGGAAGCAGATTGGTTGTTGGGCTCAACACAGACAACTCTGTGCGAAATATAAAAGGGCCTAACAGACCTGTAAAAGACCAAGATAGTCGCGCAAACGTATTGGCAGCGATGCAGTTTATTGATGCCGTAATTTTCTTTGATGAAGCAACTCCTGAAACCCTGATTTCTTGGGTTATGCCAGACGTACTAGTTAAAGGGGGCGACTATACTATTAAAGGTATTATAGGACATAAGGAGGTGTTATCTAGAGGTGGTTTGGTTAAAACTATACCATTTCTCGAGGGCTACTCTAGTACAACTATTATTGATAAAATTCTTGAAAAGTAAATGGCTAAAGTAAAAGTAAAAACAGCCTATTATTGCCAAAATTGTGGTACCCAACATGCTAAATGGCAAGGCCAATGTTCGGCTTGTAAAGAATGGAATACAGTAGTAGAAGAAGTGGTTCAAAAGACTCCCCTAAAAATATGGACCAAGAAAGACGCAAAGCACAAAGTTAAAGCGCTTAAAGTTGCCGAAATAAGCTTAGAGAAAGAAGTCCGTATTCAAACCTATAATCTAGAATTAGATAGAGTTTTAGGAGGTGGAATAGTTCCTGGAGCAGTCTTACTTTTAGGAGGAGAGCCAGGAATAGGAAAGTCTACATTGATGCTCCAACTTGCTTTGAGTTTAAAAAATTGTAAAACTCTTTACGTTTCTGGAGAAGAAAGTGATAAGCAAATTAAAATGCGTGCAGAACGTCTAGGACAGGGCCAATCTGAATGTTATATTCTTACAGAAACTGTTACACAGAATATTTTCACGCATATCAACCACTTAGAACCTAACCTCTTGGTTATTGACTCTATTCAAACATTACACACCCAAAGCATAGAAGCTTCTCCTGGATCTATATCTCAAATACGAGAATGCACTGCAGAATTACTTCGTTTTGCAAAAGAGACAGCAACACCTGTAATTCTAATTGGGCATATCACTAAAGAAGGTCACATTGCTGGGCCTAAAATTCTGGAGCACATGGTAGATGTGGTATTGCAGTTTGAAGGAGATAGAAACCACATCTATAGGATACTAAGAGCACAAAAAAATAGATTTGGTTCTACTGCCGAATTGGGCATTTACGAAATGGTTAATCAAGGTCTTCGCGAAGTGCACAACCCTTCTGAAATATTAATTTCTCAAAAAGATCAAGCACTAAGCGGTACGGCAATAGCAGCTACCGTTGAGGGAATGCGGCCTATGCTTATCGAAGTACAAGCATTGGTTAGCTCTGCCGTATATGGCACCCCACAGCGTTCGTCTACTGGTTTTGACCTTAGACGGTTAAACATGCTACTAGCCGTATTAGAAAAGAGGTGTGGTTTTCGGTTAGGTGCCAAAGACGTCTTTTTAAATATTACAGGAGGAATTAAAGTTGACGATCCGTCTATTGACTTGGCTCTTGTAGCCGCGATACTGTCTTCAAACGAAGACCAAGCGATTACCGACAAGATTTGTTTTGCCGGGGAAGTAGGCTTATCTGGAGAAATTAGACCCGCTGTTCGTGTTGAGCAAAGAATTTTAGAGGCTGAGAAACTAGGGTTCGAAGAAATTTACATCTCTAGCCATAACAAGGTAGAAGCGGATAAATTTGCCATCAAAGTAGTGTGCTTTGGTAAAATTGAAGAGCTATACCAAAGTTTATTTAATTAAAAGAGAGCCCTACAGACTCTCTTTTAATTTACTTTTTATCAGAACATGATTTTGATTTACCTGTTCCACACGGCTTTTTGCAACAAAAGTGAAGGTTGTCGTAGGCTTTCTTATCTGCTTTTACAGAATCTGCATCATAGCCTAAGTCGCTAATTACAGCTCGTAGGTTCTCCGCTGAGGTCTTATCACTTCTATAACGAACAGTTAGCATGCCAGATTCTACATCCATTTTGGCATATTTGACTCCTTTTTCAAATGCCAAGGTGTTGTTTACAATTAGATCTTCACACATACCGCAAACGGCACTGGTTTGAATGTTAATTGTTTCTGTTTTTTTGCTTTCTTTTTCTTGAGCCATTGTTGCTATTGGAAGCGCAAACAATAGTATCCAAATTAAATTTTTCATTGTTTTTTTATTAATCGTTAAACGTTACTCGTATTCCAGAGTATATTTTTCTTCCCATTACTGGGCCCCAAATCATAGCGGCATCAAATCCTTGCTCAAATGGGTTTTCTACATTTCTTATAGGATTATCTTGTGTATAGTCTAAGGCATTTTCTACTCCAAGATACCAATCAAAATTTTTAAACTTTCGTGTTACTTGTCCTGATAACATGTTAAAACTTGGCGACCAAAACTCAAATACATCCCCTTTACTTGGCACCCTACTTGGCCCCATCTTTTGTAAAGTAATATTTACATCCCAAATCTCTTGCCAAGCAGTATACCCTAACTGTACTAAAGAGGTGTGCTTAGGCACAAAAGGTATATAGGACATGCTTGTATTGCCAGCACCAAAAGTTGCTTTTGTTTGATTCCACTTTTGAGCAAACTTAAACTCCCAGCCTTCTGCTGGCTCAATAGTAGCATCTATTTGTAAGCTTGTTGAGGATGAATTGCCGTGAAGGTTGTACATCTTAATCCGAGAAGCGTCTTCTATGTCAACGATCAATTGCTGCGTAAATTCTGTTTGATAGATGTCCAAATTAAATGTAGACTCCTTATTAAATAGGTAGAAACAGTAGGCAAAATTAAATCCATAATTCCATGCTTCTTCTGGTTTAATTTCAGAGTAATCTATAGATGTTTGGTGATAAGAACCTAAAGAATCTTGTGTGTATTGGATCAGTTCTAGACTTCTATCACTAAAGAAATAGGATATGTTTTCTGCCAGGGGATTTGCCTGTCTGTTAGCCTTACCTATGGAGGCTCTAAGTACCATATCTTCTGTAGGGTTATAGCGTAAGTGTATTCGTGGGTTATACCACATTCCCCAACGGTTGGAATGATCTGCTCGAAAACCAATAATTGAAGAGAACCTTTCATTAGGCTTATAGTGTAGTTCAGAAAACACTCCAACTGTTCTATCATCACGTTTGTAGTCCATAGTATTTAAGACTTCTTTGTAGTTATCCAAATAATATGACGCGCCTACCTTAAAGATTTTGGTAGAGTCTTTTAATTGGGTTTGATAAATAGCATTAAGGTATAAACTATTTTGTGCTCCTGAGTAGTCGGAAGTACCAAATGAAATATTTTGACCGTGATATCTCAATGAACTCATTAATCCAATACTTGTTCCGGGCTTGTCAAATATATATCCTGTTTTAGAGTAAAACTCAATCTGATTGGTATTCATGTTTACCTCGTATGGACTTATAAAATTATCTGATTCATCAAGAACAGAGGTCATTTGTCCAGAAATACGTTCTTCGTTAAGATACCTTAACCCAAATTGTAAGTGTTTGTTTTCGGAATCTTTATACGCCCATCTGTTAAGAAGTGTTAACCGCTTCATTTTTGGGTCATCTGCAAAATTATCATCATTATGGTCTACCGACTTTCCCATGTAGGAATAGTGTCCCAAAAGAGCTGTGCTCCAATCGGCATTAACAGGGCTAGATAGAATGAAATTATTCTCTATCATCCCGCCACTATTTACATAGGTGTTCCAAAAGAGCTTATCTGCTGTATTTGGTTTGTAAAGTTCTACGTTTATCTGCCCACTCAATGATTCAAAACCATTCACAACAGATCCTGTTCCTTTAGCAATCTGTATAGATTCAATCCAGGATCCAGGAATATAGCTTAAACCATAAGAAGCTGATAAGCCACGAAGTAATGGCATATTCTCAGAAAGTACTTGTGTGTAAACTCCATCTAAGCCTAACATTTGAATACGTTTAGCTCCAGTAATAGCGTCTGTAAAACTCACATCAACAGAAGGGTTAGTTGTAAAGCTTTCGGACAAATTACAACAGGCCGCTTTATTAAGTTCTACGCTAGAAATCCACTCTATATTATTGGCTTGAAGTAAAGACTTGGCATTCGATTTTTTTCGATCTAGAACGTCCACCTGATTAAGAGTTTCTTGTGCTAGAATAAACTTGACTTCTTTTTGTTCATTCAAATAGATGGTATCAGAGCGATAACCTACAAAACTTGCGATTAATGAATGTGGAAAAGGAGTTTTTAGCTCAATGCTAAATTCGCCATTAAGCTTAGTAACGGCCCCTTTTTTATCTTTGGCACTAAACACGTGTGCTCCAGGAAGCGCGATCGGTTGCCCTTTGCTATTTAGTTCATAAACAAACCCGTTAACAACCTCGTCAGCTCTGCCATTTTGAGCGAGTGCAGAAAGAAGTCCTGCTGTAGCAAACAGCAGTACTATAATGTGTTTTTTCATTTTTATTTTTTTTGAAATAATCCCTTTGTAACTCTAAAAAATAGTCATAGGTATCATATCAAGAAGGTTTGAATAATGCAGAGTAATTTTCTCCCACTTAGAGGTGGTGGAGGGTAAAAGTTATCTTTTAATAGATAATAATCTGGTATAAAATGTTGTATGCAAGCAAAGCAAGAGCATGCACTTAATGAGCTTTCTTGCGAAAAAAGATTTTGATAACTGCTGGTTAGCGCTTCGAAATCAAATTGTACATATTTACTGAAAGAAATATCACAAATATTATTCGCCAAATCAGAACACTCACATTGGCTATACTCCAAAGAGTTTGAACAACAACAAGTATTGGTTTGATCTTCATGACATACAGTTGTTTGCTCAGCCATGGTACACACTTCCCATTGGTAGGTAAAGCCAGAGCTAATCATAGCTACAAACAAGGCTAAACTAAACGCTTGGATTTGCAAAAAGTATGTTTTGATTTTTTTCATCAATAGCAAATATACAAAATAATGGTAAACACTTATATTAGAGTTTTATTCAAAAGGTCTTTAAACATATAATAACCCAATGAATATAACGGTTAATACAAAAAGTTATTGTAAGGATATCTCCTCGCGTGGATCTCTTTTACCAAGTCGTAAACAGTTGTTTTAAAGCTGTCCCAGTTTTCTTTTTTGTAAGCTGAAATAAAGATACAGTTATTATTCATCTTCGACATCCATGTTCTACCCCAGTCTTCTAGAGAGTTGTTTTCAAAAGTTCGAGGTGTTAAATCGTCTTCTTCTTTTGGAGTATATCTAAACAAATCAATTTTATTAAATACCATAAGTGTTGGCTTATCGGATGCATCTATCTCGTCTAAAATTTTGTTCACAGAATCTATATGTTCTTCGAAATTAGGGTGAGAAATATCTACCACATGAATTAAAAAATCTGATTCGCGCACTTCGTCTAATGTAGATTTGAAAGACTCTACAAGTTGTGTGGGTAGTTTGCGAATAAATCCTACCGTATCAGAAAGTAAAAAGGGAAGATTTTGTATGACCACCTTTCTTACTGTTGTGTCTAAAGTTGCAAACAACTTATTCTCAGCAAAAACTTCAGATTTACTTAGCGCATTCATTATTGTTGACTTTCCAACATTAGTATATCCAACGAGTGATACGCGTATCATCTGGCCTCGATTTTTACGCTGCGTTGCCATTTGTTTATCAATGGTTTTAAGCTTTTTCTTTAATAAAGAAATTCGCTCACGAATAATTCTTCTGTCGGTTTCTATCTCTGTTTCACCTGGTCCTTTCATTCCTATACCACCTTTTTGTTTCTGAAGGTGTGTCCACATGCGCGTTAATCGTGGTAATAAGTATTCGTATTGGGCAAGTTCTACTTGCGTACATGCATGGGCTGTTTGAGCTCTTCCCGCAAAAATATCAAGTATTAGATTTGTTCTATCTAATACCTTCCTTTCGCCAAAAATAGTTTCAATATTTCTTTGTTGAGAAGGAGACAGTTCATCATCAAATATGATAATGTCTATATCGTTATCTTCGGCATAAGTGAGGATTTCTTTTATCTTCCCAGAACCTATAAATGTCTTGGGATTAGGTTTGTCAACTTTCTGAACAAAACGCTTTAGTGGGGTGGCTCCTGCTGTTTCTGCCAAAAATTGTAACTCATCTAAGTACTCGGATGACTTTTTCTCATTTTGTAAACGCGTAATCACTCCAACGAGTATTGCTTTTTCTCCTGTAGATTTAATAGTTACTTTTTGAGTCATAAAAAAAATTTATGGCCAAACTGACCATGGAATTCGACTTAAAATAAGTACTAAAGCAATTAAATAATAGATCGATTTCACTTTGTGCTTTAATGAATCTGCTATATCTTTTTTTGATTTTGAGTGTGCCATTGTAATAAACACGATTGCTATAATCATTACCAGCGGATGTTCTACTGCATATAACCTAAGCGTAGAATCTTTCATTGCCGAACCCAAGTCTGCTAATCCGGCTTTGCTCATTGGACTAATAAAGTACAGTACAATTCCAACTAAAAATTGGATGTGCGAAATAATAAGCAACCATAAGCCTCTTTTTTTATCTGATGTGGTGTGTGGCTTATTTGTGCGATATGCAATAAATGACTTTATCAAACCTAGTAGTAATAAGAGAAGTAAAATATATGGCAAAAAACTGTGTAGATGTTTTAATCCTGTATACATAATTTTAAATTTTTTAATTTAAGCAAAACTAATGATTTCTAATTTGGAGTGACAGCCCTTAGAGCAAATTTAAACGACTCTTTTTTAAAGACTTGTTTATATGCTAAAACTTATAAAGACTTTTGTGCGTGAATAATAGTCCCACAATATTGTATGCTTATAGTAATAATTGGTTATTTTCACACATGAAAATAAATTTTACATGAAAAAACTAGTTTTATATCTCTTCTCAGTAATGCTTTCAAGCATTTGTCTTTCGCAAGAAAATTTTCCAGAAAATGGTGTTAGGTCAAACTACAAAGAGTTACACGCGTTTGTAAATGGAACGATTCACTTGGATTCGGAAAAACAAATTAAACGTTCCATATTACTTATCAGAGATGGAAAAATTATCGACGTAGGACCTAATGTACAAATCCCTGCCTATGCTACAATCCACAATCTAGAAGGTGCACATATATATCCTTCATTTATTGACGTATACAGCTCATATGGAATGCCTAAAGTATCTAAAGAATCTTGGAGCCCTAAACCTCAAATTAATAGTAAGACTCCCGGCGCTTTCTCTTGGAATCAAGCACTTAAACCAGAATATAATGCTGGGGTGAAATTTGTCCCTAACAAAACAGCAAGCGATTATAGACATGAAGGATTTGGGCTTGTATCATCATTTCTTAATGATGGTATTGTTAGAGGAACCTCAGTATTGGTGAAATTAGGAGATGGCTCCCCGCAAGAAGAACTTGAGAAAACTAAAAGTTTTGCTCACTACTCATTTGATAAAGGAAGCTCAAGACAAAATTATCCTAGCTCCTATATGGGGAGTATTGCTCTACTAAGACAAAGTATATATGATGCTATATGGGCTAATCACAATGGGGATCAAAATAACTTAAGCTTGTTAGCACTTCACAATAATTTAAGCTTAAATGCAGTTATAGAAATTGATAATCATCACGCCATCAATAATGTGCAAGATATAGAAGATGAGTTTAAGATGAACTTTATCATCAAGGGTAATGGAGATGAATACCAAAGTTTGGCATCAATAGAGAATACCAATAGAACATTTATTTTACCACTTAACTTCCCAAAGCCTTATGATGTGAGCGACCCTTATGAGAGCTTAAATCTTAGCCTTAAAAAAATGAAACATTGGGAGCTTGCGCCTGCAAACGCATCACTACTAAAATCACGGGGTTTAAACATCGTTTTTACTATTCATGATCTTAAAAATAAATCAGACTTCTTAGGCAACCTTCGGAAAACAGTTGATTATGGCTTAAGTAAAAAAGATGCTTTGTATGCACTTACAGAGGGTCCAGCGAAGCTGTTAGGCCTATCTAACTTATATGGAAGAATTATGAAGGGTATGGTGGCGAACTTTATAATCTGTTCTGGAAACTTGTTTGATTCAGAAACAAAGATTAAAGAAAATTGGGTTTCTGGAAAGCAATACATTATCAATCCGTTGGAAGATTACGATTACAGAGGCGGTTACATACTAAAAATTGATGGCGAGATTCAAACACTTAAGATATCTGGTAATAAAGATAAACTTAAAGGACAGATCATAGGTGTAGACACAATAGATGTCAAAATTAACATAAACCAGCATTTAATGCAGTTGGTTTACGCCGACAGTAATGGGGAGAAGGTTCGATTGAGCGGACATGGGAAAGACCCCATTGAAGGGCAAGGTCAACTAGGAAATGGCGATTGGGTTTCCTTCAATATAAAACGAAAAGAAGCCTACAATGAAACTCTTGTTGAAGAAGATAACAAAGTTATTGATGCAGATTTGTTTTGGGCCCTAAATGATATTGGTGAACAATGGTTCCCGAATTGTGCCTACGGCTGGACTGAAAAGCCAGAACAAAAGGCTCTTATCTTTTCTAATGCAACCGTATGGACCAATGAACAAGAAGGTGTTATAAAAAATGCTTCTGTTGCCATTTTTGAAGGCGCCATTATTGCGGTAGGAAATGATGCTGTAGAAGCTATAAAAAACAAATACAACTTTGAAGAGATTGATCTTACAGGTAAACATCTTACCTCTGGAATTATAGATGAACATTCTCACATCGCTTTGCGTTCTGTAAATGAAAGTTCGCAAGCAAGTGCTGCCGAAGTACGTATAGCAGACGCTATTAGGCCTGATGATATTAACATATACAGGCAACTAGCTGGAGGTGTAACATGCTCTCAACTATTACATGGTTCTGCAAATCCTATAGGAGGGCAATCTGCACTTATAAAAATGCGTTGGGGTAGTTCGGCTAAAGATATGTTATTTAAAGAAGCTAAACCATTCATTAAATTTGCCCTTGGTGAGAATGTTAAACAAAGTAATTGGGGTGATTACTCGAGATATAGATTTCCACAAACACGAATGGGTGTTGAGCAAGTATATTACGATAGTTTTATAAGAGCTAGAGATTATGAAAAGAAATGGCAACAATGGAATAGATTGTCTTCATCAGATAAGAAAAACTCAAAAATGCCCCATAAAGATTTAGATTTAGAGTGTATACTTGAAATCTTAAACGATCAAAGAGAAATTACATGTCACTCCTACCAGCAATCAGAAATAAATATGTTGATGCAAGTTGCAGACTCAATGAACATAACATTAAACACCTTTACGCACATTCTAGAAGGCTATAAAGTTGCAGAGAAGATGAAAACACATGGTGCCGGAGGATCAACATTTTCGGACTGGTGGGCTTATAAATATGAAGTTAACGATGCCATTCCTCACAATGGATCTTTACTTAATGATATGGGTATTGTTACTGCCTTTAATTCTGACGATGCAGAAATGGCCAGAAGGCTTAATCAAGAGGCTGCAAAAGCAGTTAAATATGGTGGAACATCTGAAGAAGATGCATGGAAATTTGTTACTCTTAACCCAGCCAAACTACTTCATATAGACCACAAGGTCGGAAGTCTTAAAAAAGGTAAAGACGCTGATCTCGTTATTTGGTCTGGGCATCCTCTCTCCATTTATACGAAAGCAGAACAAACATATGTTGATGGACGGTGCTACTATTCATTAGAAAATGATTTAAAATTACGAAAGCAAAATAATGACGAACGCAACAGAATCATCCAAAAAATGCTAGCCGAAAAAAATAAAGGCAAAGCTACGCAAAAGGTAAAAAAAGACAGAAGTTACCATTTTCATTGCGATACCAACGAATAAATTTATACGATGAAACATATCTTAATTTTATTATCCGGACTAATAAGTCTTAGTCTCATAGCCCAAACTCCAGCAGAAAGTCAAAAGAAAAGAATAATGCTTTACGGAGCTACAGCACACCTAGGTAATGGTGGGGTTATAGAAAACGCCATTATTATTTTAGAGGATGGAAAAATCCTTACTATTGAGAGTGCTAGTAATATTCGTATTGATATGAGTGACGTAGAGTATTACGACTTAATTGGGAAACATGTTTACCCAGGTTTTATTTTGCCAAACACTACATTGGGCTTAGCCGATATAGATGCCGTGAGAGCTACCAGAGACTTTAATGAAGTTGGTGATTTCAAACCTCATGTACGAAGTATTATTGCCTATAATACAGACTCACCTGTTTTACCTACAATTCGAACAAATGGGATACTGGTTGGGCAAATTACCCCAAGAGGTGGCTATATTTCTGGGAGCTCAAGTATTGTAGAATTTGATGCATGGAACTACGAAGACGCGCTTTACAAAGAAGACGACGCCATCCATTTAAATTGGCCTCAAGAACCTTGGATTTACCACAACCATAGTCATGAAAATAGTTCTGAAGAACATGATCACTACGAAGAAGAGCTTAAATTAGTTGAAGACTATTTCAACAAGGCAAAGAGTTATGCTGCTGCTAAGCCTAAACAACTAGATATTGCAATGGAAGCAATGGCTGGCTTGTTTAGCGGGACTAAACAACTATTTATTCACGCCTATTCCGTGAAGCAAATAAAAGAAGCCGTGCTATTTGCAGAGCATATGCAGATTCAAAAGATGGTTCTTGTTGGGGCTTCTGATGCCTGGCGCATTGCAGATTTTATTGCCGATTATAACGTCCCCGTTGTATTAAGTAGAACGCATCGACTTCCGCTACGCCAATCAGAAGATATAGACATTGCCTACAAATCGGCTAAAATTCTTCGTGATGCTGGTGTTTTATATTGCCTGGATTATCAAGGTGATATGGAGCGAATGGGCTCAAGAAATCTGCCATTCACAGCTGGAACTACAGTGGCCTATGGTTTAGATAAAGAAGAAGCGCTCATGAGTATTAGTCTTAATGCCGCAAAAATATTAGGAATAGATAATCGCCTTGGAAGTTTAGAAGAAGGCAAAGATGCTACTCTGTTTGTTTCTGACGGGGATGCACTAGACATGAGAAGTAATTCTATAAGTTTAGCATTTATTAGAGGTAAAAAACTTGAATTGACAAATCACCAAGAACAGTTGTACAATAAATACAAGGCAAAGCATCAAAAATTTCTCGACTAATGAAGTATCGTCCACTTACCAAGAAAGAGTTAGAGCCTTTTAAAAATGAGTTCATTCAATTTCTTTCTTCTCACACTATTACAGGAGATGATTGGGAGAAAATGAAAACTGAAAAACCCATGGAAGCCCAACGTATGATAGATATATTTAGCGACATCGTGTGGGAAAAGTCACTTGAAAAAATTACTTTTCTTGAACATCGAGATCATAAACATCTCAACGTTTTTAAATGCAATAAAGAAAGTCTTAATGTAATTGGCTTTGCTCTTACAAACAGCAATGCGCCATCGCTATTAAAGGAAAAGACCTTTAAGGATATCGCCTCTGGTAAAATTTTGTTCTCAGACTTAAAAGCAGAGTTTCATCAGTCACAAAAAAATTACAAAAAGAATAGACAAGCAGATATGTTTGAACTCATGGAAAAAGGTTGCACTCCATGTACTGAAGCTTATTACTATGGTATTAAATCCTTACTAAAATAATTGATTACGACTTTTCTCTATACTAATATACTCATGTATTATATGTAATTATTTGACTCACATATGAGTAATCAAATCTTGATATAATCAATAAATCATTCTCGAAAGCCTTGTTGTTTAACCTAGATCATTTATCAATGAAAGATCATCTACATATCACTTATAAGTTCAAGCAATTATCAAATGAAGAGCGATTAGAGAAAAGTCAAAAATATTTTAACCAAATGAAGCAACGGCGATCTATAAGGTCGTATAGCTCTGAAACCTTTCCAAAAGAAATTCTGGAGAATATAATTGCAACTGCGGGTACAGCACCATCTGGGGCTCATAAGCAGCCATGGACTTTTTGTCTAATAAGTAATTCTGAACTTAAAACAAGTATCAGGCGTATGGCAGAAAAAGAAGAACACATCAGCTATAATGGAAGAATGTCAGATCAATGGTTAAAAGATTTAGCCCCATTGGGGACCGACGCTTCAAAGCCATTCATAGAAGATGCTCCTTATATTATTGTTGTCTTTAAGAAGCTATACGATTACGATAGCGATGGAAAAAAACTGAACAATTACTATGTTAACGAATCGGTCGGAATTGCTGTTGGCTTTTTATTGATGGCTATTCATCATGCAGGTCTGGTAGCTCTTACACATACTCCTAGTCCGATGAACTTTTTACAAAAAGTGTTGGAAAGACCTGCTAATGAAAGAGCCTTTCTACTGATGCCTGTTGGACTACCTGACAAGGGGACTCTTGTTCCGGACATACAAAGAAAAGAATTAGATGATATAATGGTAGAATACAAATAATTATAGCCTGTGTATTTATTTACTATGTTAAACTTATCGAGGTAAAATTTTAAAGAAAAGATATAAAAAAAGCCTTAGCAGTATTCATGCTAAGGCTTTGAATTTGTGAATTGTATCTTTAATAAAACTTGGCTCTATTATCTTCAATTTCTGTTTTTTCTTTAAGTGCGTTGTACACTTCAAAATTTACTCGAGGCTGTATTTGAGCTTCTAATTGTTTTTTTAGATCTTCATAGTTCTCTGGAGCAACAGCTTCTTTAAAGTCGTTTGCAGTAACTACATAAACGCCATTGTTCGCAACAATAGGATTAGAAAGTTGTCCTTTTTCCACACCATAAAAGGCACCAACAACGTCTGGTTCATAACCCCCTGGGATAGTATTTGAGGAGAAGGCAAGAGTGTTTGCTTGCTCAACAGATAGATTCATTGCAGAAGCTAGATCTTGAATAGAATTAACCTTAGCCAGTTGCTCTTGAAATTCAGCAGATAAAATCTCTCCGCTTTTTTCTCGCTTTACAGCAACTTCTATTTGAGCTTTAACATCTTCTAAAGGTTGTATTCCTTCTTCAATAACATTTGTAAGCATAAGTACAACTAGACGATCATTGAAATCTTCTAACTTAACGCTGTTCATATTTGTATTTTCATTAAAAGCCCAAAAAACCAGATTTCTGGCATCACCTATTCCTGGAATAGATCGATCTGAATCTTGAATCATTGCAGTAGATACTGCAATATTCTTGTCGTCTGCCATAGTTTCTAATTCATCTTTATCTGAAGCAATAGCTAGTTCACTTGCCTGAGCATAAATTTCATTGGAAGTTTCTTCAGATGGATCAATAGACATTTCTATAATTGCAACCTGAACAGAGTCTGTATTTCTTGCATTTAAGCGAGCAAGTTTAAAACTGTTATTTTCTTCATATGGGCCATATACATATCCTATGTCTGCATTACGCATTTCGAATTCTATAGCAGGAGACAATTGTCCTTCAGCGTAAAATGTGGGATCAAAGGGTGCGTCAGAGTAGTCGGCTACAAAAGAAACAGCATTATCTGTATTTCTAAATCCAGGAATGGTTTCGTTCATTTTAGAGATTTTGTTAAAAACAACCTTATCATCTAATAAGGCATTCATTTTAGCTCTAATCGCTTCCTTATCTTCTTGGGTAGGTTTAATCTCAAAAACAGCTATAGATAACTCCCGGCTAGCACTTTGGGGGTAGTCATCTTTATTGGCGTTGTAATATTGATTAATATCAGCGTCTGTTATTTCTACTTCCGTGTCAAAGGGCTTAAAAACATAACTTCCACTGGTCTGGGAAGCTTGTTCATTATAATACACCTCGGCATCAATAGATGATGCGAATAATCCTTGACGTATCATTCCTGTATATTTTTGACTTAAGCGTTCCTTGCGAATTACATTTTCGAAGTACATCCATCGGAGTGGATCATTATCATAAATTTGTTGGATCAGGTTTGCTAATTGTGCAGGAGAAATATCTTGATTAGCGACACCAAAAAACTGTTTTGCTGTAGCAGACATCTCTCCAGAATTATATCCAAACGTAAGGCCAGAAAGTTCTTCAGAGCTTATAGAAAGTCCGAGCTCTTCATACTGCTCTCCCATGATAATTTCATTAAGCTTCTCTGCCCATAAGTTATCTCTAAGCACGTTTCTATCTTGCTTTGTGTTAAAAATACGATCCAGATTTTGCGCATCGGTTTCGAATTCTCTGTAATCGATAACTTCATCATTCACCTCACCTAATACACCCTGCGCACTATTTAGTAAAGATGTTCCTGAGTTCATCAAATCGCCTAAAAGAAATGCTCCCATGGCAATACCAATACCTCCAATTAAAAGACCCGATCGTTTTCTTAATTTATCTAGTGATATCATTTGTAATCATTTTTTCGTTAATCAAGTGAGCGAATATACAAATTTATTGATAATACATAGGGCTATAAGTCTTGGAATAGCTGTACTTGCTCGATTCTTGTTTGATCTACAGCCAAAATTTTGACTCGGCAGTTGTCAATTTTAATAATCGTATTTAAATCTGGAATTTTTTCACAGTGAAATACAATTAAACCGCTAAGCGTTTCATACTCGTCTGAAGATGGTAAATTGAGCTTATACTTATCGTTTAAATAATCTATTTCTAGGCGTCCGGAAAAGAGAAATTCAGTATCCGTAACTTGTTGTTCATTAAGATTTATTTTATCGTACTCATCTTCTATTTCACCAAAAATTTCTTCAATAACATCTTCTACTGTTAATAAGCCAGCAGTACCACCAAATTCGTCAACCACAAGGGCCAAACTTTTGCGTTCTCTTGTAAAAATATTCAATACCTCATTTGCTGGCATTGTTTCTGGAACCAATGCTATGGGTAATAAAATATCCTTGATATTTTGTGGCGATTTAAACATTTCATAGGAGTGTGTAAATCCGATAATTCGATCTACATGCTCCTTGTAAATCAAGACTTTAGATAGGCCTGTACGAACAAAGGTCTCCTTCAACATAGATATATCATCGTTTATATCGAGTGCAACAATTTCATTTCTAGGAATCATGCATTCCCTAGCTTTTACTTTATTAAAATCTAAAGCATTCTTAAAAATCTGTATTTCGGAGTCGATAGAATCTTTTACTTGATCGTTTGGAATGTATTGTGAAACATATTGCTCAAGGTCTAATCGGCCAAAAACAGGCTTTTGATCTAATTGAGACAATCCTAGTAGATGTTTCAATATAGCATTTGATATATATATTACGACGGAAACAACAGGAAACAATAAATAATAGCTCAACGATGCTGGTACAGCTAATAAGTTAATTAGTCTATCGGCATTTAATCCAAAGAATACTTTAGGTAAAAATTCTGCTGTTACCAATACTATTAATGTTGAAATAACAGTTTGAAGCAATAATACTAAGCTATCAACTTGTGTTATAGCGCTTAGCATAGGCTCTAATAATAAGGCCATCTGAATTCCATAAATGACTAGTGCTATATTATTACCTACTAGCATAGTTGCGATAAACCGAGACGGGTTATCTAGAAAGGCACTTATTAACTTAGCGTTGAATTCACCTCTTTTTTTGAGTAGCTCAATATGTAATTTGTTGGACGCAACAAATGCGATTTCCATACCAGAAAAAAAGGCAGAAAGAAGCAATGAAATGAGAATTATCAATATACTTTCGGGGTCCATTTAAGCTTTTCTAATTTTAAATTTTATTGCCCTTGATACTGTTTTTTTCTAACTCTGTGCATAAAGTATGCAACAACAGATACACCAAAGTAAATAAGACCTTTTTTTGTGTCCTGTAGTACTAAAATATGATAGACTGCGTCTGCAAATGCATATACTGCAAAAAGCAACCACAATACCACAAATAATTTTTGAGCTTTATTGATCATCCTCTAAATTAATAATTCCTCGGCTTTTTTTTAAGGTATATTCGCTAAAATATATATCAGACTCAAATCCTTCACCCATAATCACCTGTTTTTCCTTTGTAATCTTAACAAACTCCTCTGTATAAATACGCTCTTTTTTTTCGTCTAAAACTAGATACTCTGTTTCCAACTGCTCACCTTTTTCATTTTGGAGAATCACGTTTCCTTTGGCTTCTATTAAATGCTTATTGATGTATTGGATTGCGTAATCAGACTTTAAGAACACGTCTTTTGTCCCCGATCTTTCATAGGACTCTAACTCAAGCCCATGAATAAATTCTGTATATGGTTCGTTTCCATCGTAGCGCTGTACTACTGGAGCTTTAAGATGAAATGAAGCCTCACCATTTTTAGTGTAAAGCCAAGAAACCCCTTTAGAAGTTACTATAGGTTCAACTAATTCCTTAGAAAGATGAGCCATCTTTTGAGGATTTGTTTGACAAGCAAAAGACATGCTTAATACAATAAAGCTAAATATGCTTTTAATGATATATGTGTTATTACATAACAAGTTATTAAGGTACTCTTACCTTAACTGTTTCAGTATACCAGCATTCTATTTTGTAGGTAGGAACATCTATTAAGCCCTCAGTAAAAATATCTGTTTTGCTTGGAATTTGCTTGGTGTACTTAACTATTCTGTCGTTGGCTTTTTGTACGATAGAACTGTCTAAATTTTTTGCTTTCTCGTACTTATCAATTGCTGCCCAGTATCCAACTCTTTTTAAAAACTCAGTTTTCAACTCGCCACACTTACGTGAAGTCTTAGCGTATAAGTCGCCAATTAAAATATATGGCTCTCCCCATCCACTTCTATACGATGCAGCTTTTAGTGCAAATGATTTTGCAGACTTATTTTGGTTCATTGCGCCATAAGTTTGTGCTAGCCTAAAAGAATACTGAGACTTATTTAAGTCATCTTCTTCATTTTCTAAAGCATAGGAGTAAAACTCGATTGCCTTGTCGTAATTTTGCCTTTTAAGAGCTCGAATACCCATGTTTGCAGCGGCCGCAGGTGAAGGGTCAATATTATACAAAGCTTCAGAAATAGTAAAGAAGATTTCTGAGTCTGTACACTCCTTCTTGTTTAAAAGCTTAGCCGCTCTTTTCATCCATGCTATATCCTCTTTGTGAACTTCATAATTCTTGGTATAAAGCTCAACTAATTTCTCACAAGTAGCATGAGGAGCTAAGGTTTTTTCCAAATTACTCTTAACGTCACTTAAGGTTTTAAGCTCTTTGATATCTCTTTTTAATTGTTTTTTTTCTTTTGAGCTTAAATCACTTCTTTGTTCGGCGTTGTATATATCCTGATTGAGTTTCGCATCTTTATAGGCTATCACTCCAGAAAGGTCAGAGAATAAAGCAATCAAGTCTTCCACTTTTAAGACCTTGGCTTGCACCAATTTTGTAGTGGCCATAAAATAGTAGTTTAATACACTTGATGTGCTTTCGTTTCCGGCCATATTAAAAGCAGTAAACAACACACCGTGTGCCTCTTGCAAGCCTTCTGTAGTACCTTTTTTATACTTATATATATCTGCCCCTTTATATCCTACTATCTTTGCTTCTGAACCTGGATAGTAAATATTCCTCTGGTCGTATACCATTACTAAAGAATCTACTAAAGCAAGCTTACGAGCGTCGTCAGTAACTGTTTTAAGTAAACCTTTAATAATTTTAGGCCCGTGAATGTATATGTTCTTTGTCCTCTTAGGAGCATTATTAAATAGATAACTCCATGGCTTGTAAGCATCTAGGTAGTTTTTTTGCTTGTAAAACTCTGTATAAATAGACAGATTTTGCTCGCACACTTCTTTATCATTTCCATATTTAAGCTGTTCTGCTTGATCTTGTGCAAAAAGACCTACAGAAAAGAAACTCAATATAACTATTGAAAATAACTTCACTCTCATTACTATTGTTCTTTTAATCAATTTTTCTTCTTGTAAACCACTTATCATTAAAAGTAAAGGCCAGGTGGAATTTCAAATAGTTCTCCTTTACCAAATTACTTTCTACTGTTCCTCTTGTACCTAGTTCGAGGCCTAAATTTAAAATAGTATTAGATTTTTTTAATGGAAGACCTAATCCTAGAGAAATACTCATATCATTAATTTTAGTAGGCGCATCAAAAGAATTGTTAGCAACAGCACTATTCATACCAGAACAATATCTTAATCCTGCTCTATATACAATAGTGTTAAGGTAACTATGAACGTCTTTATAGTTTGGGATCCACCAGCCACCTATTTTATACTCAGATGCGTCAATGATGCCATAAACTTGAGTTGTTGTAAACATTCTTAACTGAGACCAAGAGTGAAAATTATACTCTGCAGCTATCATCCAATTATTTGGTTGCTCAAAAGATATTCCACTTGCATATTGCATTGGTAATACGAGTCCTATATTGTTTGATGTTGAAGAAGAAATAGTATCTTTAATATATTCAAAATCGCTTACAATATCATAGGTATAAATAGTTCTAGAATAAGATGAATTCATTGCTTTTTTAGGTCTAAAACTTGCTCCTAATACTATTTTTTTATCCTCTAAAACATGTGTGTACTGAGCGCCATAATTAAAAAAGAAATCTTTTGCTGTATAGTTAGAATTTTCTCTTTGATTAAAGCTATGCTCTTGAGACATAATAATACTTGTATTTTGTTCTAATGTTCCAAAAAGCAAATTACTTGTAATACCTACCGAAAGACCTTTGTATACGGAAAATCCTACACTTGCAAACGCTTTATTAAATCCTCCAGTACCACTGTGCATTTGGGTGTATGCAATGGTGTCCGTTTCATTAATTTGCTCAAATGAACTATTCATCTGATACCCCTGAAATGTATAAGGCATTAATCCTGCGCTAAAAGAAACGTTTTTTGCTACAGGAAACCCTAAGCTAAGGTAAGAAAGGTTAACATTGAAAAACTCTTGTTGGTACTGATAGTCTTCTAATGTAATTGCTCTACCTCTAAGTCCCATTTCATATGTGGTCATCGACAAGGCGCTAAGAGATGCTGGGTTTAATGGATTCAAATTAGTTTGAGGTTGAAATGCTGCACCTATGCCGCCCATGTCGCTATTAATAGCAAAGCCTTGAGATTGAAATTCTCCAATACCATAATAGGAGTATGGTGAATTTGTATTTTGTTGAGCATTTCCAATTAAAGAAAAACAAAACAAAATAATTACTAAGACTTTATATTTTTTTATGCGCATAAGTTTGTAGTATAAAATGCATCCCTTTTAACAAAAAGTCTGCGTCGGCAAAGATGCTACTTTTTAATTTGTTTTCAAAGAGATTAAGGTTGCCACCAGTTAATATAACCTCTATATCTTTATAACGCTTTTTATAATCATCTATTATCCCATTTAACTCCATTAATGTTCCATTAACAACGCCGCTTAGAATAGACGATTTAGTAGAGTTCCCTGTAAATTGGCTTGGCTCTGATAGTTCTATTAATGGAAGTGTTGCGGTATAATGATTTAACGCTTTTAATCGCATCTCTAAGCCAGGTGAAATAGCACCGCCATGATAACAACTATTATTATCCACAAAATCATAAGTAATACAGGTGCCTAAATCTATAACTAGAACATTTTTTTTAGGCCGTAATGCTACTGCAGCAGAAACTAAAGCCAGCCGGTCGTGGCCAATAGAATTAGGTGGGTGATAGGACCACTTAAACGGCAAAGGGCTCTTCGAAGTTAGCTGGTGAAATACAGAAACTCTGGACTCTAAAACTGAATATATGTTCCGATCAATACTTTTAACACTGCTCAGAAGAACACGTTTTACATGAGGTAATTTATCCTGTACCTTAGCAATGAGGTGTAGATCTTCACATTCAAATTTAGAATGCATTATTCCATCCTCAAAGAATGCAACTTTGGTTTGAGTATTTCCGATATCGATTATTAAGTCCATGTTTTTCAATAATTTCCAAATGTAGAAATAATGTAAATTATTCACTATTTTCTTTGATAGATAAAATGCATGTGTTTATATTTGCTGCCACATTTTATGGTACTATAGCTCAGTTGGTAGAGCAATGGACTGAAAATCCATGTGTCCCTGGTTCGAATCCTGGTAGTACCACAAACCTTAAAGCCCCTTTCAAATATGTCTGGGGCTTTTTTCTGAAAACTACCCTATGAAAATATTAGCTATTACTATTTTATTGTTATTTACTTCATGCACAATAAAGCAGTCTATTGATAAAGAAAATAAAGAATTACAATACCTAAAGGCCTTAATGCACGGGTCATTTAACTCTGAAAAACAAGCGCAGATTGATTCAAGTTATTTTAATATTTCCTTGCATATGTATCCTATTTGGGAAGAACGAGGAAGCTATTTGTATGTAGAACAAGCTTTAAACAATACACAAAACAGACCTTATCGTCAGCGTATATATCAACTTGAACAAGTAGATGATTTGACGTTTAAAAGTCATATTTACAAAATTCCTGCAGATAGTTTATGGGTTGGAAAATGGAAGACACCTGAAGCGTTTGACATGCTAAAAAAGAAGGATTTAATACATCTTAATGGCTGTGAAGTAGTACTCAAGAGATTGGATGAAGATCATTTTAAAGGATCTACCGGAAATAGTAGTTGTAAAAGCACATTATATGGGGCTAGCTATGCGCAGTCTGAAGTAGATATTACTTCAGGGCAAGTAATTTCATGGGACAGAGGGTTTGATGTAAATGGAAATCACATTTGGGGTGCTGAAAAAGGCGGCTATATCTTTCAGAAAATCGAAGCTAGTCAGCTGTAAAAATCACGTCAAAACGATAGTGTGCATGTGGTAAATGTTTGGGTTGTGTGCGAATTTCTGCCTTTAAACCATTTCTTTCTGCTATGACTAGTATTTCTTTTTCTGACCAAAACTTACCCATCTTCGGTTGGTTAAATAACCTCTGTTTAAAATAAAAGATTCGTTTTGTAAAGGTGTTGTAATATGACCAAAAACAACTACTATTGGGCACATCTCCAATAAAAATAATACCCCCAGGTTTTAACCGTTTTTTTAACTCTTTTATTACCTTAACACCCTCATGAAAGTTGAAGTATTGGAAAGAAAAATAAAGTATAATTTTATCGCACCTTATTTGAATACTGTCTGAAAGCGTTAATGCGTCTTCTATATAGTACTCTGTATTGTTTTGTTGACAATGTTTTTTTGCTGCTTTTATCAATTTTTCTGAGAAATCTACGGCAACTACAGATTTACATTTTTTAGCGAGTTTACTGCTAATTAGTCCATTGCCACAACATACATCTAAAAGCATGTCTGAGGCTTTTAAATTGATGGTTTGAGAAATGTGAGCACATATTTCTTCCATCTGATATGTATTAATTGCATCGCGTTGTACTTGCTTAAAAGAGGAGCTAGATGCAGCTATATTATTCCAATAATTCTTCCAATAAGACATTTAGCTAAGCTACAAATAGTATTTAAAATGGAAACAAAAAAACAGCTCATAAAAGGACTCTTTTTCGCAGATCAAAAACAGGAATAATTTTAAATTCTACGATATTCAATGAGCCATGATAACTAAGTAAAATATAGGACTAACGATTTCTATCGCCTCGATTATATATTTTATAGTGCTCTTAAAACAACTTCTTTTATTCTTTTTTGATACTTTAAATCAATAAGTCTAAAAGCCTCATAAGCCCAGTAAATCATTTAGTAAAAATGAGAAAAAAGAATTCTAACACAGCTTCAATTCTTGTTGAATTTTATAGATTTTGGCTGCTAAATTATCCTTAGTCTGCTCATAGTTTGATGCTGAACTAAGATTATCTTGCACAGAGAAGTAGAATTTTATCTTAGGCTCCGTACCAGATGGCCTAGCAGTTACCTTAGTGCCCTGCGCGGTTATAAATTGTAATACGTTAGACTTAGGGAGGCCTGTTTTATGACTATCGTTATAATCAATGCAATGCACTACCTTCTCTCCACATATAGTGTCTAAACCATTTGTTCTAAGATCTTCCATCATCTTAGCAATTTCTGATGCTCCCTGTCTTCCTTTTTTAGTAACGGAAATTAAATCTTCTAAATAGAAGCCATAGTTTAAGTACATATCTTGCATTAAGTCAAACAAGCTATTTCCATTGTGTTTTGCCCATGCTACCATCTCTGCAATTAGGGCACAAGACATTACAGCATCTTTGTCTCTAACAAAATCTCCCGCCAAATAACCATAGCTCTCTTCGCCACCACCAATAAATTGCTCTTTGCCTTCTAATGACTTAATTAGTGCACCAATGTGTTTAAAGCCCGTTAATGTATTATATACTTTGACGCCCATGTGGTTTGCCATCACATCAATTAAGTCTGTGGTAACAACTGTTTTTGCGACAAACTCTTTGCCTGTAATTTTTCCTAATTCTTGCCAACGCTTTAATAGATAATACACTAACAAAGATCCTGTTTGGTTTCCATTTAGCAATTCAAATTCTCCATCCTTATTGGGGATAGCAATTCCAACTCTATCGGCATCTGGGTCTGTACCCATAACTAAGGCTGCATTTTGTTTTTTTGCCTCATTAATAGCCATTTTTAATGCTGCTGGCTCTTCGGGATTAGGTGATGCAACGGTAGGGAAATTTCCATCAATCACATCTTGATCTTTAACTGTAATAATATTATTAAAACCAAATTCTTTAAGTGCAGGAGGGACTAATACCGCTCCAGTTCCATGAATGCCAGTAAAAACAATAGGCATATCAGCATTTGCAGCAATTGCTTTTGGCGATAAACTTAATGTTTTTAACTTCTTTAAATATGTTACGTCCATCTCTGCACCTAAACTATGGATAAGTTCATCGTTGGCAGCAAACTTAACCTCTTCTATTGTCAAGCTTTTCACTTTAGCAACAAGCTCTTTATCGAATGGGCTTACAATTTGGCAGCCATCGTCACCGTATACTTTATAGCCATTATATTCTTTTGGGTTATGAGAAGCAGTAATAACGATTCCTGCTTTACATGAAAGTTCTCGAACTGCAAAAGACAACTCAGGGGTAGGTCGAAGTGCTTCAAATAAGTGGACTGTTATGCCATTTGCTGATAGAACCTCTGCGGCTACTCTTGCAAGTGTGTTCGAATTATTTCTACAATCGTATGCAATAGCTACAGCAATATCTTGTGAATACATTTCAAGGAGAGTTGCGGCCAAGCCTTGCGTTGCCTTCCCAATGGTGTATTTATTAATTCGATTTGATCCAACACCCATTATGCCGCGCATACCACCTGTACCAAAATCTAATTCTTTATAAAAACACTCTATCAGCTCTTCATCATTAGACTTTATTAGTTGCTCAACCTTAGCTCTTGTGTCACTATCATATAAATCACTTAACCACAACTTTGCTGCTTGTAATATCTCCATGTGTGTTTTTATCTTTGTTTTTAAACCATCCGTTTAACAGAACTCCCGAAAGTAATAGGAAAATTCCAAATAAACTCATAAATGAATACGTTTCTCCAAAAATGAAATAGCCATAACTAAACGCAAATAGTACTCCAATATACTTGTAAATCATAATATTACCCGCTATATCGCTCTGTATCCCCTTGGTCATATAAATCTGTGCTACTTGAGTAATTATTCCCAACAACATTAAATAGAGCCAATCTATCCCAATAGGTCTTACCCATTGAAAGAAAGACAGCATACCCATAATGGGTGTCGCTATCAGAGGAAAGTAGAACACAACAACTAGAGGGTGTTCAGAATTTCTAAGCATCCTAATACAGTTGTACGCCAAACCAGACAAACAAGCAGAGGCGAGGCCTATAAGTACATATTGGTAAGATATTTGACCTGAAACATCAAAGCCTTTAAGCAAAAACACTCCTAGAAAGGAGAGCCCGAAAAACAACCATTGTCTATGCTTTACTTTTTCTCTTAATAGCCATATGGCAAATAAAGCAGTAAATATAGGAGACAGATACTGAATAGTTACTGCCCCTGCCAGCGGCATATTTTGTAAAGTCATAAAAAATAAGGTTAAAGCAGTAACCCCAAAAAAGCCTCTGGCGATAAGTCCTTTTCTATTATTTCCTAACACAGGCACCTTTTTTTTCTTTAGCAACAGATAACTTATTATCAACGAGACCACAGATCTAAAAAAAACCAATTCGAAAACAGGAATATGTGGTAGGGCTTTGATGCACAAATGCATTAATGAAAATGCAAATGAAGAAATAATCATATACTTAGCTCCCTGGTTCATTCGTTTAATTTTGATGCAAATATAAATAGAATTGTTGCCAAATAACATACAGTAGCAATGCTGTTTAATAGCTTACTTATAGTTTATAAACTTCTATCTTTGCATCTTAACATCAATGTATGAAAGATTACAAGGACAAGCTTCTCTATCACTACGGATCTATTTTTGAAGAGGTCTTAATTAAAGAGATTTGTGCCGTTTCAAAGTACAAGGCACTCGCTAGTGAAGAACCTATCATCAATATTGGCGACACCATTCAATACATGCCTCTGCTTTTAAAAGGTGTCATTAAAGTATTAAGAGTAGACACCCTAGGCAATGAAGTTTTTCTATACCATCTAGAAAAAGGTGGTACCTGTGCTATGTCGATTTCTTGCTGTTTGGGAAATAAAAAAAGTGAAATTATCGCCCTTGCAGAAGAAGACTGCGAACTTTTACTAATTCCAGTTGAATATCACATGGAGTGGCTGTGTAAATATAATAGCTGGAAAAGTTTTATCTTTAATTCTTATCATAATCGCCTAGAAGAAATGTTATTGGTAGTTGATAGTCTTGCTTTTATGAAAATGGATGAGCGTTTACTAAAATATCTTCGCGATAAAAGCAAAGTGTTGGATACATTAGACCTAGAAATTACGCATCAAAGCATTGCGCTTGAATTAAGTACATCGAGAGAAGTTATTTCTAGGTTATTAAAAAAAATGGAGCACCGAAAACTCATAAAGTTATCGCGAAATAAAATTCATTTTATAGAACTGTGATTTATATCACACTTTAATAACTTGAATGCGCTTACCTTTGCATCAAAAGAATTTGAATGGTAGAAATTATTAGCTATTTATGCGCCTTGTGTATAGGTTTAACTCTTGGATTAATTGGAGGGGGCGGCTCTATCTTAACCATACCTGTGCTCGTATATATTATGGGTGTAGAGCCTGTATTGGCTACTGCGTACTCCTTATTTGTTGTGGGTGTTTCTGCTTTAGTTGGGGCAATAAAAAATATTTTATTAAAAAATATTGATTTCGAAATTGGAGTTTTCTTTGCTATTCCTTCTTTATTAGCTATTTACGTAACTCGGAGTACTCTAGTTCCTGCTATACCTGATATCATATACACACACCCTTCTTTTACGCTTACCAAACCTTTGGCCATAATGGTTTTCTTCGCCATTATCATGCTTTTGGCTTCCGTCTCTATGATTAGAAGTAAAAAAAAAGACGACGACGAAAGCTCAGAAGAAAATTTGTTTAAATCTCCCCATTACCTAATAATTATGTTGGAAGGCCTAGTGGTGGGTGTTATTACGGGGATTGTAGGTGCTGGCGGTGGTTTTCTAATCATCCCTGCATTGGTTCTTCTTGGCAGACTCCCTATGAAAAAAGCGGTTGGAACATCTCTTATGATTATAGCTGCTAAGTCGCTTATTGGTTTTTCTGGAGATCTTGTTATAGGGGTAAATATAGACTGGCTTTTCCTTCTTATTTTCACTTGTTTTTCTACCTTAGGGATAGGCTTAGGCGTCTTCTTATCGAAATTTGTTAACGGTGGGAGTCTCAAAAAGGGCTTTGGTTATTTCGTATTTGTAATGGCTCTTTTTGTGCTTACAAAAGAACTTATGTAATGATTGGAAAAGGGACTAAATTATATAGCGTACTCAACAATAAATGCCCGAAGTGTCATGAAGGCTCTTTTTTTATTTCGCAGCCATATGCCTTAAATACCTTTGGCAAAAAACACGAATACTGTTCGTGTTGTGGTTTGAAATTCGAAAGAGAACCAGGCTTCTTGTATGGTTCTATGTATATTACCTATGCTATAGGTGCAGGATTGTTTTTGGTGTGGTGGCTTCTTCAAACCACCCTATTTCCAAGTATGGAGGCGCATATCATGATTTTAATTATGGCAGCCTTGCAAATAGTGATTGCACCGCTTAGTTTATATCTAGCGAAATTAATTTGGATCAATCTTTTTTTTAGCTATCAAAAAAATCAATGAATGGAGTTTTATCTTGCATATATTATTAACCTTTTTGAGTCATCAAATCTAAGACTATGAAAGTAGAACAAATTTACACTAAATGTTTAGCGGAAGCAGCTTACTATATAGAGTCGGCGGGTGAAGCTGTTATTATAGATCCTCTAAGAGAGGTGGATTCTTACATAGAAAAAGCGAAAGAAAATAAGGCTTCTATTAAGTATATTTTAGAAACTCACTTTCACGCAGATTTTGTTTCGGGACATGTAGAGTTAGCAAAAAAAACAAATGCCACCATTGTTTATGGGCCTAATGCAGAAGCAGAATTTGAGATGAAGGTTGCAACAGATGGCGAAATACTAAAAGTAGGTAATGCACAAATTAAAGTTATTCATACCCCTGGGCACACAATGGAGTCTACCTGCTACCTACTTATAGACGAAAAGGGTAAAGAAACAGCACTATTCTCTGGAGACACATTATTTATTGGCGATGTGGGCCGACCAGATTTAGCTGTTAAAACTGTGCTTTCTAGAGAAGATTTAGCTGGGCATTTGTATGATTCTTTACGGAAGAAGATTATTCCATTAAGCGATGATATTGTTGTGTATCCTGCACACGGTGCAGGGTCGGCATGTGGGAAAAATTTAAGTAAAGAAACCTACGATACCTTGGGTAATCAAAAAGCATCAAATTATGCGCTGAGGTTAGATATGACCAAGGCTCAATTTATTGCCGAAGTATTGGATGGCATTCTCCCAGCACCACAATATTTTCCTAAAAATGCAAGAATGAATGCCTCTGCTCAAACTATGAGTGTCGATACAATCATTGAAAAAGGAACACGAGAACTAGAAATAGATGAATTTGAAGCAGAGGTTAAAGGGGGTGCGTTAATTTTGGATGTTAGGCATCAAAAAGACTTTATAAAAGGTTTTATCCCAAAAGCTTGGTTTATAGGGATAGATGGTGGTTTTGCCCCTTGGGTGGGTGCACTGATTCACAATATCAACCAAAAAATTGTTATCGTCTGTCCTGAAGGACGCGAACAAGAAGTGGTAACTCGATTGGCTCGTGTTGGATATGACCATACTGTTGGTTTCTTAAAAGGGGGGTTTAGCGCTTGGCAAAAGGCCAATAAAGCTATCGAAACGATTGCGCAAGAAGATGCAGACACTTATGCAAAACACTATAAAACAGGAGTCTACACCTTAGATGTTCGCAAACCTGGAGAGTTTTCTTCAGAGCGTGTTAATGATGTGCAACACCTTCCGCTAGACTATATTTTTAATCATATAGATGAACTTGATGCAAATAAAACCTATCATGTGCATTGTGCAGGTGGTTACAGATCTGTGATTGCTATTTCCATACTAAAAGCAAAAGGCTTTGAAAACCTTATCGATATAGCTGGTGGTTTTGGGGCAATTAGACAAACGGATATTCCTACTACAGATTACGTTTGCCCAAGTACCATAAATCAATCTTAACAATAATACATTAAACTATCCATCATGAAATTCATACTTGAGCCATGGCCATGGTATATTGCCGGACCACTTATTGGACTTTTAGTGCCTACACTTTTACTTCTAGGAAAACAGCTTGGTGTTTCTTCTAGCTTTAGACATGCTTGTGCCGCTACTCTTCCGTCCAACATCCCATTTCTTAATTATAATTGGAAAGAACATTCCTGGAATTTAGTTTTTGTGCTGGGCATTATTTTAGGCGGATACCTTGGTTCTGAACTTTTAAGTTCAAGCGATACTATAAGTCTATCGGAAGATACCAAAAACACCTTGGCTTCTATGAATATTAGTAGTGAGGGTGGATATATTCCAGAGCAGCTTTTTGGTTGGGAATTTTTTACCAGTTTAAAAGGCTTTCTATTTATTGTAATGGGTGGGTTTGTTATTGGGTTTGGAACTCGATATGCAGGCGGCTGTACTTCAGGCCATGCTATTATGGGCCTATCCAACCTTCAACTACCCTCATTAATAGCAGTTGTCTTTTTCTTTGTGGGTGGCTTAGCCATGACACACTTCATTCTTCCTCATCTTTTTTAGTTAAATCATTATGAAAAATATTCCCTTTTTAGTTCTAGGTACCGTTTTCGGTATTATTCTTACAAAAGCACAAGTAGTTTCTTGGTATAAAATATTTGAGATGTTTCAATTTGACAGCTTTCACCTATACGGTGTAATAGGTTCTGCCGTGCTTGTTGGTGCTTTATCTATAGCTATTATTAAGAAAAAGCACATAAAAAATAACAAGGGCGAAACCATACAGATTGCTGACAAAAAAAATCATAAAGGGGCGATTATTGGAGGAGCTTTATTTGGAATGGGTTGGGCAATGATAGGAATTTGCCCGGGTACACTTTACGCTTTAATTGGCCATGGCTATGTCACTATGATTGTTGTATTCATAAGTGTGCTGGCGGGTACTTGGACTTATGCATTATTAAAGGATCGATTACCTCATTAACTTCCTTTAATTAATCTATGTGGTTTACTGGCTTGGCTGATAAATTTAATGGGCTTCTAACCAGGTTTGCCCTTCGCCCATATCTATAAGTAAAGGTACTTGAGTGGGGTATACATTTTCCATAGCCTCTTTAATGAGGCTTTTAAGTTGAGGTAGTTCGGTTTTTAAAGCGTCAAACACGAGTTCGTCGTGAACCTGAAGTAGCATTTTAGACTTTAAGCCTTGGGCTTCGATTTGCTCCTGTACTTTTATCATAGCCAGCTTAATAATGTCGGCAGCAGAACCTTGAACAGGTGCGTTTATGGCGTTTCTTTCGGCATGTCCTCGCACTACTGCATTTCTAGAATTAATGTCTTTTAGTCTGCGTTTTCTACCCAATAAAGTTTTTACATAGCCATGTTCTCTTGCAAAAGCTATGTTGGCATCCATGTACTTCTTTAATTTAGGATAGGTTTCAAAGTAATTTTTTATGATTGCGGCAGCTTCTTTTCGTGATAGTGTGGATTGTTGGCTAAGTCCAAAAGCGGAAACTCCATAAATTATTCCAAAGTTTACTGTTTTCGCATTAGAGCGCATTTCTCTGGTAACTTCTTCTAAGGGAACATCAAATATTTTTGAAGCTGTTGCTGTGTGAATATCTAATCCTTGCTGAAAAGCTTCGACCATAGCGCTGTCTTTACTCATTTCTGCAATAAGCCTTAATTCTACTTGAGAATAATCTGCGGCGAGTAAAGTATGTTGTTGATCTCTAGGAATAAAGGCCTTTCTCACCTCTCTACCTTTTTCTGTTCGGATAGGTATGTTTTGAAGATTAGGATTATTTGAACTTAATCTTCCTGTGGCAGCCACCGCTTGGTTAAAAGAGGTGTGGATGTGGTTAGTTTTTTGGTTCACCATTTCTGGCAAAGCGTTTACGTAGGTAGATCGGAGTTTTTGTAAAGATCTAAAATCTAGAATTTTATCAATAATATCGTGCTTGTCTTTTAACTTTACCAACACGTCTTCAGAGGTAGAGTACTGCCCTGTTTTTGTTTTTTTAGCTTTGGCGTCTAACTTTAACTCATCAAACAGAACTTCGCCTAATTGCTTTGGTGAGGCTATGTTAAAGTCTACCCCTGCAAGGCTGTAAATGTTATCTTGTAATTGCGCCAAACTTTGTTCTAGCTCTTCTGAAAATGCTTGCAAGCCCTTTACGTCGAGGTGTATCCCTTCTCTTTCCATTTTTGCCAATACAGCAACTAAAGGCATTTCCATAGTCTTGAAAATATCCATGAGCTGTTCTTGAAGCAGCATGGGCTCAAAAACTGTTTTTAGTTGCCAAGTAATATCAGCATCTTCACAGGCATAATCTTTTACTTTTATTGCCGGAAGGTCCATCATATTTATTGCAGCCTTCCCTTTGCCTAGTATATCTTCTATTTTAATTGGACTATAGTTCAAATAGGTTTCGGCTAAAACATTCATATTGTGACGCATGTCTGCCTGTAACAAATAATGGGCAATCATGGTATCAAAAAAATTCCCTTTTAAAAAGATATTATGATTAGCTAAAATATGATAATCATACTTTATGTTTTGACCTACTTTTTGAATGCGCTGATTTTCAAAAAATGGCTTAAATATGGCTAATCGATCTTTTCTTGCTACCTCTTCTTTTGGAATGGGAACGTAGTAGGCCTCCTTTGCTTTAAATGAAAATGAGATGCCGACAATTTCGGCTTCTAGAGCCTTAAGAGAACTCGTTTCTGTATCAAAAGCTACCGATTTTAAGACCATCATCTTTTCTAACAAAGATTGGCAGTCTTGGTTGTTGTCTACTAAAGTGTAGTTAGGCTTAATGGTTTCTATGGTGTCGTATGCTGAAGAAAATAATATAGCTTCCTCCTGATTAGGCGTGGAAAAAAGATCAATTTGGCCTTGGGGTTCTTTTGAATTTTTTGTTTTGGGTACTTCCTTAGGTTCTGCTTTTGGCAAATTTTTTCCAAACCAGCGTTCTGCCAATCGCCTAAATTCTAATTCAGCAAATAAATCACGAACAGCTTCTTTATTCATTTCCTTACGAATAAATTCTTCTGCCTTAAAGTCTACGGGAACGGCTGTGTTTATGGTTGCCAATTTTTTTGATAAAAATGCTAAT
This sequence comes from Flavobacteriales bacterium, assembly GCA_965662265.1. GTDB lineage: Bacteria > Bacteroidota > Bacteroidia > Flavobacteriales > UBA7430 > CBFIGX01. The sequence goes on from CBFIGX010000001.1 coordinate 343,555, forward strand.
TCTTTGTTGGCTTCTACTTTTTCTTTTTGCTTCCCTTTTAGTAAGTCTGTATTTTCATACAAGCCCTCCATACTGTTGTATAGACCCAATAATTTTTTTGCTGTTTTATCCCCAACACCAGGAATACCAGGTATATTATCAGATGCGTCGCCCATCATGCCTAAGTAATCAATCACTTGATCTATACGTTTTATCTCAAATTTTTTCAGCACTTCAGGAATACCCCAAATCTCGGGTCCATTTCCCATTCTTGGGGGTCTGTACATAAAAATATTTTCGGACACCAGTTGTGCAAAATCTTTGTCTGGGGTCATCATATATGTTGTAAATCCTTCTTTCTCTGCTTGTTTGGCTAAAGTTCCAATGATGTCATCTGCTTCAAATCCTGGTTTAGTAATCACTGGGATGTTTAGTGCTTCTAAAAGCTCAAAAATATAAGGAAGTGCTGTAGATATTCCTTCTGGCATGGCCTCACGTTGTGCCTTATATTCTTTGTATTCGATATGTCTTTCTGTTGGTTCTGAGGTATCAAAGCAAATAGCCCAATGGCTAGGCTTCTCTTTCATCTGAACGTCCATAAGTGTATTTACCAAGCCAAGAATAGCCGAGGTGTCTTGCCCTTTAGAATTTATACGCGGGTTCTTAGCGAAAGCAAAGTAAGCTCTATATATCAATGCAAAGGCATCAAAAAGAAACAGCTTCTTTTCTGTATTTAAAGTCATATGTGATCGTATGTGTAAAAGCTAAGATAAGGATTTGTTTTGATGAAAAATGTATAATACCGTATATGATAGTGAATACATAAGGCAAAACTTTACTCCTTGTTTTAAGAACGTATTACATCCCATTTTGCAGTATATCTAACGCCTTTATGACCATGTCATCCTGTTCGTTAATCACTCTATACAAGCCTTCATCATTCCACTGGTGTTTAGCAATTCTTGCTTTTAGCCTTAATTGCAACCAATCTTTAGATCTGTCTATCTGTTTAGGAGTAGGACTTAGGCCTTTTGTTTTGGTATAACTTACAAAATCATCAAGAATAATTTCTGTTATATGAAAGCCCTCACAAAACTGCTCTGCAGAAGAATATCTTGTCAACTTAGCTAAGTTATTCTCCACATAATCAAAGACAAAAGTATTTACTAAATTTTGGGCAACAATATCATAAAGCCATTGTGAATTACTTAGGCTGTCTAAAGCAATAAAATAATCTGGGCTAATGCCCCCGCCGCCATACACAATACGCCCAGACTTCGTATAAAATTTTAATGAATCTGTAACTTTCAAGCTATCCTCATCATAAAGTTCGCCACTATGGTAGCGGTCTATGGCTTCACTATGGTAGGCGTTTATATCGTTAGAATATGGTTTTTGTATGGATCGTCCTGAAGGTGTGTAATATCTTGATGTTGTTAGCCTAAATGCCCCGCCACTAGTAAGCATACTTTGTTCTTGAACTAATCCTTTACCAAAAGTTCTTCGTCCAACCACATAGCCTCGATCTTGATCTTGTATTGCTCCCGCCACTATTTCACTAGCCGAAGCCGAGCCTTCATCTACTAATACAACAATGTCTCCTTTATGAAAGCTGCCGGCTCTTGTAGAGACATAAACTTGCTTTTCGCGAGCATTTCCTTCTGTATAGACTAATAGTTTGCCCGCAGGAAGAAATTCATCTAGCATGGCAATTGCTGCAGACAAAAAGCCTCCTGGATTAGAGCGTAAATCTAATATTAATGCCTGAAAGTCCTTATTCTTTAATCTTTTTAAGGCTGTTGAAAACTCTTGCTCTGTGGTTCCCGAAAATCTATTTACCTTTATGTAAGCATTTTTATCATCAATCATATAAGCTACATCAACACTGGTAAGAGGTATTTTATCCCTAATAATCTCGAAAGGTAATAATTGTTGAATTCCTTTTCTTTTGATATATAAATTTACAGATGTGCCTTTAGGACCTCGAAGGGTTCTAACAACATCTTTGTTGGTAAATCCTACTCCCGCAACGTTTAGGGTGTCTACTTTAACAATTCTGTCGCCAGCTCTAATTCCTTTTTCCTGTGATGGTCCTCCAGATATAGGACTCACCACAATAATGGTATCGTCTAAAATTTGAAATTCTACTCCTATACCGTCAAAATTACCCGTCATGGTTTCCGTAATTTCTTGTAACTCTTTAGCTGGAATGTAACTTGAGTGTGGGTCTAAGCTTTCAAGGGTGTACGTAATGACCTCTTCTTGAAGACTATCTAAATCGATGTCGTCGACGTAGTTATAAGAGATATAATTTAATAGTTCTATGAGTGTCGGGAAAGTATTGTTATTGCTAAGATATACGTATTGCTGCTTTGTTGCGCTGTATTTACCTATCAACATACCAATGGTTAATAGGCCAACAATAATAAGGGGGCTTTTAAAGTTTAGATTGTTAGCCATGTGTTATTTCCTCCATAGGGATATGCTCCACTTCTACACCTGCTTTTGTTAAGAATTCTATTCCGGTGGTATCTTTATATTTATGAATAAAAACCACTCGCTTTATGCCAGATTGATGAACTAACTTACTGCAATCTTTACATGGAGAAAGGGTTTGATAAAGGGTTGCTCCTTCAGTGCTTTGTGTCGATCTGGCGACTTTAAGAATCGCATTCGCTTCTGCGTGTAAAACATACCACTTTGTATTTCCTTGGTTCGTTTCACAAACATTTTCAAAGCCCGAAGGTGTGCCATTATAACCATCGGATATTATCATCCTATCTTTCACAATAAGGGCGCCAACCTGTTTTCTTTGACAATGCGATAACTGGGCCCACTCTAATGACATCTTGAGGTAAGCCTTGTCATATCGTAGTTGTTTTATTTTGTCTTGCTCTTTATTGTTCATCATTCTATTTAATGCAAAAATACAATTGTTATAATAAATTGGTTCACAGATTAAATTTCTTTTGCAAGAACACAAATCTAAAACTATCCCATTAATAGGCCTTTTCGTCGCCTCTTAAAGCTTTGTATGTGGTAATTAATATAATTCTTATATCTAAAAGTAGCGAATAGTTTTCTAGATAAAAAATATCATAGCGAACCCTGTTATTGATATCAGCAAGTACTTTGATTTCCCCTCTGTACCCTTTTATTTGTGCTAAGCCTGTAATTCCTGGTTTTACAAAATGTCGTACCATGTATTTATTTACTGACTTGGAGTATTCTTCGGTATGTTGCAACATATGAGGCCTAGGGCCAACCACGCTCATCGATCCCAATAACACATTAAAAAATTGAGGTAGCTCATCAATACTTGTTTTTCTGATGAATGCTCCTATTTTTGTAACTCTAGCATCTAATTTAGTTGCTTGTAACTTATGCGACTGGTCGTTGACATGCATAGACCTTAACTTGTAGCAATGAAAAGGCCTACCATTTAATCCATGACGTTGTTGTTTGAATAAAATGGGTCCCTTAGATTCTAGCCTTATTAAAATAGCTACTAGAGGTAACAACCATGATAAAAGTAACGTTATAACTAATAATGAAAATAATATATCAAAAAACCTCTTTGCGGCCCGTTTTAAGCTATCGTCTAAAGGCAGTTTTCTGAATAAAATAACTGGTAGATAATCATAATACTGGACATCCATCATTTTTCGAAAAACCCCTTTGGCATCTGGTACTAGCTTAAGAGTAATAAGATTTTTGTCTGCAAATTGTTCAAAGTCTGAAATTTGGCTTTTTGATAAGGCGTTTAAAGAAAGATAGACAGCGTCTATCTCATTATTCAAAGCAAAATCTTGCGCCTTATTTATAGGACCTAAATAAGCCTCTTCGATATCATTAACATCAGAGAAATAGCCTTTTAGGCGATATCCTAATTCTACTTTTTCTTTAAAGTATGTTTTAAGAATATCTATGGACTCTCCCTCTCCAATTATTATAACATTTCTGTAATTTCTTCCTGCAATACGATAGAGTTTAAGGGTAAGGCTTACGGATAACTTAACGAGCACTATTAGACCGTAAATCCAAACTAAGGTCTCCAGTTGACTGCTTATTGTATAACCCTCCATAAATATCCCGAAGTAGGTGAAATACGCTAAGAAGAAAGTCGTGAATTGCGAGATTGTTAGATAAATAACTTTTGACGGAGTTACCGTTCTATAAATGTTGTAATACTTGTTGTTGTAGGATATTAATAACCATGCTGTATTAAAAAAAAGAATGTATATAAAATCGAGATATAGACTAGAGTTTATTAGATACATAACTATATTGATTACGGCTAGATCGAGCGTAATCAATATGGGTTTTAATAAACTTGAATATCCTCTATGTACCACTCTTTATGTGAAAGTTTTTACTAATCTAATGAAAACAAAAGATATTATCGATTTAGCCAGGCTTTAAATACCAACAGGATGAATTTAGTGTTACCTACAACATAGCGCTTCCACATTCTTTTGGGTTCTTGTAGTAAACGATATAACCACTCAAGTCCGTTATTTTGCACCCATATTGGCGCACGCTTTACAAGACCTGCCTCGACATCAAAGCTCCCTCCAACACCCATAACAAAATTAAGCTTAGATAAGAGGTCTTTATGTCTGTGTAAGAAAAGTTCTTTAGTAGGAGAACTTATAGCCACAAATAGAATTTGAGCACCGCTGTGGGCAATTTGATTGGCAATTTCTTGCTCTTGATTTGCATTGTAATAACCGTTTCTATATCCTGCTATTATGTCTTTAGAGTACTTTTTGGTATATATATCTACAACTTTAGAAACCACAGATTCTTTAGCGCCAAAGAAGAATATCTTATACTTTTTTTTGTGTGCTAGTTTAACTAAATTAGTCATCAAGTCTATCCCTGCCACCCTTTCCTTTAGTGGTTTTCCAAGTATTTTTGAAGCCCAGACCACGGCCTGTCCATCTGCATTTATCAAATCAGCTTCATTAACAGACCTTCTTAATGAAATACTTTCTTGCATAGCGACGATTTTCGCTGCATTAACAACAACATGATGAATTAATTGTCTAGAAGCTATCGTTTTTTCGATTTTGTCTAGGGTTTCTTGCATCGAATAATTGTCAATATTCGCATTTAAAAGAAGTATTCTATTGGTCATCAATGTGGATGAGAAGCTTGAAATAAAGAGTTAAATATAATTGTAGCAAAAGTACTAAAATTGAAAGAATAACTAATCCTCATTTTTGACTTTGGGTGTTCCTGAAAAATGATTTGAAAATAAAATTAGTGTTCCGAAAAAGCTTAGATAAGTAATCCCAGCATTTCTTACCATGTAATTTTCAACCATGCAAATTGATGCTATTGATATAAAAAAGAACATCCCAATAAAGTCGTTATTTTTAATGCTTCGAAATAGGTTTGAGCCTAAATAAAAACTAATTAACAACAAAGCTATTATACCGCCTTCAATAGCGAATCCTAAGAATTGATTGTGTGAATTATATCCTCGATTCATGGCGGCGAACATTCCTGTTTTTAAGAACTGCTTCTTAAGAATCTGACCTTCATTAGAAACGCCATAACCTAATAATGGTTTCTCTTTAATGAGATCGCTGATGGCGTACCATCGAGCTAACCGCGAATCCCCATGCCCTTTACTATTATAGTTAGTTCCTACCTCATAAGATAGTTCCCATATGAGCTCTTTAGTGAGTTTCTGATAGAGATATGTTTTGTTAAATAGGCCAATAAAAAGAGCTGTTGTTAAAACTATAATTCCGCAAAAACTGATGATGAAATACTTCCTATTATGAATCTTTTGATATAATATTTGCCAAAAATAAATGAATATAAGTAAACCAAATAGTCCTATTATTATTCTTGAACTCAAAAAAAATACGGTAACAGACAGTATGGAAACAGACAACACTTTTAAGCTTTTTGTTTGTATCCTTTTGGTCTTTAGCGTTAGGGCTAGAGCAAGTAGCACATATATCCCTAAATATGAGGGGTGCATATCTATGGGCTTTGTAAAATTAAAGCCGGTATGAAAATAATTAAACAAATCATTATTAATTGAAAAATTAGGTTGCGCAGAAAAGTATTTGTGACCTAAATTCACAAGTAAAAATGCGGATGCTGCCAATGCGCCATATAATAAACCGTTAAGAGCCTTATTCTTTAACTGCTCAAGTTGGCTAGAATTTAAAAACAAAAATGCTATGGGGCTTAATAGAAAGCTTAGCCTTCGCTCAAAAGCGATTAACACTTGCCCTACATCCTCTACCAATATAAAACTCCACAAAACTGGTAAAAACAACAGTACAGAAGAAGAATAAAGCAGTTTTGTGTTTTCTTTTTGAAATGATAATTTTTTATACCCTATTAATAATAATACCATAATGTAAAATAAGCCTAATACAATGCTATTTAGGCCATTACCAAATGGCAGGACGAGCCCAAAGAAAAGGGCAAAGAAAGGGAGTATCTTATGACTTTTTAAAAGGTACATCATTCTTTACATACATTAAACTAAACAATAAACCGATAAATATTGCAGCCATTCCAGAATTAAAAACATGCCCAGCAATTGATGAGACACCCAACAATATGAAGGAAATTAAAAAGACAAATTTTCCGTAGCTGTAAACATTAAGTATTGAAAACCGCCATGATTGTATTAGGATAAATCCAATACAAGTCAAAAATAGAAAAAGTCCTAAATACCCATAGGCAAAGAAAATATCCGCGATATCTATTTCTATTATTTTTTCATTATTTAATAGCTCATACTTGGCTTGTCCTAATCCTAAAAGTTTTTCCATCCAAGTGTAATGTGTTTGATAAACCACCATACTTTCTTGTAAAAAAACATTCCGATGAGAAAGTATAAACGTCCAAATATCTAGGCGTTCCCAATAAAAACTCAATCGATCATAAACAGATAATTGTTTAAGAATCGACCATAAAACACCTATAAGTAAGGGAATAATAATGAAAAAAGTGCGTCCTAATTTTTTCAGTTTTTGAAATTTAAATGTGAAGTTTGCCCGTTCAAGGGGCATAAGTATAGAAAGAAGTAACACACCTAACACGCTTGTTTTTGAACTTATAGTTAAACCAACAAACATGCTAAAAAGCATAAAAACATAATAAAGTCGTCTCTTATTGGCAATTAAAATTTGATAACCCAATATACTTGTAAGAATGACAAGTAATGCGGAGGTTTCGTTACCAGCATAAAAAAAACCTTTACTTCCTATATTTCCTTCATGATACATAGGGTAGCCTAGACCAACATATTTTGCTAAAATATTTAGAGATAATACAACATATGAAAACCTAACTAGTTTTAGTAGTTTTTTTAGTTCTAATGGATCTTGTCGCTTTATGATATCCTTAAAAAATAAAAAGGCAATAAAGCTGGTAGAATACTTACTCACTTTAACCAGATCAAAGTATAAAAAACTAGCATCCGACTGAATAATAACTTGTCTTAAACTTGGAATAAGCAAAATCAAAAACAAGATCACGGAACTAACCAAATCCTTGAAGTTAAATAAGAAAAAGCGAATAAATAGAAGGATTAAAATAATAAGTTTAAAAGATTGACCTATGCTTATTGGTAGACTAAACCCATTTTTTAGAACAATGGTATTTATCATGTCAACAGGAAGCAATGCAAACATCAATATAATGATGGCGTAGTCGATGGTTTGAACTCTAAGCATGGTTAAAATATACTTGTTTTAGGAGCTTCACTTCTTTTTGGACTGTTTTTGATATATCAATTAATTCCATGGAGGATCTTCCATTAGCAACAACCTCTTCAAAATGGTTTTTATTATTTGTAAGTGCTAGAATTTTCTTAGAAATCTCAGTAGCACTAACACCTAAAATTCCATTTACCTGGTCTTTGATAAACTCGTTCTTTGAAGAGTTATCGGTTGTCACAATAAGAAGACCCGCTGACCCTGCCTCCATCATTGTTACGCCTTGAGAATCCATTCGTGTTGTAGATATAAATATACCGTACTGCTGAAATATAAATTTCATTTCATCTCTCTCAAGAAACTTAGGAATTATTTTTACTCTATGTCCAAGCTTTTTTGAGTCTATTAGCTTTTGATATTGATTTTTATATGTTCCTTCACCATAGATATCCAAGCTAAATTTTTCTGGTAAACATTCTAATACTTCAATCGTTTTTTCAATATCGTACACCTTATTTGACAAAGATCTGATAGTCAAAATTTTAAATCGTTTGTCCGTTTGTTTTTGAAATCTAAAAAATGACGTTTCTATACCGTTAGGTATCATTTTATACGCATCTATCTTTAATTTTAAATTTCTCTCTGCTTCGTTCTTCATCCATAAAGACGGGAAAACAAAATACGTATTATTTTGCTGTGCCCTGAAGAATCTTTTCATTTTTGGAAGTACGAAAAAATCTTTTTTAATCCACTTAAACACATCGGAAACTCTAAAGTTAAATTCATACAAACGCGCGCTATAACTTTGAACCTCGCTGCCATGAACATAAACAACTGTTGGCAGACTATGCTTCATGATAAATTTATAAATAAGCCAGCCGTTATGTTTTTGAAATGGATAAATATTTAATAAGTGTAGATAAATAATTGCTCTTTTATCCAATTTACGAACAATGTCAGCGGTCGGCAACGTTTGGACTTTTACTCCTTCAAATGTATACTCATATGATTGTGATCCAGGCACATAAATAACCACTTGTTCTCCTTGTGAAATGAATTCCTTAGATCTCATATGAACGAACATATGATTATACGGATTGTTTTTCGAAGGGTATCTTGAGCTTATGATAACTACTTTCACCTTTTATTTAATTTTTGAATTATGAAGTAGGTTAGTTTAGGAGTTATAAATAAGGACAGCTTTTGGATAAGCCCCAATTTGTTCGCCTTTAATATGTCCCAACGATGCTTATGATGAAGTGCGATTAGTTTTTTAGAAACTTCTGCTATATAGGCTTTTGAGTCGTATTTGTAGAGTAGTTTTTGTAAGCCAACAAAGCTGTAAAAGAAGCTTTTCTGAATTTGAGAGTTCTTTAATGTCTCAACATACATTCGCTCTAGGTCGTAACATAAAGTTAAGGCATCCTCTATAGACCTCTTATTTACTTTTGATGTCATTATTGAACCTTCTCGGATAATATAATTATAAAAAGGATCACATGTATTTTGTACTCTATTTGCCTTGTACATTACCTCTAAGGTAAAGCAAACATCCTCGTATTTTCTTTCTTTAAAAAGGATATTATTCTCTTGTAATAAAGTCCGTTTATAGAGTTTGTTCCATGCAACAATAGGTAAAATATTAATCAGGTCCATATACTCTAATCCAGTATACACCTTATCATTTAAGGTGTTAAATTTTTTCGGCAATCTATTTACCTCTTCACCATCGTTTATAACTCTATATGGAGTGTCAATTACATCTAAATTGTTGTCTAGCGCAATTGCACACAATTGTTCTATGGTGCCTTGGCCAGAAATAAAATCATCACTATCTATGAATAATATGTATTCTCCCTTGCAATTAGAAACTCCAATATTTCTAGCCCCACCGAGTCCTCTATTTTTCTCGTTAAGAATACAGCGAATTCTAGCATCTTTCGCTTGATATCTTTGAATAATTTGCTGACTATTATCTGGTGAGCAATCGTCTACAATAATCATTTCCCAATCAACAAAAGACTGAGCAATGACAGAATCAAAGCATCGTTCTAAATATTCCTCGACATTGTATACGGGAATAACGATAGATAAAAATGGGGCTTTATTTGCCATCTTTCAATTTCTGATAAAGTTCAAGAGCTTCTTCAATGGTATTCGAAAAATACGAGCCCTCAATATCTTTTAGCCAGGTGTCGTAAAACCTTTTATTTTTACCATAACTGTTATCAACTATTGTAGATGGTATTCCCAATAATAGGCATAAAATATGACCGTGTAATCTGGTTGAGATCACAAACTTATACTGAGAAACTAAATCTATTCCCAACTGTATATATGTTTTCTCATTTCTAAGTGGAAATAGTCCAAAAACACTATCCTTTTTCAAAGCTTTAAAGAAGAGCTTTGATAGTTTATTATTTAGTTTCTCGTAATACTTAGCAAGGCTTTCATTTAAAGTAGGCTCAAAGGTAGACCAGTCAGAAACGACATAGTCGCCCGACAGGTCAGTTTCATCAGAATCGCCAATCTCAAAATCTCTACGTTTCATAATCAGGAGCTCTTTTGAAGCTATATTAGATTTCTGGTAATAAGAGCAAAACGCCATGTCTGGAACCATAATGATATTACACTTGACAAAATATTTATTGAGGTAATCGAAAGAGTATTGATCTCTTGCACAAATGGTAAGATCGGGATGTTGATTAAAAATATTTGCACTTTCAATCGCTTCAGATTCTTTTTCAAAGTGTACCGATTGTGGTAGGATAATAATGCGCTTATTAGAGTTCTCACGAATCACTTTTTCTCTATACTTCTGATGCATAGGATATAAATCGCCAAAGTTTCCACCCCCGTGTAACAAAATTATATTCGAATTTATTTTTTCCAAAAAGTTAAATGTTACACTCGACTGAGTTAGACAACGAAAAGGGGATTTACAAAAAAAATCTAACTCACCATTATAAATCAGTTGATCACCAATATTTTTGTGATTTGGGATATCTAACAACACATAATCTTCAGTGATTAGAGAAGACAGTTCATCCAGAATATTGTTTTTCAAATCTTTAACTGAACTATATATCATGAATGAGTTTTTTAGAAATTCTATAAACAGGTCTAATTTTTAGTACGTTAATGTACGCTTTCGTTTGTAATAAAAATACAGATTTTGTTTTTGCAAACATTCCATTCATTAGATATGATGCAATAATTTTGGCTACTAAAGTTGCTACCGCTGCTCCTATAGCTCCATATGCAGGGATCAAGGCAAAGTTTAAGCCTACATTTACTATAGCTCCAGTACCAGTTCTATAAAAAGAATATTTTTCTAATCGATTTATGACGAACCAAGCGCCACTTACAACAGCTGAAAAGACAATGATGCACGACCAAATATGTATAGTTAACACTTTTCCAGAAGTAATATACTCAAGTCCATATAAGGTTTGTATTAATGCATCTGAGAAGAAGGTGAAAAATAAAGCAATACAAAGTGCAAGTGCAGACAATACGGTCATTAGTCGCATGGTTAAAATTTTAAAATTATTCGTGTTTTGCTCTTTCAACTTCACCAATTCAGGATAAAAAGAATTTACTATCGCAGAAGGTATAAAGTACCACACTTCAGACAACTTGGCAGCTACAGCATAATATCCTACCTCATCTGAGCTGGTTAAATAACCCAACATTACCTGATCTAGCTTCGTGTAGATGACATAAAAAACACTCGAAATAATTAGTGGATAAGAGCTGTTTAGAATTTGCCTACCAATCTCTTTATTCCAATACTTTAAGCTAATGCTGATCTCCGTTTTTCTCTTAAAAAACCATATGATTAGTGCCATACAAACGGAAAATTCTACAACTGTTGCTATGGCAAACCATACTAAACTTAGCTTTATGTATACAAATACGATTTTGATTATTCCTGAAAGTAAAAACCCTAAATTCTTAGCCAAAACTATGTATTTTGAGTTTACCTCTGCCATAAATATTGTAAAGAACACATCCGTGATTTGGAATAAAATTTGAGTTCCTATAATAATTATTAATACAGAGGTGTTGATGTTTGGGTTGCAGTAAATAGCGATTACAACAACCAATAGATATATTATAACTGATGCCAAGCCTCTCATCATTAAAGAGGTGCTTATGATTTGATTTCGAGTTTCTTTAGATAGGGTAAGTTCTCTTACTAAAACCTGCTCCATCCCTAAGCTTGAGATAACCATAAAAACATAAACAAATGCAATAGAGAAGTTGAGTTCTCCAAAAGCAACAGGCCCTAAATATCTCGCTACCAAAACACTTACAAATATTCCGTAAGCCATTCTGAATAGTTTGTCTAAGAACAACCATGAAATATTCTTTGTGATTTTATTCTTAAATAGGTGTAACACCAGAGCTTCGTTTGTATAAATTTATTAGTTGTTAATAGAATTCATAACACCACAAAAATCTAATACAACCTTGTTTGAGGCTAGGTTTAGTGTTTTAAACTCGTTATGCGCAACCAAGAACACTATAATATCTGCCTTGTTAGCGGCTTCCTTATAGTCCGTTATTTTAAATACGTTGTGTTTATTAATATTTGGTTCTACAATATAATAGATGTCATTATTAGCATCTTGCAGAACCTTTTGCGCAATGTATTTCGCTGGCGATTCTCTAAGATCATCGATGTTAGGCTTAAAGGCTAAGCCCATAATAGCGATACTAGGTTTTCTACCTTCCTTTAGTTGAAACTCTAATTTTGCAGTTTTAATTTTCTCGGCACACCAAAAGGATTTGTAGTTATTTACCTCCCTTGCGGTTCCAATAATTTTTGACTCCATCGGATAATCTGAAACTATAAAGTAGGGGTCTACCGCAATACAATGCCCCCCTACACCACACCCTGGTTGTAGTATATTTACACGAGGGTGTTTGTTGGCCAGGGCAATGAGCTCCCATACATTAATATCTGCCTTGTCACAAATAAGTGATAACTCATTTGCAAAAGCTATTTGTACATCTCTAGAAGAATTTTCCACCAACTTGCACATCTCAGCAGTACGTGCATTGGTTTTGTGTAAGTCTCCTTTTATATGTTTTTGATAAAAAGACACAGCCTTATCTGTTGACGCCTTGTCAACTCCACCAATAACTCTATCGTTATGCACCAACTCGTAAGTCACGTTGCCAGGTAATACTCTCTCCGGGCAATAGGCAATGTAGAGCTTACCTTCTAGTTCAGGTCGCTCTTCATAAATTAAGCGCATCATCTTTTCGGTGGTTCCAACTGGCGAAGTGGATTCTATGATATATAAATCTCCTGCTTTCAATAAAGGAAGGATCCCTCGTGTTGCTGCTTCTACAAAAGAAATGTCGGGTTCGTTCTTACCTTTAAAAGGTGTGGGCACAACAATTAGATAGTTGTTGGCTTCTACAGCTTGCGTAGAGGCTTTTAGGTGTCCATTCTTAACGGCTTCTGCAACAGCTAGATCTAATTCAGGCTCTATAATATGTGTTTTTCCTGCATTGATCGTTTTTACGACATTATCATTTACATCTACGCCATGAACATAGACTTCATTTTGGGCTATTAAAGCAGCAGTAGGCAAGCCTATATAACCCAGTCCTATCATCACAACTTCTGGCGTATTCTTCATATTATAAGTTTTCAATAAATTTAACAATCCGCTCACAAGCCTTTCCGTCACCGTAGGGGTTATGAAGTTCACTCATCGAAGTATACGCGTGTACATCATCTAATAATCGTGTGGCTTCAGATACTATTTTTTCCTTATTAGTCCCTACCAATACCACGGTGCCTGCATCTACTGCTTCAGGACGCTCCGTAGTCTCTCGCATCACCAAAACAGGTTTTCCTAACGATGGCGCTTCTTCTTGTACGCCGCCACTATCTGTAATTATAATAAAGGCTTGGTTCATCAACCACACAAAAGCAGGATAGGCTAGTGGATCAATAAGATGTACATTCTCTTTTTCCCCCAAAATACTATACACAGGGTCTTGTACGTTTGGATTAAGATGCACAGGGTATATCACCTGTACATCTTTATGTTGATCAACAATATTTGATAGTGCTTGACAAATATTAAGCATGCCCTTTCCGTGATTCTCTCGTCTATGTCCCGTTACTAAAATCAGCCGCTTGTTGTTATCAACAATTGCTTTAAGCCTTTCAATTTCTGGATGTTTAATTTCTTCAACTCTATTTACCGATTCGAATAGAGCATCAATAACCGTATTTCCCGTAATGAGTATATTTTGTTTTGAAATGTTTTCATTTAACAAATTTTGGGAAGAGGTTTTTGTAGGTGCAAAATGATAGTCTGCAATAGAGCCTGTCACCGATCGATTCATTTCCTCTGGAAAAGGAGCGCGCTTATTGAAGGTTCTCAAACCCGCCTCTATATGGCAGATTTTAGCACTTGAATAAAACGCTGCTATACTTGCGGCCATAGTGGTTGTAGTGTCGCCATGAACATATACATAGTCGGGAATAAAATCTTCAAGAACTGGCTTTAGACTCGTAATTATTTCAGCGGTTAGACTATACAAGTTTTGATTAGGCTTCATTAAGTCTAGGTCGTAATCTGGTGTAATATCAAAAAAGTGCAATACCTGATCTAACATTTGCCTGTGCTGAGCCGTTACACAAACTCTTGTTTCACAGCTTTTACTTAATTGAAAGGCCTTTACCAAAGGAGCCATCTTTATTGCTTCTGGACGCGTTCCAAATATAATGAGGTTTTTTTTCACAGAAATTTTATTAGGGTGCAGTAGCTTTATAGCGTTGATTTAAATAATCATTAAGCCATTTTATAGTCAATCCTATCACTAACAAAATGAGCCCTATAATTGGATGCATCACGTATGCTTTTGTTGTAAGGCTTGATATTTCTTTCCCCATTTTTTGAAAATCAGAGATCACGTAAATAATCTCAAACGAGTGATTTAATTCTTCCTGCTGAATTTCTTCAATCTTACTGATAAGTCTATTTTCAATATCAAATATCTGTATTTCATTAACTCTATCATCGGACTTGGTCATATTGATTACCGTTCCTTCATTCAGGACTCTGTCGCTTTTCAGTTTTTCTACATATACTTCACGCAATTGATCTATGGCTTCTAATGAATTTGTTACGCGATTTTTTTTGTCACGAATTCGTTCTTTATTTAGCTCTCTGAGCTCAGTAAATTTTCCATGTTGCTCTACAGATGCTATAATTGGCCTGCTAAACTTGGAAAACAGTGTCGGGTCTTCGGCCTCAATTTGTATTCTGTGATACTTATAATCAAAATGGCTTAGTTGGGCTTTGAACATGTCTAGATCAAGACCAATGACAGATAAACTGTCTCGCGATTGTCTTATTGAGTTATAAATACTTAAAATCGTTGCAAAGTTTTTTTCTGGTACAATTTTGATAGCTCTTATTGACTGGGCCTGACTCACGGTTATATTAAATACTGACGCTAAATCATCTGTAGCATTTTGCGCAATTAAGCTTTGATAATACTCAATCGTTTTGTAAAGCTGGTGAACTGAGCCATAATTTGCTTGCACAATCATGTAATCGGCAAATTGCTTTGTCTTTTTCTTTTCTTTGAAATATCCAGAAGTAATGCCGATAATAAGCACTATGCAAATTTTTAAAAAATGGGTTTTTATAGCACCTAAAAGACTTACAAGTATTGAAATAAGTCTTTGTAAAAGACTTCTAAAGACATTTATTACTCCATTAATCGTAGAAGCAAAAAAAGAAAATAATGCACCTAAGTCTACTTCTTCATTTTTGTTCTTTTCTGTTCCAGACATATTTGTGTTTTTTAGCCTTAGCTATGAGAAAGAATATTTTTATGACCACTTAATTTACAGCACATATAATAGCTGAATGATTGCAAATATAATTATTTCTTATTCATGTAAAGATCTTATTAAACCATGCCAAACAAGCAACAATAGCGTCATTTAAAAGCTTTATAAATAATGAAGAGCACAACTAGTGTGCTCTTCTAAAAAGATAAAATTATCCGATCTTGCGTTTATTCATTGGTAGGATATTGTAATTCTTGTTGACTTAGTACTTTGACCTGATAGGCATTCCCTGGCTCCATATTTCCAATACCGTTAAAATCAAAGTCTGGTAAATATGCCATTCCAATATTGTCTTTCACTATCACCAAATCGCCAATATTCTGGAATACTTCTATAACATCGTACTCCGTTGTAGGATAATATCCTATCATATTCCAACCGTTATTTAACGTTATAATGTTTTCTTCTGGGTTAAGATAGACGCCCTGCATCATGAAATCAACTGGCTGGCTTAGTTTACATTGATATCCTTGACCATTTTGCATTGCTCCAATTCCATCAAAGCCGTAATCCGGCAGCCAAGCATCACCGACGTTATTTTTAGCTATTATGATATAATCGGTAAAGTCTGCAAGAACATCTGAGATGTATTGTCCCTCTGTCGCCATATATGTAGAGAACATGTTCCAGCCATTATCAAGAGACAAGGCCTGTTCTGTAACTATTGGAGCTGCAGTTAAGCTTATTAAAGAAGATATTCCATTAACTACAAATTGTTCCTGGTCGGAAGCGCTGAGGTCATAAGCTGCATCCATCATATACACAGCATTATCAGAGGCATCCCATAGCATCCATTGGAATATGTCGCCATTTTGGAATCCGTCTATTTCTATGGTTGTTGGGTCGTCGCCTTGAGCAGCAATTATATTTGTCGCTCCTTGCCACTCTATGTAACCCGCAGAGGTATATTCTCCATCTAAAGAGTAGAACACACCTAACCAATCGCCATTTTCAATAGCTGTTCCATTAATGTCTACCATAACGCTCTCTGGAATAACTATGGTATGATTAGATCCTGTTAGCGGATAATCCCAGTTTGGTGTTGTTGTATCATTGTCGTATTCACAAGAACCATCTTCGAAATCTACATATTCATCGTAGTTAAGTGCCGCTGGGTCGGTACAACCGCCACAAGCCATTTCGGTACAAGCCCAAATACCGTTTTCGTTAGGATTAAATCCTGGCTGACAGAAACAGGTATTACAGGCTTGGTCTATGATTTCTCCAAAATCGTATATAGTACCTTCATATTCGCAGCCTATCAGTTCGTAAACACAAGAACCGTCATCATATGTTGCGTCTGGGTTATAATTAAACGCATTTGGGTCGGTACAACCGCCACAAGCCATTTCAGTACAAGACCAAGTACCGTTTTCGTTAGGATTAAATCCTGGCTGACATGAACAGATATTACAACCCTGATCTATGGTCTCTCCAAAATCGTATAAAGTGCCTTCATATTCGCAGCCATAATCTGTAGAGGGATCGTTACAATTGTAGTAAGATTCTCCCTCTCCTATAAGCACTCCGTTGGCATACAAACTATGAGTAAATGGAGGTCCAGCCATGGTTTGTAATGCATATACTTCTATGCAAACATTAGTCTCGGCACAAAAATCAATACTAGTTGTTAGGCTATTTTCTGGCGCTGTAATAGAATAAGTTTCGTCGCCTATGTTTACTGTAAATGAACCAGCATCTATTCCATTAAAGTTCATTACTAACTCATAACTTGTTTGACCTTCCAAACATTCTTCTTCGCAAGGCATCATGCTGCACATCCAAAAGCCATCTGCATTGGGGTTAAATCCAGGGGTGCATGTACAAGTGTTGCAGTCTTGTATCATAGACTCTCCAAAAGCATAGAAGTTTCCAAGGTCATCATTGCAGCCATACTCATCAATCTCTTCACAATCAGAAATTGTTTCGCAGACCCAAACAGCAGGTTCTAATGGTGATGCAGCATCTGAAGGGAAGCAAATACAATTTTCGCAGTTATTATAAAACTCTGCTCCAATAGGGTAATATTCCCCTGAGTCGTAACATCCAAGTTCTCCCCAAATAGGTTCTAAAATAAATTCTATCGGGTATTCACAACCTGCATTTTGGTTCATCGCCCCCACATAGTAGGATGCCTGAACTATCATAGGCATATTTCCACCACCAGTTACCTGGTAGGTGTTGGTAGTACTTTCTCCAGAGCCAATCCAATAAGCGTTTTCGAAGATCGCAGTAATGTCTACATATGCGTTGGTTGAGCCTACCTGAAATTGAGGATAGTTAATATGATTTTGACTGTTATTCCAAACGGTTATCTCTAGTAGTGTTTGCCCTGCATCGTCGTACGATGTGGCGGTGGTCACTTCTATTTCGTCACAATAACTCGTTGGTAAACACTCACCGTCATAAAACTCTGTAATCCCTTGACATTCTGCCTCACAGGCGTTGCCATAAGTGACGCCGTTAGAGCCACAAACTGGAGCGTATTCATAAGTACACAAGCAGTCATTAGGGTCTGGAATGCATTCACCATTTTCGCATCCAAAAGCACAATCCAAAAGGTCACACGGATCTTCACAGTCATTAGTGACTTCACATTGCCACGAGCCCAATATTGGTAATCCTGGTAGCGATAATGTTTCAATACAAATACAGGTTTCACATGCTTGTGTGTAAACACTACCAAGAGAATAAGACACTCCATCAGCACTTATACATGATCCTTCCAATACACAAGAACCATCTTCAAAAGTAGCTTGAGGATCGTAATTAAAGGCTTCTGGGTTGGTACATCCGTATATCATGCCACAATCAGCTATTTCATAACATTCCCAAGTTGGGGGTGCTGGAGGATAAATGTCCAACATGCTTTCCATACAAATACAGCTTTCACATTCTGCGTCTAGCACAAATCCTAATGGGTATGCTTGGCCATCTTCTGCCGTACACTCCATCAGTGTTTCGTCTGGAATACATTCGCCGTTTTGACAATAAGTTCCTGGCGGACAGTCTATTTGTGAACAATCGGCGCAGTCGGCAATTTCACTACAAGTCCATGAAGGCGGTTCTGGTGGGTATACTGTCGCAATACTTGGAGAACAGATACAGGTTTCACAATCCCCATTAATGGCATCGCCAATGGCGTAAAATACGCCATCGTCTGAGGTACACCCTGCAGGTTCACAATTCATTTCTGCGTCAAGAGTAATTCCTAAAGCATTAAAAAGGAAAGATTCACATGTACAATATTCATCATTATAATATACTGTTTCTCCATAAGGCACTTCTGTTCCTAAAAAATTACAATACTCATAATTGTAATAATATGTACAAGAGCCATCGTCTATTATCGCGTCAAAAGAGAAGTTTGTGGCTTGAGGGTCAGTACAACCTTCAACCTCGCAGGTAGGACAACACTGACCGTCGATATAGATAGGATCTTCGCAGTTTGGCATGGCACAGTCTACCACCATACACATTATTTCTCCATTATCGCAGGAGCAGAAAGTACAATCATCTTGGTTCCATTCTTCTCCGTTGGCATAAAAAGTGCCATTGGCATCCGTACAACCTTCAGGGCTGTTTCCTCCTTGTGGGTCAAATTCGAAAGGAAAGCTATCGGCACAATTGGCGTTGCCGCTTAAGATGAGCTGCGCCTCGTATGGCTCTATATATGGCGCCATAGAAAGACAGGCGAAGTTATAATACATATCCATTACTTCGCCTTCTGGCCAAGCATCAAAAACAAAGTAATCTTCGCTAGGGCAAATGCCTAAATTTATACTGGCCATAATGCCTTCTAGGTCTTGGCCTACATTCATCACCTCTAGGTGAAGCATTGGTCCGGCAAAACCGTATATCACTTCTTGAGATAGAATTTGTACGTCAGCAATACAATTGTTTGTAGGCAGACACATTCCATCGTAAGCTATCTCTACATTAGCACAAGAAGCCTCACAGCTGTTGCTGTATGTGTTTCCATCGACCCCACAAACAGGTGCTTCTACTGCTGGGCAAATACAGTTTAAAATTACAGAAACAGTTAACGTGTCGTAACTAATATTTTGCGTCCAAGGTTCAAGGCTACTTACAACAAATAAGTTATTCCCTACATCATTAATCGTTGGTGTACCTTCTATTTCTAATATCCATTCGCCAAAGGAGTTGGCATAAGGAGTTGATATAATATTTGCTTCTGCCCAATCTGGTGA
This sequence comes from Flavobacteriales bacterium, assembly GCA_965662265.1. Lineage (GTDB taxonomy): Bacteria > Bacteroidota > Bacteroidia > Flavobacteriales > UBA7430 > CBFIGX01. Next base: position 363,333 of record CBFIGX010000001.1, read on the forward strand.
CTGGTACAAAAACAACATAGGCCCATCTACCGGGCTGGTATCAGGACCTAAGTTTTGACTATATGAAAATAATTCTCCTACTGGAGCTGTTAAAATTGGTGTAAGTTCCTGGCATTCTCCCATGGTATACTCTTCTATACCCTCACAAGCAGCATAACACGAATTTGAATAGGTAGTACCATCAGCTGAACACACTGGATCATACATTGTAAAACAAAAACAATCAGAAAAATCTTGAGCTTGTATGTTTGTATTAATAACACTAAAAAAGACAGCAAATAAAATGTAATACTTTTTCATGACAATAAACTGATTTTGATATTTTAAACATCGAAAGTTAGACAAAAATCATGCAAAACTCTTTTTTTTAAAAACAATTAGCTCCGTGTTCTTGGTTTATAGATGCATAACATGCTTTATATCAAATTTATAGCCTTGCATCTACAAGTGTTCTATCGACGATAGCTTTGGTGTCAAATAGCACTGCGTTTGCGGTTTTAAAAGCGGCATAGTCAATGTCAACAAATTGGGTGTGTGAAACAGTTATCAAAACACCTTGATAGTCTTCCGGGTTAAATGAAGGAAGTAGCTTTATGCCATATTCCGCATTTACTTGATCTTTGTCGGCCCATGGGTCATAAACATCGACCTGCATATTATAATCGCGCAGCTCTCTATAAACGTCTACCACCTTTGTGTTTCTAATATCTGGGCAGTTTTCCTTAAAGGTAATCCCGAGCACCAATACTTTAGCGTCTTTTATTTGATGTCCTTTTTGGATCATTAGCTTCACCATTTTGCTAGCAACAAATGAACTCATTTGATCATTCACCCTTCTTCCCGATAAAATAACTGCTGGATGATAGCCCAAAGATTCCGCTTTGTGAGCCAAATAATATGGATCTACTCCAATACAATGACCACCTACCAAACCAGGCTTAAAGGGTAAAAAATTCCATTTTGTTCCTGCGGCTTCTAAAACATCGTTGGTGTCTATATCCATCCTGTCAAACATCAACGATAGCTCATTCATAAAGGATATGTTTACATCCCTTTGTGCGTTTTCGATAGCCTTAGAAGCTTCTGCTACCTTGATGCTAGAAGCCTTGTACGTTCCTGCTGCAATAATAGTCTTATACAAATCGTCTACACGACTGGCAATTTCTGGTGTAGAGCCAGAGGTCACTTTTTTAATGTTTGGCAGTCTGTTTTTCTTATCGCCTGGGTTAATTCGCTCTGGAGAATAGCCACAGTAAAAGTCTTGGTTGTATTTAAGGCCACTCTCTCTTTCTAATACGGGCACACAATCCTCTTCGGTACAGCCTGGGTATACTGTAGATTCGTATATGACGATGTCTCCTTTTTTCAAAACCTGTCCTAACATGCGTGAGGCGCTAATAAGAGGCGTTAAGTCGGGTTTTTTAAACTCGTCTATGGGTGTAGGAACAGTTACAATATATATAGTACAATACTTAATATCTTCTACCGATTTGCTAGGAAGAAATCCCTTCGCTTTCTGGTTTAAACTTTGAACATCACTACAAATCACCTGCTCTAAATCTGATGAGACTAACTCCATGGTGTAGTCTGAATATTTGATTAAGGAGTTAACCTTTTGGCTATTGGTATCAAACCCAACAACAGGAAAGTGTTTTGAAAATTCAACCGCTAATGGAAGTCCTACATAGCCCAGTCCTATGATGGCAATTTTATCTTGCATATTCTTTTTTCTTACAGAATTTCAAAGATATGTTTTTTTATGTACCTATGTAATGCCAAGCAATTAGTGGCAATGCTCTTAGCCAACGAAGGTTTACACAAAATGAATGTTCAATATAAGCCCTAATTAAGGTTGGATTACTTAAAAGGGTGTTGGCTAGACTCTAATTTTGCAAAGGGATGATAATCACCAACAAGTCCAACTACTCGTTGGTTTCGAATGTTGTGTGTCATTTCTATAGAAGTCCGAGCTTCTTCTATTCCAAAACCATTACCACGAAGAATTTGCTTATACGATTCTGTATGTAGGTCTGCAAAGCCTTTAGAAAACTCTAACTCTGCACCATCGACTGTAATTGACCTGTAGGTGATTTGGCCTTTTTCTTTAACGGCTTTTGGAAGTGTGTTTGCGTTGATGGATAAAAACCATCTCACATTGGCTTTTTCTAATTCTAAGAAGCCCGCTGCCCTATCGTGGGTATGACATTGTACGGTGCTTTTCTTTACTGGGCCAAAAATCCAAGCTAGCATATCGAAAAAATGAATCCCAATATTGGTCGCTATCCCTCCGGATTTACTTAAGTTACCCTTCCATGAAGCATAATACCATACACCTCTTGATGTAATATAGGTCAGGTCTACATCGTGAATTTTACCTGCTTCACTTTGTTCTACCTTGTTCTTAAGAGCTATAATATCTGGGTGTAATCTGAGCTGTAAGATAGAGAAGACCTTTTTTCCTGTTTCCTTTTCTAGGCGCTCTAAACTATCTAGATTCCATGGATTTAGGACCAATGGTTTTTCACATATGGCATTTGCGGCCCATCGAAGTGACGATTTTACGTGTGAGTCGTGCAAATGATTCGGAGAACAAACAGACACATAGTCTAGTCCTGTATTTCTATTTTTAAGCTTGTCAAGATATCGATCAAAGCGCTCAAATTCTGAAAAAAAAGAGGCCTCAGGAAAATAACTGTCTATAAACCCTACGTTGTCGTGTGGGTCTGTTGCGGCAACCAATGTATTGCCGGTAGCTTGAATAGCGCTTATATGCTTGGGTGCTATGTAGCCAGACAGTCCTATGAGACCAAACTTTTTCATATACGCACTACCTTGTCGTTTGCTAATTTATACTTTTCTTTTGTTTCAGGACACTCAGCAGAGCCACTAGCATCAAATTCTAATCGCTCACCATGCTCACTCATCCAACCAATTTGCTTAGATGGATTCCCTACCACCAAGGCATAATCAGGAACATCTTTGGTTACGACAGCTCCTGCCCCAATAAAAGAATATTTACCCAATGTTACGCCACAAAGGATGGTGGCATTCGCACCAACAGTAACTCCTTTTCTTACTAAGGTCTTTTGGTATTCTCCTCTTCTATTTACTTCAGAGCGAGGGTTGTTTACATTCGTAAACACGCATGAGGGGCCCAAAAAAACATTATCCTCACATACAACGCCAGTATAGATGGAAACATTGTTCTGTACTTTTACATTATTTCCCAACACCACCTCAGGAGAGACTACTACATTCTGGCCTATATTACAAGACTCTCCTAGCTCAGCGCCAGTCATAACATGAGAAAAGTGCCATATTTTAGTTCCATCACCAATGCGGCACCCAGGGTCTATAACTGTAGTTTCGTGTGATTGGTAGGTTTGTGTCTTGCTCATTGGTGGCTAAGATAAGGATTTCGTTGATTAGTACTGAGCCAGGTTTTACTTGATATAAAAAAATCCGCACGAGGCGGATTGGTTTATTATTAGAATACCCCTATGTATTTATAGTATTGCTTGTCTAACTCGTACTAATTTTGATAATAAATCATCCAACTTCTCTAAAGGTAACATATTAGCTCCATCGGATTTTGCCTCAGATGGGTTAGGATGTGTTTCTAAGAATATTCCGTCAACTCCAGCTGCAATTCCTGCCTTAGCAATAGTTTCAATAAGTTGTGGTTTTCCTCCAGTCACACCAGTATTCTGGTTTGGCTGTTGTAGCGAATGTGTTATATCTAAAACAACAGGGTGCCCAAGAGATTTCATTGTGGGAATAGCTCTCATGTCAACAATTAGATCTTGATAACCAAACATCGTACCTCGATCAGTTAGCATAACTTTTTTATTCCCTGAATCGATTACCTTTTTTGCGGCAAACTCCATGGTTTCTGCTGATAAAAACTGGCCCTTCTTAATATTGATGACTTTCCCAGTCTTTGCAGCAGCCACCAACAAATCAGTTTGTCTGCATAAAAACGCAGGTATTTGTAATACATCTACATATTCTGCAGCTATCGCTGCTTCTTCAGCTGAATGTATATCTGTAACAATAGGTATATGATACTTCTCTCCTACTTTTTGTAATATTTTCAATGCTTTTAAATCTCCTATTCCAGTAAATGAATCTAGTCGCGACCTATTTGCTTTTTTATAGGATCCTTTAAAGACAAAAGGTATTTTGTGTTTATCTGTAATTGATGTAATTTTTTCTACAGTTTCAAAGGCCATTTCTTCACCTTCAATAGCACATGGGCCGGCTAATAAAAAAAAGTTGTTAGAGTCCGTGTGTTTTATTTTTACAATATCTGTGATCATTTTATATGATTTTTTTCTCATCCTGAAAACAGGATTATTATTTACTAATGCTAAAAAATTATCTTCCTTTCCCTAATAAGACTACCTTAATGGTTAACAAAAGAATTCTTAAATCCATTCTTATTCCACCATGTTTAATATAGTATAAGTCATATTTATGCTTCCATTTTGAATCATCAACAGAAGCGCCATAGGGGTATTTTACCTGAGCCCACCCTGTTATCCCAGGAAGTACAGCGTGTCTAAACCTATAGTATGGTATCACTTTTTCTAGACTTAGAATAAACACTTCTCGCTCCGGCCTTGGACCTACAATACTCATCTCCCCTTTCAAGACGTTAATCAACTGAGGTAGTTCATCTATTCTTAGCTTTCTGATTAATTTTCCTACACGGGTAATCCTACCATCCCCTTTTTTAGACCACTCTGCTCCATTTTTTTCTGCATCTTTACTCATACTCCGAAACTTATAAACTATATAAGGTTGGTTAAATTTACCTATTCGCTCTTGTGAATAAATGACAGGGCCCTTTGATTCTAGTTTTATAAACAGCGCTGTAACAAACATTATTGGTGAAGTTAAAAGCAATAAAAAAACAGCAATAAATTTATCAAGATAACTCTTTAACTTTACTTTACTTTTACTTCTTAAAACAGAAAAATCTGTTTTTTGAATAAAGTATTCTGAATTTAATAGCTCCAGCTCAGTATAACCATTAATCATGTCTAAATAATCGATCAACGGCATTACCCTTGCGCCATGGGCAATTGCGTTAACTAAAAAATTCTTACTCGTCAAGTCTAACTTTCTGGACCTGTAATGCAGTATCCATTCTCTGTTTACACTTAAATCTGTGGCTTTATTTATGCTGTATTTTTCTATATACTTATCAGAAATACTTGATACTAAATCTTCAGAATCTGAGGGGGTGAATATTTTAATCATACTTATTAATTTTATTTAGTATTTGACTCCCAAAAAGAATCAAAGCAACTGACTTCATTATCTTTATTAAATGTTGTAGTAATAGCAGAAGAAAATGCGATTAGCTCTGCTTTCTCTTTTGATAAATACTCTTCAACAAGCACTGTTAAGTTTCTGTAACCAATATCTACTAATTTCATTTGATATTTCTCTTCTATGAATACCTGAGATGGTATTCGAGATACTAAAGGAATTAAACCACAACTAAGTGCTTCTTTTAAAGAAAGTGATTCTCCTTCTCTTTCACTCAAGCTAATATAAAATCGACATTTGTCTGCAATTATTTCCTTGATCATCTTTTGGGGCTGCGCTCCATGTATAGCAACATTTTTTGGCACATCTCTCAAAAACTCTTTCTTTAGGGAGCCATCACCGATAATATTTAATAACGGCCAATGTTTGTTTTGTTTCCAATAATTAAACAATTTATCTACTCCTTTACTCGGCTCTAATCTACCAAAGTAAACGAATTCGATGTTGTCATCTTTCAAAGATACGGCCTCGAATGAGGACTTGTTTGGAATATACACTCTCTTATTGACTGTAATTGTACAGACATTATTATACAAATCTTGGCTTACAAGCACGATTTTCACTTTTAATATCGATAATAAAAAAACAAGCACTTTTAACATTCTTGGATACTTGCCCGGCCCGTGTATTACAACCAAATCTTGCTTTAATGGTCTGAGAAATTTTAACTGCGCAGCCCGGAGGTCATGAAATACAAGCCTATCTTCAGTAAATATCATTTTGATAAAGTTGCGTAAGCCTTTATTACCAATGTCTTTCATGGCAATGAAAGGAACTGAATATTTTGTTTCGAGATTGCGAACATACAATTCAGCGCCCCCAATTGTGTTATTACTATAAAGAATATTCTTCATTTTCCTTTACAACTGTTTCATAATGTTTTCCCCCAACATTCCTCTCGACCTTGATCTCATTCCAAGAATTTATATCTGGGTGGTATATAATTTGGCTGTCAGATTGATAAGGTGCACTCAATAACCCACTCTTATATCCACAAATATTTCTTGCTTTAATATATACACTATCTGTAATAAATAATTCCTTAATTTCTTGGTACTTCATTACGCTTGATCGAGGGTGTAGCTTTACAAACAACTTAGTTATTTTATACTTATTAATTAACCTCTTTATTATATCAATCTCCGCTTTAGCAGAAATTCCAAGAGTTTTTGTTAAGGGTTCATCAATTAAAAAATAATCTACTACAGACATCTCAACTGGAATTGGCTTTACGCACCCATATATAAGTGGATTTGGCGTCGGGCAAAGAACAGAGTTAACAGGTGTTTTTATATGCTCTTGCCACCTTTTTCTATACGATTGTAACCAATAATAAATATTTATTCTCGTTGGCGTATTTCCTTTTCTTTTTTTAAATAACATGATAGAACTAATAATAACCGCAGACATAGCCCAACAAGTTACTTTTACTCTGTTGGCCCATAAAAACTTAATTGTTGTGCTAGTCCGATTTTCATTTTCTGCATGCTGAAGTATTAAAATTTCTTTAGCTTTTCGTTTAACTGCGTTAAAAGCATAAATATCAACTATGCGAGCCCCAGAAAAAACTACTTTTGACTCCGACAAATCTATCCAAAGTAACTTAAAAGATGTTAAGGGTTTCATAAACTCTATCATCAAGTTGCTTTCTACAATTTTAGATGTATATCTATGATATTCTAACTTGTTGTGTACTATTGTTACGACCATAAACTATTATCGTAGTAGCTACCATCCAAAGTAGTGGGTTGGTAAAAGGAATCTTAATTAATAATAAAGCTAGAAATCTCCAATCTTTTATAACTACATAGAGTAAAAACAATATTATAGGAATAGATAAATAGCCAAAATAAAGAATCAGCGATATTATAGGGCCATTATCATAAATAACAAAGTTTGATATTTCTGTTATAGACAGCCCAAAGGCAACCTCTTCTTTAAATGCCAAGTGTAGTGCTTTAAATCGCTCCACACTTGCAAAGCCTATACCTGAATAGACCTCTAGTTTGTAGAGCAACAAATTTATGATGGTATAAAGCATTATAAAGCTAGTAACAATTAGAGGTGCTCTGTATCTTAATTTTTTAATTTTAAACTTTTTTAAAAACACTAAGCCTACTAAAGACGCAGGACTTAAGGTGAGGAACGAAAGTATGATACTAGCTCTTATATATTTATCTAAATTTCGTTTATTCCTTCTACTTAATAAATCGAATAAAAAAGCCAATAATAAAAAATGATATGCAAGTGTGGATGGCTCTAAATAAAAACCACTAGGCCTGTAGTTTACGCCTTGAAACGCGCCAACTGAGTGCCTAGACTCACCATATAATATTAATGGAAGTAAATCGTGCCCAAGTATAAATAAAGAAATATACGACACTATGGTCGCTCCAGCTAGAGCATATAACACCACCTTTAATTCTTTCAAATTGTATTTGTCGTATAAACTAGTTGTTATTGCAGCAAATAATACCACGAGTGTTAACCACTTGCTTGGATACACTAACAAAACAATAACCAGAGGAGAAAGTAGGGCTAGATTAAACAAGTAGATTTTCAACCTTTGTTTATTTATTTTCCATCTTATAATAAACAACAAAGAAATGAGATAAAGTAAATTTACATTTACACCAAATGCTGGAACCGCAAACATAAAAACACCAAGTAAAACTAAGACCTCCATTTAATAGTACTTATATGCTAAATAAGACGTTACTTGATATATACTTGCACCTATCACATAAAAAAGAAATAAGTTTATACTAACGCACGAAGAAGTAGTTAGGGTGAAAAGTCCTATGATAAAAATTATCGTTAACGTATTTGACAAAACAGACTGCCTTTTCTTTTTCATAAATATTATTATAGTATTATACTGACCTAAGAAAAGTATAAGACCCTCGAATACAGTTAAACACAAAGCAGCAGTTGCATATTTAGGGTATAAAATTATTACTGCAATGTTTGATAGGGCTGCTAGTATTAAGTAGATATATAGCAACTCTTTTTTAAGCTTTCTAAAAAGATTAAGTATATTTTTTTCTCTAACAGACTTGTCAAGTTTTTTTATATTCAAAATGATTAATCCTCCAACTGTACCACTTATAAAACCCGTTATCTTCAAAACAAATATTAATGCTGGATCCGACTCATTACCAACCTTATAAGAAAAATATAATAGTATGGGCACAACGAATGAATTAGCAACATCACCAACATAGTTTATCCGAAAATTCTTACGTGTTAACAACTCCGTTCTAAGATGAGTTATTATTCGTTTCTCGCTTATAAATAAATACAATAAAACAGCAGGTATTATTATTGTTATTGAAGAGTAGACGTCCTGCTTTGCGATTAACATCACACTAACAAATAGGTAAATTATTACGTTTTGTAATAAATAGCCAAAGTGATTTCCGTATCTAATTTTCTTATATCCGTTATTGAATAAAAGAGCCCCTATAACGCTTAATATTGCTATAGAAAAATAACTCTTTTGTATACCAAGAATAAGCATTATATAGAGTGCAGCTGCAGCTATAGTTTGTATACCCCTGTAAATGCCTAACTTTTGTTGCTTGAATGTGGTCCCTTGCTCCATAATGTGTAGTGGCGCTCCCATTCGAAAAAAAGGCATCAATATTGGATAAATTAATACAAAATCAAGGGCCCATAATTTTTGACCCTCGTTTGTAACAAAAAAATCTATACACAATAATAATAAAAAGGATGATACTGAGGGCGTAACTCTTAAGGCCAGTCCGACTAAATGCTTGTATAAGTTCAACTACGTTTTTCTATTTGTTTAATTAACAAGTATAATCCTATAGGCTAATGTCGTATATCTGTATTATCCCAGACAAGCAATTCTTTCTGTTTTTTACTATTAAGGCATTGATTTTTTCTTGTTGTAGCTTCGTTTCTGCAACAATTAGCTTTTCATCCTCATATACAAATTTAGGGTTTAAGGACATCAGGTTTTCAGCTTCATAATTGAAGAAATTTGCTTGACTATTTTTCATCGCCCTACGAATATCTCCGTCGGTTATTACACCTACTACCTCTCCGTCATTTAAAACAATCACTAAACCACATTTTCCATTCGTAATAGTATGTACGACTTCAATAATATTTGTATTCGGTTTACAAGTTGGCAAATCAGTAGACTTCATTACATCAAGTACTTTCGTTAATAACCTTCTTCCGAGACTACCTCCTGGGTGAAATTTAGCAAATCGTTCATCAGTAAAGCCTCTCATCTTCATTAAAGATACTGCGATAGCGTCTCCCATTACTAAAGTTGCTGTCGTGGAAGATGTAGGAGCAAGTTGCAAAGGGCAGGCTTCCTTTTCTACTGAAATATTTATATGAAAGTTCGTGTTTTTTGCTAAAGTTGAATTCGTGTTTCCACTCATTGAGATCGTTTTGTTTCCCTGATTTTTTACAAAAGGAATTAACTTTAATATTTCATCGGTTTCTCCAGAATTAGAAATCAACAAAACAACATCATTTGGCTCTATCATTCCTAAGTCACCATGATATGCCTCTCCAGGGTGTAAGAAAAAACTTGGTGTTCCGGTACTTGCAAGTGTGGCAGCAATTTTTTTTGCTATTATCCCTGATTTGCCCATACCAGATAATATTAACTTTCCTTTAGAATTTAATATTGCTTCGATAGACTTGTCAAAGTCGTTCGTAAGTAAATTTGATAAATTATTTATTTGTTTTGCTTCTATTGCAAATACCTCTTTGGCTATTTCTTTTACCATTTAACAATGACGTTTAATCCCATTTACTGTTTATCTCAACAAGAAATTGTCTTCCCAAAACATAGAGTACACTTACAACAACTCCCAAAATAGTCCATATGACTAAAACGATAAGCATAGAGTGGTTAGACTTTTCAAACGGTATCACGGGTTTTTTCAACACTACAAATACAGGCGTGTTTTCTTTGACCTTTATTTTTTGAGACTCTACTTGCTTGGCTAGCTCAGAGTATACAGAAAACGCCAATTGGTACTCAGATTCTAACCTTTCAATTTCTGTTTGCGCAATGGCCGTATTAACATTTTTGTGTGAGTCTCTGTATCTGGCTAAGTTATTCTGAGCTTTCTCGAATGCCTCCTTTTTTTCTATATGTCGTTCTTCAATAAATATTAAGTCTTCTTCTACTTTTTTTAGTTTATGTTCTATTACCTCACTTTGCAATAATTTTTGGGCAGATTGCGCCATCTGTGCGGCTTGAACTTTATTAGGCATTGAACAAGAAAGTTCTACTGTTCCTACCTCTTCATCAACAATCAAATTTAATTGACTTACTAACAGTTTAAATAAGTCTCTATCCTCTTCTGTTTCTGTTTGTAGACCTAATTTATGGTTCTCAGTATTTTTTCTAAAATTTAATTGTTTTAAAATTAATCCTGGTAATCCTATTGTAAACTTCTTAATGTAATATAAAACTGGCGGTTTATAAACATCAGTGTAATAGGATGCATAATTAACTTCCTTGTTTAATTCGTGCGAATAAATCGATGTTTCAAGTAAGGCTTTTTTATAATCATATGATTCTATAATGTTCGGATATAAGTTTGGGTGAATATCTGCGGTAGAACCAACAATGGCCATGTCTAAGCCTGCCATAGCAGCCAAGCCTCCTAGACTACCTCCAATATTAGCTTTAGAATCAGATAATATTGGTTTTACTACCACACTAGATGTATATTCTGCGGGG
>CBFIGX010000001.1:374505-433774 GCA_965662265.1 Flavobacteriales bacterium
ACTACTTTTCGTCCTTCCCAGAGTGTTTTGGCAAGGGCGATTAAATCGATATCATCATCTTCATATGGCAACTGTTGTTGATGCGGTGTTTTTGTGTTCGTTTCCATAGATCCCTGTTTGTGTGCTCTAAATAGTTGATTTAAAAAAATTTAAGCTCTAGAATAGGTTATTCTTAAAGTGCTCTCGTCAAGACAAGGGTGGTCAGCGTTCCTGTCAATATAGATAATACCTGGATAAACTTATCCATAGCCTCGCCATTCTTTTCCACTTTCTCTTCCTCTAGTTTGGCATAAACATATATTTTGGAGTTTGCTTCTACCTTAGGGTTGTTATACCAATGCTTCTTTTTAGTAATGCCGTTTGGATACTCAATAACTACAGCCTCTATGTTACCATCATAGTCTCCTGATCGCTTAATATATCGTTTTGCTCTTATCCCTTTTTCCCATACGAAGAGACCTTCATTAAGAACCGCACCTTGTACTGAGACGTCTCCTGTGTTAGAGCCAATAAATATTTGATCGCCATCTTGTAAAAAAGACATGTTTTTTCGTAATGCTTTATGCATATTGATAATAATTTGATCGCCACCTCTTAAAATATAAGAAGTCTTAAGCGAAGCAAATGGGGTCAAGTTTCCTGCTTTTTCTAAGATCTCTTTTAGCGTTTGCTTTTTATTGGATAATGTGACAACTCCAGGGTAGCGAACTTCGCCGGAAACAGTAACTGATTTCATTGTTTCTACCCCAGGAATCTGTCTTATGTTTACAACATCTCTATGGTCTAATATAAAAGAGCCCTCTTTTTTAGAAGTATTACCGAGCAAGTATTCTGAGTTAATAATTGCTGTATAAGTTTCAGAAACCTCTCCAATGTCTACATTAAATTTTGGCCGTGACACGAGTGCTGTTTCCTGTTCTGAATACTCTAAAAATCCTCCCGCCTGAAGTATTAAGTCTTCTACGGTCATTCCCTCTAATAAAACGTACGTTCCTGGACTTTTTACATAGCCTTTTATAGACACCTTCTTATCGATAATGCGGTCCAGATTTTTGGCATACAATACAATTTGGTCTCTTGGTAATAACAGCTCGTTAGTCTCTCTGCTCAAAATGTCTAATAAGTTATAAGACTGCTTGTAATATAATCCTGTTTCCGTGTTGTAACGTTTTAAATCTACTCTTGAGTTGAGGACTTTGGCTTGAAAGTCTTTATCGTCTAATGAAACAGAGCTGAAGATAACATCGTACATACTCAACTCTTTTGTCCAAGCCTGCTTTCCTCCAGTACTGCCAAAACCCGAAATACTGACCGTCCTATCGTCTCCCTCTGTTTTATCTAGAGAAAACAGTTCTATACGGTCATCATTTTCTAATTTTATTGTTTGTGTTCCGTTCAAGACTTCCGATAAATTAAAATTAAAGAAGTTTCTTGTGCCGTCTTCATTTGTCCTGTATAGGTTTACACGCTCCATGTAAACGCGAGGTAGTAGGCTGTCTGCCGCTTCAACTATAAGGCTTCGAATGTCTGGAAATTCAGATATAGCATATGATCCTGGCCTTTTAACGGGTCCTGAAATACTTGCTAGATTACGTACTTTTTCTAGAATTTTATTCACCGTTATTACATCGCCATCATACAATTGATAATTCTCATTTGACTCTATGATACGAGTGTAATCTACAGATGTAATAAATCGATCGTATAATTCGTCTGGGGTTCTATCTTCTATAGGCCTAATTCTATTAATTCTAATGTTATCGATAGAAGCCTCAGATTTAAGGCCGCCAGCAAAGTCTATTAACTCATTCAACCCTTCTTTATCTTTGAGTTCGAATGTAGCTGGTTTTTTTACCGCGCCACTTAATGAAATGCTATTGTTTCGAACGGGAATAAAAATAACATCATTATTCATTAATCTCACATCCTTTGTTAGAGCGCCTTTGGTGATATAATCATATAAGTCAACCGTTTTTATGAGTTTGTTATTTCGATACACTTTAATTTCCCTAAGTGATCCGGTGGTTTTTACTCCTCCTGATGCATATAGGGCGTTTAATACCGTCGCAAAACCATTAACTAGATGCGGTCCTGGCGTATTAGACTCTCCTAATACAGTTATACTTACAGGGCGAAGTTGTGTTAAAGAAACATCAATAAAGGATGTTTGTGGAGAGGTGATTAATCCAGAATAAGATTTCCCCAAATAGTTTCTCAACTTCTTTTTTAGGGTTTCAAAGGTGTATCCTGAAGCGAAGAAAACCCCATTATCAGGTAGAGCTATATTTCCATTTAGGTCGATGCGGACTTGTGCTTGATATGCGTGAGAACCCCATACGTATATCCTAATCTCGTCTCCTGGTCCTAAAATGTAGTTTTCATCAATGTTTCCAACCAAATAGTCTTTGTTGGCAAATGGGTTGTTTTGGAAAATCTCGTAGCCAAAATATTTAGGGTCAGCTTTTGGCGCTGGTACTATTGGTGTGGCTGCCACTGCCGCATCTCCAGAATATGAAATAGTTGTTGTGGTTTCAGTTACAGCGTTGTCTGATGTTACAGTAGGCGCTTTATTTGGCTTTGAAGTTTCTCCTAAAATATGTTTGGCAATATAATCGTCATAGTTAATGCCATACACTTTTGCCATTTTTCGAGCTTCTCCCTCTGTCATGCCCTGAGCGGCAAGAGCAGCATTTACTTCCGACATGGTGTTAATCCCTCTACGATTTAATTCGGTTGTTAACTGTGCTTCTGTTTGAGCGCTTGCTATGAACCCAATGCACAAGGCTAAACAAACCATTAAACTGTGTGATTTTTTCATGTTCTTTTATTTATTGAATATTGACTCAGTTTGCCTTTTTTTAGTTCTTGGGGGTATTTGCCACTCCAATTTGATAGTATTCCCAACCCTTATCTTCAAGATTAAAGGCGTTGTACTGATTACGCCCGTCGAAGATAATTTTATTCTTTAGTTGTTGACTTAGTTCTTCAAAATCTGGCGAACGGAATTCTTTCCATTCAGTTAATAGAATAAGGGCGTCTGCGTTTTTTAAAGCGGCATATTTTGTTTCTACATAACTAACAGCCGTATTTCCTTTGAGATAGTACGATTCTGCTTCCTCTCTAGCCTTAGGATCATAGGCGCAGATTTGGGCGCCTCTATTGGTTAGCTCATTAATTACCGTGATGCTAGCTGCATCACGCATATCATCAGTTTCAGGCTTAAAAGACAGGCCCCATAACGCAAACTTTTTTCCTTTAAGTTCTTCACCAAATCTTTTAACTACTTTTGCGGCAATAACGCGCTTTTGTTTCTGGTTTACACCATCAACAGATGCAATTAACTCTGGGTGATAGCCTACATCTTTTGATGTTTTAATTAAAGCGTTTACATCCTTGGGGAAACAAGAACCTCCATAACCACAACCTGGATAAATAAATGAATAGCCTATTCTACGGTCGGAACCAATACCTATACGAACTTGATTCACATCGGCACCTACGCGTTCACATATATTTGCCACCTCATTCATAAACGAAATTTTTGTGGCAAGCATAGCATTGGCGGCATATTTAGTCATTTCTGCAGAGCGGATATCCATACCAATAAACCGATCATGCGTTCTAAAAAAAGGCGCGTAAAGCTCCTTCATTTTGTTTAAAGCTTTACCGTTATCGGCTCCAACAACTACTCTGTCTGGCTTCATAAAGTCCTCTACCGCAGCGCCTTCTTTTAAGAACTCTGGGTTAGACACAACGTGACATTCTATTTCTTCTCCTCTAGCCTTCAGTTCTGCTTGAATAGCAGAATTTACTTTGTCGGCTGTTCCCACAGGCACGGTAGACTTGTCTACCACAACAATAGGCGTAGTTAAGTTCTGTCCTATTTCTTTAGCAACAGCTAACACATATTGTAGGTCTGCAGAGCCGTCTTCACCCATAGGTGTTCCCACAGCAATAAAAGCCACTTCAGCATCTTTTAAGCCTTCTGCTAATGAGATGTTAAATTTAAGATTTCCCTTTTTATGGTTTTTTAACACCATGTTTTCTAGGCCTGGCTCATAAATAGGAATGATTCCTTGCTTTAGCTTCTCAACTTTTTGCTCGTCTATATCTACACAACACACCTTATTTCCCATTTCAGCAAAACAGGCGCCTGTTACCAAGCCTACATATCCGGTTCCAATTACAACTATTTTCATGCTATCTTTTTAGTGCCTTATTTTTATTTACCCTCTTTTGATTCCTTCAATACCATTTTATGAATCTCTTCATACAAGGGGTGTTCTGTATTTGCTTTAAAGTATTTTTTATTACCCTCTCTACTTGACTGCAACATGTTTGCTGCTTCAAGCCTGTTTAATTCCAACCGTACGGAATTTGTTGATTCTTGGAACTCCTGAGCCAGCGCTCTGAGATATGATCTTGTTTCTGGGTTAGAAAAGAGCTTCTTTAAGAGTCTAAGCCTCGTTTTCGATGAAATTATTGAAGATAAAATATTATTTATTCTTTAGTGTTGATACGGCTTCGCCTGGTCACTCCCATAAAGTTCTTGAGGAAGCAACAAGCATAACAGTTTGACCCGCTAAATAACAGGACTCTGTTCGAGTAAGTTAGTTACTCAATTTCGCCACGAATTTAAATAATTTATACCATAAAGCAATGGTTTTAACACTTGTATCTATTCGTATTAAAAAAATTTAAGTGCACTGTATTTCCTCTATTTTAAATGCAAAAAGCCACATATTAATAAGTGGCTTTTACAATAAATTATAATGGGTGTTTTTAAAGTGCCGCGTGATAGTTTTCTGAAACTTTATCCCAGTTAATAACATTAAAAAATGCATTAATATAATCTGGTCTTCTATTCTGGTAGTTTAGGTAATATGCGTGCTCCCATACGTCTAAGCCTAAAATAGGGGTTCCCTCACAGCCAACACCTTTCATCAGTGGGTTGTCTTGGTTTGCAGTAGAACAAACCTCGAGCTTTCCATTTTTTACACACAACCAAGCCCATCCAGACCCAAATCGGGTTGCTGCTGCACTAGAAAATGTATCTTTAAAAGACTCTAACGAACCAAAAGTATCATTAATGGCGTTTGCCAACTCTCCCGATGGAGCTCCTCCGCCGTTTGGCGACATCACTTCCCAAAACATACAGTGGTTGTAAAAACCTCCGCCATTATTTCTTATTCCTGCAGAAAGAGTTCCGGATGTAATTATTTCTTCGATAGTTTTTCCGGTTAACTCAGTGCCCTCAATGGCGGCGTTAAGTTTTGCTGTGTAACCTGCGTGGTGCTTTCCATGATGTATTTCCATGGTGCGAGAATCGATATGTGGCTCTAATGCGTCGAGTGCATAAGGCAGTTTTGGTAGTTCAAAAGCCATTTTTAGTGTGTTTTAAGTTGTTAAATAATACTATAGGCAAAGATAGAAAAATCTAAACTGAAATAGTTTCTGTTTTCTTTACTCGTTATAAACCACCTGCATTACTGTTTGCCCTACGGCTTTTAATGTAGATTTGTCTATGTTTTCTATAACATCTTCGTGGGTGTGCCAATGTTTATAAAAATGATTTTCCGTTGCTGCATCGTATTCAATGATATCAATGGTAGGCACCCTACCAGGGGCTAGGTTATTAATGTATAGGTGATCGTCTACAATCATGTTTGTTTTTTGGAATGAAAAGTGGTGGCCGTAACCTAAGTTGGCTGCTGTATTCCATACCTTCTTTAATACCTGAGGCGCAAAGGTGTAGGACACTAACTCCTGAGTAAATACTGCGTTTTTTCCTCCTACCATATCTAATAGAATACCATATTTAGCATAGTAGTTAGGCTTATGAAGATTTTGTGCCCAATATTGAGAACCTAAACAGTAAGAGTGTTCCATTCGAGGTAATTCGCTGTACTCTGGCTGTCCATAATCTTCAGAATCGAAAAGGATAATATCTACCCCTATATCGGGCTTGTTCATAGAAAACTGACGGGCCAACTCCAACAACACGCCTACGCCAGAACCTCCGTCATTTGCTCCTTCAATGGGGGTATTTTGATTTTCGTCAGCCTGATCAGCAAAGGGCCTAGTATCCCAGTGAGCACAAAGCATAACCCTTTTTGCTCGATTTGGTTTAAAAGAGGCAATAATGTTTTTAGACTCCAGCACTGTGCCATCGAACGCTGTTAAATTGGCCTCTTGAATAATCACAGTATCTGCGTAATTATTTAACACCTCGACAAAGTAATTTGCACAATTTTTGTGTGCAACCGTGTTGGGTACTCTAGGGCCAAAAGCAACTTGCTTTTCAATAAAATAAAACGCCGTGTCTTCATTAAATACTGGAACCTCTACCTTTGGGTTGGCCTGTGATTTCTTTTGCTTTTTTGGTTCGGGAGAACAGGCAGCCAAAGCAATAACTATAATAGGAATGAGCAGTCGTTTCATCTTGTCTTTTGTTTTACACATATTTGGGCATATTAATCCTTAGTCCAACTCGCACCATCTTTAGCATCTTTTATTTTAATGTTCAGCTTTCCTAGCTCGTCTCTTATAAAATCTGCGGTGCCCCAATCTTTACTTTCTTTAGCTCTATTTCTAAGTCCCATCACAACACCCATCACTCCGTCTGTTAAGCCCTCTTCTGGAGCGTTTTCAGTCATTTTTAGCCCTAAAATATCTATGCAAAAATCATTCATAAGACATAAAAACTCTTCTTTAGACTTCGCATTGATGCGTGCCTTGCCAGCGTCTATCGAGTTAATTTGTTTGACCGCGTCAAATAGGTGTGCAATTAGTATAGGCGTATTAAAGTCGTCATTTACAGCGCTGTAAAGCTTTTTTTTATAACTCTCTACGTCTACGTCAGACGAATCCGAAATATTTAAACCTTTAAGCGTCTCGATTGCTGTCATTAATTTGCGCATGCCTTTTTCTGCCGCTTGTAATGCTTCGTTAGAAAAGTCAACAGTAGAACGGTAGTGCGCCTGCAAAATAAAAAACCGTATCGTCATTGGGTCATACGCTTGATCTAAGCTGTCGTGATCACCACTAAAAAATTCGCCTAACGTAATGAAGTTCCCTAGCGATTTGCCCATTTTCTGACCGTTAATGGTAATCATATTATTATGCATCCAATAGTTTACCGCTTCGTGGCCATCGCTAGCACAGGATTGTGCAATTTCAGCTTCATGGTGTGGGAATACTAAATCCATTCCTCCTCCGTGAATATCAAATTTATCTCCTAGATACTTCGTGCTCATTGCTGAACATTCTAAATGCCATCCAGGAAACCCTTCAGACCAGGGGGATGGCCACCTCATAATGTGTTCTGCGGAAGCTTTCTTCCACAAGGCAAAGTCCACAGAGTTTCGCTTTTCAGATTGCCCGTCTAAATCTCTTGTATTTGAGAGCATGTCTTCAATATTTCTACCAGAAAGCTTTCCATAATCATGCTTCTTGTTATACTTTACCACATCAAAGTAAACATTGCCGTCTACCTCATAAGCAAAGCCGTTCTTCATAATTTTTTCTATCATTTGAATTTGTTCAATGATATGGCCGGTGGCTGTAGGTTCTATGCTCGGCGGCAAGGTGTTTAATGCCAGCATATCTCTATGATACGACCTAGTATAATAGGCTACAACCTCCATAGGTTCTAGTTGGTCTATCCTTGCTTTTTTAGCAATTTTATCTTCTCCCTCATCAGCGTCATTTACCAAATGGCCTACGTCTGTAATGTTTCTTACATATCTTGTCTTGTAACCAAGGTGTAGCATGTATCTAAAGACTACATCAAAAGTGATTCCTGGTCTGGCGTGCCCAAGATGGGCGTCTCCATATACTGTGGGGCCACAAACGTACATCCCTACACTACCTTCAGAGATCGGTTTAAACACTTGCTTTTCTCTAGTAAGAGTATTGTATAGCTTAAGCTCTTGCATTTCTAATTGAGGGTTTATTGGTATTTCTTTTTGAGGTTAACAAGCATGTCATTAACCATCGTTTCCATATCGTATTTGTGAGCCCAGTTCCAGTGTTCTCTTGCTAAAGAGTCGTCAATAGACTGGGGCCAACTGTTGGCAATAACTTGTCTTTCGTCTGGTTTATAGGTAATTTCAAACTGGGGCATGTGTTTTCGAATAGCTTCTCCAATATCGTTGGGGTTAAAGCTCATACCAGCAACATTGTACGAAGATCTAATTTTTATTTGCTCTGACGGCGCCTCCATGATCTCGAGGGTGGCTCTGATTGCGTCTGGCATATACATCATGGGCAGCATAGTATCTTGCGTTAAGAAAGATTCGTACTGCCCATGCTTTAATGCCTCATGAAAAATATGTACGGCATAGTCAGTAGTGCCTCCTCCTGGGTGGGTTTGCCAGCTAATTAATCCAGGATAGCGAATACTTCGTACATCTACACCAAATTTATGGTGGTAATATTCGCACCACCGCTCTCCTGCTTGTTTAGAAATTCCGTATACCGTGTTTGGCTCCATGATGGTGTACTGTGGCGTATTTATTCTTGGTGTTGTTGGTCCAAAAACCGCTATTGAGCTAGGCCAATATATTTTCTTTACTTTTCCGTACCTAGCCAAGTCTAACACATAAGATAGTGAGCGCATATTTAAAGACCACCCTAGCTCTATATTCTTCTCTGCTGTGGCAGATAAAAGTGCTGCTAAAAGATAAACTTGGCTGACTTTATGTTTATCTACAACCTCATGAAGTCGAGCCTCTTGCATGATGTCTAGCTGCTCAAAGGGGCCTGACTCAAGCACTTCGGGCGAAGTTGATTTTATATCTGATGCTATTACGTGCGCATTCCCGTATAAAGCTCTAAGCTTCATTACAAGGTCTGTTCCTATTTGGCCAGAAGCGCCTATTACCAGAATATTTTCTTTTGTCATTTTGAAAGTTAACTCCCTATTATAGCTCTACAAATATACGATTAAATGCATATTGTCGTTTCTAGTTTTTTGTCCTGTTTATGATTATCAAATATTAGGATTTGCTATGGCTCTTTTTGCTCAAACTGACCCAAAACATGCGATAAAAGAAATACGCCATAAGTATTTGTGCATATCTTATACGTGGACAACATTAAAAATATTATTATACACGTAGCAAATCCTATATATTTGTCTAATGTAAATGACACAATTATGCCAATCTACCATAAATTAGGGACTTTCCCCTCTAAGCGACATACGGTATTTCGTCAAGAGAATGGAACATTATATCAAGAAGAACTATTTGGAACTGAAGGTTTTTCTAGCATGTCTTCTTTACTCTATCACTGCCACCCCCCAACAATGATTAAAGAAATAGGTACTCCTATTGATGTTGCGCCAGAAGCTGCAATCTCTAACAATAAGCAGCCCAGAAGCTATCGTGGCTTTGATATTGCTTCGGAGGACGACTTCTTAAGCAGTAGAAAAACTCTTTTGTTCAACTCTGATGTACAACTTGGGCTTGCCGCACCAAAACAGTCGATGAGCTATTTCTATAAAAATGCGGAAGCTGACGAGCTCGTATTTATCCACAAAGGATCTGGGCGACTAAAAACAGCTTTCGGCTCTATTCGATTTGAGTATGGTGATTATCTGGTTATCCCAAGAGGTTGTGTTTATCAGTTTGAATTCAACTCGGAAGAAAATCGACTTCTAGTAATCGAAAGCTTTAGCCCTATACTTACTCCGCGCAATTATCGAAATAAGTTTGGGCAGCTTCTAGAGCATGCTCCTTTTTGTGAACGTGACTACAAGTTACCCGAAAACCTTGAGACAAACTCGGATCTAGGAGACTATACCATTTACATTAAAAAACACCACCAAATTACACCATACACCTATGCAGCACACCCTTTTGATGTTGTAGGCTGGGATGGTTACAACTATCCTTACGGATTCTCTATTCATAATTTTGAGCCTATGACTGGACGTGTACACCTTCCGCCTCCTGTGCACCAAACATTTGAAGGGCACAACTTTGTAGTGTGCTCCTTTGTGCCTAGAATGTATGATTATCATCCCCAAGCTGTTCCTGCTCCATATAACCACAGCAATATCGATTCTGACGAGGTGCTGTATTATGTAGATGGCGACTTTATGAGTCGTAACAATATTGAAAAGGGAATGATTACCCTTCATCCTGGCGGTTTACCACACGGCCCTCATCCAGGAGCTTTAGAGCGGAGTATTGGGCAAACAGAAACTCAGGAGCTAGCCGTTATGATTGATCCATTTAAACCTCTACAGCTGACCAAAGAGGCAATGCGCATTGAACAAAAAGACTATTATAAATCGTGGCTGTAACTTAGGCCTACAAACTATTATAAATGACACAAAATTTATCAAACTCCGAAAGCTCTAAAGTTTCTATTGAAAAAATATTCCCTGAAGCAGATGATTTTCTTCCTTTATTAGGAACCGACTATGTTGAGCTATATGTTGGTAACGCGAAACAGTCTGCAATCTACTACAAAAACTGTTTGGGGTTTCAAACGGTTGCATATTCAGGCTTAGAAACTGGTGTAAGAGACCGAACGTCATACGTTCTTCAACAAGGAAAGATTAGGCTTGTTTTAACCACTTCGCTTGCTCCGAATAATGAAATCGCTGAACATGTTAAGTTGCATGGTGATGGGGTTAGGGTAATCGCCTTATGGGTAGAGGATGCCACCAAAGCTTTTGAAGAAACAACTAAAAGAGGCGCAAAGGCTTATATGAAGCCGACTATTGAAAAAGATAAGCATGGAGAGGTCGTTCGGTCTGGTATTCACACTTATGGCGATACAGTTCACTTATTTGTTGAGCGTAAAAATTACAGCGGTGTTTTCTTGCCTGGTTATGTAGAGCAGACTTCTGATTTTAATCCTACTGAGGTGGGCCTCAAATACATCGACCACATGGTTGCTAATGTAGGCTGGGGAGAAATGAACGTGTGGGCAAAGTTTTACAATGAAACAATGGGTTTTGCGAACCTAATTACTTTTGATGATAAAGATATTTCTACAAAATATACAGCCTTAATGAGTAAAGTAATGACCAATGGAAATGGTCGTGTAAAATTTCCTATTAACGAGCCCGCAGAAGGCGCTAAAAAATCTCAAATTGAAGAATATTTAGACTTTTATAAAGGCGCTGGTTGTCAACATATTGCGGTTGCGACTGATGATATTGTTAAAACTGTAACAGAAATGACTGCTCGTGGTGTAGAGTTTTTGTATGTTCCAGGGAATTACTACGATACCGTTTTGGACCGTTGTGGTTCTATTGACGAAGATATCTTAAAGCTCAAAGAGCTTGGAATTCTTGTCGATCGGGATGACGAGGGATATTTACTTCAAATTTTTACAAAACCTATTGTTGATAGACCAACCATGTTTTTCGAAATTATTCAACGTAAAGGGGCTCAGTCTTTTGGTAAAGGAAACTTTAAGGCTCTTTTTGAAAGTATTGAAGAAGAGCAAAGAAAGCGGGGGACACTTTAGACGGCTCTTTGCATGAGTAGGCTTATTTGCCACCTATGGCGGCTGCTATCCTTATATGCATAAGGGTCAGTTTGCTATGAGCAAAATGCTACTAGCAATGGGCGTACCCCTAAATGGCTTGAAGTTATTGTTTGTCTTATTCTTTAGTCAAAAGAGTGCTTTATTGAAGGTTTATTTCTTGGCTACTGACAGCTTAAAACCTACACCTCTTACGTTCTCAATTGTAACAGACTCATCTTTCTTTAGGTATTTTCTTAGGCGTGATATAAACACGTCTAAAGATCTTCCCAAGAAATAATCGTTTTCGCCCCAAAGCTTTACAAGAATCTCTTCACGCTTAGTAATTGTATTAACCCTCAGGCATAATAATGCTAGTAGGTTTGCCTCTCTAAGTGTTAATTTTCGAACGTCTTTTTTGTTTAGACTAAGGGTTTGGTCTTTAAGGTCTAGAGTGTAAGCGCCAATATTATGTGATGTTTGACCAGTATTATTAACTTGGCTTCGCTTTAAAAATATCTCTATTTTCAGGACTAACTCTTCTAAGTCAAATGGTTTTGTGATATAATCATCCCCTCCCAGAGTTAAACCCTCTAGTTTGTCTTCTTTCATTGATCTAGCGGTGAGAAATATAATGGGGATTTGCTTGTTTTGTTCTCTTATTCTCTTGGCTAATTGAAAGCCATCTAATTTGGGCAACATGACGTCAAGGATACAAATATCAAAATGATCATCTGTAAATGCTTTTATTGCTTCAGATCCATTTTCGCACAAAACTACTCTATAGCTTCTTTTCTCTAATTGATCTTTAGTTACAAAGCTCAGGCTAAGGTCATCTTCTACGTATAAAATTCTTGGCGTCATAAGTATTTAAGTTTAAACCGTATTTGTGTTCCTTGGTTAGGTTTACTTTTTATTTCCCATTGCCAGTGATGTGCTTTGCATACTTGATCTACATAAAACAAGCCTAATCCAAAGCCCTTGACGTCGTGTATTTTTCCTGTTGGCACTCTATAAAACTTGCGTTTTACCTTTTGAAGGTGTTCGGCGGAAATGCCTACTCCGTTGTCGCTTATTTCTAAATACAAAAACCCTTCCATTTCTTTTGTTTCAATGTTAATATTAGGTTTTGTACCACAATATTTAATAGCATTATCTAGAATGTTATATACAATATTAGTTAAGTGGAGTTTGTCGCACATTATCACATCATCTGGTGCATTAAGGGCTAGCTCTGTCTTTCCTCCTTCTTTTTCTATCAATAGGTTTATGCTTGTGGCTGCTGAGTTTAATAATTTATGTAGTGCCACTCTTTCCATGTTCATTTCTAGGCTATCTCTTTCGATTTCTGCTATCTGAAGTACTTTTTCAACCTGTCTGTTTAGGCGCTCATTCTGCTCTTTAATAATTCGTGTGTAGTTTTGCAACCCAGCATCCATTCTTATTTGCTCGTTTTCTATTAATGCAGTGGAGGCTATATTTATTGTGGAAATGGGTGTTTTAAACTCATGCGTCATATTGTTTATAAAGTCTTTTTGAAGCTCCGATAAACGCTTTTGTCTTAGTATGATATTTAGAGCATACACAAAAAATAAAACGGTGAGAAATAGTAAGAAAGAAAAAAACAGCCACAACTTGTTGCTCGCCATTAAGTATGAGGTTCTGTTGGGAAAGTTTACCCCAAAATAATATATAAACTCGTCGTATTTTGGTAAATCTCCAATTTTTGTTTTGTCTTTTTTATCATTTATAGAAACATATTCTCCATAAACCATCTTGTCGCTGCTACAATCATAAATAGCATATTCGTAGTCGGTTTGAATAAGATTTCTTGCAAACTCCTTTCTTAGATATAAATCGAGTATGTTGGCGTCTATAACTTCTCTTATATTTACAATATAATAATCTGATGATAATTGTTTAACTGGGTTTTCCTGAGGAAAATCCATTTTGTTATAATTAGATATTCTCTCCGCCACGCGCTTAAGAGAAATGAAAACGTCTTCTTGAAATTGCTTTTGTTGGAGGTTTAAAGCTTGGTTTATCCAATATATCTGAATACTTAAAACCCCTACTATGGCAATGCTTCCCAATATGGCTATATTTCTAATTGCTTTGTTTTTCATAATTCTTTGAAAATTAAAAATTATAATTTAATCCATAAAAAAGGCCCCTCACAAAAAGGGGCCTTTTAACTGTTTATGTACTTTTTACAAACTGAAATCGTTCGTAGATTCCTCTTTTTTTTCTACAACTTCTATTGTTTTATTATCTTCTATTTTCTCTTGGTGGCTGTGAGAGTTGTCTGAACCGTGTCCTAAAATAGGTGCTATAACTAATCCTATTAAGCATGTTAATTTAATTAGTATGTTCATAGATGGCCCCGAAGTATCTTTAAATGGATCTCCAACAGTATCTCCAGTTACTGCCGCTTTGTGTGCCTCAGAACCTTTGTAAGTCATTTCTCCATTTATCTCTACACCTGCTTCAAATGATTTTTTTGCATTGTCCCAAGCTCCACCTGCATTATTTTGGAAAATGGCCCAAAGTACTCCTGAAACTGTAACTCCTGCCATGTAACCTCCAAGCATTTCTGCTACAATTAAATTATCCATTCCAAAAATCATTGGAACAAAGGCAATAATCAATGGAAATAAAATAGCTAGTAAGCCTGGGGAAACCATTTCTTTTAAAGAAGCTTGTGTAGAAATAGCAACGCACTTGTCATATTCTGGTTTTCCTGTTCCTTCCATTATTCCTGCAATTTCTTTAAACTGCCTTCTTACTTCATAAACCATTTCCATGGCTGCTTTTCCTACAGCATTCATTGCTAAAGCCGAGAAAACAACAGGAACCATTCCACCTATAAATAACATTGCTAATACGGGTGCTTTAAATATATTTATACCATCAATTCCTGTGAAAGTGACATAAGCAGCAAATAAAGCTAATGATGTTAAAGCTGCTGAGGCTATCGCAAATCCTTTTCCTGTTGCTGCTGTTGTATTACCTACTGAATCTAGAATATCTGTTCTTTCTCTTACAATTGGGTCTTGTTCACTCATTTCTGCTATACCTCCTGCATTATCAGCAATAGGACCAAAAGCGTCTATTGCTAACTGCATTGCTGTTGTTGCCATCATTGCTGAAGCTGCCATTGCAACTCCATAGAAACCAGCAAATGCATAAGAAGCCCATATTGCTGCAGCAAATAATATCACGGTAGGGAACGTAGAAATCATCCCTGTTGCTAAACCTGCTATAATGTTTGTTCCTGCTCCTGTACTAGACTGTTGCACAATTTTTAAAATAGGTTTCTTTCCTAAACCTGTGTAATATTCTGTTACTGATGAAATTACTCCTCCCACTATTAAACCAACAATTGTTGCATAAAATACTCGTATTGAAGTTATCTCTATTAAACCTTCTCCAAAAAAGTTCATCATCATCGATTTTGGCAACATATAAGTAACCAAAAAATAACAAGAAATAGCAACCAACACTATTGAGGTAATATTACCTTTATTTAAAGCTCCCATAACTTGAGCTTCTTTTGCGCTATTATCCTTTATAGAAACAAGGGTTGTTCCTATTAGAGAAATTATAATACCAACGCCAGCTATAGCCATTGGTAATAAAACCGGTCCTATTCCTCCAAAAGCATCATCGATGCTTCCACCCATATCTTTAATAATATAATTACCTAAAACCATGGCCGCTAGAACTGTTGCCACGTAGGATCCAAATAAATCTGCTCCCATTCCTGCTACATCTCCTACATTATCACCTACATTATCTGCTATGGTAGCAGGGTTACGTGGATCATCTTCTGGAATATCTGCCTCTACTTTACCTACTAAATCTGCGCCTACATCAGCAGCTTTGGTATAAATTCCTCCGCCTACACGCGCAAATAGTGCTATTGATTCTGCCCCTAAAGAGAAACCAGCTAATGTTTCTAGTACTATGGTCATGTCATTAACATTAGTCCAAGCACCTTCCATAAATACATTATAGAAAATAATAAAGAATGCCGTTAATCCTAAAACTGCTAATCCAGCAACTCCTAAGCCCATTACTGTTCCTCCACCAAAAGATACTTTTAATGCATTTGGAAGAGAAGTTCTTGCAGCTTGAGTTGTTCTTACATTTGTTTTGGTAGCTATCTTCATTCCTATATTTCCAGCATATGCAGAAAAAATAGCACCAAAAATAAAGGCTATCACAATCATCCAATGCGTGGAAGGAACATACAAAGAGACAATAAATAATAAGACACTAACTACTAGTACAAAAACTGCTAGTAATCTATATTCTGCTTTTAAAAAGGCTAATGCCCCTTCATAAATATAATCAGAGATTTCTTTCATTTTACCGTCGCCTGCATCCTGTTTCATTACCCAAGATTGCTTAACATACATGTAAATAAGTCCTACTACTGCCAAAATTGCTGGCAAATAAATCATGATTGATTCCATAGTCTATACTATTTTTGTTTTTAAGAGTGCGCAAATATAAGAAAAGTATCTATTTTTTTATAAAGTTGTTTTTGAGCATAAAAAAAAGACCCTAATCAGGGTCTTTTTTTTATAAATTACTTCTTAAAAATTTCATTACTTCTTGCTTTCCTTTTGGTTTTGCTACTATTTGCATATTTTTATCTAACACAAACCAAGAAGGAGTTTTGTTTATTTTATAATCTTTACAAACTGGCGACTGATAATTTTTAAATTGAGATACATTTTGCCAATTAAATCCTTTTTCCTCTACTGTCGTTTTCCACTTTGTTGGATTTACATCAAGCGCTACTGCTATTACTTCTAGTCCTTTAGATTTATATTCGTTATAAACGGGTACAAATCCTGGTAAATCTCTCATACAGTGTGGACAATGAGTAGCCCAAAACATAATTATTGTATAGGTATTATTTGCGCATGTATTTTTTAGATTTACCTCTTCTCCATAGTTGTTTTTTATAGTAAAATCTGGTGGTATATTTCCTATTTGTAAGTTCTTTATTAATTCTGCTTTTTGTCTTAATAAATCATTTATTTCTATGTCGCCACATGCTTCACCATAAAAATACTCTTCCATTATATAGGTAGCTACATCTTCTAAACCGGATCCATAAAATCCATCTAATAAGTTATAAAGTGCAAATTCAAATACCTTATCATTTGCTTTTGCTTTGTTCATTATATCATCTACAGCATTATAATAACCTACTTCTGTGTGTCCACTATGTTTTATGATGTAATCTTGAAATCTATTTGCATATACATTTGATCTTATAAAGTTTTCGTTTGTAAATGATAAATCATCAAAATATTTTTCTTTTTCAGAAGGATTATCTGATTTTCCCGCAACCATTACTTGAGAGAAAAAAGTATTAGGATATCTGTTTATTATTCCTTGCACATGGTTAAAGAGCTCCTTTTCTTTTTTTGTTATCTCGTTGGTCATTTCGTTCACCTTTACCTCATTTCCTTGTGATCTAAATTGACCTCTTTGCTGTTGTAAAGCTTTTATCGTTTTTTGTGTTTCTGCCTCTTTCTCCTTATATTCCCATAAAGCTTTATTCTCTTGCGATTGGATAACTTTCACGCCTTTCTCTAATCTTACCTGCGTGTATTCTATACTTACTAAGGTTTCTTTTGGATTTATTATAATATCCATAATATTATTCTCATTAGATAAGGCAATCTTATAATATCCCTTTGGCAAAGCCTTGGTGTTAAAAACAAAAACACCATTCTGCTGGACCTTTACACTATCAATTTTATATTTGTATTTACCTTCAGTTTTGTACAAGAAAACATCTTTGTTTGCTTGCCTTTGAACTTTTATTGTCCCTTTTAAAGTTTGCGCCTTAGCTTGACTAAAAAGAGATATACTAAAAAGCATTAATAGGGTTAAAATTATATTCTTTATCATAATTCTGTGTTTAAATTAAAAACGCACTAAAATAATTAATTTTATTAATAGCAGAACAAAACTAATAGAAACAGTTACAAACCAAACAATGAATAGAAAAATTAAGACTTATTTAACATATATTATTAATTATTTTAATTTAACAGAAAGAAACTATATGTAATTATAATAGTCTGTTTGTAACTTGTAAAAAATTAGTTACTTTTTGTTGTAAAAGAGTATTGTAAAAAAGAGTTAACAAAAATTAATATTAAGTAAACAATATATTTATTTGAATATCAGCCCAATAAATAAACAATAAACAGCTGTTTGTAAAAAAAAATAAAGAAAAAATTAATAAAAAAATAATAAATATTTTGTTGAAAAGACTCTTGATTAGCATTCTGAATTAAGGATAAAAAACAAAAAGATATATTGTCTATAAAAAATATTTTTTTGGGTGGATAAAATTCATTTGAAAAGCAAGGTTTACTTTTAAAAATAAACTAACAAAAAAAAAAGATAGTAATAATATATTGTTCATAAGACGCTATTGAAAATCAAGGGTTTAAAAAAAAATAAACAAAATTATTTTACTTTGTTGAAAACCGAAAAGAGCGAAAAGAAAATATATATTTGTGTAGAAAAAAAAAGGAAATGAAAGTAGCAATAGCATCAGATCATGCAGGCGTAGAATACAAAGAAAAACTTGTGGTTTATTTAAAAAGTAAAGGAATTACAGTAAAAGATTTTGGTCCTATAAATAAAGACAGTGTAGACTACCCCGATTATGCTCACCCCCTTGCAGAAAGTATATCAAAAAAGGAAACAGATGTAGGCGTTTTATTATGCGGATCAGGAAATGGAATAAATATGAGCGCTAATAAACATCAGAAAGTGCGCTCTGCATTATGTTGGAAAAAAGAAATAGCAGAGTTAGCTCGACTACATAACGACGCCAATGTAATAGCCTTACCTGCACGTTTTTTATCTTTTGATGAGGCAAGAGAAATAATGGATACATTTTTAAATACCTCTTTTGAGGGAGGAAGACATTTAAGGCGTGTTAATAAAATTTCTTACTGTTAGAACAAAGAATAAACCAAGCTACCTAAATAGTTCCTAAAGGTAATTTCAGTTGTTGATTTACCAAGAGAAACGAAAAGAGGAGAAGATAATCCATCAATTTGAAAAAATACAACGGCAGTATAATAGAAAATTTGTGTTTATTCTAAATCCGCCAGAGAAAAAAATATTATTATAATCATACTTAGATAATGCACCGTCAAGCTACAATTTAGCTCTATTAAATAGAGAAGGCAGATTAAGAAAGCCGCTTTGCTAAGGGAGTTGATGTCCGTGATCTGGAAGTATTATTACCAAAGTATTGCCGCTCCAGTTTTTAGCAACAACAAAAAATAGAATCAAAAATCAAGTCTGCAACCAAAGAATAAGTGTTTAAAAGCTGCTGAGACTTTACAGCATTACTAGGAGTAAAATTATAATAAAAAAATAAAGCGTGGCACAAAAAAAGAGAGCAGCAAGAAAAGGAAGTAAAAAAAACAGGTTCGTACTTATTTAGAAAGTTATGTATCGTTTTAAAGTAAGTCAACAATTTTTCGGTCGTTAGCAAGCCTCGGTACTTTATTTTGTCCACCCAGCTTACCAATTTTCTTCATGTACTTGTTGAATGAATTTTTTGGAAGACTATTAATTTTTAATGGCTGAAGTACCCTTCCCTCAATAAGGTCTTTGTAATAGGCGTTTTGATTTTGCAGTTCTCCGTCTATGGCGACCCTAAAATCCTTCATATTTTTAGGACTTGAAGAAAATTCAATAAACCATTCGTGGTATGGTAAACCCTTTTTTGGAGAAATTTGGGGAGCCACGGTAAATTCGTTAACACTAACATCGGGGTGAAGATCTAAAGCAAATTTTAAGGCTTGTTCTACTTCTTTTGCAATAACATGCTCTCCAAAAGCAGAGGTAAAGTGTTTTACACGGCCAGAAACAACTATTCTGTAAGGATTTAATGAGGTAAATTGAACCGTGTCTCCAATATTATAACCCCACAAACCAGCGTTAGTATTCAATATTATAACATAATTGACACCTAACTTTACGTCTTTTATAGAAATTCTCTCAGGATTCTTTTTATGGAGGCTATCAACAGCAATAAACTCATAAAAAATGCCATAGTCGAGCAACAACAACAAGTCTTTTTTATCATGTTTGTCTTGAAAAGCAATGAAGCCCTCTGAGGCGGGGTATAACTCAATGCTATCTATATTTCTACCAATTAAAGCGTCAAACTTTTTTCTATATGGTTCATAATTCACGCCACCGTACACAAAGAGCGAGAAGTTAGGAAATAACTCTCCAACTTTTTTACCAGAACGATCAACAAGCTTTTCGAAGTACATTTGCACCCATGAAGGAATCCCGCTAATAAGTCTTAGGTCTTCAGGCAAAGTTTCGGTAACTATAGCCTCCACCTTAGCTTCCCAATCCTCTATACAATTTGTGTTGTATGTGGGAAGCCTATTAGCCTGAAGATATTTAGGAACGAAGTTGGCTACAATTCCAGAAAGCCGACCGCTAGGTACAATTGATGAATCGTTAAGCTCCGGAGATCCCTGAAGAAAGATCATCTTCCCAGAGATAAAATCTGTGTTACCCGAGCTTATGACATAGTGAAGAAGAGCGTTTCTTGCAGCTTGAATTTGACATTTTAAGGACACTTTAGTGAGGGGAATGTATTTTGCGCCAGATGTTGTTCCCGAGGTTTTAGCAAAGTAAGAAGGTCGTCCTGGCCATAGAACGTCTTTTTCGCCACCCCTAATACGATCTATATATTCTTTCAAGCCCTCGTAATTTCTTACAGGTACTTGCGATTTAAAACTCTCATAACTATCAATGGAATCAAAATTGTGATCCACTCCAAAACCAGTGTTTCTAGCGGCCTTAATAAGAGAAAACAACACCTTTTCTTGTGTTTTAATTGGAGATCTGCTCCAAGAATTTGTCTTAGCAACGACAAAGCGAGCAAAAAGGCGACCAAAGAAAGATTTAAATGACATCAAAAAAGAATATGTTGCTCAGGGTTAATAGCGAGACCTTTGTGCCACAATTCAAAATGTAAATGTGGACCAGTACTAAATTTTCCAGAATTACCAATAATTGCAATTACATCACCAGCCATAACAACTTCGCCCACCTCTTTTAATAAAACGGAATTGTGTTTATAGAAAGAAATTAGCTCTTTTTCATGTTGAATAGCGATGGCATAGCCAGTTTCTGTAGTCCAGTCAGAAAAAATAACAGTACCCGAAAGGCAAGATTTTACGGCTTCGTTTTTAGGAGCAACAACGTCAACGCCATAATGCTTAGTGCTTAAATTGAATGCATCACTAACAATGCCTTTAATCGGCGTGTAAAAGACAACATTTTTCAAACCACCAGTTTCTTCTTTTGCCTCATTAAGTATGTTGAAGCGGTCTTTTCTCTCAACAACCTCTCTATATATAGAGTCTTGTCTAGAGGGGACAAGAGCGTCGGTGTTTACGACAACCAGCTCAACAGAGTCCTTTAATACAGAGTCGGCATCAAGTTCGCCACTCAAAACACCGTTTAATAGAGTCATTTTTTGATTTTGCAAATCAACAACACGAATTAAGGAGTCGGTTTTAACAGAAAGACGAACTAAATCTTTAGAAAGATAGGGCGGAGAATAACCAGGAATATATTCTTTTAGCGAGGTAAAGGCAACAATAGAAATAGCAAACAAAACCAGAAGTAAACAAAGAGACAATAGTCGAGTAACAAGCTGAAGACCACTAAAGGAACTAGACATTATTTCTTCGAAGTACTGATCGTCTTGAACAATAAACCTAAACTTTTTTTTCAAGGCGCTGAATATGGATTCTTTTTTTTGCACACAGCAAATATCGGAATTTTATATATTTAGCTAGCAAAGAATATTAGAGTACCTTCCGCCACAGATAAAACACCTTATATAAGGAATAAAAGAAAAATTAAAATATTTTTGCGAATTGATAGTTTAAGTATAGAAAAACTCTGCACAAAATTGAAAATAACACACACATATATATGTCTAGCTTTAACAAGCCTAATATTGTTTTCGTGCTCTACAAAAAAAGACAAGGCACTAAACAGGGCGTTTCATCGAACCACAGCAAAATACAATGGTTATTTTAACGCCAAAGAAAGCCTTAAGGAAGCAATTGAAAAATTAGAAACGACATACCAAGAGGACTACACATCAATACTTCCAACAACTATTTTAGGAGACCAAAGGCAGGCGCAGAAAATTTACCCTCAACTAAATACTGTTATCGAAAAAGCCTCCATGGTTATAGAGTATCATTCTATGGAATTTCGAGGAAAGGAAAAGAACAAATGGATAGATGATAACTATTTTATCATGGGCCAAGCTATGTTTTACAAACAAGAGTATGGAAAAGCCATAGAGTTGTTTGGTTACATAATTAACAAACACAAAGGCTACGTAGCCGAATTAGCGCAGCTTTGGTCTGCCAGAGCCTACATAGAAATGGGCAATTTTACATCTGCAAGAAAACAATTAGAGCGAATAGAGGTTGAGGCAAGACTTAAAAAAGCCGATAAAGTTTTACTGGCCGAGGTGAATGCAAATTATGAACTAAAAAAGGAAAATTGGTTTGAGGCTATAGACTTCCTACAAACAGCTTTAAAATACAATAAGAAAAAAGCTACAAAAACACGATTTACCTATATTATCGCCCAACTTTACCAAAAGACAGAAGACTATGAGTCGGCATATATGTACTTTGATAAGGTGGTAAAAATGAATCCAGAATATGACTTCTTGTTTAACGCATTATTAAGTAGAGCGCGAGCCTTTAACCCAAAAAAAAATAGCTCAACAGCTCTAGTAGACGCAATACAGAAAATGCTTAAAGATGAAAAGAACAATGACTACCAAGATCAAATATATTTTGCTTTAGCAGAAATAGCTTTGAAAGAGGGGCAGGGGGAAATAGCGAAGGGTTATTTGTTAAACTCCACCGCTGCTAATTATGGAAATGATCAACAACAATCAATATCTCACCTAACCTTAGCAGACTTGTATTTTGAGGAATCAAGTTATTTATCTGCGCAAGGTCATTACGACACAGCAATGACTTTTTTAAGTCAAAATCATCCAGACTACGATTTATTATCAAAAAAGAGAACAAGTTTAAATGAGCTTGTAAGCCTATACAACAGCATAGAGCTACAGGATAGCTTGTTGACGATGTCTAAAATGCCAGAAGACGACTTGAATAATCTCATTGACGAGATAATAGAAGAAAAGAAAGAAGAAGAGCGACAAGCAAAGGAAGCTGTTAGGAGCAATGCTAGCATGGGCGGTAGGCTAAACGATAGAAATTCATTTAACCCAATGTCTGGAGGAGGTGGCTGGTATTTTTACAACCCTTCAGCTATCAGCTTTGGCTTTAGTGAGTTTATTACCAAATGGGGTGAGCGAAGATTAGAAGACGATTGGCGAAGAAAAAACAAGAGCCAACTAATCATCAACGAAGATGATGAGGAAGGCGAAGAAAAAGACATATACAGCAGAGAGTACTATTTAAACAAAATACCTTTTAGCGATTCGGCAAAGGCGGCAACAATAGACCTGATTGTTCAATCGTTTTATCACCTGGGCCTAATTTATAAAGAAGAGTTAAATGATTTTGAAGAGGCGCTAGAGGTTTTTGAAACACTTGTTGAAATCTACCCTCAGAATAGTTATGAACCTCTTAGCTATTACCAATTATACAGCACACATAAATTATTAGAAGAAAACCTGGCTGCACAATCGTACGTTCAGAAACTAATGGCGACATACCCAGAAAGTGATTATCTGAAAATGATCTTAGATCCCGATTCGTTTTATTCAGAACACACAGTACACATAGACAGCGCCTTATTGTTCTATGAAGACATATACGCCGCATTTGCGTCTAGTCAACACGAGTACGTCATTCAGCAAGAGATTTATCTAAAAGAAAAGTACAAACACCACCCCATTGTCGAGCAGCTTGCCCTACTAAGCGCACTCTCCAAAGGAAGGCTTTATGGTGAAGAAGCGCTTGTAAATAGCCTAAACGACCTACTATCACAATACTACGCTGGAGAGGTTGCAGATGAAGCAAGACTCATTTTAGAGGGTGTCGCCACAAAAAACACCAAAGAAGAGCTAGAGGCCGAAGAGAAAATTTTTGGATACGACCCTAAAGAATCTCATTATTTTGTTTTGAGCGTTGATAATTCTAATATAGACTTAGGAAAAGTAAAGCGCACAGTTTCAGACTATAATTACAAATATTATAATCTAGAGGCTTATAAAACTCAAAGCCTAATGCTGGACCTAGATTACCAACTAATTATCGTAAAAACCTTTGACAAATCTAGGGATGCGATGAAGTACTTAAATGCCATAAAAGATCACAACGAATTAAATGTACAGTTAACATACTCTGATTATGAGCATTTTATCATATCTTCGACTAATTTTAAGGCGTTTTATAAAGATAAGTCTATCGACAAGTACGTCGTTTATTTTGAAGACGCGTATTTGAATAAATAAAAATTATGTTTTCTAAATCAAAGACAGATATGTCTAGAACAAACGAAAAGACCACCACGGTAATCAATGCTATAGGACAGGGAAGCACTATTAAAGGCGACATCAACACAGAAGGCGACTTACGTGTTGATGGAACTCTTTCTGGAAAAATAAACACCAAAGGCTTGTTAGTGCTTGGAGAAAAAGGTGTTGTCGAGGGAGAGGTTACATGCCTAAATGCACTCATAGCAGGAACGGTAAAAGCAAAAATACAGGTGTCGGAATTGTTAAGCTTAAAATCTACGGCCAATCTTTTAGGAGATATCATTACAAATAAGCTATCTATAGAGCCAGGCGCAAACTTTACGGGCTCTTGTAGTATGGGTGCTTCCATAAAAAACATCAGCAGCCCAGAAAGTAATGAAAAGACCCAAGAAAAGACCGCTTAATCAGTTTTTAAAATTCTCCAACATAGCAATACAGATGGGCGTTATTATTGCCCTAGGAACCTATGCAGGACACTCTATAGATCTATATCTACAAAAAGACTTCCCCCTTTTCACACTATTGTTGTCTCTCGCATCGGTTATAGGTGCTTTGCTGCATATTATTAAAGAAGTAACAAGACACTCGAATGATACGTGAATTTCGCACTTTTTATTTCAAGCTTAGTCAGTTTGCACTCATTTTGTTTGGCGTTCACTTCTTAATAAATCATTATTGGTCATTCCAATTAGAACAAGGACTTTTTAACACCATTCATGGATTTAATATTATTAGCAGCGCTGTTGTTAATAGCGCAGTTGTGATATCATTCTCTAAAAATTCTGATAAAGCGGGCTTTGTATTTTTGTCATGCAGTATACTTAAAATGCTTATCTCGATGATTTTTATTATTCCCTTTGTTTTACCTAAGGTAGATTACAGCCAAAACTTTGCATTACAGTTTACTGCGGTTTATTTTTTTTATTTAATTTTTGAGTGCACTATAATAGCCAAGAAGCTGAAAAATCAAGGCATTTGAGAAGATGTTTTTTGCCAATATCTTTTCACAATAAATTAAATTAAACGAAATATTGTTGATAAGCACTAAATATAATTCGTTCATTGAAGAATATTATTTATTTTCGCACAGATTTTCATAGGCTTAGAACAATTATTTGAACACAAGATGAAAACAGGATTAAGGGCATTACTATTATCTTTTAGCTTTGTACTAGGAACGCTAACTATATCAGCAGCGGGCGGAACGGGTCAAAAAGAGGGCGATTCATTTAACGCAGTAGAGGTTATTATGCACCACATAGCCGATGCATATGAATTTCACATACTAGATTATACAGACTCAGAAGGTGTCGAGCACCCAGTGTCTTTGCCTTTACCCGTAATTCTGTACACCAACGGAAAACTGGATGTGTTTATGTCAAGTGAGTTTGACCATGGGCACGCTGATGTTATCAAAGGAAATCATACGTACCGTCTTGATCATGGACACATAATAGAGCTTGGAGGTGCACACCCATATGATTTTTCTATTACTAAGAACGTATTTTCTATGTTCTTATCTATCATCATATTACTGCTAATTTTTGTAGGAATAGGAAGGTCATACCGCCAAAACAATAAAGAGCCAAAAGGGTTAGCGTCATTTATGGAGCCTTTAGTTTTATTTGTTCGAGATTCTATTGCCGTACCTAATATTGGCCATAAGAAAGCAGATAAATTTTTACCTTATTTGTTAACAGTATTTTTCTTTATATGGATTAACAATTTGTTAGGCTTAGTTCCCTTTTTCCCAGGATCTGCCAACCTAACAGGAAATATATCCTTTACCATTACTCTTGCGTTTATTACGTTTTTGATTACCAACTTGAATGGAAATAAAGAATACTGGAAACACATAGTAGCAACACCAGGAGTTCCCTTTTGGCTTGCACCTATTATGATACCGGTTGAAGTGATTGGTATTTTGGCGAAGCCTATTGCCCTATTGATTCGTTTGTTTGCGAACATCACGGCAGGGCATATTATTATCTTAAGTTTAATATCGTTGATATTTATTTTTAAGACGATTGCCATTGCTCCTGTTTCGGTAGGATTTGTATTGTTTATGAATGTATTGGAGTTATTAGTAGCTGCATTACAAGCATATATATTCACGCTTTTGTCATCACTATTCATTGGAATGGCGGTAGCAGAGCATGAACATCATTAAGTAAGTTTTTTGTTTAACCCTATAAATTAAATTAGATATGGGACCATTAGCTGCAATAGGTGCCGGTTTAGCCGTAATAGGCGCTGGATTTGGTATCGGTAAAATTGGAGGTTCTGCAATGGAAGGAATTGCAAGACAACCAGAAGCATCTACAAAAATTCAAACTGCAATGATTATTGCTGCAGCCCTAGTAGAGGGAGTAGCACTATTCGCGGTAGTTGTATCTTTGTTAGTAGCGAGCAACTAAATTATTGCTAGAACAAACCTTTTAGGGATTGCCTAAAAGGTTTGTTTACAATTTTAAAAGACAACAAAAAAATGGAATTAATTACACCTCAAATAGGATTGATATTTTGGACAACCTTGTCCTTCTTAATCCTTATGGTTATCTTAAAAAAGTTTGCTTGGGCTCCAATATTAGGAGCTGTAAAAGAGAGAGAGACCTCTATAAAAGACGCCCTCGAATCTGCAGAAGTTGCTCGTAAAGAGATGGCTACGCTTCAAGCGGACAATGAGCGAATCTTAAAAGAGGCACGCTTAGAAAGAGACGCTATGCTTTCCGAAGCTAGAGAAATCAAGACGACAATTATTTCTGAAGCAAAAAATTCGGCTAAAGAAGAAGCAGACAAGATACTTGCCTCGGCCAAAGCCGCTATAGAAAATGAAAAAGCAGCTGCAGTAACAGAATTGAAAAATTCTGTGGGAGCATTATCTATAGAAATTGCAGAAAAAGTTTTGAAATCAGAGCTTAAAGATGCAGACAAGCAGAATGCATTTATTACTGAAATGCTAAAAGACGTAAAGCTTAATTAAAGGAAAATGAAAGACACGAGAGTTGCACAACGTTATGCGAAGTCTTTGATTTCTTTGGCTCAAGAGCGAGAAGTTCTGGAGCAGGTAAAAACAGATATGTTGAGCTTGCAAGAGGTTTGTCATTCTAATACAGACTTTATGAATATGCTGAAAAGCCCTGTTGTAAAGACGGATAAAAAGAAAGCGATATTGAATGAAATTTTTGCTAAAGATTTTTCAAAGCTGACACTAGCGTTTGTAAACCTTATCACAGATAAGAAGCGCGAGGCTGTTTTGGGTGCTATCGCCGAAAGTTTTATCCATTTATACAATCATTCAAAAAACATTGTTAATGCAAGTGTAACCACTGCGATAACAATGTCTGAAGATATGAGGTCTCAAGTATTGGCGCAGCTGAAGGCAGTAGTCAATAATGCAGAAGTTCAAGTAGAAGAACGTGTAGACGAAAGTCTGATAGGAGGATTCATCCTTCGAGTTGGTGATAGCGAAATAAACGCAAGTGTTGCCAATAAATTACAAAAGTTAAAAAGAGAATTTGTTTCCAATCCCTACATAAAAGAGTACTAATTATGGCAAGTGTTAATCCAGCTGAAGTATCAGCAATATTAAGAGAGCAGCTTTCAGGTCTTAAGACAGAGGCAGAAATAGCTGAAGTGGGTACCGTTCTTCAAGTAGGAGATGGTATTGCCCGTGTTTATGGACTAAGTAATGTAAACTCAGGGGAGTTGATAGAATTCCAGACAGGTTTACAAGGCATCGTATTAAACTTGGAAGAGGACAATGTTGGTGCTGTACTGTTAGGTTCTTCAAAAGAAGTTAAAGAAGGAGATACAGTAAAGCGTACTGGTCGTATAGCATCTATTAACGTAGGTGACGGAATGCTAGGTCGAGTTGTAGATACCTTAGGTAATCCAATAGACGGTAAAGGACCGATTACGGGTACGACATATGAAATGCCTCTAGAGCGAACAGCGCCAGGTGTTATATATCGTCAGCCTGTAAATGAGCCATTACAAACCGGAATTAAAGCAGTTGATGCCATGATACCTATCGGCCGTGGACAACGAGAGTTGAT
Source organism: Flavobacteriales bacterium (assembly GCA_965662265.1). Classification (GTDB taxonomy): domain Bacteria; phylum Bacteroidota; class Bacteroidia; order Flavobacteriales; family UBA7430; genus CBFIGX01. Next base: position 402,622 of record CBFIGX010000001.1, read on the forward strand.
TATTGGTGACCGCCAGACAGGAAAGACCTCTGTGGCTATAGATACCATTATCAACCAAAAAGAGTTTTATGAAGCAGGTGAGCCAGTTTATTGTATTTACGTTGCCATAGGACAGAAAGGATCTACGGTAGCAAATATTGTTAAAACATTAGAGCAAGCTGGAGCTATGGCCTATACCGTTGTTGTTGCTGCCAATGCATCAGACCCTGCGCCAATGCAGTTTTATGCACCATTCGCAGGAGCTGCTATTGGAGAGTTCTTTCGTGACACAGGCAGGCACGGATTAATCGTATACGACGATTTATCTAAACAGGCCGTTGCATACCGTGAGGTATCTTTACTTTTAAGGAGACCTCCAGGACGAGAAGCATATCCAGGAGACGTATTCTTCTTACACTCAAGATTACTAGAACGTGCAGCGAAGATTAACGCTTCTGATGCTATTGCTCAAAACATGAACGACCTTCCAGATTCTATTAAAGGCATCGTTAAAGGTGGAGGATCTTTAACAGCACTTCCTATCATTGAAACCCAAGCGGGAGACGTTTCGGCATATATCCCTACAAATGTAATTTCTATTACAGATGGACAAATATTCCTAGAGGCGGACTTATTTAACTCAGGTGTACGACCAGCTATTAACGTTGGTATTTCTGTATCTCGTGTTGGTGGATCTGCCCAGATTAAGTCCATGAAGAAAGTATCGGGAACATTAAAATTAGATCAAGCCCAGTTCCGTGAACTAGAAGCATTCGCTAAATTTGGCTCAGACCTTGACGACGCAACCTTGTTGGTAATTAACAAAGGTAAGCGTAATGTAGAGATGCTTAAGCAAGGTTTAAATGCGCCTCTGCCAGTAGAAGAACAAGTAGCCATTATTTACTGCGGTACTAAAAACTTAATGTCTAAAGTGCCAGTAGAAAAGGTTAAAGAGTTCGAAAACGAATTTTTGTCTTATATGAGAAATAAATATGCGGAACAATTAGCATCACTTAAAGCCGGAAAATTAACCGACGAAGCAATTGAGGCTATTGAAAATGCAGCGAAAGAAATTTCTTCAAAATACCAATAAGACGCAAAAAGTGGAAGTAAAAACCCCCATTCAACACACGTTTAAATGGCTAACTTAAAAGAAATACGTACTAGAATTAGCTCCGTGGCTTCAACCATGCAGATTACTAGTGCAATGAAAATGGTTTCTGCAGCAAAGCTTAAGAGAGCACAAGATGCGATTACACAGATGCGTCCTTATGCAGAAAAGCTTCAAGAAATTTTAGGAAACCTTAGCGCTTCTCTAGAGGGGTCTCCTAACGGAGCCTATAGTGTTCAAAGAGAAGTAGAAAACGTTTTGTTAGTACCGATTGCATCTAATAGAGGGCTTTGCGGTGCATTCAATGCTAACGTATTTAAAGTAACAGAAAAGAGAATTTCAGAATTATCTGGAAAGAACATTCAAGTATACCCAATCGGAAAAAGATCTGTTGACTACTTTGTTGGAAAACATCAAGTTTTTAATTCAAACCTTGAGATTTTTAATGACTTAAATTACGACAATGTTTCTGTAATTGCACAAGAAATTATGGACGCCTTTGTTGCCGGAAGTTTTGACAGCATACAAATTATCTATAACCAATTCAAGAATGCAGCATCACAAGAAGTCGTTTTAGAACAGTTCTTACCTGTGCAACCAAAACAAGATGAATCATCTACATTAAGCGTAGACTATATCTTTGAGCCGTCTATGTCTGAGATTGTTTTAGACCTTATTCCGAAGTCTCTTAAAATACAGTTCTATAAAGGCTTGTTAGACTCTCATGCATCTGAGCACGGGGCTCGTATGACAGCTATGCATAAAGCAACAGATAACGCATCGGACTTGAAGGCAGAACTTAAATTAAGTTATAACCGTCAACGTCAAGCTGCAATTACCAACGAGATTTTAGAGATTGTTGGTGGAGCTGAAGCATTGAAACAATAATAATTGGCGAATTCGTCATTACATCCTCCCTAAATACTAGGGGGGATTTTTTTGTTTGAAACCTCTGTGGCTTTTAAAAAACTTTGAAGCGAGTTTTTATTTTATCTTTGGTATGATGAAAGCGATGTTTAAATCTCCTTATAAGTTGCGAACACGGATATATGTTTCTATGCTCGCCCTATTAATAGGCTCATTCTTCTTTATTGGGATATCTACATTTTATAATTTTAAAACGCAAAACACAGAATACCACAATAAACGATTGCAGAGAAAAGAAGTTGCAACTATAGCATCCATAGACTATTTTTTGAATGAGCAGAAGCAACCACCACAGGGTTCAAAATCTATTTACAACCTATTTCAAACAAAAATTTACGAGCTTTCTGATGTACACAATCTAGACTTAAATATATATAACATTTCAGGAGAGTTAATCATTAGCTCAAATAAAGAATTGCATCAAGAAGGGCTCATACCTCGAAACATGAGTCCCGAAACCCTAAAAGCCCTCTCTGTTAAGGGAAAACGAATTGACAAGAGGTTAACCAATAAAGGAGAAGATTACCTTAACTCTTACCAATACTTAAACGACACCAAAGGCAATCCAATAGCCATAATAAGTATTCCTTATTTCCAGTTAGACGAAACCTATAAAAGAGACCTTAGAGATTACCTTCTGGCCCTTTCGCCTATTTATATTGTTCTTTTCCTTGTTGCCAGCATCTTGGCTTTTGTTCTTTCGAGACAAATAACAGAACCTTTAAGACGTTTGTCTGCCATTATGCGCAAAGCTGCTTTAATGAAGCGCTATATGCCTCTAAGATGGAATTCTTCCGATGAGGTAGGCCAGTTGGTACACCAATATAACTTTATGGTTAAGGAGCTAGAGAAAAGCGCCGATATTTTAGCCCAAACACAAAAAGAGAGCGCCTGGCGAGAAATGGCTAAACAAGTTGCACACGAAATAAAAAACCCACTCACGCCAATGAAGCTTAACGTCCAGCTTTTTGAGAGACAACTTAAGGCAGATGACCCAGATTTTGAGGAAAAGTTAAAAACTTTTAGCCATTCAATTATTGAACAAATAGATACTTTAGCACATATAGCCTCAGCCTTTTCTGGTTTTGCACAAATGCCCAACAGTAACAAGGAAAAACTTCACATAAACAATCTTGTAGAACGTGCAGTTAGCTTTTATGATGCAGCCAATATCAACCTTAATTTGAGTCAAGAAGAGTTGTACGTATTCGCAGACAGAGATCAATTTATTAGAGTTTTAAATAACCTATTAAATAATGCCATAGAGGCTATTCCAGATGAAGTACATTCTCAAATAGAAATAGGCCTATTTAAAAGGGGCAAAGAAATTCACCTTACAGTTAAAGACAATGGACTGGGGATACCCGAAGAGTTACAAGAGAAAATTTTTGAGCCTAATTTTACTACCAAAAACAGCGGTATGGGGTTAGGACTCGCGTTAGTAAAAAGAATTATAGACGATGTAAACGGCGAGATTTATTTTAAGTCAGAACTTAATAAAGGAACGACTTTCTTTATTAAGCTGCCGGCCTACGATCAAAAAAGTTAATTTTGCTTTTAAATATAGAACAATGAGTTACCAGAATGTTTTAGTAAGTAATGACGGGCAGATGCAAATCATCACCATCAACAGGCCTACAAAGTTAAATGCATTAAACAAAGAAACCATCTCTGAACTGAGTAAGGCCTTGGAGCAGGCGGAGGCAGACAATTCTGTACGGGTGATTATTATAACAGGATCTGGAGAAAAGGCCTTTGTCGCTGGTGCAGACATTTCGGAATTTGCACATTTTTCTGCGGAACAAGGAAAAGCATTAAGTCAACATGGTCACGAAGCCCTTTTTAATAAAATAGATGGTATGGAAACGCCAGTGATAGCTGCCGTAAATGGCTTTGCTTTGGGAGGAGGATTAGAGCTAGCTATGGCTTCTCATATCCGTATTTTTTCAGAGAATGCTAAAGTTGGACTACCAGAAACTTCTTTAGGAGTGATACCTGGCTATGGAGGCACACAGCGCTTAGCACAAATTGCAGGAAAAGGAAGGGCCATGCAAATGATTTTAACAGCAGAAATGATAAATGCTGAGCAAGCATTAGCATACGGAATTGCTAATAAAGTCGTTCCATTAGAATCACTTATGACAGAAGCAAAAAAAATAGCCTCTAAAATTATCAATAACTCCCCAATGGCTGTCGCCTCGGCAATAAAGTGCGTTAATGCGAATTATACAGCAGGTGTTGATGGGCTTTCATTTGAGATGAAAGCTTTTGGCGATTGCTTTGGTACAAAAGATTTTGTAGAAGGAACAACAGCTTTTTTAGAAAAGCGAAAAGCCAGATTCTAAAAATCAAAAAAGAAGTTATTTGAGCGGAATAAAAAAATTAATCGAGCAAACAGCAATTTACGGCTTAAGCAGTATAGTAGGTCGTTTGCTTAATTTTTTGTTGGTACCTTTATATACGGGTATCTTTAACCCAGAACAATACGGCACCTTGTCCTTACTGATGACACTGGTTGCCTTTAGCATGGTTGTTTTAACCTATGGTTTTGAAACTGCATTCTTTCGTTTTGTTTCGAAAGAAGAAAATAAAAGCAATGTTTTCTCCACTGGAATGATTTCATTGTTCGTAAGCACATGCTTGTTTCTTTTTTTAGTGTATTCTAACCTAGAAGCCATTGCGAATATTTTAACTATTCAAAAACAGGCCGTATTTGTAAAGTATTTAGCTTGGGTTCTTGCTTTAGATGTTATGGCAACCCTTCCTTTTGCTTATTTGCGACACCTTGACAAAGCGTGGAAATTTGCTGGAATTCGATTGGCTAATATTAGTGTCAATATTGGATTAAACCTCTTCTTTTATCTTGTTTGTCCTTGGCTATTAGCTCAAGATATTGCTACAGAATACATATCGTTAATCTACAGACCCAACTTTGGCATTGGTTATATTTTTATTTCCTACTTAATATCTAGCGCAATAACACTATGTTTATTGCTTCCGACTATTTTCAGAACTGCCCTTATCTTTGATTATACCATCTGGAAAAGAATGCTGAGCTATGGATTTCCTTTATTGGTCGGAGGTCTTGCTTATGTTACCAATGAGATGGCGGACAAGCTCTTACTGGAACTCCTCTTACCATCTAACATCTCTAAATCCGAGATTGGCATTTACTCAGCATGTTACAAAATCGCCATTTTTATGACGCTCTTTATTCAAGCGTTTAGATATGGCGCTGAGCCCTACTTTTTTAATAAATCAAAAGATGAAGACGCTCAAAATCATTATGCCCGAATAATGGGGTATTTTATTGCATTTACAGGCTTCATATTTTTGTCGGTTAATTTATTTATTGACATCATAAAGCACTTTTTAAGAGACGAATCTTACCACCAGGGGCTAGAAGTTGTTCCGATATTGCTTTTTGCCAATTTACTTTTGGGGATTTATTTTAATCTATCTGTATGGTATAAGGTAAGTGGAAACACAAGGTTTGGTGCCTATATCTCTCTTATAGGGGCCTTAGTAACGATAACCTTAAATTTAGTATTAATACCAACATTTTCTTATGTTGGCTCCGCTTGGGCTACTTTGGCTTGTTACACCATTATGTGTCTGATTTCTTACACCTATAGTAGAAAGTATTATCCCATACCCTACGCGTGGAAAGAAATTTTTTACTACTTAGTAACTGCCATAGGCCTTTACTTATTGTGGGAATTGAAACATGACGATTACTTTATTTTAAGCGGCCTGTATTGTATTATCTATATCTTTGTGGTTTTGGCATTAGAAAAGCGAAAAAAAAGACGTATTTTCAATCATTAAATTCAGCACATCACATGCAAATAGAAATCATAAATAAATCCAAACACCCCCTTCCAAAGTATGAAACAGGATTATCCGCGGGGATGGATTTATATGCCAATTTAGAACAGCCAATAACCCTAAAGCCCATGGCGCGGGCACTTGTTAAAACAGGGCTATTTATAGCTCTGCCCGACAACTACGAAGCTCAAATAAGGCCAAGAAGTGGCTTGGCATACAAGAAAGGCATTACGGTATTGAATAGCCCAGGAACTATTGATGCAGATTATAGAGGAGAAATAGGTGTGATTTTAATAAATATGTCTAAAGAAGAGTTTAGAATAAATGACGGTGAGCGCATAGCACAAATGGTTATCGCACCGTATACAAAAGCGGCGTGGAAAACTGTTGATGCACTTTCTGAAACCCAAAGAGGCTCAGGAGGTTTTGGCAGTACAGGTAAAAATTAAAATAAATACAAATGAAAATTATAGTTCCTATGGCGGGAAGAGGTTCCCGATTGCGACCGCACACATTGACCGTCCCAAAACCATTAGTGCCTATTGCAGGAAAATCAATTGTACAAAGGTTAGTTGAAGATATTACATCAGTATGTGGGCAAAAAGTTGATGAAATTGCATTTGTTATTGGAGACTTTGGCGCTGAGGTAGAAAGAGACTTGGTCTCAATTGCCAAGGGTCTTGGCGCAAAGGGATCTATTTACCACCAAACCGAAGCCCTAGGAACCGGACACGCAATTTTATGCGCTAAAGCATCTCTACAAGGGCCAGTAGTTGTAGCCTTTGCCGACACGCTGTTTAGGGCAGACTTCACTTTAGACCCTAACAAAGACGGCATTATTTGGGTGCAAAAAGTACAAGACCCTAAAGCATATGGCGTCATTAAAATAAATGAAAACAATATTATTACAGACTTTGTTGAAAAGCCTCAAACATTTGTTTCAGACCTCGCTATAATAGGAATTTACTTCTTTAAAGATGGCCACAGACTCCAACAAGAGCTTCAATATTTAATTGATAATGACATTACTGAAAAGGGAGAATACCAACTTACCAATGCTCTGGAGAACATGAAACAAAAAGGCGCCAACTTTTATCCTGGTAAAGTTGAAGAGTGGCTGGATTGTGGCAATCCCTCAGCGGCCATACAAGCAAATAAACGAGTTCTAGAATACGCACCAAATAAACATCCGCGCACAGGCATAGTTGTTGATAATTCAACAATTATTGAACCTTGCTTTATTGGAGATCATGTGCAGTTGCATAATTCGACAATAGGACCACACGTATCTATTGGGTCTAATACAACTGTCCAGAATAGCCAAATAAAGAATACCATTATTCAAAGTAATACTCATATTGAAAATGCCGACTTAGAAGACTCGATGATAGGCAACCATGTATCTTACACGGGAGGCACAAAAAAAGTAAGCATAGGAGACTACACAACAATAGGATGAAAGAGCAAGTAGGAATATTATTACTCTTATGGGTGCTGCTAGGTTCGTGTAGTGTGCCTAAAGAAATAGCAACCAAAAGTGCTACACAGCTAAACACATTTACCGATGGAGAAATAAGCTACAAACAACAGTTTAGGTTTAAATATTTATTTTTAGAAGCACAACGATTAAAATCCGTAGAAGATTTCTCAAAAGCATCAGAAGCACTCGAACAGTGTTTGGCTATAGATCCGCAGAATGAAGCTGCACACTATGAAATAGCACAACTTTATTTAAAACTAAAACGCAATTCTGAGGCGGTTTTTCACGCCAGTAAAGCCCTCGAACTTAATAATACCAACATCTGGTATTATACCTTATTAGCAACCTTGTATAGCGAGATTAATGATTACGAAGGAGAGCTAAGAGTATATGAAGGAATGGTAAAGCTAGAGCCAAATAACATAGAATATCAGTATTTTTTAGCAATGGCTTATTCTAGGCTTGGAAACTACAAAAAAGCTTTGAGCGTATACAACAAGCTAGAACAGCAGATCGGAATCAATGAAGACCTCACCATAAAAAAAGAACATTTATTTATACAGATGGGCGATGTAGATCTGGCTGCAAAAGAGCTTAAAAACCTCATCGAATTTAAACCAAATGAATATAGGTATAAAGGTATGTTGGCAGAGCTTTATCAAGCCAATAACCGTATGAATGATGCCATTGAAATCTACAAAGACATTCTCAAAACACATCCCTCTGAGCCCAGGTCTAACATGGCATTGGCAGAATACTATAGAGTAAACAACGATTTTGATTCGGCACTAATATATTTGAATGTTTGCTTCGAAGAAGAGATTCTAGACCCAGACATAAAATTTCAAATCTTAATAAAGTATTTTGAACTAGCAATGCAAAATTCAAGCTATGAAGAGCATCTTATATCTTTAGCAGACAAAGCAATTAAGACACATCCTAAACAACCAACCTTCTACTCTATTAAAGGCGATTTATATTTTCAGAAAAATGAAGCCTCAAAGGCATTTAGTTACTATGGTAAATCCATAGACCTAGGAGTCACGGAGTTTACCATCTGGAGTAGATACTTAATCTTAGGGCTTGAAACACAAGACTATGCAAGCGTTATTACAAGAGGAGAGAAAGCTATAGAATTGCACCCTATCCAGCCAACAACGTATTTGTTTACAGGACTTGCATATATGTTTACAAAGCAGTACGAAAGAACTGTTTCTATGCTTACTAAAGGCATCAATTATGTAGTTAATAACCGAACTCTTAAGGCCGAATTTTATAATTACCTTGCAGCTTCAGAACACGAGCTAAATAATCATAAAGCATCTGACGAATATTACGAAAAATCGTTAGCGTTAATTCCAGACAACCCCTTGGTCTTGAACAATTACAGTTATTATTTGTCCTTAAGATCTAAGAATCTTGACAAAGCACAAGCCATGGCTCTTAAGGCTTTAGACCTTAACCCAAACGAGGCCACCTACCAAGATACATATGGCTGGGTTTTATATAAGCTTGGGCAATATAAAGAGGCTTTAGAGTGGATAAAAAAAGCGGTAGAAGGTACAGACCGCCCAAGCGCAGAAGTCTTAGAGCATTATGGCGACGTATTGTATAAGCTTAATCAGACGAAAGAAGCAAAGGATTATTGGAATAGAGCTCTAGAAATAGAGAAGTCTGAACGCTTACAAAAAAAGGTAACAGAGGGATTGTTAGATGAGTAGAATTTGCCTTCTTATAACTCTAGTCATGGTCTTTGCGAGCTGTCGGACTTCAAAGGTTAGCCAAGCAAACTACAAGAGAGCTCCTAAACCGCAACATCTTATAAAAGAAATTGTTGCCTCTGAGTTTAACTACGACTGGTTAAGTGCAAAAATATCTGGAAAATATAAAGATGACGGTCAAAGCTTTTCTTTTAAAGGAAATATTAAAGCTCGAAAAGATAGCATTATATGGATGTCTATTAGTCCGGGTTTGGGTTTAGAGCTTGGGCGGGTGTTATTAAAAACCGACAGCATCCATTTTTTAAATAGATTTGAGAAAGTGTATTATAAAGTTAGCTATTCCGATCTCAGCAAAACTTTTGATAGCGCATTATCATTTCAAGCTATACAAGCCATCCTGTTTGGAAACGCATTACCTTTTTTAGATCAAAAGTATTACACTAGAGTGATGGATCAATTTTTTTTACTCTCAAGTGCCCAAGAAAAGCAAGTTAAAAAATGGGCAAAAAGTCGTAGAAAGCCGAATATAGAGGTTCACACAATCTTACTAGAACCAAGTAATACAAAGATACATCAACAGCAAATAAAAAATTATTTTTCGGATCGTAGGCTAGATGTTAATTATGACGATTTTGAAATCCATAACAGCCAATATTTTGCTGAATCTATGCAAATCAATTTATTAGCTAGTAAACAAATGAACTTAAGGCTCTCCTACTCAAAAGTTCAAATAAATAAGCCACAAAAAGTATCATTTAAAGTACCGGCCTCTTATGAAGTACCTCAGTAAGTTAGCTTTTATATATATCTTATCTACAAGTTTATTTGCTCAGGATAGGAATGACCTTCAGCAACGCAAAAAAAAACTAGTAGAAGAAATTAACTTTAGCAATACTGTACTAAAGCAAACACAAAAAGATAAGAACCTCTCTTACAGTCAACTCAAGGCTCTCGAGCAAAAAATAGCAATACGGAATCAGCTCATTAGAGTGATTCAATCAGAAATAGGTGCTTTAAATGAAGAAATCGTCTTATCGCAGAACGCTAGCACAAAGCTAATAGAGCAGATAGATACCTTAAAAATCGAATACGCAGAACTCATTGTACGAGCATACAAGTCAGGGATGCACTTTAATAGGATCCTGTTCCTTTTTTCTTCTAAAAATTTTAATCAAGCATATAAACGCATCACTTATATTAGTCAAATAGCACGCTACAGAGAACAACAAGCGCAACAAATTAAGGATAGGCAAGATCGCCTCGAAAAGGTAATTTTAGTTTTAGAAAAACAAAAAGAGATTAAGGAAAATTTGGTCCAAAACAAGCGTGCCGAGAATAATTTACTCAGTCAAGAACAAAACCAAAAGTCGTTGAGCTTAGCGGCACTATCACAAAAAGAAAAAGAGCTAAAGCAGGCATTGGAAGATAAAAACAAACAGCGTAAAAAAATACAAAAAGAAATAGAGCGAATCATCGCTGAAGAGCTAAGAAAAGCTACAGAAACTAGCAGCACAAAGTCATATGCCTCAACACCAGAAGCCATTGCGCTTTCAAATACCTTTACTGCTAATAAAGGAAAGTTGCCATGGCCCGTATTAAAAGGCTTGGTCATTTCCAATTATGGCAAACAAAAACATCCAGTATTGTCTGGTATTTATATAGAAAATAACGGGATTGAAATAGCTACAGAATCCCACAGTTCCTGTAGGGCTGTCTTTGAAGGAAAGGTTAGCTCTGTACTTACGCTACCTAATGGCACCAAAGCAGTTATGATACGACACGGCGCTTATATAACCGTTTACTCTAATTTGAGTGAAGTATTCGTAGAAAAAGAAGAAAGCATAGACACCAAACAGGAGGTAGGGATAATTTATACTTCTAAACAAGAAAAGAGCACAGTAGTCGATTTCCAGTTGTGGAAAGGTTCAGAAAAGCTAAACCCTCAATCGTGGTTAATGCGAAAGTAACAAGCAGGTAAACATCATTATTAGCACTGATTTCAGAACGGATTTTGTAATATTCAAGCTTCCTTCCGAAAATTAAACATACAATCCGTACATTTGTGAGGAGAGTCTTAACATAACATAAAAACAAGATGATGACTATATTATCTATCTTTTTTGCATTTATTCCTGGCGGCTACGAATGGGTACTTATCCTTCTAGCTGTTTTATTGCTATTTGGCGGAAAGAAAATTCCTGAACTAATGCGCGGTTTAGGTAGCGGAATAAAAGAGTTTAAAGATGCATCAAAAGAGCAGACACCCAAAAGCGACAAAAAAGAAGACTAAAACCTTTTATTTAAAAGACGTTGAAGAATTTTAGTTCACTCAGTGAAATTCAAAAAGCCTTAGCTTCCGACCATACCACCTGTCTTGGTTTGGTGGATTATTACCTAAATCGTATAGATCAGCACAAGGATCTTAATATTTTTCTTGAGGTATTTACAGATGAGGCAAGAATCCGGGCTCAAGAAATAGACGAAAAGCTAAAAGCAGGTACTGCCGGTAGATTAGCGGGAATGGTAATTGCTTTAAAAGACAACATATGCTACAAAGGACATTCTGTTAGTGCGGCATCAAAAATACTTGATAATTTTGAGTCTGTTTTTAGTGCTTCAGTTGTAGAACGATTACTTGCAGAAGATGCATTAATAATTGGCCGCGTAAACTGTGATGAATTTGCAATGGGCTCCTCGAATGAGAATTCATATTATGGCCCAGTTAAAAACCCGATAGACAGCTCACGAGTACCAGGAGGTTCCTCTGGAGGCTCTGCAGCAGCTGTTGCTGCAGACCTATGTCAAGTTGCTTTGGGTTCAGATACAGGTGGCTCTATCAGACAGCCAGCTGCTTTTTGTGGTGTAGTTGGCTTAAAGCCAACCTACGCTAAAGTCTCTCGTTATGGCCTTATTGCCTACGCTTCCTCTTTTGACCAGATTGGCCCCTTGGCAAAATCTGTAGACGATGCGGCGCTTGTTACAGAAATTATTGCCGGTAAAGACCCCATGGATTCCACCTCTTCTTCTATGCCGGTAGAGTCTTACAGTAGCTTTTCAAAAAGTGCTGAAAAAAAGAAGATAGCGTACTTAAGTGAGTATATTAATGCACCAGGGCTAAATCCAGAAATCAAAGAGAAATTTTTAGCCCTTATCGATCGTTTAAAATCCGAAGGGCATGAACTTATAGAGAAGAACTTTCCTTATATAGATGCCATGGTTCCTTGTTACTACATTTTAACAACAGCTGAGGCCTCTTCTAATTTAGCCCGCTACGACGGAGTTCATTTTGGTTACAGAAGCCCAAATGCTGTTGATTTAGAAAGCACGTATAAACTTTCTAGGACAGAAGGCTTTGGCGAAGAGGTAAAACGTAGAATTATGTTAGGAACTTTTGTGCTTAGTTCAGGTTATTACGATGCCTATTATACAAAGGCTCAAAAGGTAAGACGACTTATAAAAGAACACACCGACGCCATCTTTTCAGAGGTAGATTATATATTAATGCCCACTACACCATCAACAGCATTCAAGAGAGGAATTGAGAATACAGATCCTACCGTAGCTTATTTAGAAGATATTTTTACGGTACACGCTAATCTTGCCGGAGTTCCGGCAATTTCTTTGCCAATGTGGAAAGATAATCAAGGACTTCCTATAGGCGTTCAGCTCATGGCCTCATCACATCAAGAAGACGCTTTATTGAGTTTTTCCAAACACCTAATGAAAGACAAAGCATAAGATGAGAAACCTGTTTTTATTATTAGTTATCCTAAGTAGTCAGTTAGCTGCTTCAGTTATGGTAAATGGAGATAAGAATAAAGACAGTTTAAAACTCACATTTATAGACGACCCTGTTGTAGCTAATTTTGACAGTATGCTCCTTGCAAATTATTCGTACACAGAAGAATTGTTTGAAGACGCTTTGGACAAACAGGCACCAACCCAAAATTATCCAGATAGTATTTATGAGGCACGTATAGAGGTGCTAAATGCCACTAGCCCAATTGAGCTTGTATACAACCCTTATGTGAAACAATATATAAGAGTTTACACGCAGCAACGCAGACAGCAAACAGCGCGAATGATGGGTCTGGCTGCTTATTATTTTCCTTTATTTGAAAAGGTGCTTGATCAGTTTGACATGCCATTAGAATTGAAATACCTTGCCATAGTAGAGTCGGCTTTAAACCCTAGAGCAAAGTCGTGGGCAGGCGCTACGGGCTTATGGCAGTTTATGTATAATACCGGGAAGGAATATGATTTAAAGGTTAGCTCATATGTTGATGAACGTATGGATCCATATAGGGCAACGGTAGCTGCTTGCAAATTTTTCCAACATTCATACAAAGTCTACGGAGACTGGTCATTGGTTTTAGCTTCCTATAATTCTGGGAGAGGAAATGTAAATAAAGCAATCAGGCGCTCTGGAGGGTATAAAAATTATTGGAAGATAAGGAGGTTTCTACCAAAAGAAACTCGTAGTTATGTTCCTGCTTTTATAGCGGTTTGCTACGCAATGAATTATGCCGACATGCATAATATAAATCCTGTATCGCCTACAGTTGCTCATTATGAGGTAGACACTGTTGAGGTCAAGTATCAAATAGATTTTGAGTATTTGGCATCCGCCTTAGATATATCCATTAGGGAGTTAGAATTTTTAAATCCGTCCTATAAAATTAATGTCATTCCTAATATTAAAGGTCGAAAGTATTATTTAAAATTACCTATAGAAAAGATGGGAGTCTTTGTGGCAAACGAACAAGAAATATATACTCATTTTAAAGATTTAGATATACAAAAGAGAAAAACATACCCTAAATATACAGAGCAAGATGAGCGCATTGTTCATCGGGTTAAAAGTGGCGAGTATCTTGGAAAAATAGCTTTGCGTTATGGTTGTTCGGTGAGTAAAATAAGAAAATGGAATAATTTGAAAAATGATCAAATCCGTGTTGGGCAGCGACTTATTTTGTTTGTGCGCCCCGACTACGTATAAAACCGTCTTTATGAGTTCAGGCAAGCGACATCTTCTTCTTTTTTTAGTGAGCCTACAGTTGTTTTGGTCTTGCAATACCAACACACAACAAGAGTCAAATAAACCTACTTCTTCTTCGGTACTTCCTAGTAATACAGGCAAAGAGGGAGAGCTAGTTTTGATTATCTCAGACCAGCTATGGCAAGGCGAGGCAGGATCATTCATTCGATCTGTATTTCAAGAACCGCTTAAAGGGCTGTCGCAAAACGAAGCCCTGTACGACTTGTATCAAATAGAATCTAGAGACTTTTCAAATATATTTAAGACACACAAAAACATTTTATGGATAAGTTTGGACAAGCAAGACTCTATTGTAGAAGAAGCATCAAAATGGGCCAAAGACCAACAGTTTGTAAATATACGCGCAGCAAATAACGTGACACTCATAAACCTTCTCCACACACATTTACACCAAATAAGAGACGTGTTTTATGAAAGAGATAATAAAAGAAGGCTTTCCAAGCTAAAAACAAAATCTAACAAAGAGCTAGAAGACCAAGTGCTTGATGCATATAATATTGATATACTTATTCCTAAAGGATATCAGGTTGCTGTATCTGAACCAAACTTTATTTGGCTAAGGCGAGATGCGCCAACGGTTAATATCATATCAAATTTGTGGATTTATCAAGAAGATTACAAAAGCGCTTATCAGCTAAGCAAAGAAGGCTTGTTGGCCAGGAGAGATTCTATCGGAAGAGTTCACGTAGAGGGAGCAGCTCCTCAATCCTACATGAGTACAGAACGCCTTTACAATCCGGATTTCTATGTACTAAGTCAAGAGCCATATATAATAGAGGCTAGGGGCTTGTGGACAATGGTCAACGATTTTTTGGGTGGTTCCTTTATCTGCAGATCTCATTTAGATACAAGCACTAACACATTAATCACTGTTGAAGGCTTTTTGTACAGCCCCAATGAACGCAAGCGCACCCATATTCAGGAGCTCGAAGCAATAATATCGAGTGCAAGGCGCCAATAATTAAAGTTGATTGATATAGGCTAGGCAGAGATCTATAGTTGCCTGAATGCCTTTTTTGTGAGTTCTCTCTACGCCATGAGATGCTGATACACCTGGCCCAATTAAAGCTACTCTAAAGTCTTTGCCAGCTCTTAAAGCAGCACTTCCGTCAGAGCCATAAAATGGATAAACATCAATTTGATAGGGTATGTTTTGTTTCTCAGCCAGTAGGCATAATGTTTTCCTCATTTCGAAATCGTAGGGGCCTGTAGAGTCTTTTGCACAAATAGAACAACTTGTTTCTACACCAGAGCATGCGTCTCCAATAACGCCCATATCAATAACTAACAGTTCTTCTATGCTTTCGGAGTAGCCACAGGTCCCGCCATGGCCAACCTCTTCATAGTTGGAGAAAAAGAGCTCTACGGGAGCAGTTTTGTTTTGAGCTTTAAGAATTCTTGCTAATTCGAATAGCACAAAGCACCCAGCTTTATTGTCCATAAATCGCGATTTGATATACCCGCTTTCGAGTTCTTGATAGCGGGTATCCAGGCAAATAATATCGCCTATCCGAATACCTAATTTTTTGATGTCTTTAGCAGATGAGACCTCTTCATCAAGACGAATGTGCATATTTTCAATGCTTCGCGTTTCTGTACCTAAATTTTTATTGGCGTGTTTGGCCGGATTGTCAAGCAGGAAAGTCCCAGTAAATGTTTTGCCTTCTAGGGTATATATAGTCACGTACTCTCCTTCAGCTTGGTTAAGAGATAATGACCCTATTAAAGAAGTGCTAATAGTACCATTATTATTAAAGCCCGTAACAATAGCTCCTAGGGTGTCTAAGTGAGCGGCGATAGCCAGCTTTGGTGTTTCGCCGAGGCTGCATCTTATTGCGTTTTTATTGCTACGCTTTGGGTGCCAGCCTAAACGCTCTAATAGTTTAAAACAGTAATCTTCGGCATTCTTTGTAAAACCCGATGGAGAGTCTATAGCTACCAATTCTTTAAGGCTATTATACGAAGTCATCAAAAATGGGCTCTAAGGGTTAGTATAAAATTTCTTCCTGGCGCAGAAAGCCCAGAAGCAAAGGTTTTGTAGTGCGTATCTAAAATGTTTTCTAGCGCCATTTGGGCTGTTAGTACATCAGAGAATCTGTACATAGCACTTAGGTTAATGGTATACCATGCTGGCGTACCTTGATATTGCTTTTCCATAAGACCAGATACCGGGTTTTCTACCCATATAAAAGGAGATTCTTCTTCGTTATCAGTTCCAGAAACCAAGTCATACTCGCCTATAGGCTTCCTCCCGTTGTATAAGATGAAGGCAGATGCCCTCCATGCGTCAAAGTCTGCGTAAAAGGCTGTTTTTCCAAAGCTTGGAGGGATGTGAGTAAATGGTAGATCGCTTTCCAGGTTGGTCCCTTTAATAATAGTATAATCGCTCTCGAAGGTGTAATTTGAGGCTATCCGAACAGAAATACTTGCTGTAGCCCCGTAAATCTCGGCTCTTCCTGTGTTTTTGTTTATAGTAAAATCTGTAAAGTTTTCGAGAGGGTCAATTACAATACCCTCTCTATCTTCTTCTGTAGCAACAACTCTCATAATAGCGTTACTAATTTGAGTGTAAAAGGTATTGGCGTTTAACAGAATTTGATTGTTAATATTTTTTGTGATATTTAACTCTATTGTACTTGCCTTTTCAGGTGCTAAGTTAAAATTAGGAACTGTTACTCGACTGTCTTTATAAAAGACCTTACTTACATCGTCTAGGTTAGGAGCATGAAATCCTGTAGAGGCTATAGTCGCTATTTTCCAGCTTTTGTTAGGAAGGTAGCTCAAACTCACATTTCCTGTGAGGGCACTGTAATCATTATCAATTTCAGTGTATGGAAGCTTAAGGGTGTAATTACGCTCTTTAAACAAATAGTTTCCCGACAAAACATTTTGTGTGTAACGCATACCTGTATTTAGGGTTAATTTTGGGCTAATAGAATGGCGATAAGTGCTATACAAGGCCCAAGATTTCATGTCGGAGCCCATGTTCGGATACCTGGTTTGATCGTAAGGAGCTTTCTGCCCTTCTTCATTTATCAAGAAAGCGGTAGAAGTTACCTCATTATAATAAAATTCTGCGCCGTAAAGAAGCTTGTTTTTTTTAAAGTTGAGGTTAAAGCTATATATGTCAACATTTTCGTTTTGCTCTTTAAGTACCTCGTCTCCAAACTGCTTTGTTAAACGAGATTCAAATACGTCTTGATAGGCAAAAATGTATTGTGCAGAGTCCATAAAAATGTTTGACAATGATTGATCTATCTGTAGTGAGGCGAAGAGTCTTTTTTGAGGTCCGTATTCCCATGTATCGTATTTTAAGCCACTATAAATGGTTTCTGCATCCTCGTAATTGTAATTTATTTCGTTGTAGTCGTTTTGCTTGTCAAACCGAGGAATATTTGAGCTGTTAGAGTATTGAACATTAGCGGTCAAGTCTATCTTATCACTAAGTTTTAATAAAGCCTTTTGCATTATATCGGTTTGACTATAGCCTGTGTTTTTTTGTATGTGTGGTTGTACATTTTCAAGTAGCTCTCCGTCTTCTACATATCTATACAAAAGACCCCAATCTTCATAGCCATGACTTCTACGCTGCCCCATTCTTAGGTCCCCAAAGTTGTGCTGAGAGATTGAGCTATATAGCGTAACAGTTTTGCTCCTAAAGGTGAGGTCATAGTGCCTAGACAGTCCTTTATTTGCTGTAGCATATCTAGAGGAATAAGCGTGCTTAAAAATAGGTTCTTTTGAAAAGCTTGGTCTTTTCGTTTTTAGATGAATGATACCTCCTAAACCATCAGAGCTATATGCCGAATTGCTGGGTCCAAAGATAATTTCGACCTCTTCTAAAGAGGCATTATCAACAGTGATAATATTTTGTAAATGACCACCCCTATATATAGCATTGTTTAACCTAACACCATCAACTACCAGTAAGATTCTGTTTGCCTCAAAGCCCCGAATTACAGGAGAGCCGCCACCCATTTGACTTTTTTGCACATTTATACCAGCTCTTTTTTCCAGCAGGTCTGCTGTGTTCTGGGTATTCAGCCTTTCAATTTCTTTGCTGTGTAGTACGATTCTTTTTTCTGCAGTTGTCTTAAGGTTTTCATCGTCTATTCGGGTAAGCAGTATCACTTCTCCTAAAGCCTCAGAGTTAAATTCTAGCTTTAGTAGAAAACGCATATCTACAAGCTCTTTTTTGCTGTAGATGGCGGTAATGAATCCTGTATGACTAATAATAATTTTTTCGTTGCCATTAAAATTATTTAAGCTTACGCGCCCATATTTATCCGAAAAGGAAAAAGTTGTTCCAGATTCGTTAACTAACTGAACATCTCGGACAGGACTTTCCAGGGCATCAATTATTTGTAGTTCTTGTGCCTTGAGGACCACTGACGTAATGAGCAATATAAAAAAACAGATATATTTTTTTTCAGTCATCTTGGAAAACTTGTTGAAGTATATAGTGCGAATTTAAGTCTTTAAAATGAACTAAGTGTAACTTGTAATAATCAGTTAGGGCACTCATAACATCTCTTTTAAGCGTATTGGAAAATTTTAATTGTGTAATATTGTTCAAATCCGTCTCTTGGAGTTGTTTCCAAGCGCTTAATGTAGCTCCCTGAATGTAGTGGTTGTGGTAGGGCGAGCTTGAACTATAAACACCATGCTGTAAATCAAAGTAAGTTGCTTTTTCTTTATCTGATTTATTTGGCTCAATACCTAAATATTTACAGAGCTTCATCATAAAAACGATGTGGTAATGGGTGCAGGAATCGTTGGTTAAATCTAGCCACTTAATACTACTGTGAAGAAATTCGAATAGCGCTTTATTTTCTTCTTGCTCTTTGATGGATTTAAAGATTAGTTCTGCGATAAAAAGAGACGATGATCGCTTTACAGGATGGTAAAGGAGTTCGTTAAAGGGGTCCGAAATTTTAATGTCTAACAGATGATTTAGTTTCGATTTTTGTGCCCTGTTATAAGAAATGTGTAATAGATTTAGCCATTGAAATTGGGCCGTACGCATTTTTCCTTTTTTCCCTCTTACGCCTTTAACTATAAAAGACAGCAGGCCGTGTTCTTCGGTAAAAAGAGATACAATTAAGCTAGTTTCGGAATACTTAATTTGTTGAACAACGATAGCACGAGAGCTTTGCATTTAATCTTTTATAAAGAGAATTTTTGCGGCATGATTAATATTTCCGTCATTATCGGAGCAAAAGACTAGGTAAACTCCTGAGTGAGCTTTGTCTCCAGACAAAAGGCGCCCATTCCAAACTGCTTGACCTCCATAAGCCGTTGTTTCATAAACAAGATTACCGCTGATATCTGTTATCTTAACTAAGGCATCAGGTATGAGGCCTCTGATACTGATTAACCCTTCGTAGCCAGGTTTAACGGGGTTTGGAAATACAATCGCTTCCGAGTAATTTTCCTTCCCCATAGTTGCATCACCTCTAAAGGCAATCAAGCCTTTATCTGTAGCAATAAAAATCTCGCCGCTTTGTTGGTTAATTTCTATATCAATAATTTTATTTGAAAATAAAGGGCTATTATCTGTGGTGAAATGATAAATTTCTTCTGTTCCATTTTCTGAAGTAAGTATCACGCCACTATTATTAGTGGCAAACCATTTTCTATTGGCACCATCAATCTCAATATCATTAATTTTTTGACCTTTAAGAAGATAGGTTGTATAGCCGTCTTGCGTAATTAACACCTCTTCGGCCTGTGCATCATCAAATATGTTTTCGGGATCGTAAAATACACTAACACCGTTGTCTGTCCCGACCCATATTTCGCCTTTAAGATCTTCTGCCATAGAAAAAACTCTATCGGAGGCTAGACTTCCTTGACTATCGGCATTGCTAATCTTTTTTGCGTTGGCACCGCTTCTTGTTTCGTCGAATACGATTAAGCCATTATCTCTTAGTTGTATCCATTTTTGGTTATAACTGTCTATAAGTAGTTTCCCCAAACGTTGGTCTGAACTTACATTAGACCCCAAGGAAAATGCGTCCCAGGAGCCGTCTGTATATTTAACGGAAAGAGGAAACTCTGTTTGAGAGTTAGTACACCATAAATGGCCATTACCATCAAAGGCAATATCGCCTACTAGAGTCCAGTCATTTATATTAGCTCTGCTTTGAAGGCTGCTGTTGTCTTCACTGTATAAAGCAATCAGCTCACCATCATTATAATGACCTAAGCCATTTCGCCAACTGGCAAAATACATATCGTTGCCATATTTGTTAAATGCTACAACATCCCAAACACTGTCATTAATTAAGTAATTTGTTGTACTCCATTGATCAAGTACAAGCTTTGAGGCTTCATACTTAAAATAGCTAGGGTCCCAATTTTCGTCTTTATTTCCATGTACCACCCACATTTCGTTTCCTATATTTTTTAGTTGAGCAATACTAGAATTATAGGGTCCGCTGGGCGAGATAACATCTGTATATTGGGGTGTGTATCGAAACAAGCCATTATTTCGTCCAGCAATCCAATAGGTGTCTTTACCAGTTCTTAGAGCATAGTTAAAGTTTTTGTTAAATGCACTAAAGACGCTACTTTCAATAGACTCAACGAGATTTAGGTTTAGATTATAAACCTCTACGATTTGTTTTCGACATATTGTTAAGTAGTTCATATCGCTATAAAAAGAACGATTTGCCATAGGAGATCCAAATTCAATCCAGTTTAAGCCATCATAATAATAAATCACATCTTGGCCAGGCACCTCAGAAGTTTTGTTTAGAAAGAGTTTATCACCAAAGGAGTGGATAAGATTGAATTGGCCACCTTCGCCGAAATCATTATAAGACCATGCTTCATAATTTGATAGTGTTGAAGTGAGCATGCTTGCTTGGATAAGACCTTGATCTAGAATTGCATAAATCGTGTCATTCATCATAGCCGTTCCCAGAACATTAGTGTAGGAGTTATTTTCACCAATAAAATAGGATTCTTTAATTTCTATTTCCGCTATGTCTAGAACAACAATTCCGAATCCACATGATAAATAAGCTAAGTCATCAATGATGTTGATATGGTTTATTTGTTTGTTTCCTATAATGTTAGCTCTAAGTATGTCGGGAATATTAATGATGCCTGATGCGTTAATTAAATCTATATTACCGTTCAAATAGGCTACAATAATAGCATTGTCGGAAGCATCGATTGTGCTCACGCCAATATCTGAAAGTCCGTTAAGTGTGTTTAGGCGTTCTAGGCTATTGTCATCAGTATCAAAAACAAATAAGGCATTGTCTGTACAAGTGTATATTTTGTTGTTCAGTGCACAGGTTTTGTTTGCTTTAGTATAAGAAAGATGATCACGCCAAGCACCTACTTTTACGCTTTGCGCAAGACATGTGATAGAAAGAAAATAAAGGCTGTAGGCTACAAGATATTTCATAAGGTAAAAATAAACTATTAATGAAACGCATCAGGTGTAAAAATAATATATTTGCCCTAATGGCTCCGTAGTTCAACTGGATAGAATATCAGATTTCGGCTCTGAGGGTTGTGGGTTCGAATCCCGCCGGGGTCACAAAAGAAGTTCTGCTAATGCAGGACTTTTTTATGGTCATTAAGATTGAAGTCAATTTTATGATAGGACGAGCATAAAAAAGCCACTCATTGAGTGGCTTTTTCTAGTAAGACTACTTTGTAAGTTGTGAGCTTTTAATAATAGAAAGCGCTAAATCAACGCATTTTGACCCATTTAAGTTGTTTCGTTTGATTGTTTTGGGTTATTTCTATTAAATAAATTCCGGACGACCATGATGATACGTCAACGGATCTATTTCCTTTTTCATCCTGAGGGAGGTCCGTCAAGTCTGTTATCATACGCCCATCAATGTTAAATACTTTAATCTCTACCATTGAATTTTCGAATCCGTTAGAGCTGTATATTGAGAGCAAGTCTTTACCGGGATTCGGAAAAAGTTGAACAGTCCAATTTTCTGTACTACTTTCCTCTTCAATGCTCACTGTTTCTTCATCGATTGATTGGCAATCGATACCAAGACCGATGACACGCATTTCGTAACTCCCTTGTTCAAGCGTCATAAAATCAACATATTCTCCATCTACGTATAGTTCAGCCATAGCTTCTTCCCATCCGTCTCCTGAAGAATCGATCATTTCGACTGTGTAGCACCCTTCTGGAACGCATCCTACAGAAGAACCTGTATAACCATTCATCTCCATTAACATATCTCCTGCATCATTTGATACATTGAGCCCAACCTCTTCTGGGTTTAATCCTCCGTAAAGAACAAACTCTACTTCAAAAAGATCGTTGCAGAGGCTTCCATACAGACATGAATCGTCATCCACTAATGCATCAGGATTATAGTTGCTGGCCTCAGAATCTGTACAACCAAGATACTGCTCCCAGTCCCAATTGTCTTCGGCACATGACCCATCAATACTGAAAGATGTTGCCCAATTATTTTCTCCTACAGGCCACTCAGTGTATACCACGTCTTGGGATGATGTGCTAATACCTAAGACACCGTCTGTCCACGCAGAATCGCTTTCTAGTACGCCTGAAACAATAGCAGTATAACAGGTGTTTTGCTCTAGGCAAACCTCTCCATACACACCTCCAAAATTGAATAAATCGTTACCAGAGAACACCAATTCACCGTTTTCTGAAATAATACTCAACGTTGAGTTTATGATAGGTGAATACAAGTAAACATAGCCAACTTCTCCTGTTTCACAAATAAACGGATACTGGCAATTGCCATCATCAATTGTTGCAGCAGCATAATAATTTAGAGCCTCAGGGTCGGTACAGCCTGGTATTGTTACCTCACAACCCTCTACACCTACACCAAAAGCAAACACCTCACTGTAACTTTCAGCAGGAACAGAGAATGTAGATAATTCTTCACCAAGGAAAACTTCTACACTATTCATGCCTGGCGTCCATCCAAAGTCGTTCAAGTAGAAGTTGTAGCAACCATCAGCTACACAGCCATATGAAATAGTTTGAAACTCATTGTAGTCGTATACTAGATTTACGTGTTGTCCTAAATCAGTTGTTAGACTCCAGTGCAATGATACAGCACCACCAAACTCATCTAATGAATCGACGGCTGTGGTCTGAATGATAAGTTCAATTTCGTTTTCTTCGCATATCGGAATGTAAACGCAAGAAGCGTCATCAACAGTTGCTTCTGGATTATAATTTAATGCTTCAGAACTTGTACAGCCATAAATGGGTTGATCAGCACAATCTCCATCCCATACAATCCAAGCATTCCAACATTCCGCCTCACATATATTGTTGAACGTTATGTAATCATTTGCATAGTAATCAAATGCACACACTGGGTCGTATACTTCTTCGCATTCGCATGGGTAGAGACAATAGCCATCGTCTATGTTTGCCTCAGGGTTATAATTCATAGCTTCAGTATCGGTACACCCGTACACTGGTATAAATAGCTCGCACTCTTCAGTGTTAACACCAATTGCATATGCAGCCTCTAATTCTCCATCTTCAAAGGTGTATGTTGTTGTCATACCACCAATTGTCACATCAACATCGGCAAGGTTTAATCCCCATCCATAATCATACATAAAGAAGTTGTAGCACCCATCATCTAAGCATCCATAGGCGTTAGATGCTTGCCAATTAGTGTAGTCGTATACCAAATTAACATGTAATCCATTAGAGTCTGTTAGCGACCATGAAATGCCATAGCCTAAATCATCAATGGAATCGTTTAAATTGACCTCAATTGCTAGGGTAGTTTCATTTGTGCCACAAGTCGGAATAGTTACACATGAACCATCATCAATGGTCGCATTCTCGTTGTAATTCAATGCCTCTTCTTCTGTACATCCATATATAGGTTGTTCAGTACAATCGCCTTCCCATACAATGTAAGCCTGTTCACAAGACGCTTCGCATGCGTTGTTAAAAGTAATATATCCACCAGTTAGATAATCATAGCCACAAACAGGATCATATATTTCTGCGCATTCGCATTCGTATGAACATGAGCCATTGTCAATTGTAGCATAAGGATTGTAATTAAAAGCAATTGGGTCAGTACAACCTTCTGTTTCAATTTCGGTAATTTCACAATCAACACCAAAAGACAGCGTTTGGTGGTTTCCAGATTCAAGGGTAAACGTACCTAGCGATAAATTTTGTGACGGGATACTCACATCTAAGGTGGCACCGTTCCATCCGTCACCAAAGCTATCCATCATTTGCAGCTGCAAACAATCAGAGCTATCACTTAAGCAAAAACTTGTAAAATATACAGCATCATCATTCAAGCCTTGACCTTCGGTAAGGTTTCCGTTTGTATCAGATATTTCGAATGACACTTCACTCCCCCAAATAGCAGTGTGAAGGGCAACTAAAACAGTTACATCATCATCTCCACATTCAAGGTCATTTAAACAAGATCCGTCATCATCAGTCGCTTCAGAATTGTAATTCAAAGATTCTGGATCCGTACACCCTAAAATAGGTTGTTCATCACAGTCTCCATCGGAAAGAATTATTGCTTGTGCACATTCTGCTTCACAGCTGTTTTGATAGGTGATGAGTTCACCTGTGATTAAATCGACAGCGCAAACCGGCTGGTAAACATCGTCACAATCACAGTTGTAGTTACAAGAACCATCGTCCACTGTTGCTAGTTCATTGTAATTGGTGGCTGATGGATCTGTGCAGCCTTCTGGGTTTGCACTTTCACAATCTAAGCCAATTGAAATAGATTGAAAATTACCCTGATTGAGGGTAAATGTTCCTAAGGATAGATTTTGATTTGATAAAGTTACAGACAAGGTCGCTCCATTCCAGCCATCACCAAAACTGTCATACATATCAAGAGTAAGGCACTCAGCCGAATCGGGCATGCAGAAATAGGTAGCTGTAGTGTCATAGTCGGAAACACCTTGACCTTGAGCGAGGATACCGTTGTCACTAGAAATGGTAAAACTTACCTCCCCAGACCACATTTCCGAGCTTAATGATGCGATAGCTAGATTTTGAAATTCTTCGCATTCAGGAACAACGATACATGATCCGTCATCAGTTGTTGCATTAGGGTTAAAATTAGTTGCTTCAATATTTGTACAACCGAGCACGGGTAAACTATCACAATCGCCCGTTGTAATTGAATATGCTTGAGCACACTCTGCTTCGCAAAGATTGTTGTATGTGTTGTACGACTGTGTTGTGAAATCATAACCGCAAACAGGCTCGTAGAGATCATCGCACATGCAATCATATTCACACGATCCATCGTCAATCGTTGCAGTTAAGTCATAGTTGAAAGCCATAGGATCTGTGCAACCTTCAATGACAATTTCTTCAGTTTCACAGTTCGTACCGAAAGTAATAGTTTGAGTTTTTCCGTCGTCTAGAGTAAACGTTCCTAAGGAGATACCAAGCGAGGGAACAGTGATATAAAGAGCTGCACCATTCCATCCATCCCCAAAACTGTCAACCATATTCAATACGAGACAACCTGAAACATTATCCAAGCAGAATGTTGTCGTAAATGATCCATAATCACCAAAACCATCTCCCGATAAAAGACTTCCATTATCATCAGAAATGGTGTATGAGACCTCCGTCGCCCATAATTCTGTGGTTAGTGTTGCGAGTGCTTCAATACTACAATCTTGACCAAAAGATGGTAAAAACTGCGAAAAAAATAATGCGGTAAATAATAGCTTTCTCACTGTATAGTTTTTTGTTAAAAATATTATACAAAACTATTAAATTTATTTGAATGAAAAAATAGATAATGACTAAAAAAACAGTGATAAATTAACTTTTGAGGTCACAAAAGAAGTTCTGTAGTAATGCAGGATTTCTTTAATTTTTACGTTACTATTAAAATTTATTTCCAGATCTTTTACGTTAGTTGTGTTATTTTAAAAGACGAAATAGTTAACGATATAGCTATGAAAAAGAAGGTTATTATTTTAATTCAAATCATATAAACTATCTTGATGTGAGAAATAGAACAATTCACCATTTAAGTCAGATATATTAAAGCATATTTGGTGTTCGCTAATTTGCCCGAAGCAACCATCATTATTTGCATTATGACTTAGGTGTAAAATATTCATTTGTTCACCTTCACCATCAATTTGACTTATAATATTTATTAGTTTAAACTCATGTTCTTCACACCCTCCGCCATAGCTTACATTTATATGCAATATATCTTCTATAACTTCAAGTTCATTAACTCCATATAGATCCATTGGAAAATCACTAATCGAAGCAGTCACAATTATGTCAGGACACATATTCGATTGATTTTCGCATGAATAAAAAGATAATAGTAGAAATAGCAGTAAATAATATATCTTGATCATAATTGCCTCGATTGAATATTTAAATATATGAAATAAAAAAGATCAATATTTTAAAAAATAACGGGAGCTATTGGGCATCTCTTGTCGGGCTATAATAGACCCAAACAAAGGTCTTGTATATTTGAAAAATTAAGAAAATTTTTCTGCAGCTATCCATACTTTTATTTTCCTGCTTCTAGGAGATTTATTCCTTTTAGAGCAAACTTAATAACCAACATTATCCAATCGATGTTTGCAAAGTGCCCTCACTATTTTATTTATTATCTTAAAGTAACTTGAATCATCATTTCTCTCTCGTTTCTTTTAATTCTACAGCTAATAATATCTCCGGGGTCATACTGGCAAACTTTTTCTTGAAGCGCATTAACAGAATTAACCATAACGTCATCAATGGATAAAATAACATCGAAATCAAGAATACCCGATTGATACGCTGCGCCATCAGCAACAACTTTTGTAATTAAAACACCTTCATTGCTATCCAAATCGTATTTTTCTGAAATATAATTTGTTATATTTTGTACTTGAACACCAATAAATGCTCTTTTCACATATCCAAATTCTTTTAAATCTTTAACAACACTTTTTACCAAATTGCTTGGTATAGAAAACCCATAGCCAGCATAACTACCAGTACGCGATTTTATCGCTGTGTTTAACCCGACTAACTCACCATTTATATTTACTAATGCTCCACCAGAATTTCCTGGGTTAATCACAGCGTCAGTTTGAATAAAAGACTCTACGGCATTAGGGTTGTGTAAAATATTTATATTTCGACCCTTGGCACTTATTATACCTGCAGTAACAGTTGAGGTTAAATTATACGGATTTCCAACTGCTAAAACCCATTCTCCAACCCTCGTTAAATCAGAATTATAAAACTTAATTGGATTTAAGCCTGTGGTTTCAATCTTAAGTAATGCGATGTCAGTATTAGGGTCTGCAGCTATGAATTCAGCTCTATAAGTATCTTTGTTATAAAGTGTCACTTCAATTTCTGCAGCAGACTGAATGACATGATAATTGGTAACTATAAAACCATCTTCAGAAATAATAACACCAGACCCAGATGATTTTTTTTCACTAGGCTTATTAAAATATAAATTACCTAAAAATGGATCGTAATATTTATAATATTGGTCTTCAAATTCTTTTGAATTAATATGAACTACTGCCTCTAAACTATTTTGGGTTGCAATAACAAAATCTGGTACCTGAGCAATCGACAAACCAATTTTAGCCAGACAAATTATCAGAATAAAAAATCTCATCTTTTTTCAAATAAAGTTACAATTGAATGATTAAAAGTTCAATCATTTAACATTTTTTAGCAATTCTCCTAAACATAACCGCCCACTCTTCTGAGTGGGCGGTTATGTAATTCATGTTGTGCTATTTGGCAAAAAATATGTTTAAACATACTATAGTCAGATAACAATGCATAAATTATTTGGTTTGATTTGCATGCGAACCGTCACATGTACCGTCTTCATTGCCGGTATAACCGCAACCGCATTTTACTGTAGTTGATTCTGTTTTCATTTTTGTATAAACTTATTGGTTGTTAATTATACAAACCTAATAAATAATGTTAAAACAAAAAAACAGGCACTAATTATTTTAGTGTGCAAAGAGTAATCTTTTAGTGATTCAAATTTATGCCTACAAACAATAATATTTTGAATTAATGATATAGATACAAAAAAAGCCACTTAACTAAGTGGCTTTTGAAAGTAAAAATCCCCCCCGAGACTATGAAAACTTTACACCAAAACAAACGCTACTTTCTTGCCAATTATTAGTTAAATGCTTGCAATAACAAAATATTAACAAACAAAAAAGGCAATTGTTTTTATGTAATGCTAACGCCTTCGGGATGAAAAGAAGCTTTTTAATATTTTTAGTTTTCCCAAAAAAGCGTCTAATTTTTGGAGAGAGTCATTTTGGAGTGGCTTGTATGCTGCCCCTATGTGTAGGGTGTTTTTAAAAAAGGCATTTGGGGTGATGCCCCATTTCATAAGAAATTGTTGCCTCCCGAAAGATTTTTTTAGTTTTTTGGTGGATTTAGATCCAAAGTGGTAAACCCTACTTTCTGCTACGCCTTTAAAAATACGAACGCCTGCAGTATATAATTTTTTGGAAAAATCAGGATCCGAATACATGCCAGGGCTATATTCTATACTTAGGCCGCCTACCATATCCCAAAGGCTTACATGAACCACATTGGGAGGCCAGGTACTACCACGCCAATCATCAAACTTTATTTGGGCGTATTCTTTTAGCAAAAGAGATTCTTTAAAAGTCTCTATAGAATCTCCATAATCTTTAACCATTACACAAGCGTTACCTGTATGTGTAGGTTCAATCATGGTGGCAGACAGCATGAATGCTTTGGTTTGCAGACCAGAAATTTCTTTCTGCAAGGCCAAGTCCCACTTGGGTAATACATACATATCGTCGTTGAGGTACATAATATATTCCGACTTTACCAAAGAACGACACAGGTTAAGGGCATAGCATATACCTAAGTTTTCTTCAGCATGAATATAATCCATGTTTTCTTGGCTATTAAGCCACTCTAGTGTGCCATCTTTGCCTTCATTAACGAATACAATGATTTGATTTTGGAGAGATGAATTCTTCTGTATGCTCGAAATACACAGTTTAAGATAATCTAAATTATTCCATGTTGGCAATAGAATAGAAAAGTCATAGGCTTGTTGTTGAGATCTTTCGTATTTATGAATGGCATCTATCATATGGAACTTTTGTGTTTCTTATTGTGGATAAATGTATGCAATTCATTTTGGCTATCCGAATTACAGTATTTTTTAATAGATTTTCATTTCGCTTCCATTAGCCACATGAGCCCGCAATGTTTTATTTAAGCAGTCATAAAACAAATTTAATAACTACTTATATCAATATCTTCAAGTTAATTTGTATGTTTGTATTTACGTTTATATATAACTTATTATTTGCATACGTTATAATTAAAATTAAAAAGGCTTTTCTGGGTTAGTGAAGCTTTTAGGACGTCAGAATTATTTTAATTCAACACCTCCCTTGGCGTTTATATAAAGAGTAATAAAACATCATGTTATTAGATGCAGATATGCCTAATATAAAAGGAAATCTGTGATAGGAATCGCTTGTATGACATCTTTTTAGGTAAATACACAATATATGGCAACACAATTTCGAAGACACAAGACGTGCCCGTCTCTTGCTTTTGTTATGTAAGTAGTCATTAATAAAATTAAATAATAATAATTGATTTATATAAACATGCAAAAACAATCAGCATTAACCGCAATCACTCTATTTTTTTTAGGATTAAATTTTATTGCAAACGCCCAAATTTCGATGAATGGAAATGAGGCTCACGACGATTACAGCTACAAAAGTTATATTCCACAAACCACATCGCCCAACGTAGCCTCTTTAGGGAGATACGCCGACATCCGGTAAGCATGTTTACTGGCGTGGCCGACATCAGTATTCCCTTGCACAACATCACGCAAGATGGCTTTACGCTTCCCATTTCTATAAATTACCATTCCAATGGTGTTAAGGTAGAGCAAACTGACTCTTGGGTTGGAACAGGATGGAGCTTAAACGCAGGGGGCGTTATAGGTCGGTCTGTGGTAGGCTATCCAGATGATGTAAATGGTTATTTTCCAACACAACAGATCCGAAAGTCGGCAGGGTATCTATTTTATTCGGAACCCGATATCAGTGATTTTGTAGAGGGCAATGCCAGCTTCTCCAGCCATGCCGAATATGTTAACAGCAACGTATTAAGAGACTCTGAGCCAGACATATTCTTTTATAATATTCCTGGCTATAGTGGCAAATTTGCAATACAGAAGATAGGTGTCAATTTGGAAGTACGTCAGATGCCTCAAACAGATCTTCAGATTATAGTTACTGGTTGGAATACAGCATACCAAAGCACAGGAGGAGCCATTATGAGTTTTAAAATTATAGATCCCAATGGTATAGAGTATCACTTTAACGACAAAGAGTATAGCCAATCCCATAGTGTTCAGGTAGATGTAGGCCACGGACATTACGATTATCACCTACCATTTTTTTATGGCTTTACAGCAGGAAATAGTGGCGACGAGCAATATGTTAAAGGCTTTCGTTATGGATCTGCCTGGTACATGTCAAAAATAGTATTGCTAAACGGGCAGCATATTACCCTAGAGTACGACGATATTGAAATGGATGAGTTGTCTATGCAGCGCGAGCAATTTTCAGGACACAAAAAAGTCTTGATCACTACTATTGTCCGATATTTTTATTTGTCTATTGCGGTCATTTTGTCGGTAAAACTTGGAGATTAGATAGTCTAGGCTCTCTGACTGGATGGGTCTTAAATTTATATGGTAACCCAAAACTACCTCTAATTCTTCTTTTTTGTCTTTTCCTACTTCATCAGCATATAATAGCAACTCGTTGTTTATTAGCTCTATGGGGACTACTCTATAATAATTTGCATACTCGGGGCTTATCTTTTGCAATACTGTGGTAGCTATTTTTAGATTCGCAACACTATCCATAAACCAATTGATTTAAAAAATAATCATCGCTATAACAGTTTATCTGACAATAAGTAGCAGTCAATGTTTCGATAATCAAGCCCACCCCCATGTAGCTAATCAGTG
>CBFIGX010000002.1:0-112128 GCA_965662265.1 Flavobacteriales bacterium
ACTGAGTAATATCGGGAGAGTATGTCGCCGCCCTTTTTAAAACCCTTGTATCTATTCTTTAGATATGAGGGTTTTTTATAATGTATGATTTAAGCGATATTATTCTTGTTATTGGGAACAATTTTTGCTTAATTTCAGCTTGATAACAAAAACATGTAAAAACGCAATGAAATTTATACTAATTGTTGGACTTTTATTAAGTAGTGTATTCTGTGTAAATGGTCAGATTGTAGGAGATTGTAATGCTCCTTATAATACTCCCGAAAGTTTGGTCGAAATTTTGGTTGGTGAAGGTGTTGAGTTTTTTAATGTAACTTATTCTGGGTTTGATTGCTCGGCTGGATATTTTGACGGTACTTCAAATATAGGGTTTGAATCTGGTTTGGTGATGGCTACTGACGGTGTAGAATCAATTACACCAGGTGGCTTCGGTAATTTTGGTGGGGCAGGTAGTGACCCTGATTTAGAGTTGCAGCTAGAATTGGTCGATGCGCTTAATAATTCACTTAATAATTTAATTGTTTTAGAATTTGACTTTATCCCCACTTCAGATACTGTAACTTTTGAATATGTCTTTGCTTCAAATGAGTATCCTAGTTATACTTGTTCACAGTATAATGATATTTTTGGATTCTTTGTTTCTGGACCTGGAATAAGTGGACCATTTAGTGATCAAGCCGAAAATATTGCTTTAGTTCCAGACCCTAATAACCCAGGTCAGTTTACAAATACACCGGTAATTATTAACACGGTTAACTCCGGAACACCTTCTGGTGCTTATCCAGCGACAAACTGTTCTGATATTGATCCAAATTGGCAAGATTATTCTGTTTTTTATACAGACAACTCAACATCTGAAACAGTCTCATACCCAGGCTTTACAACTCCACTAGTTGCCCAAGCAGTATTAACAGCATGTGATACTTTTCACATTAAATTAGCTATTGCCGATGTTGCTGATGGTGGAGTAAACTCTGCCGTATTTTTGAATGAAAACTCATTCAATTCTACACCACCTATTGAATATACTGTTTCCTCTAATACTATTAATATTTTCAATGATGATTCTGAGTATATTGAAAATTTATATGAAGGTTGCGGTTCAGCTGTAATCACTTTCGAACGTCCTGAGGCTATTGTAGGACCTATCGAATTTCAATTTCTATTAGATGGAACAGCAACAGAAAACATTGACTACACATTACTAAATGCAGTTAACAACCAGATCGTTATGAATGCCAACGAATCTAGTACATCCTTACAAGTATTTACTGGTGTTGATAATTTTAATGAAATTATGGAAACTATTGAATTAACCATTTTACCTGTAGATTATGGATGTTATGCTACTGATCCTGATACGGTTATATTTCAAATTTTTGATCAACCTGAGCTTGAACTTTCACTATCTAATGATGTTTTATTAGATTGCCCTGGCGATCAAGCTAATCTACAAGCTACAGCTATTGGTGGAGTTGGTAGTTTAATGCAACCGCCTTTTCTAGTTCCACAGTATAGTTATGACTGGGAAATACTAGGTGATGGCCCTACACATATCGTTAACCCAGAACAACCTACCCAATATTGCGTAACCGTTACAGATGTTTGTGGTCAAGAACTCGTTGATTGTATTTATGTTGATGTAGAAGTTTATGAGCCTATAGAAGCAGTGTCTGATGTCATTTATATCTGCGAGAACACCTTAACAGAATTATGTGCTAATGCACAAGGTGGAAACGATCCTTTAACCTTCACATGGTCTAATAATCAAACAGGACCTTGTATATCTGATTTTGCAGGCGAATATACTGTTACTGTTACAGATCAATGTGGCCTATCATTTAATACAAATGGCGAAATTTATTTAGACGAGGCTCCGGATCCTTTATTTGAGCAATTTCAAATGTCTGATGATAATTTTGGTGTTGTCATTAATAATTACACACCCTATATGAATGGATTAACTTATGCATGGGATTTTGGTGATGGACAAACGAGTTCTGCTATTGATCCATTATCACACACCTACGACCAGTGGGGAGAATATACGGTTACTTTAGGCGTTACCACCAATATTAATAACTGTTATAAAGAAATAAGCGACCTTGTGCAAGTTGCTCCATTGTATTATTTCTATGCTCCAAATAGCTTCACACCAAATGGCGACAATGTTAATGATGACTTTTCGGTGTCTATAGTAGGCGTTGAGGCAGTAGAATTATTCATATATGATCGATGGGGAAAAGAATTATTCTACACGAATTCTATGGACGACTCATGGGATGGAACTTTTGAAAACACAGAATCTATGGTAGGAACTTATTCCTACAAAGCCATAATAAAAAAGTATTTTGATCAAACATCCTACGTTGAAACTGGATACATAAATCTTATAAGGTAATATTACCTTTATCAGTTCTTTTACAGAATATATACTATGATAAATGCTTAGGACATTTACTACAGCTTCCAACGCCACATCCATTTTGGTTACAGCTACTTTTCTTAGTTTTAATGATAAATGCCAAAGCTGCAACAAATAAAATTCCTATGATTATGATGTCCATTAGTTGAAAAGTTGGTAAGTTATAAGCGCTACGATATATGCCAATCCTGTCATTACAACAGTTTGTAAAATTGGCCATTTCCACGAGTTTGTTTCTCTTTTAACAATGGCAATAGTACTTACACATTGCATGGCAAATGCATAAAACATAAGTAAAGAGAGACTTACTGCAAAGGTATATGTTGGTTGACCCGTTTTGGGGTTTTTAGCTTCCTTGAGTTTTTTAAGCACCGTGTTTTCTTCATCGACTTTGGATCCTACACTATATAAACTAGCCATAGTTCCAACGAAAACTTCTCTTGCAAGAAAAGAAGTCAGAATTCCAACACCAATCTTCCAGTCATAACCTAAAGGTCGAATGACAGGTTCTATTCCTCTTCCTAAATATCCAAGGTAAGATTGTTCTAGTTTGTAAGCAGCAATAGCATCTTCTAATTCAGTATCGTTAAGTGACATTTGACTTTGTTTAATAATGCTTTCAGCATTATTGAAATTTTCTCTTGGCCCGTAACTCGCAAGAACCCATATAATTACAGATACAGCCAAAATCATTTTACCTGCTTCAAAGACAAATGTTTTAGTTTTAGAAACTAATGTGTAGATGATATTGCTCAACTGTGGCCATTGATAAGTAGGCATTTCGATAATAAAATGACCACTAGTATCATCTTTGATGTATTTGTGCAATATGATAGATGCGGTAATAGAAGTTAAAAAGCCCAATAAATACATAAACATAAGCACCACACCTTGTAGATTAAATCCATAAAAAGTACTACTAGGAACCATCAGAGCAATAAGGATCGTATACACTGGCAAACGAGCAGCACAAGTCATGAATGGTGTTACTAAAATAGTAATTAAACGCTCCTTAGGATTGTCAATATTTCTGGCCGCCATTATTGCAGGAATGGCACATGCAATTCCCGAGATTAATGGTACAATACTTTTACCATTGAGTCCAAATTTTCGCATAAACTTATCCATAATAAATACAACCCTCGACATATAGCCTGATTGTTCTAATATGGATATAAAACCAAATAAAATTGCAATTTGTGGGATAAAAATAACGACTCCGCCAACACCAGGAATGATTGCTTGGGAGACAAGCTGTGAAATCCTATTAGGCGGCAAACTTTCTGCAGCCCACGAAGAAAGTGAACCAAAACTACTGTCAATAAAATCCATTGGAATAGAGGACCACGAGTAAATAGATTGGAACATGAAAAACAATACCGAAAGAAAAATGAAGTAGCCTAGGTATTTGTGTGTTATTATACGATCGATTTTGTTGGAAATGCTAGCGTCAGGTTTTTGTCTTGAAACGACTTTTTTTATGTGTTGGTCTATTTTTGTGTAGCGTTCTTCCGCTTCTTCTTTTAAAAGTGCATCAGAATCTAATGAATGTAGCTTCTCTAATGATTCAATTTGTTTTATATCTTGAGGATCAAATAAATTTCTAAGAGAGGACTGGTGGATAAGTATCCAAGCCCAATAATGGTTCGGTATAGATTTAAGTTCACCTATATCATCAAAGAATCTTTGGTTGAACTTAAAAGTAGATGAAAATTGTACAGCCTTTTTTAAGGCAATCATTTCGTCTTTTAATTCTGTAATACCCGAATTACTTATAACACTAATTAAGCGCACCGGACAATTATAGATTCCCTCAAGTAATGAAGTGTTTATGCTGAGGCCTAACTTATCTAATTTATCTGCTCTGTTAATGACAAGTAAAGTGGAGTATCCTAAATCTTTTATTTGGCTAAATAAAAACAGATTTCGCCTTAAGTTTCTGGCGTCGGCAATGTAAATAATCGCGTGAAGCTCCTCTTTTAAGGTTAAAAGTTCATTTAAGACAATTTCCTCATCTTTAGAGTGTGGTTCAAGGCTATATGTGCCTGGTAGGTCAATAATTTCGAATCGTTCGCCTTTATGTGTAGCTATTCCACTTTTTTTATCAACAGTAACTCCAGGATAGTTACCGGTTGTTTGCCTCAGTCCAGTAAGTATATTAAAGAGGCTTGTTTTTCCTGTGTTAGGATTACCTATCAGTGCAATTTTTTTCATCCTTTGTGTACGCGTATTTTTTTTGCCTCATGTCGTCTTAAAGCAATAGAGTTTCCTATAAATTCAATGCATATAGGGTCTAAAGCAGGGGCAATTAAACTAACCAGGATTTCGGTATTTGAGGTACACCCCATTTGTATTAATTTCAATGGAAGTGATTCATTTTGATGTTCAGAAATTATAGCAGTTTCGTGTAGCATCAAATCGGCAATTGTCTTTTCATTTTGCATGGAGCAAATATACTGCAAATAAGCTTATTTAGACTGAATATAAAAAAGAAAAATGTACAAACAAAAAAAAGCCTTCTCGTAACGAAAAGGCTTTTTGTAAGTTAGTATTTACTACATATGAATCACTTCATCATATGCATCGGCAACAGCTTCCATAACTGCTTCGCTCATTGTTGGATGAGGATGAACAGCCTTTAGTATTTCATGTCCAGTGGTTTCAAGTTTTCTCGCAACTACCGCTTCAGCTATCATTTCTGTAACGTTAGCGCCTATCATATGACAACCTAACCATTCTCCATATTTGGCATCAAAAATTACTTTAACAAACCCGTCTTTATGCCCAGCGGCACTTGCTTTTCCAGATGCCGAAAAAGGGAATTTGCCAACTTTAATGTCATATCCAGCTTCGATTGCTGCTTTTTCAGTATAGCCCACAGAAGAGATTTCTGGTGAACAATATGTACATCCAGGAATATTATTCATATCCATCGGCTCTACATTCATTCCAGATATTTTCTCTACACAAGTAATGCCTTCTGCAGAAGCTACATGCGCTAATGCTGGGCCAGGTATTACATCGCCAATAGCGTAATATCCAGGAATATTTGTTTGGTAATAATCGTTTACTAAAATTCTACCTTTATCTGTGGCTATACCAACATCTTCTAGGCCAATATTTTCGATATTAGCTTCGATACCTGCTGCAGAAAGAACAATATCAGCTTCCAGAATTTCTTCTCCCTTTTTGGTTTTAACCGTAGCTTTACATGTTTTGCCAGAGGTATCCACCTTTTCAACCGAAGCACTTGTCATCACCTTAATACCAGCCTTTTTAAAAGAACGTTCTAATTGTTTGGAGATGTCCACGTCTTCTACAGGTACTATATTAGGCATGTATTCTACCACAGTAACCTCAGTACCCATAGCGTTATAGAAATAAGCAAATTCTACCCCAATAGCTCCCGATCCTACAACGATCATTTTTTTAGGGGCTTTTTTAAGCGTCATGGCATCGCGGTACCCAATAATTTTATCTCCATCTTGAGGTAAATTAGGCAGTTGT
The DNA here is from genome assembly GCA_965662265.1 of Flavobacteriales bacterium. Lineage (GTDB taxonomy): Bacteria > Bacteroidota > Bacteroidia > Flavobacteriales > UBA7430 > CBFIGX01. Next base: position 5,933 of record CBFIGX010000002.1, read on the forward strand.
CTTGAGCGAGCTCCCGTAGCAATAATGATGTGTTGAGCACTGTATTCAGTTGACTTTCCTTTTGTGTCAGTTACGATTACTTTTTTACCAGAAGCAACTTTTCCAATACCATTGAGCACTTCAATCTTGTTCTTTTTCATTAAGAATTCGATCCCTTTACTCATGCCTCCAGCAACATTACGACTTCGTTTTATAATGGAAGTAAAGTCGGCATTAGCATCCGATACTTTAATGCCGTAATCTTCAGCATGATTGATGTATTCAAATACTTGTGCACTTTTTAATAAAGCTTTGGTTGGGATACAACCCCAATTAAGACATACACCTCCCAAACTTTCCTTTTCTACAATGGCTGTTTTTAAGCCCAATTGAGAAGCGCGAATGGCAGTTACATAACCACCGGGACCACTTCCAACAACAATTAAATCAAAGCTCATACCAATAAATTTTCTTTTTATAATAAACCGACTGCGAAGTTATGAATTTGTTTTTGTTATCACATAAAATATTTAAGAGAGTATTGTGTTAAAACAACCCCATTTTTTTAAACGTATTAATGCCAGTAAAACATATTCTTCATGTATAAATCTATTGTCAACTTTTACCATTACCATTACGAAATGATTAAATTTGCTATTCAAAATTTTGAAACACTACGAATCCATGGAAATTCCTAAGAAATACAACCCATTACAGGTAGAAGATAAATGGTACCAGTTTTGGATGGAGAATGATTATTTCAAATCAACTCCAGATTTGAGAGAAGCATATACTATTGTAATACCACCGCCAAATGTTACCGGTGTTTTGCATATGGGACATATGCTTAATAACACCATTCAGGATGTATTAATTAGAAGAGCAAGGATGCTTGGGAAAAATGCATGTTGGGTGCCAGGAACCGATCATGCGTCTATTGCAACTGAAGCTAAAGTAGTTCAAAAGTTAAAGCAAGAAGGGATTTCTAAAGAAGACCTAACCAGGGAAGAGTTTCTAAGTCATGCTTGGGAATGGAAAGAGAAGCACGGCGGCATTATTTTAGATCAGTTAAAAAAGCTAGGAGCTTCATGCGATTGGGATCGTACCTCGTTTACTATGGACCACAAGCTTTCAGCTTCTGTATTAGAGGTGTTTATAGACTTGTATCATAAAGGTCTTATTTACAGAGGTTTTAGAATGGTAAATTGGGACCCACAAGCAAAAACTACTGTTTCTGACGAAGAAGTGATTCATAAAGAAGTCAACTCTAAGCTATATTATGTTAAGTACCAAGTAGAAAATTCTGATGAATTCGTCACTATTGCCACTACTAGACCAGAAACTATACTAGGAGATACAGCTGTTTGTATAAATCCTAACGATGATAGATTTACTCACATTAAAGGAAAGAAGGTAATTGTACCTATCTCGGGAAGAATCATCCCTATTATTGAGGATGAATACGTGGATGTTGAGTTTGGTACTGGATGTTTGAAGATAACGCCTGCTCATGATCAAAATGATAAGATTATAGGGGAGAAGCATGGATTGGCTATCATTGACTTACTCAACGATGATGCGACCTTAAATGCACATGGTCTTCATTATGAAGGGAAAGATCGTTTTGTGGTTCGGAAAGAAATTGCTGAAGAATTAGATGATCTAGGTTACTTGGTCAAAATTGAAGACTATCAAACTAAAGTGGGTTGTTCAGAAAGGACAGACGCAGTAATTGAGCCTAAAATTTCCGTACAATGGTTTGTTAAAATGGAGAAGATTTCTCATCCTGCACTCAAAGCTGTTATGGATGATGAAGTTCAGTTAGTTCCAGCAAAATTTAAAAATACCTATCGTCATTGGATGGAGAACGTACACGACTGGTGTATTTCTAGACAATTGTGGTGGGGGCATCAAATACCTGCATACTTTTATGGTGATGGTTTAAATGATTTTGTAGTTGCCAAAAGTATGGATCAAGCTGTCTTATTAGCCCAAAAAACTACTGGAAACTCTAGCCTCACTGCTCAAGATCTAAGGCAAGACCCAGATGTGTTAGATACTTGGTTTTCCTCTTCATTATGGCCAATTTCTGTTTTTAATGGAATAATGGAGCCCGATAATGAGGAAATTAATTATTACTACCCCACGAATGATTTAGTAACTGCTCCAGAAATTTTATTTTTCTGGGTAGCCCGAATGATTCTTACCGGATATGAGTACAGAGGTGCGAGACCATTTGAGAATGTTTATTTAACGGGAATTGTTAGAGACAAACAAGGTCGCAAGATGTCTAAATCTCTAGGAAACTCACCAGACCCTATTGGGCTAATGGAAAAGTATGGGGCTGATGGTGTGCGCGTAGGTATGTTGTTCTGCTCTCCTGCAGGAAACGATTTACCTTTTGATGAAAGTTTATGCGAACAAGGAAGAAACTTCTCTAATAAAATATGGAATGCTTTTCGTTTGGTAAAAGGTTGGGAGGTCGCAGATGCACCACAACCTCAATCTAATATCGTGGCCATTAATTGGTTTAAAGCTAAATTAAGCGATACTATTAGCTCAATAGATGATAACTATAGCAAGTTTCGAATATCTGAAGTGCTAATGAGTGTTTATAAATTGGTTTGGGACGATTTCTGTTCTTCCTACCTAGAAATGATAAAACCAGAGTATCAAAAGCCAATCGATCAAGCAACTCTTAATGTTACTCTTGGGTTTTTTGAAGATTTATTGAAGTTATTGCATCCATTTATGCCATTTATTTCTGAGGAAATATGGTCGCTAATTTCTGAACGTGAGACAAAAGAAGACAGGTTGATTGTAGCTTCTTGGCCAAAAGTAAAATCATTTGATGCCCATATTTTAGAGAACCAGAAGATCGCAGCTGATGTAATTTCTGGAATTAGAACCATAAGAAATAACAAAAATATAGCCAACAAAGATCAGGTTGAACTTTTTGTTAAACTCAATGAGAATACTGATAAATCATTTGATGCATTGATAGGGAAGCTAGGAAATTTGAGTAAGTTAACTTACGTAGATGAAAAGGTAGAAGGCGCACTTTCATTTAGAGTTAAATCGAATGAGTACTACATTCCTCTTGCTGGGGCGGTAAACGTCGAAGAAGAGCTGGCAACCCTTAGTCAAGAATTAGAGTATACCAATGGGTTTTTAAATTCTGTAATGAAAAAGTTAAGTAACGAACGATTTGTAAATAATGCACCTGAACAAGTCATTGCTACAGAACGAAAAAAACAAGCGGACGCAGAATCAAAGATTAAATCATTGCAAGAACAAATAAACGCTTTAAAATAAATAAAAAGTCTCACTAGCTTGAGGCTTTTTATTTATTCTAAATACATGATATCTTAATTCCAAAATTATTTATTGTACTTTTGCCGCAGCTAATGCTCAAGGTAAGGTTCTACTAGAACTATGTCGATAAGGTGGAGTGTTGGTTTTTTATAAACACTTAATCTGACATTATGAATCAGAATTTCCTTGACCTTGGACTAGAAGACGTATTAGTTCAAGCAGTTGACCAATTAGGCTTTGAAAAGCCATCTCCAGTACAAGAAAAATGTATACCAATAGTGTTGAATGAAGAAACCGATTTGGTTGCTTTAGCACAAACAGGTACAGGTAAAACCGCATCTTTTGGTTTGCCTCTTATCCAAAAAATTGATAACGACAACAGAAATACGCAAGCACTAGTGCTTGCTCCAACTCGCGAGTTGTGTATTCAAATTGCAAATGACTTAACGAGTTTCGCTAAGTTTAAAAAAACCAACGTAGTAGCAGTATATGGTGGTGCAAGCATCACCGATCAAGCTAAAAAATTAAAAAGAGGTTCGCAGATCATTGTAGCTACACCAGGTAGGTTGCAAGATATGATTAATCGTAGGCTTGTTAATCTTAGCCATATAGATTATTTGGTGCTTGACGAGGCAGATGAAATGTTGAATATGGGCTTTCAAGAGGCAATAGATGAAATCTTAGAAACTGCTTCTGACGACAGAAATACTTGGTTGTATTCAGCCACTATGCCTAAGTCTGTTGCAAAGATAGCTTCTAATTATATGAACAACCCTGTTGAAGTTACTTGTGGTACTAAAAATGAAGCAGCATCTTCGGTAGAACACGATTATTATTTAATTGACAACAGAGATCGTTACAAGGTGCTTCGAAGACTAGTAGATTCATATCCAGATATTTATGCCATCGTATTTTGTAGAACTCGTGCTGAAACACAAAATATAGCAGAACGACTCCAAGCAGATGGTTACAACACAGGTGGGCTTCATGGTGATATGTCTCAAACTCTGAGAGATAATGTGATGAAGCAATTTAAAAAACGTAGTATACGAATTTTAGTGGCTACTGATGTTGCTGCAAGAGGTATTGATGTAGATGAAATTAGTCATGTAATACATTATCAGTTGCCGGATGATGTAGAAGTATATACTCATAGGTCAGGAAGGACAGGAAGAGCAGGACGAGAGGGAACTTCTATAGCATTAGTTGGTGGTAGAGATAAGTTTAAACTGGTTCAGATAGAAAAAATCATCAACAGGCGTATAGAGCGTAAAACAGTTCCCTCTGGAGAAGAAGTAATGAAAGCCATGGTGTTTAAGTCTATCAACGACCTAATTAATGCTGAAATACATCCTAATGCTTTAAAGCCTTTTACAGAAGCTATATATGAGATGTCTGAACAGTATAATGTCACGCAAGTTTTAGAAAAGTTTATTGCTGTCAGTTCATCTAAAATATTGAATTTCTATAAAGATGCTCCAGATTTAAATGTTTCTGGAAAGAAGCGTGATAAAGGCAGTAGTTCTGAACGAATATTTATAAATATTGGAGAGAAAGATGGATTTGATTGGGCAACATTAAAAGACTTGCTTCGCGAAAAAACAGCACTAACTAATGATGACTTTGGTGGGGTAGATGTTAAAGGTGCATTTTCATTTTTTAATGTCTCTAAAAATAAAGTAGAAGGTGTTTTTAAATCGTTCGAAGGCTTCACTATTGGAGATAGACAAGTAAATCTCGAAATTACAAAGAAATCTCCTGATCGCAGAAGTGGTGGAGGAAGAGATCGTCGAAGAAGTGGTTCTTCACGGAGAGATTTTAAGGGTAGTCGCAGAGGAGGCTCTCGTGGTGACCATAGAGATAGAGGCTCTAGAGACAGAAGTTCTGGGTCGAGAAGAGATAGAAGACGTTAATTTAACAAAATTGATTAAGGCATTTCTTTCATTTTTTAAATGATGTAGGCGCCAATATTTTCTTCGAGTTCTACATCTACATGGTCTTTGATTGATGTTGAAAGAACAAGGCCGACATAATCTGTTTTTATGGGAAACCTGTGATGCATTCTTTCAATTAACGCAGATGTGTTTATTTTCTTTACTGGGGCATTAAGAAAATGCTTTACGCCATAAATCATAGTCTTTCCTGAATTCACTACATCGTCAACAAGAATAACCACTTTGTTGGAGTAATCCTTTTCTCTAATACTTAGCTCAACAGGAGTTTTAAACGGTTCTTTTTTATCAATTTTTACTTCCGTCAAACAAATGTTTAGTGTGGATATTTGCTTTATTATATCAGTAAGTTTTTTTGCGATTATAAAGCCTTTACCACTTATGCCAGCAATGATGATTGTGTTTTCCTTATAGTTAGCTTCATATATCTGCCAAGCCATTCTATTTAGTTTTTGCTCTATTTGATGTTCACCTAATATTTGTGTTCTATCCATAACGCTTATTTATTTGGCTTATTAGTTTTAAACTATTACTGTCTCAAAAATAAGAAATAGGATTCATTTAGTTCGAGAATTAATATCAATAAATAAAAACCTTTTAACTCTATGAGAATGTTCCTATATTCGCCGCCAATTAACCCTCTCATAGACAACAGAACATGAAGCCATCTTTCGAATTTATTGATAAAAAACAAGGCTCTTATAGAGATGATATTTTATCGGGTTTAACCGTAGCGTTGGCACTAGTTCCTGAGGCGGTAGCTTTTGCTTTTGTAGCAGGGATATCCCCAATAGTAGGCTTATATGGAGCCTTTATGATGGGTCTCATTACGGCTATCTTTGGAGGGAGACCTGGAATGATTTCTGGCGCAACAGGTGCTTTGGCGGTTGTGATGGTAAGTATAGTGAAAGAAGGAAATGCTTTAGGTGCTGAAGAAGACATGTTAGGGCTTCAATATTTGTTTGCTACAATAATATTTGCTGGTGTTCTTCAAGCTGCAGCAGGTTTTTTTAAAATGGGTAAGTTTGTTAGAATGATTCCTCACTCTGTTATGATGGGGTTTGTAAATGGTTTGGCCATTGTTATTTTTACATCACAACTCGGTATGTTTAAAAGTAATGGGCAGTGGCTTCAAGGTGAGCCAATGTATATTATGTTAGGCTTGGTTGCTTTAACTATGGCAATTATGGTTTTATTACCAAAGTTAACAAAGAAATTACCTGCAGCTTTAATGGCCATTCTAACAGTATCCTTAATTGTTATTTTAGGTGATATTGATACCGAAACTGTGAAAACATTTATTATTGCTGGAGGCGGTGAAGGAATAAAGGCTGGCCTTCCATCCTTTAATGTGCCTTTAATTGATTTTTCGATGGGTACATTAAAATTTATTTTCCCCTATGCATTAATTCTTGCTGCAATTGGGTTGATTGAATCGTTAATGACACTAAACTTAGTAGACGAGTTAACCGAAACACACGGAAACGGTAATAAAGAGTGCGTCGCTCAGGGTGCAGCAAATATTGTTAATGGTTTCTTTGGAGGAATGGGTGGATGTGCTATGATTGGTCAAAGTATTATTAATATAAAATCTGGAGGTAGAGGAAGGTTGTCTGGTATTGTTGCCGCAATGGCATTGTTGTTTTTTATTTTATTTGCATCTACATACATTGAGATGGTGCCAATTGCAGCTTTGGTAGGTGTTATGTTTATGGTTGTAATTGGAACATTTGCTTGGAATACTTTTAAAATATGGAATAAAGTACCATTAACAGACATTACTGTTATCATTTTAGTTACAGGCCTAACAGTCATTTTTGATTTAGCAATCGCAGTTATTGCTGGTGTTATTGTGTCATCTCTTGTATTTGCATGGGAAAATGCTTTACGTATTCGAGCTAGAAAACATATTGATATTCATGGGGTAAAGCATTATGAAATTTATGGACCTTTATTTTTTGGTTCCGTAGAGTTATTTAATACCAAATTTAATGTGTCTAAAGATCCTAAAGAAGTAATTATAGATTTTAAAGATTCAAAAATAATGGATCAGTCTGCTATTGAAGCGATTAATAAATTGGCCGAGCGTTATCATAATAACGGAAAAACAATTCATTTACGTCATTTAAGTAATGACTGTGTTAAGCTGATTAAAAAAGCAGAAAAAATTTGTGATGTGAATGTCTTGGAAGATCCTGATTATTTCGTAGCGATTGATAATTACAACAAAATTTTAAGCAGTAAAAGCTAATGAGCTGGTTTGGGTATAACCCAATTATTTCTCAAACAATGCTATAGACTCTACATGTGATGTGTGAGGAAATTGATCTGCAAAGCTAATTTTCTTTATGCTATATCCTTCATTTAACATATAAGAAGTGTCTCTAGCTTGCGTAGCAGGATTACATGATACGTACACAATTCTTGAAGCGTTTAATGCCATTACTTTTTTTAATGTTTTTGGAGCTATACCTGCTCTTGGCGGGTCAATTACTATGGTGGAGATTTTATCTTTAAAATGTGGATATTCAGTTAAAAACCGTCCTACGTCAGAAGCGTAAAAATCTAATTTTGGTATTTTATTTTTTTTGGCATTTTTTTTAGCGTCATCAATTGCTTCTGGTACAATATCTACACCTATTACCTTAGCGTGGCCAATTTGTTTAGCAAGAATTTGCCCTATAGTACCTGTACCACAAAATAAATCCATAATAATAGTGTGTTCTTCATCGGTATCTTGCACATAATCGATCACCTTTTGATATAGTTGTTCGGCACATTTAGGATTGGTTTGGAAAAAACTTTGCATACTTATCTCAAAATTTAATCCTAAGACCTCCTCAACAACTTTATTGTCACCTACTATCAACCTAGATTGACCATTATTAGGCTGAATGCGGTCGCCAATGTCATCATTTATGGTATGTATAAGTCCTGCAAGTCTGTTGCCTAAAATTGTATTTAGTAATTGTATAAATTCATCAAAGTGAAACTTTTCTAGATCGCGTGATGTGGTAACAAGATTTAGAAGTAACTGATTAGATGCATAAGATTTTCGAACAACCAAAAACCTAAAAAAGCCTTCTTTTTTAGGCGGGTGCCAGGGTGGGAGACCAGTATTTTTGAAAAAAGTTCTTAGTTTAGGGAATGCATTTTCTAGATCTGCATCGAATAGTCCCGAATCTTTATCTAAGTTTTCTACCATCCACCATGTTCCTCTGTGTTTAAAGCCTAGAGCAAAGTCATCCACATCCTGCTTTTTATCAAAATCATAACGAATTGCAGAAAAAGAGTATTCCATCTTATTCCTATAGTGCCAAGTATCTGGTGAGCTTATATAACCGTCGTAAATATCTTCGATATCTTGAATTTTACCAATGCGTTTAAATAACTCAAAGCAACTATCTCGTTTTTTTTCTTCTTGAAGTGTTATTGGTAGCTGTGCATATGGAGCACCTGGAATTCGTTGGTAAGGAATGTCGATTTCATCGTTAGATTTTTTTATCACTTCAACCAATCGGCACTCTGCATGATGTTTCTTACATTTTTTTACCGCAGCAATAACGGTTTGCCCAGGAAGTGTATTTTCGACAAAACAAACAAAGTCTCCATTGTCTGTTTGAATTTTGGCAATGCCTTTACCACCAAAGGCCATGTCAATAATGTGTAGTTCTAGTTTCTGACCTCTCTTATACAGTCTACTATTACGATGTCTTCCCATGTCACAAATATACTATTTAGCCCATGTAAAGTTGATAGAAATGCTTCTATTTTTAAAGGAGAAATTTGAATTTTGAATCGGACCTAGAATAGCTTAAATTTGGTAATTATATTGTTAACCTTCCTGAAAAAAACGCGATTGTGTACATTACTGTAATATGATCACGAATTTTTCGAATAAATGTGTAGATTATGAAACGTGTGTTTTTCTTTTTGATCTCTTTAATTATTTTAAATCAATCCGCAAATGCCCAATGTGTTTTACCCGAACCATTTGTGGGTAACACAGGGTCTAACATGACAATAATGTTTACCCCTGGTGTGATAGATGCTCTTCCAGAACTTGTTGAAGGAGCATATATGGTTGCCATTGCGTCAAATTCTGAAATTGTAGTCGGATCAGTTGATCTTTTTGGATTGAGCCAAACATCACTTTCCGTTTGGGGTGATGATACGCAAACGCCTGATTTAGATGGTGCTAGCCCTAATGAATTAGTTGAGTTTCAACTTATTAATGACAATCATCTTTATGATGTCGAATTAATATTTGTAGCTGGTAGTAATATTTTTATAGCTAATGGAATAAGTGCGGGAAGTACTGCAAATGTTACCCTTAATTGTGCGCCTCAAGCAATTATTTCTGGCTGTACAGACCAAACTGCTTTTAATTATAATTCTTTGGCGACAGAAGACGATGGCTCCTGTGAACCTATCATTGAGGGATGTCTTGATGTTACAGCATTTAATTTTGATGAAAATGCTAACACTGATGACAATTCTTGTATTCCTATTACTGAAGGCTGTACAAACAGTTTAGCATTCAATTATGATGAATTTGCTAATACCGATGATAATTCTTGTATAGATGTTGTTACAGGATGTATGTCAGAATGGGCTGATAACTATCAAGAAGATGTAAACACAGACGATGGTTCATGTGTTAGGCTAGGCTGTACTATTGATTGGGCAGACAACTATGATAATTTAGCAACAACAGACGATGGTTCATGTGTTAGACTAGGTTGTATGTCTGACTGGGCAGATAATTACGATGAATTGGCAACAACAGATGACGACTCATGTGTTAGACTAGGTTGTATGTCCTCTTGGGCAGATAACTACGATGAATTGGCAACAACAGATGACGACTCATGTATTAGATTAGGTTGTATGTCTGATTGGGCAGATAATTACGATGAATTGGCAACAACAGACGACGGTTCATGTGATAGATTAGGTTGTACATCCAACTGGGCAGATAATTACGATGAATTGGCAACAATAGATGACGACTCATGTGTTAAACTAGGTTGTATGTCCTCTTGGGCAGATAACTACGATGAATTGGCAACAACAGATGACGACTCATGTATTAGATTAGGTTGTATGTATGATTGGGCAGATAACTATGATAATTTAGCAACAACAGACGATGGTTCATGTGATAGACTTGGATGCATGTCTGACTGGTCAGACAACTATGATGATCTAGCTACAACAGATAATGGTTCTTGTTACAAGTACGGTTGCATAAATTCAACAGCTAACAATTACGACATTGATGCAACGATTGACGATGGGTCATGTTTATATTCTGGATGCATGGAAGAGGCTGCAGATAATTTTGATCCACAATCAAACGTTCCTGGTTATTGCCAATACTTAGGTTGCATGGATTCTTCAGCTGATAATTTTGATATTCAAGCCAATGAAGACGACGGCTCTTGTTTATATACTGGTTGTACCAATTCTGAGGCAGACAATTATGATGCGCAAGCTAATGTTTCAGGATACTGTCAGTTTTTGGGCTGTACAGACTTGGCCTCTCTGAATTACGACCCTACTGCAAATGAAGATGATGGCAGTTGTATTGCTGTAGTTCAGTCATGTACAAACCCTCTTGCATACAATTATAATCCATTTGCTAACGAAGATAATGGCTCTTGTTTATTCGATCAACAATTTGTTGATTCTGTAATTGCACACTATATGTATTTTGTAAATCAATACGATGTCATTGTCAATGCATATGGCATTCTTGAAGACGCCTATCAGTTTGCAAATCCAGCCTCGTATGGAGAAATAGAATTAAGTCTTGAAGAAGGCTGGAATATGGTAGGCTATAATATTATTGAACCAACAGATGCTGTTGCTCAATTTGAACCTATACAAGATGATATGGTTCTAGTAAAGAATAATATTGGAAACCTATATTGGCCACAATTTGGGTTCAATGGTATTGGTGATTTGCAGCCAGGTCAAGGTTATCAAATTAGAATGGAAACTCCACAATCATTTACATTTGTAAATACACAAAATAGAATAGAAATTACACCAACTGTTCCTCAATGGGCAATTGAAATGGAAGCACAAATACATCCTAATGATGTTAAAACATTGGTTCGCATTGTAAACATGTTAGGTCAAGAGGTTGAAGAGTATGACATATCCAAAGGCACTCCTGTTCTCTATTTATTTAGTGATGGGTCTGTTGAAAAAAGAATAAAAAAATAAGTTAGATTTTGAATTTGATTATCTGTGTCAAAAACTTCAACTTACGAACTGTGTTTTAGATGAAAAGAATTTTAATTATACTCTTTAGTATTGCATTCAATAGCCTAATATTTGCACAAAATAGTACTTGTGGCTTTAGTGCTGTTATGAATCAGCGTTATGAAGAAGACCCTAGCCTCTTGATTAAAAGAGATGCTTATGAACAGGAAATACAAAATATAATTAATTCTAAATCCTTTTTTGAGCAAAAAACAATTCCTGTTGTTGTTCATATTATTTACAACGATTCGTATTCTAATATTTCAGACAATCAGGTTTATAGTGCTATAAATGCCATTAATGAAGATTTTAATGGTCAAAATAATGAATTCAATTCTGTTGTTTCTAACTTTAATTCTGTCAAATCATCACTAGATCTTACTTTTGTATTAGCTTCAAAAGATCCTAATGGAAATGACACAAATGGTATCACGCGCACACAATCTAATTTTACCGATAATGCTGGAGAAAATGTAAAAAGCTTAGTAATGTGGAATACCGATATGTATCTAAACATATGGGTTGTTGATAATATAGAGAGCGGAGCAGGTGCTTATGCTTATTACCCTGGTACTGCTCCAAATGGGGCAGAAGGTATTGTTACACGTCATAGTCAATTCGGTACGCTAGGCACATCTAGCACCGCTAATTTTGCATCTACCACACTTACCCACGAGATTGGTCATTATTTAAATTTAGCCCATACATGGGGTTCTACAAATGACCCTGAACTAAGTTCCAACTGTGATACTGATGACGGCGTTAGTGATACACCGAATACTATTGGCGCACTTTATGGTTGCAGTTTAAATCAATCGACATGTGGTAATCTTGATAATGTTCAAAATTTCATGGACTACACGGACTGTACATCGATGTTTACCAACGGGCAGAGAGATCGTGTTCATGCTGCACTACACTCTAATCAGGGAGGTCGAATTAATCTCTGGCAATATGAAAATCTTATAGCAACAGGTGTTCTAAATGAACAAGAATGCTCACAAACTGAGCTTATTGTTCAAGTATCGACTGGCTCATGGGCAACCGAAATATCATGGGTAATAAACAATAGCGTAGGTGATGCTATTGCTGGTGGAGGCTTGTATGAAGATGACGCTACTTATAATACATCTATATGTCTTACACCTGGTAATTATACATTTGAAACATTCGATTCTTATGGCGATGGCTGGAATGGTGGTTCTTATATTGTATATGCCTGTGAAAATCAAACTATAGCTCAAGACACCAGTCCTTCTGGTAGTGGTGAAGTAGAATCGTTTACCGTGGTCGATTGTGGCCCAACACTAGGTTGTTCAGATCCAAATGCCGACAACTACGACTCTGAAGTTACTCAAGATGATGGTTCCTGTGTATATTCAGGTTGTACCGATTATACAGCTCTAAATTATGACCCTAATTCTAACTATGATAATGGTAGTTGTATTTATCAAAATATTCCTGATATATTTAATTTTTCCACTACAGGAATAAGTCACACCGTTGTACTTACTGATGATGTTCTTATAGGAACAATCGATGGGGTGCTTAGTCAACAAGATATTATTGGTGTTTTTTACCAAAATGAGCTTAATGAAACATTCTGTGCTGGTTACATTATATGGTATGATCAAACTACCTCAATTGCAGTTCAAGGTGACAACCCCTTAACATCATCAATAGATGGATATGTTGAAGGGCAAGAATTTCAAATACAAGTATGGGATTATTCTGAGCAGAGTATGTTTAACTGTAGTGTGCAATACAATCCTTCTATTGCCAATCAAAATTTTTATGTAAATGGAGGGGTATCTCAAATAGTTAGTGGTCAAATTCAAATACCGCTAGTGAGTCAAAGTATTGAACTACCCGAGGGTTGGAGTATTTTTTCTAGCTATATGATATCAGAGAGTATGTCTGTAAGTGACGTTCTAAGTCCAATTGTGTCTGATCTTGTTGTGATGAAAGATTATAATGGGATGGCATATTTGGCAGAGTGGAACTATAATGGTATTGGAGATATGATCTTGGGTCAAGCCTATCAAATAAAACTTAATGCTATGTCTACGCTTTTAGTTGAAGGTACTTATCCTGAACCCGAAGAACAAGCTATAGAGCTTCAAGAAGGCTGGAATTTAGTAGGTTATTTGAGGGTGAATTCTGCTTCAACCTTAGATGTGTTTAGTCCGATAAGTACACAGGTGCTCTTAGTAAAAGATTATTTCGGGAATGCTTATCTCCCAGAATGGGGTTTTAACGGAATAGGTAATATGGTTCCTGGTCAAGGCTACCAAGTAAAAATGAATAGCACACAATATCTATATTATAACGCCAATGATATGCCATATTAATCTAGTTTAGATCACGGCGTTTCTAACTTTCACTAGTTTTGTTAGTAAGTCTTCCAAACGATCTAAGGCCAGCATATTTGCACCATCAGATTTAGCTTTCGATGGATTAGGGTGTGTTTCTATAAATATCCCATCAGCACCTGCCGCAATACCTGATTTAGCAATAGTTTCTATTAGCTGAGGTTTCCCACCGGTAACGCCAGAACTTTGATTAGGCGTTTGTAAAGAATGGGTAACATCCAATATTACAGGATAATTTAATCCTTGCAGTATTGGGATTGATCGCATATCCACTATGAGATCTTGATATCCAAACATTGTACCCCGGTCTGTAATCGCCACATTAGGATTACCCGACTCAATGACTTTCTGAGCGGCAAATTTCATTGACTCAGCTGAAAGAAATTGACCTTTTTTAATATTCACTGCTTTACCAGTCTTTGCTGCAGCGACTAATAAATCTGTTTGCCGACATAAAAAAGCTGGTATTTGTAGTACGTCTACATAATTAGCTGCTATTTCTGCTTCCTGTGAACTATGGATATCGGTTACGGTAGGAACGTTAAAATGTTGTCCTACTTTCCTTAATATTTCTAGAGCTTTTTCATCTCCAATTCCAGAAAAGGAATCTAGACGGGATCGATTAGCTTTTCTGTATGATCCTTTAAATATGAAGGGAATCTGTAATCTGTCACAAATTTCTTTAATCTGTCCAGCAATTTCAAAAGCCATTGTTTCTCCTTCTATAGCACAAGGACCAGCCAACAAGAAAAATTGTTTTGATTTTTTATGTGAAAGATTTGTTATCGCATTAAGCATAATTCTTAATTTAAGAAGTTGATAATCTTATGTGCTATAGTAGCGTCTTTAAGAATTCGACGATGACCTAAATTAGCTGTAATGGCTAAAGTACTATTTTTCCATTTAGAATGAATAATATAGGCATCTTTTACTGATGTCTCTAAATCATCTTCGCAATGTATAATAAGGCAAACAGTAGATAATTTTTCGGAAATTTTATCTAAGCCCATTTCATCAAAAGTTACATCAAATTTGTTTTCAATGTGCTGTTTTATTCTTTGTCCAATTTTAGGACTCACATTTATTTTTTCACAATAGGTTTTTAAAACCCAGTTAGTGGAAGCTGGTGCACCAATAATAACAGCCTTTTCAATTTTTAACCCCTCTGAAAGTGCATGACCTACTGCAGTTGCCCCCATTGAATGTCCAACCACATAATTAATCTCAGGAAAGCGCAACTTCATTTCATGTATGAGAGTCGCGAACTCCATAAAATGTGTATGCCTCCCGTTGGACTGCCCATGAGCTGGCGCATCGAAGCTAATAACCTTATAGCCAGCTTTTACCAAATGCTGCCCTAGGTGTGCAACTTGTGTAGCTCTACCAGACCATCCATGTACAAGAAGTACTGCCGTATTGGACTGCCCCCACTCGTAAATAGCTACCCGATTATTTGAAAATGATATAGTGCTAAGTTTTGCTTTTTGTCGAAATTGTAATTCTTTCGTAGGTGTTTTAAAACGAAAAGGTGAGAAAAAGACTAATGTAGCTAACCTGAAGGTTAGGTATGGGCTAAACTGTTCTAAGAAGCGAAAAAAAAGTCGTAGCCAACCAGGGGTAGTCATACGGTTAGTCTTAGTCATTATTTATGTCTAATTGCCCATTATTAATAATCCCTAGAGATCTCCCAGCTAGGTTTGTATTTAAAAGTGCACTATTACTCGATTTTGAAACAATCTGATCACTGCTGTAATTCCATTCTATAGAAGGGTCGAAGAGTGTTAAGTCTGCTTGACTCCCTTCTTCAATTACATGATTATTAATGCCAAGTATTTCACGAGGTTTAGATGTTATGAGTGTAATTATTTCATCCAAACTCATTGAGTTTTTCAATGCTTTATACGCAGCGCTGAAGCTTGTTTCTAGGTTAATAGATCCAAAAGATGCTATATCGAATTCACATTGTTTATTTTCAATATTTTGAGGGTGATGATTTGAGCATATTGCATCAATTGTACCGTCTTTAAGTCCTTGTTTTAAGGCTTTGATGTCATTTAGCCCTCGCAATGGAGGATTTAGTTTTAAGTTACTATTAAAGTTTTCAAGTAAACTGTCGTCTAAGAGTAGGTGTAACGAACTAACATCAGCTGTAACATTCAATCCTTTTTTCTTAGCTTGTCTGATGAGCTCAACACTTCCTGCTGTTGAAACTGTAGAAAAATGAATTTTAGAATCTGTGTATTCACACAATTGAATATCCCGCATTATTTGTAATTCTTCTGCAAGTGCAGGGATACCCTTTAAGCCAATTCTTGTACTTGTAGCACCCTCATTCATTTGACCTCTAAATGCTGTCTTTTCTTCTGCAGAAAAACTAAAAATAAGACCATCAAAATTTTTAGCGTAGAGTAATGCTATCTTCATAACACTAGCATTCGCTATTGAGATTTTGTCATCACTAAAACCGATAGCACCAGCCTGGAACATGTCATATAATTCATTAATTTGTTGACCGTTTCTGTTTTCTGTAAGTGCCCCAATAGGGTGAAGATTTACAGAATGATGTGAAGACTTGTTTAGCAGATAGTTAATTGCCGCTTTAGACTGAATGCAGGGCTCTGTAGAAGGCATAATGCATACCTGAGTAAATCCACCACATGCTGCTGCAGTAAGTCCTGTACTAATATCTTCTTTGTGCTCCATACCTGGGTCACCAAAACGTGCATTTATATCTGTCCAGCCTTGAGAAATATGCAGGTTTTGTGCCTCAAAAATACGTGCATTATCGGACTCAATAGACTTCCCGATTTTAATAATAACACCATTTTCTATGAGAATATCTTTTGTTAATTTATGGTGTTTAGAATGTGGATCTATAATTGTCGCTTCTTTAATTAAAATCTTCATAATCTAGCTATTAATCTCTTGTTGTTCACCTTTCTTCCAATTTTTTATCATAATACTCTCTATAAGTATTAACACTAAGGCAGCAAGTATAAAGAAGTGCCATAGCACTTTACCTTGATTGTATTCTATTAGTTCATCTTCAAATGAAACTCCCATACTTTGCCAAAATGAAATATGTGCATTTTCGGCACCTATAGTTTTAAGAATATCATTATCCCATTTGGTCATTTTACTTTCCAACCTATTGTAATTAAATGCAATAGAACTTGAGTAAGTGTCAGATTTTATATCATAGAATCCCGCAATATCAAAAACATCAGGTATATTAAGATGTGTACGACCATTCATGTATTTAACCTCCGGAATTAATTCTAATGTCTCGTTAATGAGCTTTATTTGTTCTCCTTTAGTTTTTGTATCTAATTCTATATGATTTGTCTCTCCAATTGTGTAGTATACTTTAGAAGTTTTAGAACTAAGGAGCGCCATGTTTTGTAATAAGGGTACAACAAGTGCATGATCTTCAAAGTTTGTTGTTTTATCTGATAAAGGAGAAGTGAAAAGGTATACATTTCCTTTGTTGAGTTTGTATGAGTTAACAAATGCATTTTGATTACTTAATCCCAATACAATTTCTTTGTTAGGGTTATAGCTTTTACTAAGTTTGAAATAAGAATTTACCAAAGGATAACTGATATTACCTTTTAAATCTTCAAAAACATTTAAAAATAAATGATGTTTATCATTAATAAAATTGACTTTAGTTTTAATGTTTACTAAAGTACTATACGTGTCTATACCTAAACTGCTGGTAAGTCTGTCTATGTCACTTTTGTTTTGTTCTTCTGCAGGAAAAAGACAAAGGTGTCCACCATTACTTACATAGTCATTTATGTCTTGTATTAGTCCAGAATTATATCCTTGTAAACCTTGAAGAATGATTAAGTCAAATCGGCTAAAGTCAATGTTTTGTACAAGATTTACCTGATAGGTTTCATAATCAAAGTAGTCTGTGTCGAATAAGTGATTTAAAGAGGGTCTATTTTCGTTTTCATAGATATTTAACACAGATTTTGATTCAACGACCTCATATGTCAAATACATCTTGTTGTCAAAGTTAATACTAGCATCATTAATTTCAAGGACGCAGTTTTGTGTTCCTTTATTGTAATTATTAAAACTCAGTTTAGAATCTATTGAGCTGTTGGCAGGAATAGATACACTATTTAAACCCATTTGCTGTCCATTAACAATTAACTTAACTGCTAAGTTTTCGATAGATTTATCAGACTCGTTTGTTAATTTGAAGTAAAGCCACTCAGTTCCACCAACGAAGTGACTTGGAGATTCTAGAAAACAGGTGTCTATACTGATGTTTGATTTAGGGTAAGCACTAATAGGGATAAGGTGTGTTGTAAATGTGGTATCATGAAGGTAAAAATCTTCCTCAAAGGTAGATTTTTGAAAATCACTAATAATGAACAATTCGGCGTCATAGTTTCTATTTTGATCTATAATAGAATTCCAGCGGTCTATGATTGAAGTGATTGATTTTGATTTAGAGGAGATATCTGTTTCGTCGATAGCCGAACCAATAGTATTCCTGTCAATTATTCTTTGCAGTTTTCCAGGCAGGTTGTTGTTGAGAAATACAAATGAACTTTGGCTTTTATAAGCATCAACAATTGTTCGAGATTTATTCTTTGCGATATCAATTAATATACCTCCATCGTTGTCTGCCTCCATACTGAATGAATTGTCAAGATATATGCCAATCACTTTTTCTTTGTTATCATTTTTAACAGCATCACTGATATATGGTTGGCAAAAAGCAATGATAATAGATGATATTAGAAGAAGTCGCAATAGTAGTAGGACCAAGTTTTGAATCTTGGAGAAATGTTTTTTCTTTTCTTGTAGTTGTTTTAAAAAGGCAACATTACTAAAGAATACAGTTTTGTGTCTTTGAAGAGAAAATAAGTGAATGAGAATAGGGATGGCTAGTGCCAAAAATGCGTAAAGGAAGTATGGTTCCAGTAATCTCATTAAAGGGCAAAGTTAATTCTTTTTCAAAAATGTGAAAGTTCAAACGCTAAAAGTTCTCATATAAACCTATACCAAATAAAGCAAAGTCGTATTTTGCAGGGTCTTCCTTGCAATACTTCCTTAAATGTTTATCTAATTCTTTTACTGCTTTCCAATCGTTTGCTTTGCGTTTAATAAGCCCTAGTTTCCGTCCTACATTCCCTATGTGTACATCTAATGGGCAAGATAACTGAGATGGACTAAGACTTTTCCATATTCCAAAATCTACTCCTTCTGTGTTAGGCCTTACCATCCACCTTAAATACATTATCAGTCTTTTGGCAGCCGATCCTTTTAATGGATCTGAAACATGTTTTTCGCTACGTTTGAGGTGGTCAATGCTAAAAAATATCTGCTTGAAATTTGAAATTCCTTCCGCCATATCATCTTTATCAGTATAAAAACTTCTTTCTAAACCACCATTATTAAGATAAATATGCCTTATGCAAAGTATAAATGTTTTAAAGTCTACACCATTAAATGTTCTGTGCACAAAATTATTGCAAGCATTCAAATCTTTAGGACTTGAATTTAAGATAAAATCATAAGGACTATTATCCATAATATTCATCATTTTATGTGCATTTTTAATAATCATAGCTCTTCGTCCCCATGCAATTGTAGCCGTAAGAAATGCTGAGATTTCGATATCTTCTTTTGAGGTGAACATATGAGGAACTCCTATGGGGTCATCTTCAATAAAATTAGGTTTTAGATACTTATCTAGCTTTTCATTGAGAAAATCTTTTATTTCATTTTGATTCATAGTCCAAATTTACACTAATTGCTTTTATTTACTTTATTTCATTTAAAAGTATACCACACAAAAGAAATTCGTTGATTTGCAACATCAATTGCAATTTAATAGCTAATTTAGTTGTATCTATAAAAACAAGCTTTAACTATAATAAATGGCATGAAGTATTACATTATAATTTCTCTACTTTTTATTACTATAACTTCATGCACTGAAGCAGTAATAGAGATTGATGAGCCTGTTGCAATTACAGACAGTGTTTATTATAATCCTGAAATTCAGTTAATTATGCAAGATTATTGTGTTAGTTGTCATAGTGGGGCGTCTCCTAGTGCCAATGTATCTCTAAATAATTATGCTGATGTGCGTCATTACACTGAGTTTGATAATCTTATCGATCGCATGAATGATGTTCAAAACCCAATGCCTCCTGAAGGTTTATTATCGTCAACATATTTAGCTCAAATGGATCAATGGGTGGCCCTAGGATTCCTTGAAAGTGAATGATTTATGAAAAAGTTCTTACTCTTAACTCTTCTGTTAGCCTTCCATACTGTTAACGCCCAAAAATACTTTACCAAAACAGGTGAAACCTCATTTAAGGCATCCGTTGACACTTTTGAGCCAATTGAAGCTACATCTTTAAACACTACAGTATTGTTAGATGTTGCTACTGGAGAGGTGGCAGCACTAATTTTTGTGAATTCTTTTCAATTTGAAATTGCTTTAATGCAAGAGCATTTTAACGAGAATTATATGAATACAGCCGAGTTTCCTAAAGCTTATTTTGAGGGAAACATAGAAAATTTTGATATTGATAACCTTCGTGAAAAGACTACTTATGATCTTGTAGGTTCACTTACTATCAAAGGTGAGCAACAACCTTTCAATTCTCAAGTTACTTTAAAAAAAGTGAATAACTCCTTGCATGTTAACAGTAGTTTTGCCCTAAAAGCGGAAAATTTTAATGTTGAAATCCCCTCTATTGTTAGAAAAAAAATTGCAGAGCGAATACTAGTCGATTTAAACTATGTTCTTCATGAAAAATAAACTCATAGGTGCTCTGTTTTTACTAATGGCTCTTTCTATAGGGCTATATAAATATGCTTATAAACCTCATCCTAAGACATTAGATCAAGATGTAGTCTTTCAGGGACAACTAGCTGATTTTAATAAATTTATTGATCAAGAATCAGATGTTTATAATACTTATGTGTCTATAAGTGGAAAGCTTACAGCATATTCAGCCTATGTGCTTACTATGGGTAATGTGGTTTGTCATTTTACCGATTCAATCTCGGTAAAAAAAAATAATTTAACCATTAAAGGTAGATATTTAGGTTATGATGACTTAATGCAAGAACATACTATAGATCAGTGTATCATAATAGAATAAAATGAACATGAAATTTTCAACTATAATTGTTACTTTGTTTGCCTTATTTAACTGGAGTGTTTGCTTTGCTCAGGGCAACTTGTTAGGAGAGCTTCAGTCTGATGTAAATGAGCCTTTATTTGTTCAACCTGCTTTCAAAGCTATGAAAATTGCAAATCTACAATCCACTAAAATTGCTTCTAAAGGCGACTTATACATGTATGTTTCTCATCGATTTGGTAGTTTAAAAGGAGGTTTCGATACATTTTATGGACTTGATAATGCCATTACTAAAATACAGTTAGTTTATGGATTTACTGATAAGCTCCAGCTTGGGCTAAGTCGTGAGTCATTGCGTAAAACATTTTCAGCATCTGCTAAGTATAAGCTGAAAGAGCAAGGTAAATCGCTTATGAATATTACTGCTTACACTACAGTTAATTACAATTCTGAGTTAAGTTTTGAGCGATATCCTTATCTCCAAGAGTCTGATAGATTGAGTTATGCATCACAGCTTTTATTTTCATATCGTTTTTCTAGTGAGGTATCATTACTATTAGCGCCATCATATGTTAGGCAGAATTTAGTCTGGGAACCTAGCCAATCACATGATCAATATGCTCTTGGATTAGGTGCGCGCTATAAGATTACTAAGCGTAGTTCTATAAATGCTGACTATATGTATCATTTAAATAGAAATGAAGCCTCTATATATAGTAACACATTGTCTGTAGGAATGGATATAGAGACAGGAGGTCATGTATTTCAGCTTTTGTTTTCTAATGCGCAATCGACCAATGAGCCTGGCTTTATTTCTAACGCAGAAGGAGATTGGACTACTGGCGATGTCTATTTTGGCTTTAATATAGTTCGGGTGTTCTAATAACCTACTATTTGTAGTAGGCAATATTTTAAATTAATCCATCTTTCATTTCTAACATTCTATCACTCATAGCAGCTAATTCTCTATTATGGGTTACAATAACAAATGTTTGATTATATTCTGCTCTAAGGTCGAAAAATAATTCATGTAAGTTTTTTGCAGAATCAGTATCTAAATTACCAGAGGGTTCATCAGCGAACACCACAGAAGGCTTATTGATTAATGCCCGCGCTACAGCAACTCTCTGCTGTTCGCCACCAGAGAGCTCCATTGGTTTGTGATATAACCTATCTGATAAACCTAGTTTTGTTAATAACTCAATGGCTTTCTTGGATGCTTCTTTTTTGGTAACTCCACTAATCCAGCTTGGTATAGACACATTTTCAATGGCGTTAAATTCAGGTAGCAATTGGTGTGATTGAAAGATAAAGCCAATTTGTTTATTCCTAAACTCAGCAAGTTCTTTGTGATTAAGTTCACCAATATCTTGTCCTGCTAGCTCTATTGAACCACTAGAGGCATAAGTAAGGGTGCCTAAAATTTGAAGCAAACTACTTTTCCCAGCTCCCGAACTACCAACAATGCTAACAATCTCTCCTGCTTTTATATCAAGAGAAATCCCTTTGAGAACCTCAAGTTCATCATAGTGTTTTATAATGTTTCTTGCCTTTATCATTTTGATGTAATATGCAAATAATCGAGGTAATATACTAACTTTAATGATATGCTATTCCTTTGGTTTTCTTCAAAAAGTTGTTTTATATTTTGTTGAGTACTAACATAAGCGTTTGTGTTTTGGACCATAATCGCATTTTTCCATTGGAGGTTTAGTTCTGAGCCAGGAGCAAAGCGCCACACACAATTAAGGTCTATGTTCCATGTATTAAAATTAATATCGTACAATGGAGTGTTGGTGTCGTCATTTAAATTAAAGTTGCTAGCAATGATATTTCCATCATCTAATCGAAATGTTTTTTGATGTTTTAGCCTAGACCAATAGTGTCTCATTTTTAGTGCAAAAGACAATTTACTATTTGCAATATAACTAAGCTCATATACATTTGTTGTTGTATTTCGGTCTCTTTGACTAAATAAAATGCCACCATCTTCATCGAATAAAGGACTGTATTCTTGATTCATTAGCCGTCCTATATTATTGTATTCTACCTTATGAGAGATTACGTAAGTCATAAATATGTGATTGTTGACTCTAAAACGAGGAGAGAGTCGTACATGAAAGGATTCAGAATCGAACTGTGGGGTAGCCTCATAACCAAACCCTAAATCACCAGCAAAACGTTTTCTATAGTCTGTAGAATTCCACCAATACATGTCGGTCCTAGGTCCTTTAATAAATACATTGTCCCAGCCTGATTCTCTAGCTTCAAAATAATCGTAAGTATTACCAATACTTTGTTCAATAGAAAGCCCTGTAGAAAAATAATTGGTTAGGTGAACTCGAGTGTCAAAGGCTATTTCTGTGTTTGTGTATTTGTTAGGGCGATATAGCATATCTCTTGAAGCTTCAAATTCAAAGTTTACTTTTCGTAGTTTTCCTTTAGGTTCAAAGATGTAATATGCTACATATGCACGATGACTTAATTCATTATTATTGTAGAGAAAGCCTAGATCGTTAATATCATAGGTGTCACTTTCAATATTTTGAGAAAGGGCATATCTAAGTTGACCACTAGATTTCTCATAAGTTAAGTACGAAGCGTGTCCTGTTTGGATTTCGCTATTTTCAAAAACATGACTGAATGAGAGATCGCCATAAAAAGTGTGTGAATTATCTTCAGAGCCTAGTTGTATTTGAATTTTTTCAACATTAGCGTCTCTTGCATCACCATTCCTAATTACATTTGTGTTCGTGAAGGTTAAATATGAATTGTTTTTTAAAATTTGATCGAGAACAAGAACGTTATAATTTGCCATCGGTTCCACAATAGCTTTTCTAGTATCACCGGTTAAGCTATCTGTTATTGTTGCGTAAGTATCTTCGGTAATGGCATTAAATATTCCGATACCTAAACCTCTAGAGGTTCTTCCAGAAAATTTTGTAGCATTTAAGAGTTGTACATTACTAGGTTGTTCACTGATATATTCAGTATTGCCCATCATAGGGTTTGTGCTTGGCCTGTCACCAATCCTTCTCGAGTAAAAGAGGTTAGATTTGTTAAAGAGTTCTGTTCCTTCTGTGAAGAAACTTCTATTTTCATCGTATCTAACTTCAAAAGGGCTGATGTTTAGAACTTCATTATCGAATACAGTTTGTCCAAAATCTGGAATCAAAGTCATGTCTAGTGTAAAACTCTCATTGATTCCATATTTAAGATCTAACCCACCGTTAATATTTGTATTTGTTTCTCCAGATTTGTGATCTAAATAAGAGGATAGGTAGGGCATAAAAGAAAGCCTTAATGGCGCATCAATATTATTTATACCATTAAGAATTCCTGACTGTGCCGCGTAGTTAGAATTTTCTATGTCAATAGGGTTCCATGAATAATGCGATCTGTATCGACGAATTACTCGCTTCATGTTAATTCCCCAAGTCTGAATATCTGTAGTTGGAATACGTAGCGCAGAATAAGGAATCTCCATTTCAACAGACCAGCCTTTACTATGAATTTTAACTGCAGATTCCCATACAGCATCCCAGTTATAGTCGTTATTTTCTCCCGATGATCTTGAGTCTAATTGTATTCCAGCTGCAGTTACAGCGAACATAAATTCATTCTGGGAATCGTTGTATGTTGATAGCCAAACACCAAACCAGTCGCAATTTTTATTTTGCTCATCTCTTTTACTAAGTTCATAAAGAATACTGTCTGGAGCATTGTCGTAAAACATTGCTCCTATATAAAGGGATTTATCATCGTATAAAAAGCGTACTTCTGACCTCTGTGCATATTGCTCTTTTTCAAAATTTCGTGGTTCGATCATAGTCCAATCTTTTGCTGCTGGGGCTGTAAACCATAAATCTTCTAAGAGCCCATCAATTTCTGGTGAATTAGGAGTTCTTATAGCTTCTATATTTTTTTTGGGACCTTGTGCAAGACATTGAAATTGAAGAATTAGAAGGCAAAAAAGTAAGATGTGTTTCATTGATGTTGGTTGTAACTAAAATTTCTTAGGGCTTAAATCCAAAACTATACCATATAGTATTTATGTTTCTGGAAAGAATCTACTTAAAATTATTCCTTGTTTATTTATGTCTAAATTGTAAAACGCTTCATATAATTCTTCAAAACGGCATAACTGATCTTTTTCTTCTTCCTTAAGGTCACCTTTAAAGACAATACCGGATTTAGAGGTGGTGCAAACAAAAAAATCAAATCCGTCAATATCCTTTATCAGACCAAATTCTTTTGTTTCGAGCAGATATTTGTACCATTTATCCTGAATAATAAGGAGCATTTCCAAGCATGGCATCACTTTGAATGAGTTTATTTTAAAACACTTTAAAACCTCAATAAAAAAAAGCTCCCCTTTAGTAGGTTGATCCATCGTTTTTTTCTTTTTACAAAGAAAGTGAATTATAGTGTTAAAAAAATGAAGTTAAGACCTTAATCCTATTATTCTATTGTGAGCTGTTTCACTAATTCTTTAATTGGTTTTATGGCGGAAACACCTTCAATGGATGGTCCTGCACACCATACTGTTTTATAGCTAGTATTGTAGGCAGAATTCTTGAGTAATTTAGCACCTGTGTAGAAGCGCAATATCTTAATCAATTTTTTTAGTCTTTTATTTTTAATGAGTAGCCGTTCTATATAATTAAGCTTCTTGTCAAGGCTTTGAACAAATGGGGTGTTGATAACTGTGCAAGGTGTTCCCGATAGTTTTTCTGTAAGCACAATATCTTTAGCGCCATATATAACAACCGCCTTCTTGTAATCTAAAGAAACAGTGGATTCTTCTGTAGCGATAAATGGAGATCCTATGGATACTCCACAAGCACCTAGGTTTATTAGATTTTGAATTTGCTTAGCGTTTGAAACTCCACCTGCAGATATAATAGGAGCATTACAGTGTTTAACTAGCTCTGGGATTAAAATTTCAGCATCAATATAACCACAATGCCCTCCAGCATTACTGTTTATTGCGATAATTGCATCGCAGCCTAAGTCATCTACTTTTTTCGCATACTTAAGGTCTGTTACATCACAAAATACTTTAATGTTGTTTTCCTTACATCTACGAATTGTTTCTTGTGGATTTCCTAACGATGTGATAACGTAATCAACCTTCAATTGTATACAAGACTCTAATTGTTGCTTTAACTTGATGTTTGATTTGTTGACAATTAAATTAACACCAATAGGGCCGTGGCTATTTTTTCTTATTGAGGAAATCGTCTCTCTAAACTCAGAGTCGGTTCTAAAATTTAATGCAGGAATACATCCGGTTAGTCCATTATTGAGTGCTGCAATCATCATGGCTTTATTAGTTACTAGAAACATTGGCGCCATAATAATCGGATGATTAATATCTAAAATATCACAAAGTGAATTCGTCTTTTTTGACATAAAAATTTATGCAATTATACGTACTAAATTACATTTTTTCACGAATTAACAACGACACTTTTTGTGTTTGTTTTTAAAGTTATCTCCTTGCTTTAAGGCTAAAAACATTATGTTTATTGAATAGATAGATGTAAATTATTTTGAATAAATATATTTAAACTAAAAAACTATATAAGTAGCTATAAAGTACTGGAAATTAATATTTTAAAAACATTATATGACATCATGTCATGCAATTATTTTTAGTACAAAACTGCTTTTTTACTTGCATTTTAAATTAGATAACATTGTTCGTACTCCAAACATAAAGTCTTATTTTTGTCGTATGCGAATAGATATAATAACACTTCATCCTGAGCTTTTAGAAAGCCCTTTTTCAACTTCCATTTTGCGACGAGCAATTGATCAAAATTTGGTGCAAGTAGTAGTTCATCAACTTCGTGATTATTCTGAAGACAAACACAAGCGTGTCGATGATATGCAATATGGAGGTGGTGCTGGTATGGTTATGTCTGTTAAGCCCATATCGAAAATAATAGATCATTTGAAGTCTGAGCGTTTGTATGAACAAATTATATATATGAGCCCTGACGGTAAAAGGTTTGAGCAGTCGGATGCAAATCGTTTTTCAGTTTGTGAAAATATAATTATTTTATGTGGTCACTATAAAGGTATCGATCATAGGATAAGGGAAACGTATATTACCAGCGAATTGTCAATTGGTGATTTTGTCTTATCAGGTGGTGAGTTGCCTGCAGCCATTGTATGTGATGCTATCATTCGATTAATACCTGGGGTTTTAGGCGATGAAACATCAGCGCTAAGTGACTCTTTTCAGGATGGTCTTCTTGCGCCACCAGTTTACACTAGGCCAGCAGAGTGGCGAGGCTTGGGTGTTCCAGAAGTTTTACTGTCTGGTCATGCTAAAAAGATAGAAGATTGGCGCGATGATCAAGCTCTTAAACGGACCAAGGCACTAAGGCCTGATTTGCTTGAAGGTCAATAATGACATTATTCGATCTTATTGTTGTTGTCTAAATACTATTTCTTCAAAAAATTGAGTCTTAGTTAAATGTAAATTCATATTTATTTTGTAATATTGCAGCCTTAAAATCTAACTGCTCAACCGCTGGCAAATCACGATGTGGATGTTGGGTTTAAAAATTAAAACACATGGATTTATTAAAATTTGTACAAGATGAATTTGTTCCAATGAACGAATTCCCTCAATTTGGAGCAGGAGATACTATCACCGTATACTACAAAATTAGTGAAGGTGATAAAGAACGTACTCAGTTTTTTAAAGGCGTTGTTATTCAACGCAGAGGTTCAGGCGTTACAGAAACATTTACTATACGCAAAATAGGTGCTAATGGTATTGGTGTAGAGCGTATATTCCCTGTTAACTCGCCTGTATTAGAAAAGGTTGAAGTAAACAAAAAAGGTGTAGTTCGAAGAGCAAGAATATTTTACCTTAGAGAACTTACCGGTAAGAAAGCCCGAATTAAAGAACGTAGAAAGTAATATTTTACATTTTTATATGAAAAGCAGCCTTTTGGTTGCTTTTTTTTTGTTCTACATTACCACTTTCTCTAATTTTACCTAAAATACAATTAATGACACACGTTAAGGCATTTAAAGCGATTCGACCTAAGCGCGACAAAGCCTATCTTGTTGCTTCTAGGTCTTATCTTACTTATTCAGAAAGCACGCTCAGAGAAAAACTGTTAAACAATCCATATACTTTTCTCCATATAATTAATCCTGAACATTCATCCAATTCACAACTTTTAGAAGGAATTGATAAGTATAAAATGGTGCGTTCAAAATACAAATCATTTAAAAATGAAGGTGTTTTTGTTGAAGATGGTAAACCCTGTTTCTATATATACCAGCAAGTTACCGAAGAAAGTACTTATACTGGCCTTATAGCTACCTCTAGTGTAGATGATTATTTATCAGGACATATTAAAATTCATGAACAAACAATTGCTAAGCGTGAAGCCATGTTTACTGATTACCTTAATGCTACAGGTTTTAATGCTGAGCCAGTATTACTTACGTATAAAAAAACGCCAGAAGTTGATGTTATTATAGAGGCTTATATGAAATATCGCCCAGAATATGAATTTACAAGTACCAACAAGGTCTTGCATAATCTTTGGCTAGTTAATAAGCCTAAAGATATTGAGGCGCTCGAGCAAAAGTTTACTGAAGTAGATCATATGTACATTGCCGATGGTCATCATCGATGTGCTTCATCAGCATTACTTTGCCAAAGACTGCGTCAAGCTAACCCAAATTACACGGGTAATGAGCCATATAATTTTTTCATGTCTTACTTAATTGATCATGAGCAAATGCGCATTTTTGGTTATCACCGACTAATTACCGATTTACATGGTTTGTCAAAAGCTCAATTCATATCGAAGTTGGGTCTGGTATATACGATTCAAAAGTTAGAAGTAAAGAAAGAGCCTAGTCATAAAGATGAGATATGCATGTACTTTGATGGCTGCTGGTATAGTTTGGTAGCTAGGCCATCTACATTTGACTCTAAACATTGTGTAGGCAGATTAGATGCGGCTATTTTAAATCAAAATGTTTTATACCCTATATTGGGTATCAAGGACATTAGAAATGATAAGCGCGTTGCATTTATTGATGGAAAACAAGGGTTGAGTAGTTTGGAATCTGCTGTAGATAGTTTAGAGTTTTCTATCGCATTTGCACTAAAACCGATTTCGTTCGACCAATTAAAATTGGTTGCTGATCAGAATGAAATAATGCCTCCTAAAACTACTTTTATTGAACCTAAATTACGTTCAGGACTTATCATTTATAGTAATACTGATGAAGAATAAAACAATTTCAGATCGCTTAAAGCAAATTAAAGATCAAGTGCCAGCCGAGGTTTGTTTGGTGGCAGTTTCAAAAACGAAACCTAAATCATCTATCCTAGAGGCCTATACTTTCGGTCAACGGGTTTTTGGAGAAAATAAGGTGCAAGATTTAGTTGCTAAAGCTACTGAATTGCCTGATGATATCGAATGGCATATGATTGGTCACTTACAAAGCAACAAGGTGAAATATATAGCACCTTTTGTATCTCTAATACACGCTGTTGATTCAATGAAATTAATTAATGAAATCAACAAGCGAGCCCTACAAAATAATAGAGTCATTGATGTTTTACTTCAAATTCATATTGCTCAAGAAAAGTCTAAATATGGACTAAAACCACATGAGGTAAATCAAATACTAGACGCATCAGAAAAGATGTCTCATGTGAAAATTGTAGGCTTAATGGGAATGGCTACCAATACATCGCAAACTGAAATTCAGAAAAGTGAGTTCAGACAACTAAAAAAAATTTACGATACACTTAATAGTCAAGGTTACAATCTTTCAATTCTTTCTATGGGTATGAGTGGTGATTATAATATTGCTATCGAAGAAGGAAGCACAATGGTAAGGTTGGGATCTTCTATTTTTGGAAAAAGAAACTAAAAAAAACGCAGCTACAAGCCGCGTTTTTTTATGAATTAAAGAAATTAATGCTTTGAAAGGTAATCTGCAGCCCCTTCATGAGATTCTGTCATACCTTCTTTACCTTTTGACCAGTTGGCTGGGCATACTTCGCCGTTTTCTTCATAGAAAGTAAGTGCGTCAACCATACGTAAAGCTTCGTCTACATTTCTTCCTAGTGGGAGGTTATTGACTACTTGGTGCTGAACAATACCTTCTTTGTCAATTAAAAACAGTCCCCGATATGCAATTAATTCTGCATCTGCTTCTAGTTCATTATTTTCGTTAATGAAGTAGTCACCAGTAAGCACATCGTAATTCTTTGCAATTGTTTTGTTAGTGTCGGCAACAATAGGATATGTAACGCCTTTAATACCACCGTCAGATTTCTCCATTTGTAACCAGCCCCAATGAGACATCTCTGTGTCTGTAGAAACGGCAACTACTGCCGTGTTACGAGATTCAAATTCCGATAGTTTCTCTTGAAAAGCATGGAGCTCTGTAGGGCAAACAAATGTAAAGTCTTTTGGATAGAAAAATAATATAACATTTTTCTTACCCTCGTATTGCTCTAATGAAAAGTTTTTTTCAACGGCGTCACCGTTAATTACAGCTTTTGCCGAAAATTGTGGTGCTTTTTTTCCTACTAGTACAGCCATTTTTTTTAGTTTAGATTTTTAAAATTTATTGTACAAATATACAAATGCTTTATAAAAGTATATGTTATGAATTGTTAAATCATACCGATTGATAAATTTTAATTATTTACAGTAAATATGTTGTGCCACTATTGTATTTTTACAAAAAAATTACCAGTGTTGGCATCAAAAATTTATGATATTATTGTTGTTGGGGGTGGTATTGTGGGCCTAGCAACAGCTTATAAGCTTCAAAAAAAACACCCTGATTTGTGTCTTGCAGTACTCGAAAAAGAAGATGTATTGGCTTTTCATCAAACAGGGCGAAACTCTGGTGTGATCCATTCTGGGCTCTATTATAGACCAGGGTCTTACAGAGCTAAAAATTGTGTAAATGGTCGTAAACAAATAGTTTCTTTTGCTAAAAAGCATCAAATTGATCATGATGTTTGTGGTAAAATTGTAGTGGCTACTCACAATGAGGAATTATCTCGCTTAGAAGAGATAAGGCAGATAGGCATTGCAAATGGTCTAGAAGGTATAGAGTATCTTGATGCGGAGGGTATTAAAGCCAAAGAACCATATATTGAAGGTGTTAAAGCATTGTGGATTCCAGAGTCTGGTATAATCGACTTTAAGGCCGTCACTAACAAACTTGCAGAATGTATTAAAGTTATTAATCCTGAATCAGACATTATTACTGGCTGTAAAGTAAAATCTATATACAGAGGGGAGGTTTCTCGTTTAGAAACCTCAAAAGGCATGTATTCGTGTAGGAATACGGTGTTTTGTGCTGGCTTACATTCTGACCGCCTTGCACGCAAGGATAAGGTGTCTTCTGATATAAGAATTGTTGGTTTTAGAGGAGATTATTATGACCTCACTAGACAAGGAATGAAAAAAATTAACAATCTAGTATATCCTGTACCTAATCCAGCTTTTCCTTTTCTAGGAGTTCATTTCACTCGAATGACAGATGGAACTATAGAGTGTGGACCAAATGCAGTATTTACATTCAAAAGAGAGGGTTATGATAAAACAGATTTCAATCTTAAAGATACACTTGAAGCACTAGCTTACAAGGGTACTTGGAAATTATTCTTTAAACATTGGAGATTTGGTTTGGATGAATACAAAAGAGCCTTTTCAAAACGATTATTTCTTAAACAACTTCAACGAATGTGCCCAAGTTTGACTATGGACGATATTAAACCAGGTCGATCAGGTGTGAGGGCTATGGCTTTGGGTCAGGATGGCGAAGTGTTCGATGATTTTAAAATTGAATATCGCGATAAATCTATTCATATATTAAATGCGCCATCTCCTGCTGCAACAGCTTGTTTGGCTATTGGTGACGAGGTTACTCGATTAGCAGAACAACACTTTGGCTTAAGTGAATAAAACACTGATTAACAGAACATAAACTCATTTAGGGAGAGCTCATTATATTCCATCAATAAATTGTATTTTTACTTTTTAATTAGTTATGAACTATTGGACCACTCTATTATTTTGTGTCCTAAGCTTTAATGCTTCTGCACAAATTCATATAAACCGATGTCAATTTGATGAAACACATCGTGATTACTTCTATTCGCCAAGATATTTGCAAGACATAGAATTAGAACAGCAAACATTTCTTGATTTTTTGAACCAAAAAAAGACCAACGAAAATTACACCATACCAGTGGTTGTTCATATTGTTAAGAATCCCCAAGACACACTCATGTCTATAAGTGATGAAGATGTCTACCGACAGATAGAGATACTAAACGAACGATTTAACCTTCTCAATGAAGACACACTTCAGGTACCAGACTTATTTAAACCTGATATAGGTAATCCGCAAATCGAATTTTGTTTAGCAACTGTTGATCCTCAAGGGTTTTTAACATCAGGTATTACAAGAACTAATACTGACGTGCTTAAATTTTCATCGATATCAGATAATATAAAACATAGCGATCAAGGTGGAGTGGATGCCTGGGATACAAATGCTTATTTGAACATTTGGGTAGGGAATATTTCCACCGGAGTTTTAGGATATGCCCATTTGCCAAATGCTAACGTTGATGAAGATGAGCATGGTTTAGTTATTGGTTATTCTTATTTTGGCGAGACCAGTCATCCTCAATACGGAAACGGTAAAACTGCCGTACATGAGCTAGGGCATTATCTTAACTTAAAGCATCCCTGGGGTCTTGGTAACTGCGATCAGAATAACGATTTTGTAGAGGATACACCTGCAAGTGAAAATGCTTATTCCGGAATTCCTGTTCATCCTCAAGAATCTTGTGGAACTGTAGATATGTTTATGAATTATATGGATTATGTTGATGATACCGCCATGGTTATGTTTAGTATAGGACAAGCGGATAGAATGCAATTTGCTCTTAACTATTATAGGGGAGGTTTGTTGGAATCCAATGGATGTGGCACACCTATTTTATATGCCAATCCTATTATTGCACACAACAGTGCCAGTGGAATCTCAGATGCTTCCATAGATTTAAATTTAATCTCTGGAATAGCACCTTTTTCGGTTACTTGGTCACACGGACCTACCACACAACTCATAGACAATCTAGATCCTGGGTCTTATTCAGCCACAATTACTGATGATGTAGGACAAACCCTAAGTTTAAATTTTGAAATTGGCTATCTCGGACAACTAATCGATAGTGATAATTTTGAATCATACACAATAGATAGTTTATTGGAGGTACAGTCTGACACATGGCTTAGCTTTTGTGCTGATAGTTTTTCTGCAAATTTAGAAAATATAGCAGCACCAGAAGGATCTCAGTACTTAGAAATTAATGCCGCCGATGGAAGCAACACTTTTGCACGTTATTATGATGATATTCAGCAAAACGCCTTTAATTTGTCCTTTCAATTATATATTCCTGATGCTAGAGCGGGCTACTATTCGATATATCACGATACCAATTGCACCGAACCTCAGTTAGCTTATTCTGTACAATTTAATATTAATGGTTCAGGTTCCTTATTTGTTGCAAACGAAACGCATACTTTTAACTTTCCACAAAGCCAATGGTTTGAAGTTAGGCAGCTTGTAGATCTAGATAGAGACCTTGTAGAGCTCTTTATTGCAGGTCAAAAAATAATGGATTGGCCTTTTGAATGGACTACTACTGACACTGATGGGTCAGCTGATTTAGCCGCGCTGGTATTTAATTCTCAAATAGATACATTTGGCCTTGTTCATTATTTCGTAGATGATTATAAATTGAGTTTAACATCGAACTCAGAAGTTGGCACCACTAATCTTTCTGATATACCAACTTTTAAAGTTTACCCTAATCCTGCAAAAGACATGATATACATAAATGGCGGATCTCTAGAACCAGCTCATGTTATTCTTGTTAATTCAATCGGTCAAGTGATATGCCAATATGAGTGGGATGGTTTGTCCGTATTACCCATAAATATGATGCATTTTGATGATGGTTTTTATACTATTAGACTTAGTACTTCTACTGGTACTCATGCGCAACAATTTGTATTGATTAGATAGTTTTAAAGATACAGCTAAATCACTCTTTTTCTTTTTTTATACCCATGAATAAAGCGCTAACTAAAAAACACCAAAATATATCGTTAGAAACCTGGCCAGTAATGGAGCATTTTTATACGATTCAGGGTGAAGGTTACTTCACAGGAGTTGCTTCCTATTTTATACGTTTAGGTGGTTGCGATATAGGATGTCCTTGGTGTGATGTTAAAGACAGCTGGCCTGCAGAAGCTCATGCGCAATATACTCTTTCCACAATGGTACAATGGGTGCGAGATAGTAATTGTAAAAAACTAGTAATTACTGGTGGAGAACCACTTACTTATAACCTTGATTTACTGTGTGAGGCTATGCATAATATTGGTGTAGATTGTCATATCGAAACTTCAGGTGCTTTTCCATATTCTGGTTCTTGGCAATGGTTTACTCTGTCTCCAAAAAAAAGAATGCTTCCAAAAGAAGAAAATTATCAAAAAGCACACGAACTCAAAATCATAATTGCTCGTCTTAACGATTTTAAATTTGCAGAATCTCAGGCATCTAAAGTCACTCCTAAATGCAAGCTTTATCTTCAGCCTGAATGGTCTAAAGAAAAAGAAATGCTACCTGAAATAATTGCCTATATTAAGACTAACCCAAAGTGGAGAATTTCTCTACAAACCCATAAATACATGTCTATTCCATAGTATGAGGCCACTCATTTTTATATTCTTTCTTAGCCTCTCTTGTATCGCTCAAGAAACAACAAGTTCTCGTAAGGCAGCAAAGGCATATCGAGATGCTAAATCTGCAGTGGCTATTCAGGATTTTGTTACTGCTAGAACACAACTTAAGACGGCTTTAATTTATGACGAAAACTTTGTAGAGGCATGGATTTTACTTGGTGATGTAAATATTGCTGCAGGCGACAAGAAAAGTGGTATAGATGCTTATAGAACCTCAATACCTTTAGCGCCCCGATTTTCTTTACCAATGTATTATCGACTAGCTATGGCTGAACATGCAATAGGTGACTATTCTGAAGCTTTGCAACACATTAGAAAATATCTTACTTCAAAAAAAAGTGCAGAAACTCATCGAAAAAAAGCATTAGCGTTAAAACGTTCTTGCGAATTTTCTATATCTGCTATCAAAAATCCGGTGAGCTTTGATCCTATTAACCTAGGACCTTCAATAAATACAGATGCTGATGAGTACTTACCGGCACTTTCTGCAGATGGAAGTACTCTTATTTTTACTCGCAGTAAAAAAGAACTAGGGCATAGGAATGAAGATTTTTATATATCGTACCACAACACAGATGATTGGGAGTTAGCCAAAGATCTCGGAAGCCCTATTAATACAGCTCAAAATGAAGGTGCGCAATGTATCACTGCTGATGGTAACACCATATACTTTACTGCTTGCTCTCGAGCTGATTCCTATGGTAGATGTGATATTTATCAATCTACTCGTATAGATGACAACTGGTCTGAGCCAGTTAATTTAGGACCCAATGTGAATACTGATAATTGGGAGTCACAGCCAGCTATCTCTGCCGATGGAAGACAGTTGTTTTTTGTGTCTAATAGATCAGGAGGAATTGGTGGAAAAGATATTTGGGTATCTTATAAAACTGATAAAGGTTCATGGACACAAGCAAAAAACTTAGGTAAGGATATCAACACTAAAAAAGATGATATTTCTCCATTTTTGCATTGGGATAATCAAACGCTATATTTTTCATCTAAAGGTTATGTAGGAATGGGAGGATTTGATATTTTTTTAGCTCGTTTAGATGCATCGGGACATTGGGGGAAAGTTAAAAATATTGGTTATCCTATAAATTCTCCTGCCGATGAGAATTCACTTATTGTTGCTAAAGATGGGAGAACTGCATACTTTGCATCATCTCACTTTAACACCAACAGAAGTGATCTAGACTTATATACTTTCGACTTACCTTTAGAAAGCAGAGCTCGTGAGGTGGCTTATCTTCAGGGGTACGTTAGCGATGCCAATACTGGTAAACGCTTGGCTGCTACCATAGATATAGTCGATCTAGTATCTGGTAGAGCATATAAGAGTTCACAGGCAAACCTTGATGGCGAATATATACTTTGTTTACCTTCCAATACCAATTACGCTTTAACGGTATCTAAAGAGGGTTATCTCTTTTACTCTGAACATATTACCTTAGACAAAGAGGGGACTATTTCTACAAAAAACTTCATCTTACAGAAATTAAATATCGGCGAATTAGTACGTCTAGACAATATATTTTTTGAACACAATGAAGCTACTCTTAAAGAATCTTCCCTAATAGAGCTTAATAAAATAATCCAATTTATGGATAATCACCCGCTGTTAACTATTGAGTTGGGAGGACATACAGATAATATTGGTTCTAAATCATATAACCTAAACCTATCTGAGCACCGTGCTCAATCAGTTAAAGAAGCTTTAGTGTTAAGAGGCGTAAATGCAAATAGAATTCAAATAAAAGGTTACGGAATGTCAAGTCCTTTAAATGACAACCTTACTTTTCATGATCGAGCTCAAAACAGACGAACAGAACTCAAAATAATTAGCATAGAATGATAGATATCGTTGAATGTCCTAGAGATGCCATGCAAGGCATGAATGAGTTTATTCCAACGAAACTCAAAGCGGAGTATATTAACAGTCTTTTGAAAGTGGGCTTCCATACTATTGACTTTGGTTCTTTTGTTTCACCGAAGGCTATACCACAGCTTAAAGATACAGCTGAAGTACTTTCTATGCTAAATTTAGAACAAAGTAATTCTAAACTACTAGCTATAGTTGCAAATATTAGAGGTGCTGAAGAGGCACTACTATTTGAACAAATATCGTATTTGGGATATCCCTTTTCTGTGTCAGAAACCTTTCAGAGACTAAATACCAATAGTTCTATTGATGGATCACTCATACTTGTAGACAAGATGCAAAACATGGTATCAAAGAATAATAAATCACTAGTGGTTTATCTATCTATGGCATTTGGTAATCCTTATGATGAATATTGGCATCCTGATATTGTCTCTAAGTGGTCAGAAGTTTTAGTTGGAATGGGGGTAAAGGTAATTGCCTTGTCAGATACTATTGGTGTTTCATCAGAAAAAAATATTACACCATTGTTTTCTCAATTAATACCAATGTTCAAACAGGTTACTTTCGGGGCTCATTTGCACACGCACCCCAAAACATGGAAAGAAAAAGTCCAAGCTGCCTATGAGGCTGGATGTACTCGATTTGATGCTGCGATTCAAGGCTTTGGAGGTTGTCCAATGGCCAATGATAAGCTTACGGGCAATCTTCCAACGGAGAAGTTAATTTCTTTTTTAAATGAGCAAAAAGAAATTACGACAACTAACGCATTAGCCTTTGAAGTAGCCTATAATAAAGCTTATGAGGTATTTCGTAAATAAGTTTTATTTTTTTAACTGTTATGGCCCGAAGAGTTATTAGGTTTACTTGGCTTGAATAGTAGTTGTTATAATTATACATTCGAATTACTTTATCGAAATCAACTTCTCATGTGTTTGTATATATATTGTATGTTTGTGATATGAAGAAAAATAAGAGTTTAGAGGTGTTTGGCTTACATCCAGTTATGGAGGCTATAAAGTCTGGTAAAGAATTTGACAAAATTTTTATGCAAAAAGGACTTACTGGCGAATTGGCTATGGCCTTACGTGCTTTACTCAAAGAACATCATATGGTTTTTAAAGCAGTTCCTGTTGAGAAATTGAACAGATTAACACGTAAAAACCATCAAGGTGTATTTGGCTTTATCTCACCAGTAAACTTCTATAGCTTAGGAGATGTACTTATGCGTAGTTATGAAGAAGGTAAATCACCATTATTGTTGTTGTTAGATCGTGTTACTGATGTTAGAAATTTTGGAGCTATTGCCCGGACTGCAGAATGTTGCGGAGTAGATGCAATCATTTTACCTAAAGTTGGTGGAGCACAAATTAATGCAGATGCCATGAAAACTTCTGCTGGAGCACTTATGAATATTCCTATTTGTAGGGAACAGAATTTAGTACATAGTTTGCAATATCTTAAAAAAAGCGGTTTGAGGGTAGTTGTATGCACTGAGCAAACTAAATCACAACTTTATGAGGAGGCATTTATTGACCCTACAGTTATTGTTATGGGATCTGAAGAAGACGGAGTGTCCGAGTCTATCCTTAACCTTGCAGATGCAAGAGTTCGCATTCCTATGTTCGGAAAAACCGAATCGTTAAATGTTTCTGTAGCTTGTGGAGTGGTGCTTTATGAGACTGTTCGACAGAGGCGAAGTTAATCTATACCCAAGGATCGTCTTGGTATAGGTAGTTAGGGCTTTTTTCTGTTGCGTCCATATTAGTGTGAAATACTTGAGTGGTAGATGCCGAAATGGGTGGTGCTATCCAGCTCCATTCAGCTGTTACATCACGCCCTTCTTTAGCCTCCTGTCGAATGAATTGCATAAATTGTTTAGAAGCAGAATGATGGTCTATAATTTTCACACCATCTCTTCGAAATGAGTAAAGAACCGCTTGGTTTAATTCTATTAAAGCACGATCTTTCCAGAGACTGTTTTTATCTCTTCGGTCTAATCCAATAATGTCTGCTACGTCCGGCAAAAGGTTATAACGGTCTTCATCAGATAAATTTCGCGCACCAATTTCAGTTCCCATGTACCAACCATTAAAAGGTGCAGCCATGAAGTGATTACCTCCAATTTCTAAAGTCATATTTGAGATGATAGGAGTAGCATACCATTTCAGCTTTAGTCGATCAAAATCTTTATATTTCGGATGTTTTATAAAGACTGTTTTGACAATATCTTCAGGAATAGATTTATATTGTGCTGGGCGATCTCCTATTTTAATTACTAGCGGTAGTAAGTCAAAAGAGCCTTCACTGGGTTTCCACCCAAGATCAATACATTCTTGCGTAAATGATGTGTTTTTAGGATCACCAATTATAGTTCCATTTTCTTGCGTATACCCAGCGTAGCTTAGTAGTTGAGGATTCCATATACGTATACTTTTGTGTGCATTAAAGACGGTGATAGTTGATCTGATATTACCTCCATTAGTGGCAAAAATAATGTGATCTAACAGCGCTTTAAAAATATCTTCTTCTGAATTCAGATGGCGGCAATCAAAAACTTCCATAGTCCGCCAAAATAGTCTACCAATACATTTATTAGAATTACGCCATGCAACTTTAGCTCCATAATTTAGTTCAAAATCTAAGAGCTCGTATTTGCGCTCAGAATTAATTTGTTTTTCGACTTCTTGTAGGCGCGACTCAAGAAGATCTAACTTGTTTAATTCACTGTA
This sequence comes from Flavobacteriales bacterium, assembly GCA_965662265.1. Taxonomy (GTDB): domain Bacteria; phylum Bacteroidota; class Bacteroidia; order Flavobacteriales; family UBA7430; genus CBFIGX01. The sequence goes on from CBFIGX010000002.1 coordinate 45,403, forward strand.
GCATAGATTAAGGTATGCACTGGCTTTTTGAAAAAGGGTAGGGCTACTCATGGTTCAAAGTTAAGAAATTTGAAAGCACCATTTATCAAAAAAGCACCCTTAAGGTGCTTTTTACAATGTAACTAATTTTTAGATGTTATCTATTATTTTGTTAAGGGTTCTGCTAGGGCGCATAGCTGCTGAGGCTATCTGTGAATTTGGCGCATAGTAGCCTTTAATGTTTATAGAATTTCCTTGTACGACATTAAGCTCATTAAGGATGATACTTTCATTCGTCTTTAGAGCTTCAGCTACCGGCTTAAAAGTATGCTTTAGAGCCATATCAGTATTTTGATTAGCTAACGCCTCTGCCCAATAAAGGGCTAAATAAAAGTGACTCCCTCTATTGTCTAATTCATTAACTTTCCGTGAAGGAGATTTACTATTTTGTAGCAAGGACACTGTAGCGGTGTCTAATGTTTCACCTAAAAGCTTAGCTTTTGGATTGTTTCTGGTAATTCCTTCGTGCTCAAAAGATACCGCCATAGCTAAAAATTCACCTAAGGAATCCCACCTTAGGTGGTTTTCCGAATTGAATTGTTCTACGTGTTTTGGTGCAGATCCTCCAGCGCCTGTTTCAAACAACCCTCCTCCATTCATCAAAGGAACAATAGAAAGCATTTTAGCGCTAGTACCCAATTCTAAAATAGGAAATAAGTCTGTATTATAATCTCTAAGTACATTTCCGGTAACCGAAATGGTGTCTAACCCATCTTTCATACGCTGAATAGTTACTTTAGTTGCTTCTATTGGTGACATGATACTTATGTCTAACCCCGAAGTATCATGATGCGGTAGATAATAATTCACTTTTTTTATAAGCTCTGCATCATGAGATCGAGCTTTATTTAGCCAAAAAATTGCTGGTGTTTGGGATGCTTTAGATCTTTTTACTGCTAGCTTCACCCAATCCTGCACAGGTAAATCTTTAACTTGACACATTCGCCATATATCGCCCTCTTCGACTTTGTGTTCTATTAAAACTTCCCCTGAAGATGATACCACTTGTACAGTCCCATCAAATTCTATCTCAAAAGTTTTGTCGTGCGATCCATATTCTTCTGCTTTTTGAGCCATTAACCCAACATTTGGTACTGTTCCCATTGTTTTGGGGTCAAAAGCGCCGTGAGTTTTGCAGAAATCGATAGTAGCTTGGTATATTCCCGCATAGGAACTGTCTGGAATTACAGCTTTGGCATCCTTTAGATGGCCGTTTTTATCCCACATTTTACCTGAATTTCTAATCATTGCAGGCATGGAGGCATCAATAATCACATCGCTAGGAACGTGAAGGTTAGTAATACCTTTATCAGAATTTACCATAGCAATGTCAGGTCCATTGTTTAGGCACCTATCAATACAAGCTTCTATTTCCGTACGAAGTAGAGGATCAAATTTTTCTAGATTATTAAGAAGATTACCAAGGCCGTTATTAACATTTATACCCGCTTGATCTAGCTCGTCACCGTAGTTTTCAAAGAGAGGCTCAAAGAATACTTTTACAGCATGACCAAAGATAATAGGGTCAGACACCTTCATCATTGTAGCCTTCATGTGAAGGGAAAATAATACATCATCTTTTTTTGCTTCAGCAATTTGTTGTTTGAGAAACTCAACTAAAGCCTTTTTACTCATCATTGTAGCATCCACAATTTCGCCAGTAAGTACTGGAATATTGTTCTTAAGTATGGATGTGCCTTCATCTGTATTAAGTCGAATTGTTAGATGATCGTTCTGTTTTATGGTTACAGATTTTTCATTGGACGCAAAATCACCGGATGACATGGTAGCTACATGTGAAGAGGAATCTTTAGACCAATCTCCCATGTGATGAGGGTTTTCTTTAGCATATGCTTTTACAGGTTTTGGTGCCCTTCTGTCTGAGTTACCTTCTCTCAATACCGGGTTAACTGCAGACCCTTTAATTTTGTCGTATTTAGCCTTAATAGTTTTCTCTTTTTCATTGCCTGGTTCATCGGGGTAGTTGGGTAAATCGTAGCCTCCAGTTTGCAGCTCTTGTATGCAAGCTTTAAGCTGTGGGATAGACGCTGATATATTAGGAAGTTTAATGATATTAGCTTCAGGTTTTTTTACTAATTCACCTAATTCTGATAAGGCATCACTTACTTGTTGTTCGGGTGTTAAATAGTCACCGAATTCTGCAAGAAGTCTTCCTGACAATGAAATATCTTTCGTTTCTAATTCTATATCACATTGCTTAGCAAATGCTTGCACTATAGGAAGTAGTGATTTTGTTGCTAGCGCTGGCGCTTCGTCAGTATGAGTGTAAATAATTTTAGATGTCATAAGAGGGTGTTTTAAATCAAAACTGGCTTGTCGGTGTCATCATCATTAGATGACTATAATTTTGAGTGGCCAAATATAGCATTTTGAATGAAATTATGACCTAAATAAGTTGTTGAATTATCTGATTACAGTCTTTAAAAATTAGAGGAAATTTATTGTATTTAATGCGTATTATCTTTTTTGTAAGTATCCAAATATACGGACTGGGAATAGTCATTGGGGTTAAAGTTAATAGGATATGTTTTTTCTGGGTAGTGCTTTTCTAGCTGGTGGCGTATTTCTTTCTCGACATTATCGCGAAGAGTATCAAGGTTTTCAAGGCTTAGGTGATCTGTAATAAATGGTGCCGACATGTATGTTGTGCACTTACCAGGGAAAATACGTATTTTTTCTGGAGGTAAACGCTCACCAGCCTCAATAATGCTCATTGCTACTATTGGGGTATTGGTTAATATGGCTGCCCTAAAGGCTCCATTTCTAAATGTGTTAAGTAGATTGTTGTTCATAAAAATAGCTCCTTCTGGACATAAAAAAATTGATCTTCCCTCATGCAAGGTGTTTATGAGTTTTTCAAATCCCAAAGCACGAGATTTCTCATTGTTTCTACGAACGGGTATATGACCTAATGCTCTGGCAAGGATTCCTATAATTGGCCAGTGAAACACCTCTTCTTTACCTAAAAATTTTTTATTGCTTTTGATGCCTGTCATCGCAATAAAAATATCTAAATAAGATCGATGATTACTGACGTAAACATAATGCTTTTTAAAGTCTATTTTAGAACTGCGGATAAAACGCGGACGAATGCCCCATAAAAAGAGGGTAAGTTGACCTAGAATTCTAAGATAAGCATCAACACGTTTGTTGTCATGCCATTTTAGCAATCCTAGTATTAATATAACTGGGACATTGATAAGTATTAATATGAATGTAACCATGGCACACCATAGTGTCCACAAAAAAATTACTATCGAATTTATCCCAATCATTATATAACTTAGTTGTATTCTTTTTCAAACGCATCAAGTGTAAGATCAATACTCTTGTGATTTGGGAAGAAACTTAGCAGTTTGATTAGTACAGATTCGACAATACTATCGGGGCAAGAAGCTCCACTAGTCAAAAGAATATCTACGCGATCTTTAACTGGTAAGTAGTTATGTTTTATAAGCCGTTCTTTTTTTGAGTAATTGAAGTGGTGGACTGTATTTATATCTTCAATTTCTCTAGCATTTGATATGAAGTAACTCGGAAGTTTTTGTTCGCACAATTCTAATAGGTGAGATGTATTAGAGCTATTATATCCTCCCACGATAAATGCTAAATCTGCTTTAGACTCCAATAGCTTATAGGTAGAATCTTGATTTTCATTTGTTGCATAACAAAGCGTATCACGGGTGTCTGCCATGTGATTTTTGACGTTATCACTTCCGTATTTCTCCTCCATCACTTGTTTTATAAATGTAGATATGGCTTGAGTATCTGTGGCAAGCATAGTTGTTTGGTTTATAACACCTAAACGCTCTAAATGAATATTAGGGTCAAAATTTGAACTGTATTTTCCAGAAAAGATTTTTTTGAAATCAACTATGTCGCGTTTTCCCAGAATAAATTCACTTAATATAATAGCTTCGGCCATATCTTTGATGATTAATGAAGGCGCCTTGTCTTTGCTGTACGAAAAAGTAGCACGAGTTTCTTCGTGCTTGTGTTTACCATGTATTATGATAGTATGGTTTTGTTTTCCGAGTTGATCGGCACGCTTCCATACACGAGTAACAAATGGACATGTTGTATCATAAGACTTAGTTTCAACTCCCTTAGATTTCAGTAAATTTTGTATTTCTAGAGTTGTTCCAAATGCTGGAACTATAACTACATCATCTTTATGAATTTCTTCCCAAGGAATAAGTTGATTACCTTCTGTATCCATAATAAATTTTATACCTCTCGATTGGAGATCCTCATTTACATCAGGATTGTGTATCATTTGGCTGATAAGGAAGATACGTTTGTTTGGGTTTTCGTTAACCGCTCTATATGACAACTCAACTGCATTTTCTACACCAAAGCAAAAACCAAAATGACGAGCAATATGAAAACGAACAGGTCCAAAGTCAAGCACTGATGGTGTGAAGTCTTTTTTTCTTGGATCCGCTTGTTTTCTTATAGCTTTAATTTTACCAATAACTGAAGAATTGTAATGGTCGGGTATATCAAATTTTTTCATGGAGTATTCCGGTTGCTCGAGTTTAAGAGCAAAAATAGTGAAATATTGATTCATACCTATTAATTTAATGAGTAGTATAACATAAGTAGTGTACGTAACAGATATTTTCATATATTTGCACTCATTTTCTAATAAGAGCAGCGGAAAACTCACTAATATGAACGCTTTCGTCTTTATTTTAAAGCAGCTCGAAGACGAAATACAAAACCCCTTTTTCCATGTCTGAGGAGAAAGCAAAAAAAACAGAAGAAATAGCTGAGGCTAATTCTGCAGTAGAGTCTACAACTAAAGTAGAAGAAACTCCAAAATCTAAATCTAAGGTAAAAGCTAAGCCAAAGGCTAAACCAAAGGTTAAAGCTGATGCTAATATAGATCCAGAACCAAAAGCGGAAGCGAAACCTAAACCGGAGTCAACTCCTGACGTTCAAGAATCGTCTAAAGAAGATAACGCCCCTAAAGTTGAAGAAGCTCAAGCTTCCGAAAATAAAGATTTTGATTGGGATGCATTTGCTGAGGGTGGTCTTGCTACATATTCAAAAGATGAGTATAAAGAGTTCGAGGAAATGTACGAGGCTACTTTACCTGAGCAAACACAGGCTGGTGTAATAGATGGAACGGTTATTAACTTAACTGACCGCGAAGCTATTATAGAAATTGGCGGAAAGTCAGAAGGTGTTATTTCGCTTAATGAATTTCGCTATAACCCTGAGCTAACGGTTGGAGATTCAGTAGAGGTCTTAATAGACCAACAAGAAGATCGTACAGGTCAGCTGGTATTATCTCACAGAAAAGCACGATCTATTCGTTCATGGGATAGAGTTAATGCTGCTCACAATAAAGAAGAAATAGTAAACGGATTTGTGAAGTGTCGTACCAAAGGTGGTATGATTGTAGACGTATTTGGTATAGAAGCCTTTTTACCAGGTTCACAAATTGATGTTAAGCCGATCCGCGATTACGATGTTTATGTAGGTAAAACAATGGAGTTTAAAGTGGTTAAAATAAACCATGACTTCAAAAACGTTGTTGTTTCTCATAAAGCGCTTATTGAAGCAGATATTGAGCTTCAAAAGAAAGAAATTATCGGTAAACTTGAAAAAGGTCAAGTTCTCGAAGGTACCGTTAAAAATATTACATCTTATGGTGTGTTTATTGATTTAGGTGGTGTAGATGGATTGGTGCATATTACAGATCTCTCATGGAGCCGAATCAATCATCCAAATGAAATTGTTGAGTTAGATCAGAAAATCAATGTAGTAATATTAGACTTTGATGAAGCTAAGACAAGAATTCAACTTGGACTTAAACAGCTTTCTGCTCATCCTTGGGACGCTTTAGATCAAGACCTTAAGATCGGTGATCGAGTTAAAGGAAAGGTTGTTGTTATTGCAGATTATGGTGCATTTATTGAAATTCTACCAGGTGTAGAAGGTTTAATTCACGTATCTGAAATGTCATGGTCAACACACTTAAGGTCTGCACAAGACTTTATGAAAGTCGGCTCTGATGTAGAGGCTGAAATTCTTACTCTTGACAGAGAAGAACGGAAAATGTCTTTAGGTCTTAAACAACTTACTACAGACCCATGGGCGGATATTACAGAAAAATATCCAGCTAAATCTAAGCACACAGGTGTGGTACGTAACTTCACAAACTTTGGTGTTTTCGTTGAACTTGAAGAGGGAGTTGACGGTTTAGTTCACATTTCTGACTTGTCTTGGATAAAGAAAGTGAAACATCCATCTGAATTCACCTCTATCGGTGCAAAGCTAGAAGTGGTAGTTTTAGAATTAGATACTGAAAACAGGCGATTGTCTTTAGGCCATAAACAGGTAGAAGACAATCCTTGGGATACTTACGAGACAATTTTTGCGGAAGGCTCAGAGCACGAAGGAGAGGTTGTAAATGCACACGATAAAGGTGCTACTGTGTTATTCAAAACAGAAGGTGTGGAAGGATTTGTTCCTGGACGACACTCTGAAAAAGAAGATGGTAGTAGGCTTGTAACAGGTGATAAAGTAACCTTTAGGGTTATCGAATTCAACAAAGGTTCACGTAAAATAGTATTATCTCACACTATTCTATTTAAAGAAGCTTTAGCTGCTGAAAAAGCTGCTGAACGAAAGTCGACCGCTAAAAACATGAAATCTGTTCAGTCTAAACTAGAGAAATCTACCTTAGGAGATATAGATGCTTTAGCTGCACTTAAAGATAAATTAGATAAAGGTGAATAAGCACATTTTTTAATACAATTTAAGCCTTTCGATATTTATCGAAAGGCTTTTTTTTTAACCAATTGGTCTGTAAGACCTAAGATAACATTAAATTAATATATTTGTTGCTATGGGTGAAAAGATACTTTTGAATTATGAAGAGCTAGATTTGAGTGTAAATCGTCTTTGTTGGCAACTCATCGAGAATCACACAGATTTTTCAGACACTGTAATTGTTGGTATGCAGCCACGTGGATATTTACTGGCCAAAAAGATTCATGCAAAACTTATTGACCTTGAAGCCTCAACTAACATTGCATTAGGATCTTTAGATATTACATTTTTTAGAGATGATTTTAGGCGTAGAGATGCTGCTTTAACTCCTAATCAAACCGATATAAACTTTTTGGTGGAAGGAAAAAAGGTGATTTTTATAGACGACGTTCTTTATACTGGAAGAAGCATAAGGGCTGGTATGGATGCCATCAATTCCTTTGGTAGACCAAAACAAATAGAGTTGTTAGTTCTAATAGATAGACGCTTTAGTAGAGAGCTTCCTATAGAACCAACCTATGTTGGAAAGACTGTAGATGCCATTGATAGACAAAAGGTGGTGGTAGAATGGTCAGAAGTAAATGAGTATAAAGCGCAAGTAAGTTTGATAAGAGACTGAGATGACGAATTTAAGTGTGAACCATTTAGTGGGTATAAAAGAGTTGAAAAAGGAAGACATTGATTTGATTTTCCGGACTGCAGATAATTTTAAATCTGTAATTAATCGGTCGATTAAGAAAGTTCCTTCCCTACGAGACATTACCATTGCAAATTTATTTTTTGAAAATTCTACCAGAACACGGTTGTCTTTTGAGCTCGCCGAAAAACGATTGTCTGCTGATGTCGTTAATTTTTCAGCATCTTCATCCTCCGTTAAAAAGGGAGAATCTTTAATTGATACAGTTAACAATATTCTGGCTATGAAAGTAGACATGATTGTGATGCGTCATCCTAATCCAGGTGCTGCGAAGTTTCTATCAGATCGTGTAGATTCTAAAATAGTAAATGCTGGAGATGGAGCTCATGAGCATCCTACACAAGCTCTTTTAGATGCCTATTCAATTAGGGAAAAATTAGGCGATGTAAATGGAAAGAAAATAGTAATTGTAGGTGATATTTCGCATTCAAGAGTAGCATTATCTAATATATTTTGTTTGCAAAAACTAGGGGCGGAGGTTATGGTTTGTGGTCCAACAACATTAATTCCTAAATACATACATAGTTTGGGTGTTAAGGTAGAACATAACCTTAAGAAAGCACTTGAATGGTGTGATGCTGTAAATATGCTTCGAATTCAGCTAGAGCGAATGGATGTCAAATATTTCCCTTCACTTAGAGAATATACTATGCTCTACGGTTTAGATAAAGCTTTTCTTGATAGTTTGTCAAAGAAAATTATAGTGATGCACCCTGGGCCAATTAATAGAGGTGTGGAGCTTAGTTCAGATGTGGCAGATAGCGATCAGGCCATTATTCTAGATCAGGTTGAAAATGGAGTTGCTATACGTATGGCAGTCATATATTTGCTAGCTCAAAAAATAAAGAGAGAGGATACTTGATATGATCAGTAAAAAAACAGACAAATATTGCCTTTATACTCTGCACAGAAGCTCTTCATTTGATGATTTTTCTTTTTTGCAAAAGGATGAAATTAGAGACAATGTCATTATAGATTGTGGTTCTGTAAATATCAATAAAAATCACATCCAATTATTTAAAAGTGTACACGAAAGATTTCTTCTAGCTCAGAAATCATTAGTGGTAATTATACCAAACAAGGAAGATATGGAAAGATTTGAGGGTGTATTTGTTGCAGTTCCTTCCATTTCTGAAGCAATTGATTATATTTACATGGAAGAATTAGAACGTAATTTTTAAAAAGCGATTATGAAACAACTTTTTACTTTGGCTTTAGCCATTATTTTTATCAGTCAAAACGCACTAGCTCAAGATGCTGGTTTTTACCCACCTGAAGGTTCAACCTATAATGAAGATAGTACAGTAATTACTTTGCCAGATGCTTATCTTGGTGAAATGTATATTGATACTATCAGGTTTTATTCTACGGATGAAATTGATATAGAAGGCGTTGATATCCCTGTAAGTTTTGTGTCTGTAACCATTACTGGTATTGGTACGCCTGATGGTTTAAATACTACATGTGCTCCAGAAGACTGTATGTTCTTACCAAATCAATGGGGTGAAGCGGCTATGTCAGGTATCCCGACAACAGAAGGTTCTTACACACTTGACTTTACTGCTGATGTAGTTGTTTCTGCAACTATTTTAGGATTCACTCAGGAAATACCATTTTCAATACCTTACAATGGTGGAAATACAACCATCGACTTTTTAGTAGATGATTATTCAGTTCTTAATGAGTTTATTCCGACCTTTATTTTAAATGTAATGCCTTCAACTGTATCAATAAATGAAGCTAAACCATTATCTGACGTTAACCTATCACCAAATCCTGCTAAAGACCATGTTGTGTTTAATTATAATGCATTTGGAGAACAGGTGGAATTAGAGCTTTATGACATGCTAGGAAATTTAGTATCTAAACATAAATCAAATGAAAGCTCATTGTATTTAAATACATCTAATTATTCTAATGGTTTATATGTATACAGATTAAGTACATCTTCAACTCAATCCATTGGCCGACTTGTGGTTAATCACTAAGAAGTATCTAAGAAATATTATAAAAGAGCTGCAAACGCAGCTCTTTTTTTATTGATATAAATTTAAGTTAAGAAATTCGTATTTTTGTACTTATGAAAAAACTCCTCACATTCCTTACATTGTTTCTATCGGGCACAAGTTTTGCTCAGAATAGTACCCCTTATCAAAACACAAGCGTCATTCAACTTCAAAACCCTAGTGCTTCGGTAAAAGAGTCATTATCGCATTTCGAAGTCGTTTCCATGGCTTGCAGACACGATGATCTTGCAGACGACATCATCGTAAACCAAGAAGTTATCGATTGGTTAAACACCAATAATGTGTCTTACAAAATGGTCATATCCAATTTAAAAGCAAAAATTGATCATGACAATGCAATACGAGCACAACTGGCTCACAATAAAGACGGTGAAGATTGGTATAATGTTTACAGAACTTTTGATGAGATACAAGAAAAAATAGATCTCATTGCCAGCGATAACACCATAGCATCAGAAATTTACTTAGGATCTTCATACGAAGGAAATCCAATAAATGGATTAAAGTTGAGTACTGGTGGCACAAATAAACCTGCGGTATTTTTCAATGGTTGTCAACATGCGAGAGAATGGATTTCACCCATGGCTAACGTCTATTTAGCAGACTTCCTTTGTCAGAATAATAATGGTGATAACTTCACCCAATCTGTTTTAGACTTAGTAGACGTATATATCGTTCCAGTTGTAAACCCCGATGGATATATTTATTCGCATACTAACGACAGATATTGGCGTAAAAATAGACAACCAAACACAGGTAGCTCATGTGTTGGAACCGATTTAAATAGAAACTGGGATGCCGATTGGGCTGGGCCAGAAAGCACAAGTTCAAGCCCATGTTCAGATTTATATGTTGGAACTCAGGCTTTTTCTGCTCCTGAAGCTCTAGTTCTTAAAAATTACATGGAATCTATTCCTAATTTAATTGGGCACATAGACATTCATGCTTATTCTGCATTAGTGTTAGGAGCAAGGGGGTACACTAATGTGCAAACTCCCGATCATGCTGCTATTGTAGAACTAGGTACTGCTATGAATTCGGCTATAAGTAACACTCATAATTATAATTTTACATTTGGAACAGGAGATGCAAATGGTCAATTATACTTAGCCAGTGGAACAATGCCAGACTGGTCATATGATGCAATGGGGACATTAGGCTACACTTATGAGCTTAGACCAGCCACAAGTTCTGAAGGTGGTTTTGAATTACCAATAGATCAGATACTAGAAGCCTGTGAAGAAAGTTATAACGGTGCTTTTCAAATGATTCTAGATGCAGCTAATATTGTGGCAGGATGTACTAATCCTAATGCTTGTAATTACAATCCTAATGCAACTTCTGACGATGGGTCGTGTGCTCAACTAGACGAATGTGGCGACTGTGGTGGGGATGGCCCTACACCAGGATACGATTGCGACGGTAATTGTATTGGCGGTGATCTTTTAACCATAAACATGTATGATTCTTATGGTGATGGTTGGAATGGAAATGTACTTGATATTAACGGAATTACACATGGTTTTACTAATGGAAACTCTGCGACTTCCTCTATGTGTTATGATCTAAACGCATGTTCTGTTCTTAGCTGCGGTGGTGGAACTTGGCAAGAAGAAGTATCCTGGGTTATTACTAATAACGATGGCCAAGAACTTGCCTCTGGTGGCGCACCTTATGAAGGCGAATTTGGGAATTGTACTGACGATATCTATGGGTGTAATGATACAAGTGCTTTAAACTACAATGCTGACGCTACTATAGATGATGGCTCTTGTGAATATTCCGACCTTTTACCTGAAGGTTGGGAGGTAACTATTACAGGATCCAATCATACCATGGTTATAGATGGTAATGCCTCTATGTCTATTGAGGGCAATGCTCTAGACTTTGGAGATGCTATTGGGCTGTTTTTCACTAATTCTGAAGGGGAGCTTCAATGTGGAGGTTACGTTCTTTGGACTGGTGAAACGAATTCTATTGCTGCACAGAGTGATGATTCTACTACAGAACCAATAGATGGATTTACAAATGGTGAATCATTTATATGGATGATTTGGGATGCATCTGAAGATATGTACTATATGGCAGATGCTATTTACGATGTTACCACGCCTAATCAAGGTACTTTTGTGACCAACGGTATTTCAGCCTTGGTGGGTCTTTCATCAGTACCAGCATCTTTTGAACAAATTATTAATATGCCTACCGGATGGTATATCATTTCTTCATATATCGCTCCTGAAGAGCCTTCAATAGATTCAGTCTTAAGTCCAATAGTTAGTGAGCTAGTTATAGCAAAGGATGGAGAAGGACTTGCTTATCTTCCTGATTGGGATTTTAATGGTATTGGAGATTTAGAAAATCACAAAGGCTATCTTATTAAATGTAATGCTGCTATCGATTTAAATATAGAAGGACAGCGTATTTTACCTCAAGATTTTATCCTAAATCTAAACGAAGGTTGGAACATGTTTTCCTACTTAAGAGATACTCCAGGAGATTTGGTTGAGATGCTGGCATCTATTCAACCTCAAATTATTATCGTAAAGACTTTTGATGGTACTGCATATTTACCAGACTGGAATTTTAATGGAATTGGTGATATGACACCAGGAGAAGGATATCAAATTAAATTAGTGTCCGACGTTAATTTTAGCTATCCAGCTAATGACTAATTTAAAATAGCTCTCATAATGAGAGCTATTTTTATTTCTACTGAACACTATGAAATTAACTATTTTGGGTTGTGGCTCAGCCTCTCCAACATCTAAGAGAAATCCTACATCACAACATTTAGAAATACAAGGACGTAGCTTTCTAATAGATTGTGGTGAGGGAACACAGGTGCAGTTGAGAAAATATAAATTGCGAATTCAAAAAATTAATTACATTTTTATATCTCACCTTCACGGCGACCATTTCTTTGGGCTTATTGGCCTTATATCTACATATCATTTGTTAGGTCGAACAACAGATTTATACATCTATGGTCCTCCAAATTTAAAGCAAATCATTCACACATCTCTTAGTGCAACTAAAACTTATTTAAGATATAATTTGCATTTTAACGAATTAAATTTTGATAGTGAGTCACTAATATATGAAGATAAGAGGCTTCTCGTATATTCATTTCCAATGAAGCACAGCATACAGAGTTGCGGTTTTTTATTTAAAGAAAAGCCAAAACTTAGAAAAATTAATAGAAAAGTAGTAGACTCTTTTAACATCCCTGTTTATCAATTAAATGACATAAAAGAAGGTGCAGACTACACAGACAAATCAGGGCTTGTAATTGCTAATAAAACCCTCACTTTCGATCCAGATCCATCAAAATCATATGCTTATTGTTCTGATACTGCATACTATCCTACTATTTGTAAAACTATTCGTAATGCTAGTTGTTTATATCACGAATCTACCTTTATCAATTCTGACGAGAACTTAGCAACGAAAACAAAACACTCTACGTCAGAACAAGCGGCACGCATTGCTAAAGAGGCCGATGTAGGGCAACTGATTTTGGGACACTATTCTGCTAGATATAAAAAGTTAGATACGCTATTAAACGAGGCAAAGTCAGTATTTAATGAGACTATTCTTGGAGAAGATGGTTTGACAATCACCCTTTAATTCTATCACTAATATATTTAATAATTTCCTCTTTTTTTTGAGGTTCAAAAAATACCGCTTCTGCATATCTTCTAAACCAAGTCATCTGCCTTTTAGCATACCTACGCGTATTTTTTTTAATTTCTGATACAGCGAATTCTAAACTGTAATTGCCATTCATATAAGCAAACAATTCTCGATAACCAACAGTTTGCAAGGCATTTAAATGCTGATACTTCTCTAAGCTTTTTACTTCATCTAATAAGCCCATTAGCATCATATTGTCTACCCGATTATTAATTCGTTCGTAAAGATCTTTGCGATCTTTTTCCAATACCAGCATTATAGTCTTAAAGTTTCTTTTTTTCTGCTGTTGAATTCTAAATTCTGAATATGGTCTTCCAGAACTTAAGCAGATCTCTAAAGCTCTAATAATTCTGTGGGGATTTGCTTTATCTACAAGCTTATGATAATCAGGGTCAAGTTCTTTTAATTGTTTTTCTAAAGTATCGATTCCTTCTTTTTGTAACCTTAAATTAAGCTCATCTCGTGTTGTTGTCTGAACATCGGGGAAATCATCAAATCCTTTACAAACGGCATCAATATATAAACCAGAGCCTCCTACCATTAGGACACAATCATTAGTTTTATGAAGTTCCTCAATTGTTTCGAGTGCCTCCTTTTCAAATTTCCCTACAGAGTAGTTACTATGGATACTAATATTTTGAATGAAATGATGAGGTACTTTAGATTGTATTTCAGCACTAGGAACTGCTGTTCCAACAGACATCTCTTTATATAGTTGCCTTGAGTCGCATGAAATAATTGAACAATTGAAGTAATTAGCAAGATCTATAGATAGGTCTGTTTTGCCAACTGCTGTAGGTCCTGCCAAAATAATCAAGTACTTCTGAGACATACATTTATAGTTTAAATAACTTTTTCACTAGTGCTAACTTATTCTTGTAAGGTGCGTATCTTAGTGGAAGATCTAGCCAGACACTTTTTTTTAAAATTGATTTTTGATGACTAAAACAATCAAAGCTTTTTTTTCCTTTATAAGAGCCAATTCCACTATGGCCTACACCTCCGAATGCCATCGATTTACTGGTAATATGACTTAAAGCATCGTTTATACAGCCACCCCCAAAATATAAATGATTTAAGAAGTATTCTTGATCTCTTTTTTTTGCCCCATAGTAATATGCGGCTAGAGGCTTAGGCTTTGTATTAATATCTGCTATCAATTCCTCTAGATTCTCAAATGTTAAGACGGGAAGAATAGGTCCAAAAATTTCTTCTTTCATAACTTTGTCATTCCAGGATTTTGGTGTCAATATACTGGGCTGAATATATTTTTCTTTTGCATCGTAATTACCGCCATAAACAAGTGTTTCCTTATCTAACAAGTCTGTTAGTCGATTAAAATGTATGTCATTGATGATGCGTGCATAGTCTGGACTAACCTTAGGGTTTTCTCCTAAAGCATTTTCTATTTCTTTAGCAAGACAAGTTATAAGTTTGTCTTTACAACGATAATCCACATATACGTAGTCTGGGGCTATACATGTTTGCCCAGCATTAAAAATTTTAGCCCAAATAATACTTTTTGCTGCCTGCGCTATATTCGAATCATGATTCACAATAACTGGGCTTTTACCACCCAACTCTAATACAACTGGACACAGATTTTCTGCAGCCTTCGATAAAACAATTTTACCAACCTTAGTGCTACCTGTAAAGAATATCAAGTCCCATTTTTGTTCTAACAGATAGCTGCTTTCTTCTATCCCTCCCGCAACTAGGTACACATGGGATTTATTAAACACTTCATCAATAATGCTTGACAACAATTTTGACGTATTCTTAGATAATTCTGACGGTTTACATATTACGCAGTTGCCGGCTGCTACTGCACCAATTAGTGGTGTTATGGTAAGTTGAAATGGATAATTCCATGGAGCAATAATAAGCACTCTACCGTAAGGGTCATTATAGATGTATTCTTTAGATGGAAAGTTAAGTATTGAGCTTTGCATCCTTTTTGGTTTGCTGAGCGACGATAAATGATCAATAAAATAATCTAGCTCTCTGATAACCATACCTATTTCTGCAGTGTATGCTTCAAATTTTGGCTTAGCTAAATCTTTATAAAGCGCATCAAGTATATCTTTTTCTCGATCTATAATTACGCGTCTTAAGTCTCGTAAAACGTTCTTCCTGAAAGTTATTGATTTCGTTACTCCAGTTCTAAAATAAGCATCTTGTTGTTTAATTTGGTCTGTAATATGTTTCATTATTATTCATATTGATCAAAATCATCGAAGCCTTCAAATATATCATCATCTTCAAATAATGAAGATTTGCTTCCTGAAGATTGGTCTTCACTAGATTCAAATTGAATGTCTTCACGCTCACCAGGCATAATACCCTCAGAGTAGATTAGTCGGGGGTAGGATAGTCCTGACTTAGGTTCGCCGAGTTGCATTAATTCGACATAAAAAGTCCACATATTTAAAAAGTCAAAAACGTAAATGAATTTATCACCTACATCAGAACACATTTGTTTTAAACACCAGTCTGCCATAACAAAAGAATGCTCATTAACAGGAAACAAGCTTATTTCATCTCCCTGATTCCATTGATCATCACTCTTGTAGAATGAGGCCATTTCTCCACTGTCAAGAGCAAAAGCTTGCACAATACTATTATGAAAATCTTCAAATGTTGCAGTATCAGGTAGTTCGATATCTCTAAAAATGTCTTCTTGTTTAAAATCTAAAATAATACGAAATCCATATATGTTCATAAGTTCTTTTGTTATCTGTAAAATATTCAGTGTTTATAAACCTTTTTCTTTAGCTTTTTTAAGCATAAAGTTGAAGGCCTCATCATAATTATTTGGAATATCACCATCTAAAATAGCTTCCCGAATTTCATTTTTTATATCTCCAACAATTTTGGAGGGTTTTAGCTGAAATGTTTTCATAATAATCTCGCCAGATATTGGAGGTTGCCAGTTTCTAATCTGGTCTCTTTCTTCAATATCTTTAAGTTTTTGACGAACAATTTTGAAGTTGTTGAGATACTTTTTTACTCGTGCTTCATTTTTAGATGTAATGTCTGCTTCGCACAATAGCATTAAATCTTCTATATCGTCATTAGCATCAAAAAGAAGCCGTCTAATAGCAGAGTCACTTACGATGTCTTTGGCAAGCACAATTGGTCTTAAATGAAGTCGAACAAGTTTTTGTACGTATATCATTTTTTCATTCAACGGAAGTTTTAGGCGTTTAAATATTTTTGGCACCATCTTAGATCCTAAATATTCGTGACCATGAAAAGTCCATCCATGATTTTCTTCAAAACGCTTTGTCGGTGGCTTTGCTATATCATGTAATAAAGCAGCCCACCTTAGCCATAGGTTTTCACTGTTTTTTGATACATTATCTAGTACTTCAAGCGTGTGATAAAAGTTGTCTTTATGTTTCTTTCCTTGTCGTACTTCCACTCCTTTCAAGGCAACGAACTCTGGGAAGAATTGATGGAGTAATTTGGTCTCATATAAAAGCTTAAACCCTTTAGATGGACTAGGGGAAAGGATAATTTTATTTAACTCTTCAACAATTCTTTCTTTGGAGATAATTTCTAAGCGTTTTGCATTCCGCTTTATTGACTCTAACGAATTAGAGTCGATTTCGAAGTTGAGTTGGGTAGAAAAACGTATCGCTCTTAGCATTCTCAAAGGATCATCAGAATATGTTATGTCGGGATTTAAAGGTGTTTTAATAAGTCCATTATCCAAATCTGATAAACCTTCAAATGGGTCTATAAGTTCTCCAAACCTATGTTTGTTTAAACATATTGCTAGTGCATTTATAGTAAAGTCTCTTCTGTTTTGATCATCTTCTAGTGTTCCATTTTCTATAATAGGTTTTCGAGATTCTGATCGATATGATTCTTTACGAGCGCCAACAAATTCTAGTTCAAAATCGCGATATACTACCATTGCTGTTCCAAAGTTTTTAAATACTTGAACTTTTGTTTTACCATTGAGCTTTTCAGCTACTTTTCTAGCCAACTCAATTCCTGAGCCAACACAAACAATATCAATATCTTTTGGCTTTTTAGATTTTAAAATCATATCTCTAACAAAACCACCTATTACATATGTTTCAAGGTTTTGTTTGTCAGCACACTCTCCAATGGTCTCAAAAACTTTATTTTGAACGTATTCTTTCAATTTACTTTCTTAATATTTTAATTAACCCTGTATTGTCGAGCTTTATGATGGTAGAGCTTTGTTTCACCTCAGTTTCATTTTGCCTCCAATTTACAATATAATCTACCTTATTTTTTATTTCATCACTAATCTCAGAAAAATGTGATGGCTGTTTTTGTCCAGACACATTAGCCGAAGTAGATATAATAGGTTTATTAAGTTGATGAATTAGCTTCTTACAGAACACATCATTAACAATTCTAATTCCCATACTATTGTCGCTGTGTATGGCATTTGAGGCAATTCCAACCGGATTGTCATACACAATAGTTATTGGTTTATTTGTGAATTCAATCAAATCCCAGGCTACATCAGGTACTAAATCTATAGTTCGCTCTAGGCGAATTTCAGTATCTACTAAAGCAATTAAACTTTTTGCTTCATTTCTTTTTTTAATTTCATAAACACGTGCAACTGCTTTTTCATTGCTAGCATCACAGCCAATCCCCCAAATGGTATCAGTAGGATATAATACGACTCCACCTTTCTTAAGAACACTAACTGCTTTTTGTATGTCTTCAGTCATTAATATGGATTATATTAGTTTTTTAAAATACTTGAGTACAACTGGTGAATTTTGTCTGCGACCATATCTTTAGAAAATTGTTGCGCATGTTTTATTCCATCGTCTATCATTTTCTTGCGAAGATCTGATTTACTTTCAATTGAAGTTATAGCCTGGATAAGATCCTCTTCATTTTGAGGATTTATATAAATACTTGAAGGACCACCAGCTTCTGAGAAACAACTTCCTTTAGAGGTAACAACAGGTGTTTTTGAATATAAGGCTTCAATAATTGGAATGCCGAAGCCTTCAAAAAGAGAAGGGTATATCATTATATTCGCCATTTGGTATATCGCTGCTAATTCTTCGGTTTCTTTTATCGTTTTAAAATGAACCTGAGAATCTAGTTTATTAGATCTAACAAATTGCTCACATTTGTTTTTATATTTTCCACCCTGACCGATAACAACCAAATGGTGTTTTGGCAATTTTTTTAAAGCTCTAAGAATAACCATTAGATTTTTGCGTTCATTTACGCTACCCACATATAGTAAGAACTTATCTGGCAAGTTGTATTTCTTTTTTAAACTTAATTTGACATCACTATTATAACTAACTTTAAATAGTTCGTGACAACTTTGATAAATGACTTCAATTTTATTTGGGTCAGTTCCAAAAAACTTAATAATATCCTCTTTTGTTTGTGTGCTAATTGCAATAACCTTATCTGCTCGCTTACAAGCATATTTACTCTTTACTTTGTAGATAAATCGATCTATGAAAGAATATTGATTTGGAAATCTTAGAAAGATTAGGTCATGGATTGTGACAACTAGTTTCAAATTTTTACGTTTTCGACTAAATGGAAGTTCATTGCTGAGTCCATGATAAATTTGAACCTTATCACTTAGCGCTTCTCTTAAAACAAAAAATTGCCGCCAGAAGGTGGAGAATAATCCCTTAAAAGGAGGGTTAGGCTCGATTGTTTTAACATGTTTCATAGCTGAAACAAAAGACAAACTCTCCTGTTTTTTTTTGCTAGGCGTATAAAGAAAGTACTGAGTATCTGTGTATCTCTTAGCCAGGCTTTCTAGTACATTCCTACTGTAGTTCCCTAAACCAGAATAATTAAGAAACATACGCTTTGCATCATAACCTATCTTCATTTAGCAAGACTTTGAGGTTTATTATTATTTGAGTAAATCATTTTACTTTAAACCTTTGTTGATGAGCCATAAGTTAAGGTATTTAAGAAATACATTGAATGCGTAAAATACAGAAATAAATAACCCTTGCGCACCATCTAAAAATCCTTTTTGAAGAATATAGTGTTTAAAAAATCTAAAAATAGGTTTAAGAATAATTAGAATGATGTGTGCTTTTTTTCCTTTATGAGATAATTCTTGTGCTTGTAGTTGAACGTAGTTTAGGTTTTTTCTAACGAAATTACTCAAACCTCTATATGTATAGTGATCTAATACATTTTGTAGAGTGCCAACTTTAGCATCCGTATGAATTTCTTCATGAGCAAGTTTACCATTGTACCTACATTCAGATTTTTTAAATAAACGTATCACCTTATCGTTTTGCCATCCACTATATTTAATACGTTTTCCCATAAACACATTAGAGCGAGGAACCCAATAAGCTCCTTGAGTCTCTGATTTTGAGATCTCTCGAATAATTTCTTCTTTTAGGTTTAAGGAAATTCGTTCATCTGCATCTAATAAAAACACCCAGTTGTAACTTGCTAAGTTAATAGCATAATTTTTTTGACTTGAAAAATCATCAAATTCACGCTGAACAATTCTTGCTCCTTTTGCTTTAGCCAAGGATACGGTTTTATCTGTACTGAAGGAATCTATAACTAAAACTTCATCTGCAAAAGAAAGTGAGTCAATTGCAGCTTCTATATGATCCTCTTCATTATATGTAGGAATTATACCTGTTAAATTTGGTACCATAACATCAATGAGAATGGTATTTTACAACCGACCTTAGTTTAATTAAGTGCATGAAATTCGCTAGCATTTGTAATAGAGTAAAATGATTTTAATAAATGTTACACAGCCACACTATGGTCTCTTAAGGCATCGTTTAATGAAGTTTTCTTATCTGTACTCTCTTTGCGTTCTCCTATAATTAGTGCACATGGAACTTGATAGTTTCCAGAAGGAAATTTTTTAGTGTACGATCCAGGAATAACTACCGACCTTGATGGCACATACCCTTTGTACTCTATTGGCTTAGATCCAGATACATCAATTATCTTAGTGGACGCTGTTAATACTACATTTGCACCCAATACGGCTTCCTTTTCAATACGCATACCTTCTACAATAACACATCTAGAGCCAATAAAGGCATCGTCCTCTATGATAACCGGTGAGGCTTGCAATGGTTCTAAAACTCCACCAATACCAACGCCACCACTAAGATGAACTCTGGCACCAATTTGGGCGCAAGATCCCACAGTAGCCCATGTGTCCACCATCGTATCCTTGCCAACATATGCTCCTATATTTACATAAGATGGCATCATAATGACTCCTGAAGCTAAATAGGCGCCATATCGTGCTATAGCATGTGGAACTACTCGAACACCAAGACTTTTGTAGTCACTTTTTAAGGCCATTTTATCGTGAAACTCAAAAGGACCTAATTCTATGGTTTTCATTTCTTGAATAGGAAAGTACATAACAACAGCTTTTTTCACCCATTCATTTACTACCCATCCATCGGTAGAGGGCTCTGCGGTTCTTAGATCCCCTTTATCAATATGTTCAATAACCGTTCTTACAGCATTTTGGTATTTGCTGCTTGAAAGAAGGGCTCTATCAGACCAGGCTTCTTGAATCATATGTTTTAAATCATCCATAGACGTGTTTATAGTTTAACAATTTCAGTAATACTTGTGCCATTATTTTCTAAACCCTATTTATCATCATAAAAAAGCAAACCTCATAATTGATATCTAATGTTTCGTATACAAAAATACTTATGTTATGTGTAATCCTAAAGAATATCATAAAATTAATACATGTATTTTTGCATTATGTCATTTATAGAAATACCAGTTGTGTGTCTAAACAAGCCAATGCGATTAATACAATTTGTGTTGGGTCAGTCACAGATATTGTATCCAACTAAAAATTCTTTAAGGAAAGCTTTAAAAAAAGGATTGGTAAAGTTAAATAGTGTCGAAGCTAATGGAAGTGAATGGTTACGAGTAGGAGATACAATTAAAATTCACAGACAAGAGAATACTGTCAAAAAGATATTTCCACTAAAATTATCTGTGTTATATGAAGATGATTATTTAGCAATAATAAACAAGCCTGCAGGAATTGCTGTAAGTGGAAACTTTTACAAAACAATACAAAATGCACTGCCTTGTAATTTGAGAATTTCCAATATAGATGACTACTTGCCATCACCCATGCCAGTTCATAGGTTAGATAAACTTACCAGTGGACTTTTGCTTATAGCTAAAACAAAAAGAGTACAAGTAGCCTTGGGGCAGATGTTTGAAAAAAGAATGATTCGTAAAACTTACCATGCTTTGGTAAAAGGGCGTATAGTAAACAATGGAACATTTAATTGTCCGATAAATAAGTTAATGGCTCTGACAACATATAAGGGTGTCTTACTAAAAAAATCATTGTCATATAATTCGATTTCTCTGGTTAAATTATCTCCTATCACTGGGCGCACTCACCAGATTAGAATTCATTTATCTAAAAATAACACCCCTATTATTGGAGATTCTATTTATGACACTACAAAAATATTAAAAGGTAAAGGTTTGTTTTTGTGTGCCACAGAAATAAAATTTAAACATCCAGCACTAAATAAAATTATACATCAACAAATAGATCTACCACACAAATTTAAAGCTCTAATGAGTAGAGAAGAAAAAAGGTACAGGATCTTTAATAAAACATAATTAGCTTTTCATTTTAAGTAGTACATATTTCTAGAATACTATCTTATCTTTGTGTAAAATTGAAGAAATGGCTAGATTATTAGCAATAGATTACGGCCTAAAACGAGTTGGCATAGCAGTGACTGATGAATTACAACTTATAGCATCTGGTCTATGCACTATTGATACGTCTGGTTGTATGGATTTTATTTCGAGTTATATTTTAAAAGAACCAGTGGAATCTATCATTGTTGGAATGCCGAAAGATCTATCTAATAAATCAACAGATGCCACACCTCATGTAAAAGGTTTTGTAAAGCGACTAAAGAAACATTTTTGTCAGCTTAACATCATTACTGTAGATGAGCGTTTTACGTCCAAAATTGCTTTCCAATCTATGATAGATATGGGCTTAAATAAACAGACAAGAAAAAAAAAAGCTTTAGTAGATGAAATAAGTGCTACTCTTATTTTGCAATCTTATATGGCGCAACATGATTTCAAAAAATAATATGATTTTACCTATAATTGCTTATGGTGACCCTATATTAAAAACAGTAGGCACAGAAATAAACTCAGATTACCCAAACCTAATCGAGCTCATAGAGAATATGTACGAAACAATGTACGCTTCTCAAGGAGTTGGACTAGCTGCACCACAAATAGGATTGTCAATCCGGATATTTGTAATTGATTGCAGTCCATTTGCTGACGAAGAACCCAATTTAAAGTTATTGAAAAAAACCTTTATTAATCCAGAAATTATTGATGAGCAAGGTGATCCTTGGTACTTTAAAGAAGGTTGTTTAAGTATACCTGAGGTTAGGGAAGAGGTGTCTAGAAAGTCACAAATCACTATTCGATATTACGATACTAGTTTTGTAGAGCATACAGAAACTTATGAGGGCCTTGCAGCTCGAGTTATTCAACACGAATATGATCATATTAACGGGGTTCTCTTTACAGATTACTTGTCCGCTCTAAAAAAGCGTATGATTAAACGTAGGTTAAGTGAAATTATGGATGGTAAAATCAACCCAGGTTATAGAATGAAGTTTTACAAAACAAAGAAATCACGGAGATGAATAACTTAAAAATTATAATTTCTTTATCATTATTATTTAGTGCTTGTCTTAATCCTCAAAAGAAAGCTTTGAATGATGTTATGGATCTTGAATTAAAGCTAAAATCTATAGAAGATGCTCAAATGAATCCTGAATTAGCTCAAGATGTTGTAGAGGCCTATGTCAATTTTGTAAATGCATTTCCAGAAGCACCAGAGAATGATAAACTCTTATTTAAGTGTGGTGAGGTCTTGGAGGGGCTTCAATTGTATTCCAAAGCCATAGCGCAATTTAACTTGGTGTATAAAAAACACCCCAGCTCACAGCTAGCTCCTATTGCTATGTTCAGACAAGCTTACTGCTTAGAGTTATTAGGCCAAAAAAAAAGCGCCAAAAATACATATGAAATTTTTATTGAAAGATATCCAGAACATCAATATGTCGATCAAGCACTGGGCATGATTAGGCTGTTGAATTACACGGATGATTCACTCATAAAAGTACTAGAAAATTAAGCTATGCGTCGTTGGGTGTATTTCATAAGTTTATTTTCATTTTTCTCTCTTCATGCACAAAACTATTTATTACGCTTAAATAACCATGTGGCATGGAAAAATACAGAAATTGAATCAAGACCTCTAGTCGCTTCACCTCATCCATTTTTTGATAATTTTCGGTATATAGAAAAGACTAATATAAAGACATTAGATTCTTTGGTTTCTATAGGTGCTATTCGATACTGGGAGCCTCCAAGAAAGCAATCATTTCACTACATCCCTTCAGATACAAAAATTGATCAGCAATGGTATTTAGATGATCTAGGAGTATATGAAGCATGGGATATAGCCCGCGGAGATACAAGTTTCGTAATTGCTATTTTAGATTCGGGGGTTGATTATACACACGAAGATTTATATTCCCAGCTTGCTTATAATACAAACGACCCTATTAATGGGATTGATGATGATAATGATGGCTACACAGATAATTACTATGGTTGGGATTTTGGCTCTAACGATTACGACCCTATGCTTGATCAAGGCTCTGTTCAATCTCATGGATTAGCTGTTGCTGGAATTAGTTCGGCAGCCACAGACAATGATCTAGGAATAGCCTCTATTGGCTTTAAAAGCAAGTTTTTACCAATTAAAATTACAAATGAGTCTGGTATTATAGTTAACTCTAACGATGCATTTGTCTATGCAGCGCTCTCAGGTTCAAAAGTCATTAATTGTTCATTTGGTTCATCAGTTTATAGTGCTGCGGAAGAAGAAATTATCAATTATATTACAGACTCTTTAGATGTTCTAGTAGTTGCTTCGGCAGGAAATGATGGCGAAGACAAAGCCGTTTACCCTGCCGCTTTAGATAAAGTTTTAGGTGTTTGTGCACTCAATGAAACTTATGAAAAAATGACAACTTCAAATTATGGAGCATATTATGATATTTCGGCTCCTGGAAGCTCTATGTATAGTGCATCCAGAAATAACCAATACGCAACAAAGGGAGGAACTTCATTGGCTTGTGCCTTGGTTTCTAGTGCGGCTATTTTATTGCGTTCGCATTTTCCCTATGAGTCTGCCTTGCAAATAAAAAGTCGTATTCAAGCTAGTTCTATTCCTATAAATAATAATGAGCCTAATATCTGGGGGCTTGGTTATGGTCGTTTACATTTGTTAAATGCTTTTAACTATACAAAGCCTAATAGTATGACCCTTCATTTATTTCCTAACCCCTCATCGGAAATAGTGAATTTAGCTTTTGAGGACGCGTCACCAGGATCTTATGAAATATCAATATATGATGTCTCAGGAAAGTTGTATTATCGCAATTCAATTATAATAGGTAAAGATATAATACGCACTTCAATTAATGTATCACACTTATCTAGAGCGCATTATATAATTGAACTTAAAGGAGCTGGAATACTTTATAGTTCTGGTTTAGTTATTGTAGAATAGATGAACATTAAAAATAAAAATTACAGATTATGAAACTAGATGGTATTATTGCTGTAGCCGGGAAGCCAGGATTATTTAAAGTTATCGGTCAAACCAAAAATGGAGTTATTTTAGAGTCTTTAGATTCTGGAAAAAGAATGGCATTAAACTCTACATCTAAAATGAGTGCTCTTCAAGATATTGCCATTTATACACATACCAATGAAGTACCTCTTGTAGAAGTTTTTGAAAAAATACAAGTTAAAGAAAGTGGAAGTGAGGCTATCAGTCACAAATCGTCTACTCAAGAGCTACTTAATTATTTTACAGAGATACTAGAAGATTTTGATAATGAAAGAGTTTACCCTTCTGATATTAAAAAAGTGATTTCATGGTATAACTTGCTTCAAAAGTATGGGATAGCTCAAGAAACTCGTAGTGAGGAAGAGATTGAGACCGAAGATCCATCAGATAAAAAACCGAAAGAAAAGTCTTCTAAAAAGACCAAGGCTACCAAGGCTACCAAAGCTAAGAAAAGTTAAATTCATAACTTTTAAAACACTTAATTTTAAAAGGCTCCCAAGGGGGTATTTAAAATACTTAAAAAATGAGAAGTTTTTTACCCAATGATTTAGTCATAGAAAATTGGCAACAAATTGAAGTATTTTTCAATAATTTAAAAGACAGACCTATTGACTCTTCTAATGATTTGAGACAATGGATGCAAGATAGATCAGAGCTTGAATCTGTTTTAAGCGAAGACATGGCGTGGCGTTATATAAAAATGAATATAGATACCACAAGTAAAGAATTACAAGAATCTTTTCAGTTTTTTGTTGAAAAAATTAGTCCTAAGACAGCTCCCTATAACCACGCTTTTAATAAAAAGTTGTTGGAATGTAGATATCTAAAGGATCTTGATTCAAAATACTACCATATATATCTAAGGGCAGTAAAAAATGACATCCAATTATACAGGAAAAAAAACATTCCACTTTTTACCGAATTAACAAATGAAGCACAAAAGTTTGGAGAAATTTCAGCACAAATGACTGTTACTATTGACTCTAAAGAGTTAACCTTGCAACAAGCTTCTGTATACCTAAAGCAAACAGATAGAAAGAAACGCCAAATGGTGTTTGAGGCCACTAATGCGCGTCGTTTAAAAGACAAAGATTCATTAGATAAACTGCTCGACTCCCTTATAAAAACACGTCAACAAGTTGCACTAAATGCTGATTTTGAAAACTATCGAGATTATAAATTTCAGGCTATGGGTCGGTTCGACTACAAACCAACTGATTGCTTTGATTTTCATACTTCTGTATGTGAAGAAATAGTTCCATTACTTACAGATATTCAAAAGGAAAGAAAATATTCTTTAGGCGTTAAAGAACTTAAACCTTGGGACATGTCTGTAGATCCTCATGGTAACAATCCACTCAAACCTTTTGAAAATGGTGAAGAGTTATTAGATAAGTGTATCGAGTGTTTCGATTCTATACGCCCGTATTATGGAGACTGTTTGCGGAAAATGAAAGAGATGGGACATTTAGATTTAGTGTCCCGAAAAGGGAAGGCCCCTGGCGGATTTATGTATCCATTATACGAAACAGGAATTCCATTTATTTATATGAATGCTGTTGGGTTGTTAAGAGATGCTGTTACAATGGTTCATGAAGGAGGACATGCTATACATTCTTTTTATACCAGAGATATGGAGCTCAATGCTTTTAAGAGTACTCCTTCAGAAGTTGCCGAGCTAGCCTCTATGAGTATGGAGCTTATATCTATGGAGCATTGGGATATGTTTTTTAAAGATAAAGAGGATTGGAAGAGAGCACGTAGGGAGCAACTTCAGGGAGTATTAGCAACATTACCTTGGGTGGCTATGGTTGATGAATTTCAACACTGGCTATATGAATATCCCAACCATTCTCATGATGAACGACACACCAAATGGAGTCAAATATCCAAACGCTATGGTACAGGACAAGTAGATTGGTCTGGTTACGAACACTTTCAAGATTTTGCATGGCAGCGCCAATTACATATTTATGAAGTACCGTTTTATTATATCGAGTATGGAATAGCTCAGCTTGGTGCTATTGCCGTATGGAGAAATTATAAGCAGAACAAAGAAAAAGCACTTGATTCTTATGAGAAAGCTTTAAAGTTAGGCTACACCAAGTCTATAAAAGAGATTTATTCTGCTGCAGGAATTGAGTTTAATTTTTCTTCTAATTATATAAAGGAGCTCGCACTTTTTGTTAAGTCGGAACTTATCGCATTAAAGTGATGATAAATTACAACAGCTAACCGGTTAATATTCGGATAATGAACACAAGAGATGATAAGTTACAAGCATTTGGTCGCCTATTAGACATTATGGACGATCTTAGAGAGAAGTGCCCTTGGGATAAAAAACAAACCATAGACAGCTTACGTCATTTAACCATTGAAGAAACATACGAGTTATGTGATGCCATCCTTGATGATAATCTTGATGAAGTAAAAAAAGAATTAGGTGATCTTTTATTACACATGGTGTTTTATGCCAAAATAGCGTCCGAAAAAAACGCCTTTGATATCTCTGATGTACTTAATGGAATATGTGATAAACTCATTTTTAGGCATCCTCATATTTACGGCGATACAAAGGTTTCTGACGAAGAAGAGGTAAAGCGCAATTGGGAAAAAATTAAACTCCAAGAGAAAGGTGCAAAAGCTTCCGTATTAGATGGTGTCCCTAAATCACTTCCAGCTTTAGTAAAATCAATAAGAATACAAGATAAGGTTAGAGGAGTAGGTTTTGATTGGAATGATAAAGCTCTGGTTTGGGCAAAAGTTAAAGAAGAATTACATGAGTTTGAATTTGAGCAAGACCAAGGAGAAAAAGAAAAAATGGAAGCAGAATACGGCGACTTATTGTTTTCGTTAGTTAACTACTCAAGGCATATTGATATAAACCCAGAGGATGCCCTTGAGCGGACTAATAAAAAGTTTAAAGATCGTTTTCAAGCCATGGAAGTACTCATCCACAACGATGGTAAGCGAATTGAAGAACTAACTTACACAGAAATGGATAAATATTGGGAACTGGTCAAAATTGCAAAGTAATAAATGACTTACTCGTATCTTAGAGCCTCTATAGGATCAAGTTTTGATGCTTTAATCGCAGGATAAATACCAGAAATAAGGCCAACGAAAAAACACAATATAACTCCAACTAAAAGCCATGTCCATGGAATAACAAAGGAAGATTTCATTATTATAGAAGTGATATTCCCAATTAGAATTCCAAAGATAATTCCTAAAACTCCTCCTAGTTGACATATAACAATGGCTTCCATTAAAAATTGTTGTCTTATTGTTTTGGGTGTTGCTCCAATCGCTTTACGTGTGCCAATTTCCTTAGTTCGCTCTGTTACACTTACAAGCATAATATTCATCAGGG
The DNA here is from genome assembly GCA_965662265.1 of Flavobacteriales bacterium. GTDB lineage: Bacteria > Bacteroidota > Bacteroidia > Flavobacteriales > UBA7430 > CBFIGX01. Next base: position 73,752 of record CBFIGX010000002.1, read on the forward strand.
CAATAGCTGCACCAAGAAGAGTTATAAAACCAATAATGGTAGCTGCAGAAGTTACATACTTTAAGTTTTCCATTAAAGATTTAGCAAGACTATCACTCTTAGTAATGCCAAAATTTTGACTTTCTAATGGTTTAAGCCGTCGTATAGATCTAAACAAACCAATTGCATCGCCAATAGTTACATCTACATCATAACTAGAGTTGGCCATCACACTTATAGCCACATCACTATTTATTGTTGTATTATTTCTTAAATAAGTAATAGGAACCATACATGATCTATCTCCCCCCATACCGATACTAGAACCCTTTTCAGCTAAAACACCAATAACTTTCAGTCGTTTATTGTTCACTGAAATTATTTGTCCAATAGCGTTAGGTGAGGCATTAAATAAAAGTTTAAATATATCTTGGCCTATTAGTACTACATTACTATTTAGGTTGATGTCGTGATGATTGATGTTACGCCCATATTCAATTTCATAACCCGACACTGTTAAATAATTCTCATCTACACCTAAAATACTAGTATTAGGGTTCGTTTTTAGTGAATTAAATTTAACAGTAGCAACACCTGAACCACGATATGATATAGATGTTGTAGCCTTATCCTTAAATTTATTTTTAAAAGCCAAAGCCTCTTGATACTCAATTTTTGGATTATCTTTTATTCGATCATCTCTAGAACGTGCCCCTTTTTCTTGACTTTGTATCGTAAAGGTATTAGCCCCCATCATAGAGAAATTATTATTTAAAGCAGAATCAATAGAATCAATAGCTGTAAGTATACCCACTAAAGCCGAAATGCCAATGGCAATAATAGATACAGTAATACTAGTCCTTAGTAAATGCCCCTTAATTGATCCAATGGCAATTCTTATATTTTCTATGAGTTCAGAGTTCATTAATTCGTGACGTTTATATCTTACAAGATATTTAAAAACCTAAAAAAATAATGTTAAAATATGCTAAGACTTTAAAGTTTATCTAGAACTCTTTTTTGACCTCCAAGATTTTGATTTTGGATGATTTTGAGTTCCCTTATTACCATCATTTTTTTTATTGAATTCACTTCTTTTTTTATTCTCTTGCCCGATATTATTCTGTTTTGAACTCTTTGTTTTCTTGGGTCTAGAGTTTTTTGTGGGTTTTTTAACATTTGAAATCTCTTCTATTTCGTCTGAGAAAGGATGCACCTCAACTAATGGTATATTTTGACTAATAAGTTTTTCGATATCTTTAAGATAGGGGCGTTCTTCTATATTACAGAACGATATTGCAGTACCAGAATTTTTTGCTCGTCCAGTTCTTCCTATTCTATGCACATAGGTTTCAGGAACATTGGGAAGGTCAAAATTAATTACTAATTTGAGTTCGTTGACATCAATTCCTCTAGCTGCGATATCTGTAGCAACTAACACTTTCGTATCCCTAGCTTTAAAATTCTCTAGAGCTCGCTGTCTAGCACCTTGAGATTTATTACCGTGAATTGCTTCCGCTTTAATATCTACTTTCCCTAGTTGTTTTACAATTTTGTTTGCTCCATGTTTTGTTCTTGAAAACACCAATACAGAGTCTATAGTATCTTTAGACAGCAAGTGTATTAGCAGCTTTGACTTACTTTTTTTACTTACATAATACAAAGCTTGTTTTACCTTTTCAGCAGTTGCTTGTTTTGGTTTAATAGTTACTTTTTCGGGATTACCTAATATTGATTTAGATAAATTTATAATTGACTTAGGCATAGTAGCAGAGAAAAATAGGGACTGCCTTTTAGCCGGAAGCGATGCAATAATTCGTTTCACATCATGAATGAATCCCATGTCAAGCATATGATCTGCTTCGTCTAATACACAATACTCTACATCCCGCAAGGAAATATAACCTTGGTTCATCAAGTCCAATAAACGCCCAGGAGTAGCAATCAATATATCTACACCTCTTTTTAAGGCATTTGTTTGGGAGCCTTGTTTAACCCCGCCAAAAATAACTGTATTTACTACCTCTGTGTAGGCAGCGTATTTTGAGCAATTCTCCCCAATCTGAATGGCTAGTTCTCTAGTGGGTGTTACGATAAGGGCTTTTATTTTTTTTCTGCCTTTAACCCCTAACGATTTGTTGTGAATATGTTGAATTATAGGAATGGAAAAAGCGGCAGTCTTACCTGTTCCTGTTTGAGCACAGCCTAACAAATCTTTACCTTGTAATAAAATTGGAATTGCTTGTTCTTGTATTGGAGTGGCATCGATGTATCCTTCTTCTTTTACGGCTTTCAGGATAGGGGTAATTAGGCCTAATTCTTTAAATGTCATAGCGTTATAATATAGCGCAAATATAGACGTTCATTTGTGACTACTAGCACGTTTGATTCAAAAAAGCATAAATACCCATAAGCATCAAGATGAGCTTGATAATTCAAGCACATTTTTTAGAATTATATGCCCGAATTCAAAATGCATATAAAGGTTGTTCATCTAATAAATTGTAGTAATTTTGGCGCATGCAAGAAAAGATATTAATCCTAGATTTTGGCTCTCAATACACTCAGCTTATTGCTCGTAGAGTGAGAGAGTTGAATATTTATTGTGAAATTCATCCATATAATAACGTACCTGAATTAACCGATAATCTCAAAGGTGTGATCTTATCAGGATCTCCATTTTCAGTTCGCGATAGCAATGCGCCTATTCCTAACCTTGATCAAATTAAAGGTAAATTACCATTGCTAGGGGTGTGTTATGGAGCACAGCATTTGGCACATAAATTTGGTGGAGAGGTTTTGCCCTCGAAAATTAGAGAATATGGTAGAGCTAATTTGTCTTTTGTAGACTCTTCACATCCTTTACTAAAAGGTATCCTCACGAACTCACAGGTGTGGATGAGTCATGGAGATACCATATCTAAACTACCTGAAGGATATAAGGTAATTGCATCTACCCATGATGTGGAATGTGCTGGATATTCTATAGAAGGGGAGTCAACATATGCAATACAGTTTCACCCTGAAGTATACCACTCAACAGATGGAGTAACTTTATTAAAGAATTTTTTAATAGATATCTGTGGTTGTAATCAAGATTGGACCTCGGAGTCTTTTGTAGACGCTACAGTGGCATCACTAAAAAAGCAACTTGGTCAGGATAAGGTAGTGTTAGGTTTATCTGGTGGAGTTGATTCTACAGTAACTGCAGTACTTTTGCACAAAGCAATTGGCGCACAACTTCATTGTATCTTTGTAGATAATGGGCTTTTACGTAAAAACGAATTCACAAGTGTGCTAAAGCAATACGAAGGAATGGGCCTAAATGTTAAGGGAGTAGATGCCAAACAGAAGTTTTATGATGCCTTAAAAGGTCTTTCTGATCCAGAACAAAAACGGAAAGCTATAGGGAAAACATTTATTGACGTTTTTGATGACGAGGCACAATTGATACAAGATGTTGTATGGTTGGCTCAAGGAACTATTTATCCAGACGTAATAGAGTCCGTTTCTGCAACAGGTGGCCCTTCAGCTACTATTAAATCTCATCACAATGTTGGTGGCTTACCCGACTATATGAAGTTGAAAATTGTAGAACCATTAAATACATTATTCAAAGATGAGGTGAGACGCGTAGGAAAAGCCCTAGGTTTGTCCCACGATCTTCTGGGAAGACACCCTTTTCCAGGCCCCGGATTGGCTATCAGAATACTCGGTGACATTACGCCTGAAAAAGTAGTTATTCTTCAGGAGGTAGATCATATTTTTATTCAAGGTCTGAAAGATGAAGGTTTGTATGACCAAGTATGGCAGGCTGGATCTATGTTGCTTCCAATACAATCTGTAGGTGTTATGGGAGACGAACGAACTTATGAAAGAGTAGTTGCCCTTAGAGCTGTTGAGTCTGTAGATGGTATGACTGCCGATTGGGTGCATCTACCTTACGAGTTTTTAGCAAAAACATCAAACGAAATTATCAATAAAGTGAAAGGTGTTAATAGAGTTGTTTATGACATAAGCTCTAAGCCTCCAGCAACTATTGAATGGGAATAACAACAAAAAAGCACTCTTACAGGGTGCTTTTTTTATTTATATTGTTAAATCCAGTTGTTTTTAATCCCTTTTTTGGCCAGAAATATGGAAATAAAAGTAACCACAACTAATAGCAAGGCCATCGAAATAATATATGTTCTCATTTCGCCTGTATCTATCGATAAATTGTGGCTTGTTTGAACAAGAATACCTACCAACGATATCCAAAAAAAATAGATCGATAGAGGTTTCTTCAACAAAAGACCAAGGCAGCCAAGTGCACCACCAAATACTCCTAAAGCAAAAGCTATACTTGGTATAAGAGTAAATTCAGTATAAAATTTTTGCTGTTCAACTGGCAGAAGGGCAATATTCTCTTCTGTCATATTTATTTGAGAAAAAAAATTGATGATGCCCATCAAGTTCCATACAAGTAATAATACAATAGTTATAAAAAACCATTTAGGCACTTTAGTAGTTGATGTTTTCATAATTATAATTTTAGCAAACTAATTTGATTAGAAATAGTTTCATTAGGATGATGTTTTCTAATTTCATCATGTTTAATCTCACCGCCGTGTTGTGCCGTGCCCATAAGAATTCCGAGCGTTAAAATAGAAATAGTTAAAGTCAATTGAGTTGCTAGCTTTTCTGTTTTACTTCCTTTGTATATGGTATATAGATTATAAATTGAGGCTAAAGCAAGAAGTCCAACTAGCCAAATGGCTTTTTCTGCATGATCTATATGTATCTCGATTAACTCTTTAGAAAAAGAGGCGTTGTTTTTCAATATAATCTCAGTTTCTTCACCAGAAATATAAACAGGAATAGTTGCTATGCACATGGCAATATATATCACAAGACCTACTTTTTTAATGCTCTTATTCTTAGTGATATAACCATAAGTTAATACGCATCCACCAATAATAATTCCAAATATAGGTAGGTGTGATAAGAATAAATGTACTTGAATTGCGTTCATAAATTTTTATAAATATAGATATTTAGTTTTAAAAATGTGTGAGTTATTATAAATGATGCACTTATTACTTTTTTAATCTAGACACCATTTCATTAATCCATATTGGAGCATAAGGAGAAGTACAACCTTTAGATACTGGGAATTCTTCATAGATCCCTAGATCTTCGCCTAATCGAATAGCTTTATCTCGATGTTCTTCATGATATATGCCGATATTAACTAATGTAAAGTTCATCGTCCATTGTACAAAAGGATCAGCTTTTTTCATTTCTTTTTTTATACGACTTAGAAGCTGAGACGCGTCTATAAATTCAGCTTTTTGACTAACGCGAATAGAGCATAGGTTCCAACCTGCTCTTGCTGCAGCAGTGTTTTTGTCATTCAACCATTTTTCACGAATTTCTTCATTTTGTGGATGCTTTGCTACTAAGTAAGCATTAAACCAATCTGCTAGTTGAAAAAAGTTTGTATCTCTAACCATCGCATCAAGCTGATTTAATGATAGCTGTTTTGGCTTGATAATTAAACAGGCAAGTAACTGGGCTTCCAACAATTCGGTGTCCCATAGTTCCAAACCTAAGCTCAAATTGTTTTTAATCTCTTTAGAGAGCTTTCTTATATCGCCCATTCTTACGCCATACTGATTCAAAGAGTCAGCACGCCTAAGATTTTGGCGACGCATTTTTTCAGAACCTAGCTCTTCCAATTTTTTAAGTACGTTTTTTAAGGTCATATTTCCAGTACTTATGCTTTTTTTACAAATTCAGACTTTAAACCGATGGCTCCAAAGCCACTTATTTTACAACTTATGTTATGATCACCGTCAGCAAGTCTAATATTTTTGACTTTTGTTCCAGCTTTTATTGGACCATTAGCACCTTTTACAGGCAAGTTCTTAATTACGATAACAGAATCCCCATCTTTAAGACTGTTTCCATTCACATCTTTTATAGTCATCTGTGGTGAAGCTATGTCTTCAGGATTCCAGTTATTGTTGCATTCAGGACAAACATAAACAACGTCCTTCAAAGCATAACCATATGGGCACTCACAAATAGGGCATGGTTTCATTAAGTCAGACATAAAAAGATATTTAAAATTTTCTTAGTTCAAATAACGTATTTTTTTTTGAGATCGAAATTTGTTGTTAAAATAAACATGCTAGAGATGCATAATAGCCTTCTTCTTATTTGTTAACAAATAGTGGTATTTTATCTGTTAATATATTTTAAAAATAGGCTATTTTTACTTGCACCTTAATGAATATCAAATACGTTTATGTATCTAATTTACGACACAGAAACTACTGGTTTACCAAAGAATTTTTCAGCTCCAGTAAGCGACTCCCACAACTGGCCTAGATTGGTTCAGGTGGCTTGGCAGTTGCACGACGATATGGGGGAGCTCATCGAGGTGAAAAACTTCATTGTAAAGCCTGACAACTATACCATTCCTTATAATGCCGAAAAGATACACGGTATCTCTACAGAAAGAGCCCAGCAACAAGGCGTGGCATTAACTTTTGTTTTAGAGGAATTTAATAAGGCACTCTCGCAATGTGAATTCGTGATAGGCCATAATATTAATTTTGACATTAACATTATGGGGGCTGAGTTCTACAGAATTCAGATGCCTACTTCTCTAATGGAGGAGAAGACGATAGACACTAAAGATGAAGGAACGGACTATTGTGCTATTCCTGGTGGTAGGGGCGGCAAGTATAAGTGGCCTACACTTACAGAGCTTCATGTAAAACTTTTTGATGAAGGATTTAACGAAGCACACAACGCTTCTGCAGATGTAGAGGCTACCTCTCGATGTTTCTTAGAGTTGGTTCGTCTAAAAGTCATTCATTACCAACGTTTGGGTTTTGATAGCGAATACAACCAACGATTTGCAGAACACAATCCACATCCATTTGAATTATTAGGGCTTAACATAGAGCCTTATGCTCCGCTTCACCCTAAGGAGGCTCCTTTAGACCTTGCTTCTTTACCACAAGAAAAGGAAAGCCCTCAAGCAGATTTATCTGCCATGAAAGACATGCAGTTTTCTCATTTACACTGTCATTCATCTTATTCCATTTTACAGGCTTCTTGTGATATTAAAGACTTAATAGCGAAAGCTGTGGAACATGGTATGCCTGCAGTAGCCCTTACCGATACCGGTAATATGTATGCGGCATTTAAATTTGTAAGAGAGGCCATAAAAAATGACATTAAGCCCATATTGGGCTGTGAGCTATATCTTACTGCAGATCATAAAATTAGAAAGTTTACCAAAGAAAATCCAGACAGAAGATCTACTTTGGTTTTGTTGGCAAAACATAGAGTTGGATATCATAATCTTTCAAAGTTAAGCTCTCAAGCCTTTATAGATGGGCTCTATGCAGGATGTCCTAGAATAGACAAAGACTTGCTACTGCAATATAAGGAGGGACTTATTGTGACTACAGGAGGATTAACTGCAGAAATACCCAACCTCATTTTAAATGTAGGTGAACAACAAGCTGAAGATGCCTTTGTATGGTGGCACACTAATTTTGGCGATGATTTTTATGTAGAGCTACTACGCCATGGACTTGATGAAGAGACTCATGTGAACAAAGTTTTACTCAGCTTTGCACGCAAGTACGGCGTTAAATATTTTGCTTCTAACAATGTATATTACCTAAATAAAAAAGACGCCTTTTCTCACGACATTTTGCTTTGTGTAAAAGATGGCGTACTTAAAGAAACCCCAATAGGAAGGGGTAGAGGCTTTAGATTTGGCTTCCCAAATGATGCTTTTTATTTTAAGTCGCAAGACGAAATGAAAAAACTATTCAGTGACTTGCCTGAAGCTATTTCTACTACCCAAGAAATTGTAGACAAGGTAGAAGTTTACAAGTTAGATAGGGAAGTTTTACTTCCAGCCTTTGCTATACCTGAAGAGTTTATAGACCCTGAGGATGAAAAAGATGGCGGGAAAAGAGGAGAAAATAAATTTTTAAGATATCTAACCTACGAAGGTGCAAAAAAGAGATATAGTACCATTACTGAAGAAATCACTGAGCGGCTAGATTTTGAGCTGATGACCATAGAGAAAACTGGTTATCCCGGCTACTTCTTGATAGTTCAAGACTTTACTACCGAAGCCAGAAATATGGGTGTTTCTGTAGGTCCAGGAAGAGGCTCTGCTGCGGGCTCTGCTGTAGCTTACTGTATCGGAATTACCAATGTAGATCCTATAGCTTACGACTTGCTTTTTGAGCGTTTTTTAAATCCTGATCGGGTATCTCTTCCCGATATTGATATTGACTTTGACGATGAGGGAAGAGCAAAAATTATAGATTTTGTGGTAGAAAAATACGGTCAGGAGCAGGTAGCTCAAATTATCACCTACGGTACTATGGCAGCCAAATCATCTATTAGAGACGCTGCACGTGTACTTAACTTACCACTTCCTGAGGCTGACAGAATTGCAAAGTTGGTTCCCGATACTTCTCTACAAAAGGTATTTAATTTACCAGAAGAGAAGCTGAAAGAAAAGCTCAATGCCGATCAGATGCAAATGGCAAAACAGCTCAAAGGTATAGCCAAAGGCTCAGACCTGTCTGCCAACACATTAAATCAAGCTATTTCGTTGGAAGGCTCCGTTAGAAACACAGGAATTCATGCATGTGGGGTTATCATTACGCCAAGTGATATTCGTGAACATGTGCCTATGGCAACGGCTAAAGATTCAGATCTTTTAGTTACCCAGTTCGACAATTCTGTTGTAGAAGATGCTGGCCTTCTTAAAATGGATTTTTTAGGTTTAAAAACCCTTAGTATCATTAAAGATGCCATAAAATTAATTCACGAAAAACACCAAGTTGAGATTGATCCAGACCAAATTCCTTTAGACGACCAACTTACCTATGAGTTATACCAAAAAGGAGCTACTAACGGTACGTTTCAATTTGAATCGCCAGGAATGCAAAAGCACCTAAGAGCGCTAAAGCCCGATAAGTTTGCCGACCTGATAGCCATGAACGCCTTGTACAGGCCGGGCCCCTTAGAGTATATCCCGAACTTTATTGCCCGAAAGCACGGAAGAGAAGATATTACTTACGACCTAGAAGGAATGGAAGATTACCTAGCAGAAACCTACGGTATTACCGTATACCAAGAGCAGGTAATGCTTCTGTCGCAAAAGCTGGCAGGCTTTTCGAAGGGAGACGCCGACATGCTTCGTAAAGCGATGGGGAAAAAGATTTTCGCACTTCTAGAAAAAATGAAACCAAAGTTTATTGATGGTTGTAAGGAGAGAGGACACGACCCAGATGTGGCAGATAAAGTTTGGAAAGATTGGGAAGCTTTTGCCGCTTATGCATTTAACAAATCTCACTCTACTTGTTACTCTGTGGTAGCTTTTCATACTGCCTATCTAAAAGCACATTATCCAGCCGAATATATGGCTTCTGTAATGACGCACAATATGAACGATATCAAGAAGGTAACCTTCTTTATGGAAGAGTGTAAAAGAATGCGATTGACTGTATTAGGACCTGATATTAATGAGTCTGCATACAAGTTTAATGTAAACAACAAAGGAGAAATCCGCTTTGGCTTGGGAGCTATAAAAGGCGTTGGAGAGGGTGCTGTAGAAAATATCATCAAAGAGCGAAAAGATAATGGAGATTATCACAGCATCTATTCAGTAACCAAAAGAGTAGAATTAAGATCTGTAAACAAACGCACCTTAGAAAATTTAGCTCTAGCAGGAGCTTTTGATTCATTTCAAGGCGAACATAGAGCCATGTATTTTCATGAATTGAAAGAAGGATACACTTTTATAAATAAAGCTATTCGCTATGGAAATGCCTATCAGGAAAGTCTTGATGCACCACCAGATTTATTTGGATCTGTAGAAGGGGTAGAATTGCCTGAACCTCCTATGCCAGTATGCGAAGAATGGCAACGCTTAGATTTATTGGCAAGAGAAAAACAAGTAGTGGGAATTTATATTTCTGGTCATCCACTAGATGATTATTCTTTTGAAATTAAGCATAACTGTAATCATAGCATTGATGGTTTTAAGAATCTAGAAGAATTAAAGGGCAAGGAATTATCTTTTGCTGGAATCATCACTGATGTACAACATCGAATTGATAAAAATGGAAATCCGTACGGTGTTGTTTCTATAGAAGATTTTACCGATTCTAAAGAGTTCATGCTTTTTAGGGAAGACTATATGAAGTTTAAGATGGTTCTAGTTCAGGGCGCTTTTGTATATGCAAAAACTAGAGTTCAGCCTAGGCGTTGGGGAGACGAGTTGGAAATTAAGTTCCTTGGGATTAATTTATTATCGGAGGTTTTAGCAAAACTTACCAAAAGCATCACCTTAAAAATTAACCTCTATGACATCGATAATAGCTTTACAGATAGTTTTAAAGACATCATTGAAGAGCACAAAGGCGATCATCAATTAAAACTTAATGTTTTCGACCCTGATGAAACGATACAACTAGAAATGATGTCGAGGACGTTTAAAGTGAAAATATCCAAGCAATTAATCCAAGACATTGGCACATTAATTGACCTACAATACAAATTAAATTAAAAGGCTTGTTTTGTGCATATAAATATTAAATTTGTAACAAACAAACTATAATTAGAACAACACTAACAAGAAATTAGATGGCACTAGAAATTACTACTGCAAACTTCGAAGAACTAGTATTAAAATCAGACAAACCAGTACTCGTTGATTTTTGGGCTGAATGGTGTGGACCTTGCCGTATGGTTGGGCCTATCGTAGACGAATTACACAATGATTATGATGGTAAGGCAATTGTTGGAAAGGTAAATGTTGATAATGAAGGAGAGATCTCTGCAAAATTTGGCATACGCAATATACCGACCATCCTATTTTTTAAAGATGGGGAAGTAGTTGATAAAAATGTAGGTGTTGCACCAAAAACAGAATTATCAAAAAAAATAGACGCATTGATATAAGATGCTGAAATTGAAAAATGCATAAACTCCTGTTGGTGAATAACCCTCAGGGGTTTTGTCTTTATAGACTTTTAGCATAAGATTTTGCCTTAACACAATTTATAATGAACTATATCTCACAAGATCAACTTAAAACTGTAGAAAACCTTGAGCTGTTTGCGAATCAAGTAGTAGAAGGCTTTATTACAGGTTTACACAAAAGCCCTTATCACGGTTTTTCTGTTGAGTTTGCTGAGCATAGGCTATACAACCCTGGCGAAACAACAAAGCATATTGATTGGAAGTTATTTGCACGCACTGAAAAACTTTTTGTGAAGCGCTATGAAGAAGAGACCAACTTGCGATGTCAGATTGTGATTGACAGTTCTTCGTCTATGAATTTCCCATTTCAAAAAAAATTGAATGCTTCTAAGCCGAACAAACTTTGTTTTTCTGTACTTGCTGCTGCTGCTATAAGCGCACTGCTAAAGCGCCAAAGAGACGCAGTAGGCTTGTCTGTCTTTTCCGATCGGGTAGATGTTCATACCAAAGCAAAGACAAGTCAAAGCCATCATAAGCGTTTATTATGGGAATTAGAAAACCTTATTGAAGACTCTCGCATAGAATCAAAAAAGACAACCAATACAGTTGATGCATTACATGAGATTGCAGAGAGAATTCATCAGCGTTCTTTAGTCCTTGTTTTTAGTGATTTAATGACAGATAATAATCAAAGTGAATTGTTGTTATCAGCTCTACAGCACCTTAAGCATAACAAACACGAGGTTGTTATTTTTAATGTTCTTGATAAGTCTAAGGAGTTAAATTTTGATTTTGAGTCTCGCATGCACCGTTTTGTAGATCTTGAAACCGGCGAAGAGATGAAGGTAAATCCCATAGAACTTAAAAATGATTATATCAAACGTATGTCGGAATTTGAAAATGCTTTAAAAATGAAGTGTGGTCAATATAAAATTGATTTTGTACCAGTAGATATTTCGAACGGTTTCGAATCTGTACTTTTATCATACCTTCTGAAACGAAAAAAGCTCTATTAATTCCAATCAAGTTCGCTAAACTTTTTCTTCCCTTTAAGAAAATAAGCCACTATAATAGATTTCGGATATTGTAAGCCAGATTCAATTTTTTTCGTGGATTTACGAGCAGCTAATAATTTGGGTATTCTAGCATAAAAAGAAAAATGTGCTTTTAAAATTGCCAGGCAATGCATAGGTTTTCCTTCCATTACAAATTTAGCAGCAGCTACACCATCTAACAGAAGTCTAAGCCACAAGATAGGCATATTGCTAGGAGGGATATTTTTTAGCATCATAGCTAAATTATTTCTAAAATTTAAAAAAGTTTTTTTTGGGTTTATTTCATTTAATGATGCGCCTCCCAAGTGATAGACGGTAGAGTCGGGGATGTATGCTATTTTATGATTATAATTTCCTAACCTCCAACAGAGATCTATTTCTTCTTGATGGGCAAAAAAACTAGCATCAAGGCCACCAACTTCTATGTATGCTTTCCTTCTAATGAATAGGGCGGCGCCACTAGCCCAAAAAATGTCTTTTGTTTCGTCATACTGCCCCTTATCATCTTCAAGAAAATCAAATATTCTTCCACGACAAAATGGGTATCCTAAAAAATCAATATAACCACCGGCAGCACCCGCATATTCAAATTTATGTGTATTCTTTTCATCAAGAATTTTTGGTTGACAGGCGGCGTAGTTAGGGTTTTGTTCTAGAAATTTATATGGGGCATTCAGCCAAGATTTTGATACTCTAACATCTGAATTTAGTAAAACCAAATACTCATGAGAAATTTCTTGAATTGCTTTATTGTAACCCTCCGCAAAACCATAATTTTCGTCTAACTCAATACGGCGAATATCAGGGTAATTCTTTTTTAAGAAATCAATGGAATGGTCATTTGAGTTATTATCAATAACTATAATTTCAGCATAGGGTTCGTTATATTTATATACGGAAGGTATAAATCGATTTAATAGATCTACACCATTCCAATTAAGGATAAGAACGGCTAATTTTTTCTGCTGTGTTTCCATCTTCTGTGTGACCATAGCCAATTTTCAGGCTTTTTAGTAATCATTTTTTCTAAATAAGCAACATGCAACTTTGTAGCTGTGCCTTCTACATCACCTACCTCATTGGTTAAAGGAACAATTTTTAATTCGTAATATCCTCTTTTTATTCTTTGTACATCTATAAAATACAGTGCTAAGTTTGCGGCTTTCATTAGTTTCTCTGGGCCTAAAAATACCGGTGTGTCTTGATTTAAAAAATCACAATAAAAATCTACTTTGTCTTTATGAGGGCTTTGATCTGCTAATATTATATTAATTGTAGATTGGCCTTTATTTTGTAATACTGTTTTGGGAAATTGACTCATTGGAATTATGTGTGCCCCAAATCTAGAACGTGCAGAATGCATTAATCGATCGATAGTGTTATTACTTAGGGGTTTGTAAACCGAATATGTGTTTTGTTTTGCTCTTGCACTAATAGCAAGTGCAGCCCATTCCCAATTGTTATAATGTCCACCTATAAGGATAGCTCCTTTGTTGCTGGTATATAATTTATCAAGAACCTCAGGGTTTAATAATTTAACGCGCCTATTAATTTGTAAATCTGATAAAGAGTAGAGTCTTAAACTTTCGACCATAACATCAACAAAGTTTCTGTAAGAGTCTGTTACAATTTGATTTATTCTTTTTGGTTTTAGATGTGGAAATGAGTTTTTGACATTTTCATAAACAATCTTTTTCCTGTATCCTATTATCTGGAAAAGAAGAATAAAAAATATATCCGCAAGTGCATAAAGAAATAAATCTGGTATGTATTTAAAAAGTTGTAATATGGATTTAAAGATACGATGCATTATTTATCCGATCAATTAATCTGTTGTTTTGTTACCTGTAGGATCAATATTTTCTTCAGGATTTAAACCATCATACTGTTTGTCGTCCGAAAAATTATGACGAGTTCTGTATACAATATCTTTCCAATTCTCATTATACAACTCTCCTTGAGCTGTAGAGTGGATTAACTGGTATTCATTTGTACCTAATGCTGTTTCAGCAAAGATGAATATTTTATTTGTTTGTTTATTTAGTTTATAATAATGCCATATTTGGTAGGGAAGGCTTAGGTTGTCATAAATTGAATTTTCGATATAATCTGGAGCACCGTATTTAAGAAAATAGTAGCCTCTATCGGTAGCAAATCCTTTTACCGAAATAGTTGAGTAAGCTTCATTAACTTGTTTTACAGCTTTATAATACTTTTGCCATTCTTCCTTAGGCGCTAGAGGTTTTCTATTGAACCAGAAGCCATAAAAAAATCGCTTCATTTCGTTAAGATCAAATTTATTTAACTGATTCATAGCATATGATCTTTCGCTTTGCGTAGCTACGGGAAATAAACTAGAGATATCCTCTGCTAAATGCTTTGGATCATTATATTCGTCTACAAAACTGCCTTTAAAATTTAGGCTCAAGTAGTCATCAGGTTTTAAAATTGTTGAGCTATTTTTTCTTTGAAAGAACACCTTTTTTTGCACCAAACCTCGACCTTCTTTGTTAAGCAAGCAAAAAACAAAATTATAGTTTCCTGACGCTAATGAACTTATGTCAAAACCTCCTATAAATGCAGACCGACCTTCGTGTTTTTTTATTACATTAAAATCTGTAATAGGAATATTAGTTTGCTCATTTTCTATGAAATAATTTAAAAGGTATTGCGATTGTGTATTTGTGTCTAGAGCAGCATTATACCACTCTACATAAAACTCTAATTTTGTTTCACTATCGTCTATAAAATAGGCGCCTTTGTTTTGTAAAGGTAGTAAGTCGTAACCAGATTTGCTTAATATGTTGGGTTTTACTGTGGGTTCAAAAGAGCTTAGCAGGACAATATCGGAAAAGCATAGCACTTTATTAGAAATATCCATAGCGATAAATGTTGAAGTTTTGAGAGGTTCGCTATTGCTATCTTTTAGCTGTATTTTTAATTTATAGTTGCCGTTATTTAAAGCAAATACTTGTTTATCAACAAAGTATGTAGCCTCAAGAGTGTCTGTTATAAGTGGTGTGTTAAAAATATACGAATCGGTGATAAGAGTGGTGGAGTCAGCGCTCTCGAAAGATAAATCTACTTTTATAGTGCCTTTATAAAATTGGTCGTCTACTTTTTGGTACTGAATAGAGGTACTTAAAAAGGTGAAATAGGTTTCTATATAATTTTGACCATCAGAATTTTGAAACGTAAAGTATTGAAAATTAGCTTGAATACTTTTTGCAGATGTTATTGATGTTAAGCACACAAAAAGTGTTACTAGATATAAGCTGTAATTCCTCATTTTGCTAGTGTTTAGAATAGATTTCTTTTTTACTCACTATCATGTAAAATTACAGTTTTTTTGTTTGCTATTTAGAAAAAATCTTTAGATTTGCAACGCATTTAACCAAGGAGAGATGGCAGAGTGGTCGAATGCACTGGTCTTGAAAACCAGCGAGGGTCATACCTCCGGGGGTTCGAATCCCTCTCTCTCCGCTTTAAACACTATAACCTCTTGAATTTCAAGAGGTTATTTTTTTAAGGGTAAGTTTAGTGGTAAGTTTACCTTGAAGCAAGTAATGTAACAACAACCCCTCCAGTACCATATAACCAACCATTTCTTCTATGTTTAGATAGCTTCAGTAAATCTTTATTGGTTTTTTGCAGTTGTAATTGTAACTGTTCCCTTTTAATTTTTTCCTTTTCTAAATCGGAAAATATTAATAGGTTATTCTTTATCAGATTCTGTAATAAAATGCTTTTTTGGTTAAAAGATGACATTTATCATATCTAAGCCTTTAACTTCTTTCTAAAAGAAGTGTTTTTTGTGTGTGTAAATAAATTATTTATATACGTACGTATTTACTACAACCAATTAATTGTCATTAAAGTATAGGGGCTAATACTCATTTTTCATTTTTGTCATATTCTAAAACATTAATTAACAGATTATTACGAAAGTACTTGTAGGTACAACTAATTTATCAATATACTTAACTATATAATTTACTATAAATAGTTAACTTAGTCAACCAATTCTAAGTGGATTGGTGTTAACAAACTCCCCTTGCTATAATAATTTTTAAGGCCATGGTTTGCTGTGGCAAAATGTGAAAAATACAAGCATGTACAAAATCTTCTTATTAATTGTTGCATTCATCCCCATATGGATGTTAAGGCTACAACAAACAACATCTGTATTAGTTGGTAGAACAATAAGGGCACCTATACAAGATAGTGGAACTCCCCCCAAATCATCTTTATTAATATTCATCGCCCATTTTGGGCATTTAAAAACGTGGTAGAATGATCTATAAATTACTTCTATTAATCAGCAGCAGCATCTTGTTTACGTTCGTTAATCCTAGCGAAAATGATTTTTCAGAGCTCAAACTTTCCCTTCAATTTTTAAATCCTATAGATGTGGTTGCCCAGCAAAACACACGTCTTAGACTCTTTGCAAATCAACTCTGACTCTGTAGCAGTAATTTTACATTTCACCTTGCTAGACACACTAAACCTCCAGTTTGTTAGTTGCCAGGTGCTTACAGATTCCGATCTGCTGCTAGACAGCTTACACATTAACTATACCGATTATCAATACAACTTTGATAGTGACTTTTACCGGTATAAGCAAGATGCGATAACCAATTTAGGAAACTATCAATACTCGCCAGATTTACAGGTAAAAGTGCAACTACAGTACACCAATCGAGTAAGTCCTTACTACACAGTAATATTAGACCAATAGCGTACACAAGAATAAACTTTAACCAAATAAAAAAATGATCAAAATAACACAGATCTCTACACAAATTCTTATTGCAGGGCTATTTACCTATGTCGGGCTTCAGTATGCATCTAACAAAATAGCTTATGTAGACAACAATAAACTCGTTATGGAATACAAGGGTGCTCAGCAAGCCCAAGAGGTTTTGAAAGAAAAAGTAGACCAGTGGCAAGCCAACGTAGACACATTAGGCCAAGAGCTAGAGATGAAAGTAAAACAATACCAAGAAGAGAAATCTACCTTAAAAGCCAGCCAGCTGCAAAGTAGAGAAAAAGAACTCTACGAGCTACAGCAGCAATACTATCAGTACCGCGAGGCCATCCAGCAAAAAATGGCTGAAGAAGATGCAACCGTTACGGCAGAAGTAGTTACGGAAATCAACAGCTTTATTAATAACTATGCCCAAGATGAAGGCTACCTTCTCATATTTGGTGCATCAGGAAATGGGAATATGGTGTATGCCAGCCCAAGCTTAGACATTACTGAAGATTTACTAGAGCAACTCAACAAAAGCCAGCAATAATGCGCCAAAGAGGTTTATACATCGCCCTACTACTTTTGGCAATTTCTTGCCAGAGGCTGCCCAAAACCAAGGCGCAGCTGATAGCCTATATCAACAAGGAGCAAAACGGATTAAAAAAATCTGTAGAGTCCGAGCATGGGCAGTTTACACTTAGCTACAGGCCCAACACACTACTGCCAGGGCTGCCAGAGGAAAACCTAAAATACTGGTACTTCATACTCAGCCTCAGCAACCAGGGCAGAGAAAAATGACTTTCGGTTAAAATGAACGTAAAACCCATTAATTAGAGATACAGCTACAATAGAGTGCAAGAGGATGATAATACAAAATATCAACGTCCTGCAAAAAAAAACAGCCTTTGTCTTAGAGGAATACCTAACATACAATTCTGAATTTGAATAAGTTGAAAATAGTATTATCAAGATACGATTAATAATTGTATAATTAAGAGATTAAATAAACATGATTTAGTTATACAAAATTTTTGTAGGCTGCATGATAATATTAATTTTGCTGCATTAAATTTATATAAAACTTATGTCACAGATAAATATATCTATAGACTGCGTGTTGTTCGGATATGATTCAGACTTAGATCTTAAAGTATTGTTAATACAACGTAAAGACCACCCAAACAATTTACAAACAAGCGACCACAATTCACTACCTGGTGATTTGATTAAGTTTGATGAGGAGCTTGCACCAGCAGCAAAACGAATACTCGAGAATCTAACCGACATAAGTGACATATATCTTAAGCAATTTGCCATTTTTAGCGACCCTAACAGGGTAAAACACCCCAAAGATCAGCAGTGGTTAAGGAGTTTTAGGGCCAACCCGGAAGAGCGAGTAATTACCATTGGATATATTTCGTTGGTAAATATCGAAGATTTTAACACCGATGCTACCTATTTTAATGATGAAGTAATAGGAGATCAAACACGTGAGGGTTATTATGAGAAAATTTGGGCTAAAGTTAGCGATATACCACAATTGGCATTTGATCATAATACAATCGTAGATTCGGCTTTAAATTATCTGAAAAAAGAGCTCAACCACGAGATGTCATCGATATTACTTCCTAAGAATTTTACACTCCCACAGCTTCAAAAGTTGTATGAGGATATACTAGGTAAAAAAATTGACAAGCGTAATTTTAGAAAGCAAATCCTTAAAGAAGGATTTATTGTTAAAACAGGGCACACTACAAAAACAGGTAAGAAGGGAAAGCCAGCTACATTTTACCAATTTAATGGCCAGTAATTAACAACTCATATAATTACTTCATTATCCAAGATCCACCTACAGAAATAACAGAGGCTTCTTCTAAATAATCTTTGTAATTATCTTTTGTAATTCCGCCTGTAGGACAGAATTTAACATGAGGAAATACAGATGAAAATGTTTGTACTCCTTTAATACCACCTACCAAGTTAGCAGGGAATAATTTAAACGTATCCCAGCCATAAGAGGATGCTTTCATAATTTCACTAGCAGTCATTACACCAGGAATAAAGGGTATTCCGCTACTTTCCAAGTCTTCTTTAAGATCTGAGAAAAAACCAGGTAACACAATAAAGTCTACTTTAGCTGCTATTACAGCTGCGAGTTGTTGTTTATTAGTTACAGTACCTACGCCTACAGAAAACTCTTTCCCATAATGCTTTTTAGCATGCTTAATGGCCTCTATAGCACAGTGTGTCCGTAAGGTTATTTCGATGCAGTTTATACCCTTAGAAATAAGATTGTCAATGCATGGTATAACATCCTCCACGGCATTTATTTTTGCCACAGGGATTATGGGATGCTTTGCTAAAGTTTGTCTAATTCCATTTTGCTTCATGGCGATACTTATAAAATTGAGGCTCCAGTATCACTACTCGAAGCAAGATTCCTTAAATTTGAGAATAGCTCTCGCCCATAACCATCTTGGTTTATTTTTGGCTTCATAACTTCTGGCCTTTTCATCACTTCGTCATGGTTTAGGCATTCAAGAGTACCATTATTAGCGTCTAATCTTAAAAGATCACCATTTTCAATTTTGGATAATATCCCTCCATCTAATGCTTCGGGCGAAAGGTGAATGGCTGCGGGAACTTTTCCAGAAGCTCCAGACATTCGTCCATCGGTTACAAGAGCAACCTTGTGGCCATTATTTTGGAGAATACTTAAAATAGGAGTAAGTCTGTGAAGCTCAGGCATACCTTTGGCTTTAGGTCCTTGGTATCTCACTACTGCAATAAAATCTTTAAATAATTCTTTCCTATTAAAAGCTTCTAAGAGTTCATTTTGATCTTCAAACACTAGGGCAGGAGCTTCTACAAACCAATGTTCCGCTTTTACTGCAGATGTTTTTATTACAGAAACGCCCATATTTCCTTTTAACACTTTTAATCCTCCTGTAGCGCTAAAAGCTTTACTTGTTGAGGTTAGCACCTCATCATCTAATGATTGTTCTGGAGAGTTTCTCCAAGCCAATTTTCCATTATCTAAGTAAGATTCTTTTGTGTATGCATCTAGGCCATGTCCTAAAATGGTGTTTACATCTTTGTGTAACAATCCATCTTCTAGGAGTGTTTTTATAAGTAAAGGCATACCTCCACAGGCGTGGAAATAATTTACGTCTGCAGATCCGTTTGGATACATTTTTACAAGAGAAGGGATAACGCTAGACAAGTCTGAGAAGTCTTGCCAGTTAATAATAATACCTGCCGACTTAGCTATAGCAATAAGGTGTAGCGTATGATTGGTAGATCCTCCTGTTGCTAACAATCCTATAATGGCGTTTACAATAGCTTTTTCATCAACTATTTTGTAAAGCGGCCTGTAGCTATCACCTTGTTTGGTAGATTCTGTTGCCAAACGGACAACTTCTTTATTAAGGGCATCTCTATGAGCAGTATCTGGGTTTACGAAAGAAGAGCCAGGAAGTTGAAGGCCCATAATCTCCATTAACATTTGATTGCTGTTTGCTGTACCGTAAAAAGTACAGGTTCCGGCAGAGTGGTATGCTTTAGATTCAGATTTCAGGAGTGCTTGCCTATCAATTTCACCAGAAGCGAAAGCTCTACGAACTTGAGCTTTTTCATCATTGCTAATACCGGTTTTCATAGGTCCTCCAGGAACAAAAAGAATAGGCAAATAGCCAAACTTTAATGCGCCAATGAGTTCTCCTGGCACAATCTTATCACATATACCTAGGCATAATGCTGCATCAAACATGTTATGGGATAATCCAATAGCTGTAGAAAGCGCAATAACATCTCTAGAGAATAATGACAGATCCATCCCTGCTTCCCCTTGAGTAACGCCGTCACACATTGCAGGTACCGCACCTGCTACTTGAGCCGTGGCATTAAACTCACCAGCATATTTTTTAAGCAGTTCAGGATATTTCTCATAAGGTTTATGAGCAGAAAGCATATCGTTGTAGGAAGAAATGATTCCTATGTTAGCCACTTTTTCTGCCATAAGATCAAGTTTCTCGGACTCAGAACAGGCGGCAATAGCATGTGCTAAATTTCCGCAAGACAATGCTGCTCTTGACACCTTCTCTTCAGCGAGAGATTCCATTAAGCTAAGATATGTTTGGCGAGAGTTCTCACTTCGCTTAATGATTCGGTTTGTAATTTCTATAATCGTTGAATTCATTTTATAATTTAAATGGAGCAAAAGACATTTAAGAGTGTTTCTTCCTGATTAATAAATGCGGAAATAGGATGACGTGATTCGTCATTATTTTCTTTAGCATCCTGGAAAACGTTTAATTTAATATCGCCATTAAAATACAAGAATAAATGTTTAGATTTTAATAGAGCATCTTTTGTAAAGGTTATCCTTTTTGAAGGTTCTGAAGTAGCGGAGGTATTCATGATGGTTTTATTTCCATAAATACTCGAATCGGTGTACACCGTATTATTATTAGGAAATAAAGATGCGGTATGGCCATCTGAACCCATGCCAAGAATACTACATGAAATAGAGTTGTTGAAATCCTTATTGTGAGCTATGGCTAGGTCTAAATTTTTATCATAATCAGAAGAGTCGTAAACCATGCCTACAAAGTTTGCCATTTTAGCATTGTTCTGAAGTAAAGTTTTTCTAATGAGAGCCTCGTTGCTATCTTTAGAGTCCGTGCTTACAAATCGTTCATCCACCAGACCAATTGTTACGGCAGACCAGTTGATGTCTTCTTTTGATAGTTGCGTGTATAGATCTATAGGAGTGCTCCCGCCAGAAACGAGAAGTTTCGCTGACCCATTTTGTTCAATCTCTTTTTTTAAAATAGAGCTTAGTTCATCTACAAGGCTATGTTCCAGATTTAATTTACTTTTAAATACGCGATGTCTTAAGTTTCCCATTTTTATGTATTCCATTCATGTTCATCATTCAAAATATAATCTCCAGGACCATCAGTTCCGGCGGTGTAGATTTGGTTCTCTAATTTTGATTTTCTCCAACCATCGTTAATAGAATCAATCCACTTCCAGGAAGCTTCCACTTCGTCTTTTCTCATAAACAGCGTTTGATTTCCTCTAATAACGTCAATTAAAAGTCTTTCGTAAGCTTCTGGAAAGCGCTCTGTAAATGAAGACCCATAATCTAGCACTAAAGAAGTTGGTTTATGTCTGTAACCTCCTGGTCCAGGTATCTTAACAGTTTGCACTAGCTCAATGCGCTCTTCAGGTTGCAAACTTATAATTAATTTATTGTTCACAATACGCTCAGATTGTGGAAAGATGTTGTGTGGGATATTTTTAAAATTAATCACAATTTCTGAGTGTCTTCTGCTGAGCCGCTTTCCTGTTCTGAGGTAGAATGGAACTCCTGCCCACCGCCAGTTATCAATATGTGCAGTAATAGCAACAAAAGTTTCTGTAACAGAGCCAAACTGATTAATGTCTTCTAGGTAAGATTTTACGGACTTGCCATCAACTTTACCTCTAGCATACTGACCTTTGACCGTATGGGTTTTAGAGCGCTCTTTGTCAAATAGACGAAGAGATTTAAGTACTTTTAGTTTTTCATCTCTCACCGTATCAGCGTCTAACAAACTTGGAGGTTCCATTGCTACTAAGCAAAGTAATTGAAGTAGGTGGTTTTGCACCATGTCCAACAAAGCTCCATACTTATCGTAAAAACCACCTCTCGATCCTACACCAATATTTTCTGAAACAGTAATTTGTACGTTATCGATATTTTTAGCGTTCCATGCATTCTCATATAAATTATTGGTAAAGCGAAGTACCATAAGATTTTGCACCGTTTCTTTTCCTAGATAGTGGTCAATTCTAAAGATTTGAGATTCATTAAAGAAGGAGCTAATCTCATTGTTTATTTGCCTTGAAGACTCTGAGTCATGACCTAGTGGTTTTTCGAGTACGACTCTACAATCAGGGCTAATTAAATCAGCATGTTTTAAACTTTTAGTAATGTTTCCAAATAAAGAAGAGGAAACAGAGAAGTAAAATAGTCGAACAACTTCTTTATTTACTCTAAGAATATCTTTTAGATTGTTCAGGCAACTATCAATAGTGAGATCTGCTTTGTAGTATTGACAAATAGAGAGTAAATTATTCAAATGTTTTGTGCTAACATCAGAAATAGATTCATGTAATTTCTCTTTTAATAATTCTTCAAATTCTTTAGCGGAATATTCTCCTCTAGAAATTAAAATAACTCTACAATCACTAGCGAGTTGATTTGCTTTTAACCTGTAATAAATTGCAGGTAAAATTTTTCTAAATGATAAATCTCCCAGTCCACCAAAAATGACTATGTCTGCATTGAATAAATTCTCAGATTTTGATTTTTTCGTCATTCTATTTCTGTCTATTTGTTTGCTTGTATAATGAAATCAAATTATACATTATTTTTTATTTTTAAACCCAAATTAAAGGTTCAATTTTAAGGTCGAGTAACGTAATAAGTGTTAAACGTACGCAAATATAATTAATTTCAGCCTTGTACATTTACATCTTTTTAACATATACCTTGTTAATATTATTTTTAGACTTCTTAAATCATCAGGGTATTACTTGTTGTAAGTTGCATAATATGAGTTATTTAGACTCTCACACCTTGTGCTGAAAGTGTAAAGTTATGAACCTTTCAACGCACTTGGATTTATTATTATGTGTCAAAATTACATTTAAAAGACTATATTCGCTTACTGGAATTGTTTAACACAATAAATTTTTACAAATTTTGAGAGCTAGATTACAAGTAGTATTTATATCACTAATTGTAGCCTTAGGGGGATTCCTCATGGGCTTCGATGCTTCAGTTATTTCTGGCGTCGTAAAATTTTTAGAAATAGAATTTGAACTTACCAAAATAGAGTTAGGATGGGCAGTAAGCTCCCTTACTTTAACGGCAACACTAGCGATGCTTGTTGCTGGTCCGTTAAGTAACAAATACGGTCGAAGAAGAATGTTGTCTGTTTCGGCATTATTATATGCTATATCGGCTCTATTTTCTGCCTTTGCACCAGACTTTATTACTTTGGTTATCGCTCGAATGGTCGGTGGTTTTGGTGTAGGTGCATCATTAATTTTGGCTCCAATGTATATCGCTGAGATTTCTCCAGCGCACTTAAGAGGTAGAATGGTGTCCTTTAACCAACTAAATATAGTAGTGGGTATTTCAGTTGCCTTTTTTTCGAATTATTTAATTTTAAACCTAGCTCAAGATCCTAGTCAATGGGTTAAAGACTTCTACATAGCTGATCATAGCTGGCGTTGGATGTTAGGGGTAGAGTTTATTCCTGCCATTTTATACTTTTTGGCATTATTTACAGTCCCTCGAAGTACAAGATGGTTAATCATGAAGAATAGAACAGATGAGGCTAAACAAGTCTTATCTCGAATAAACTCTGACCAAATTGATGCTGAAATAGAGACTATAAAAGAAAGTTTAGAGGTTGATAACAAAAAGGTGAAAGCACCTTTGAAAGATTTATTCAGTCCGTCAATGAAAACCGTATTGGTTATTGGTGTTGTGTTGGCGATACTTCAACAAATTACCGGAATTAATTCTGTCTTTTTTTACGCTCCTATGATTTTTGAGCAAACAGGAATTGGTACAGATGCTTCATTTTCTCAGGCTATTCTTATAGGAATTATCAATTTAGTATTTACAATCATTGCTATTGGGCTTATCGATAAGGTTGGACGTAAACCATTGTTGAAGTTTGGGGTTGGTGCAATAGCCTTTTTTATGTTTACTCTATCAGCTAGTTTTTCTTCAGCCACATACCAGCTTACAGAGCAAAGTATTGATAACTTATCTAGCCAAGTAGATGCTACATTGTTAGCACCTATGCTTAACGTTGAGTACGATAATGAGATAGATTTTAAAGATGCATTAAGCCAGTATGTTGGTGAAGATGCTGCTCTTAAATATGAAAGCGATTTTATTAAAAATGCCATCAACGCAAACTCATTACTCATTTTACTAAGTATATTAGGTTTTGTTGCCGCATTTGCTATTTCCTTAGGTCCAGTAATGTGGGTTTTATTTTCTGAATTATTCCCTAACCGTATTCGAGGTTTAGCCATATCATTTGTTGGATTAGTAAACAGCGCAGTAAGCTTTGTAGTTCAGTTGGTATTTCCATGGGAGCTAAGCAACCTTGGTTCTAGCACAACGTTCTTAATTTATGGTGTTTTTGCACTTTTAGGATTAGTGTTTGTGTTTACTAAAGTGCCAGAAACGAAAGGCAAATCATTAGAAGAACTTGAAAAGATTTTAGTAAAATAAAATATGTCAGCAGCAAAAACTAAATCAGGAATTAGTTGGAAATTTTCCAACGAAAATGATGGTTCATTTTATGTAGAAGATGCAAATCATTTACCTGTGTTATATTTCCCTTTGATGAATTCTAAGGGTATGAAATCTTTTGTTACACCTCACCTAAAAGGAGATGTTTGTAAAGATTTTAATCATTACTTAACCACACCTACAGTAACAGAGGAAATTCATAGGACTCTTTCTAGCAGAAATTTTTGGCTAAAGGTTGACGACTTAAAGCCATGGTCTGCAACAGGGCAAAGCGTATTTCAGAAAACAAGTCATTGGAATGGTGCAATTGACAGTTACAGTGTATCTGCAAAAATTGGCTCATTTACGACTAAGAGAAGACAAGAAATTACTGGTTTAGAAACAGAAATTACAACCATTATTCCCGAAGGAAATGATTTTATAGAATTACTAAAGATTCGGGTCGTAAATACAGGGAATAAACCTAGAAAAATAAATCCTTATTACGCCATTCCTTTGTATGGTAGGTCTGCTGATAATTTCAGAGATCATCGACAGGTAACTACCATGTTTCAAGAAAATTATATAGAACCTTATGGCGTTCGAATAAAACCTCGGATAAAACATGACGAGTCCTGTCACTCTATAAATCATACAAATTATTCTGTTCAGGCTTTTGATGAAAACGGAGCAAAACCTGAAAAAATATGGGTTAGACTAAAAGATTTTATTGGACAGTCTGGATCTTTAGATAACCCAGAGGCCATATACAAAGACCTAACTCCTCCAAAATTAACTGAGTTAGAATTGCACGGTACAGAAGCTGTTGCAGCAGTTAAGTTCAAAGAAAAAAACTTAATGCCTAATGAGGTTGTTGAGTATGTAGTGATTCATGGTATTACTGATAATCTTGCAGATCTTGACAGGTGGTCTAAGGAGTATAGCGACATAAATAATGTCAATCAGAAGATTAACCATACCCTAGATTATTGGAAAGAAAAACTCAATAGTGTTAACGTAAGTACTGGTAGAAGCAATTTTGATAATTGGGTTAAATGGATTGAGTATCAAGTAAAGTGTCGCCAAATTTTTGGAAATTCATATTTACCAGATTACGGTTATGGTAGAGGAGGTAGAGGATGGCGTGATTTATGGCAAGATTTATTGTCGATATTCTTGGTCGACCCAAAAAGTGCAAAAGAGGAAATTATAAACTGCTTTAAAGGGATTCGCGTAGATGGTTCCAACGCCACTATTATTGGTGAAAAGTCTGGTGAGTTTAAAGCAGATAGGAATAATATTCCTAGAACATGGAGTGATCACGGAACATGGCCTGTATTTGTGTTGAACTTTTACGTCAATCAATCTGGCGATATAGACATCTTACTGAAGGATGTACCTTATTGGAAAGATCAATTTAAGAATCGTTGTAAGAAAATTGATGAGCGATGGACAGATTCTTATGGCTATAAGCAAAAAGATAACAAAGGCAATGTATACAATGCATCTGTCTTTGAGCATGTACTTATTCAGCAGCTTACGTCTTTCTTTAATGTAAATAACAAAAATGTATTGTTATTAGAAGGTGCCGACTGGAATGATACTTATGATATGGCCAGAGAAAGAGGTGGATCTGTCTGTTTTTATAGTTTTTACGCTTATAACTTCAAATTACTAGCAAATTTTTTAGAGACTATGAAGGCTAATGGAGCTGAAACCGTTCCTTTGTTAAAGGAAATTACGGTTCTATTAGATATGCTTCCTAGCTCCTCTAAAGTAGATTACCAAGACCCAAGTGCTAAGCGTATTGTGTTAGAAAATTATTTTAAGAGTGTAGAACATTCTATTAGTGGTCAGAAGATTCATTTACCTATAGATGATATTATCTATGATTTACATGCTAAATCAGAACATATTTCATCCCACATTCTTGAAAATGAAATTCTAACCACAAAAAATGGCCTAAGATTCTTTAATGGACATTATGACAATTTAGAAAATAAAATTGGAGGCGAGAAAGACGGGTCCATAATGATGGATTTAACCTCTCAAGTTATTCCTATTATTTCTAATGTATCTAACAAATCTATGTCAAGCGAAGTATATGAAGCCATAAAAAAGGTTCTAAAAGATAAGGGTAGCCCTGGAATTCGCTTAACATCAGAGTTTAAAGAAATAGACATGAATGTGGGTCGAATTACCGGATTTGTCTATGGTTATAAAGAGCACGGATCAAAGTGGGTACAGCAAAATATTATGTTGGCTTATGGTCTTTATAAGCAAGGACTAGTGGAGCAAGGTAACGAAATCATGGAAGAAGTTTACGCAATCTCTAATAATACCGAAGAAGCACAAATTTTCCCTGGAATTCCATCTTATTTTAATAATCAAAACAAAGGTGCATACGCATACCTTACTGGATCGTCATCATGGTTTTTGATGACCTTGATTACAGAAATATATGGCGTTAAAGGTAATAAGGGTATGCTAATGCTAGAGCCTAAATTAAGCGAAAACTATTTCGACTCTAATAATAATTCTCACATTTCAACTATTTTCTCAACTTATAAGATTAGTGTTACTTATCACAATCCTAATGGACTAAGTTATGATAATTATAGTATCAAAGAACTTAAAATCAACGACGTTAATTTAGATGTCGACCAGAAAACTAAGAAGTCATTAATCATAGAAAATTTTAATCATTTTAGTAAATATCATGTCAATGATATTTATGTTAAACTAGCCTAGTATAACATTAAATTCAACAATTATGTTAAAAAAACAACTCTTATCATTATTAGTATTAAGCACAAGCTTACTATTTGCACAATCTCTTACAATTACTACCACCGTATGTAGCGAAGCTGAATCAGTTAGAATTACAGGTCCTTGGTGGCAGTGGAATTCAAATGCTGGACCAGTAGCTACCGATAACGGTGATAATACTTGGACATTTTCATTTGATCCAGCTCCAGATGAAGATATGGAATACTTATTAGTTGTAGATGGAGTTATGGAGAGTTTAGTAGCTGGAAATCAAGTTTCAGGAGACTGGTCTTGTACTCCAATTACTGATCAAGCAACTTATGCCAATCGTCAATGGATTGTTGGTTCAGGAGACGTAACAAATGTATATGGTACTTGTGGCGATTGTAGCGTACTAGTTATTTATGGATGTATGGACGCTAATGCCGCCAACTTTAACCCTCAAGCTTCAGAAGATGATGGTTCTTGTGTTTATGGAGTTAGTTTACCTGTAGATTTTGAAGGTCCTGATTATTCATTTACTGATTTTGACGGTGGTAATTCTGAAATTATTGAAAATCCTTATTCATCAGGTATCAACACTTCTGCTCATGTTGTGGAGCATATAAGAGATGGTGGACAGTTCTATGCTGGTACATACCTTACTATAAATCCAGTAGATTTTAGTGGTGGCTCTGTACTTACTATGAAAACTTACACGCCAACAGCAGGTATTCCAATTCACTTAAAACTAGAGGCAGAGACTGGAGAAAGCCATGAGGTAATCGTTGAGAATAGTGTTGCTAATGCATGGGAGGAGTTGGTATTTGATTTCCCTGATAATTCTCCTTCTGGTCTTTATACCAGAGCAGTTATAATATTAAATATGGGTGAAGTTGGCGATGGTAGTGCTGCTTCGACTTATTATTTTGACGATTTAGGTTTTGCATCGGGTCCTATTTCTGGTTGTACTGATCCTGAAGCTATAAACTATAACTCTGGAGCTACTATTGATGATGGTTCTTGTATCTATCCAGAGGCAACCTTACAAATTACAGTAACAGCTTGTGCTTTGGCATCAGAAGTAAGTTTAACAGGTCCATTTTGGGGTTGGGATGGTGTTTCGGGTCCTGTAGCTGAAGATAATGGAGATGGAACTTGGACGTTCTTTTTTGATCCAGCGCCTGAAGAAAACATGGAGTACTTGATAATTGTTGATGGTGTAATAGAAGATTTAGTTACATATGGCGACACTTCTGGTGACTGGTCTTGTACACCTGTTACTAACTTTTCTTCATATGCAAATAGATTATGGGAACAAGGTACAGGTGATGTAGCAGATATATATTACGGTACTTGTGAGCCTTGTGAAAACTCTATCGGAATTGAAGAGTATGCCAAAGAATTTGTAGTATATCCAAATCCAACAAACTCAACTATAACATTACCAACATCGGTAACAGAACTTCTAGTATTTGATGTTTTTGGGAAGCTAATTTTTAGCCAATCTGTTCATGAAAACATTGTAGATGTAAGTTCTCTAAATGCAGGTATTTACACGATTAAAATTCTAGATGATTTAGGTGTTACCTCTTATTCTAGATTAATTAAAAAGTAATTCATTTAGAAGCGTTAAATTATATTTAGCGCTTCTCTATTTTTAATTTTATATGAAGATAATTTCAAATATATCTAAGTGTTTACTTCTTTGTTTATTCTATTTTAGTATCACAACTACTTTCGCTCAAGCTGTAAAAGTTGAAGTGCAAAAAATAGATGGTGAATGGGTTTTATTACGTGGTGGTGAGCCATATTATATCAAAGGTGCTGGAGGTGAAGGCTACATGGAAGAGCTTGTTGCAGTTGGAGGTAACTCTGTTCGTACTTGGTCTGTAGATGACGCCCAAGAGGTTCTTGATAAAGCACACCAATTGGGTTTAACAGTTATGATGGGTTTGTGGGTACAGCACGAACGCCATGGTTATGATTATGACAATGAAGAAGCGAATAAGGCCCAACTTGAGTATTTCACTAAAATGGTTAAGAAATACAAAGATCATCCAGCTTTATTAATGTGGTCTATTGGTAACGAGGTAGATCTCTTTTATTCCAATACGAAAGTATGGGATGTAGTTCAAGAGATAGCAGCAATGATTCATGAGGTAGATCCTAATCATCCTACAAATACAGTTACTGCCGGGCTAGATGCTAAGGAGGTTGAACTTATTATGGAGCGTGCACCAGATATTGATATATATGGCATTAATACCTATGGAGAAGTTGACATTATTAGAGATAATATTCGTGCTTCTGGTTGGGATAAAGCATATATAATTTCTGAATGGGGTCCTGATGGACACTGGGAAGTTGCTAAAACCAAATGGTCTGCTCCTATAGAACAAACAAGTCACGAAAAAGCATTAAGTTATTACGATCGTTATAACAACCACATTCTTCCAGATAACGAAATGTGTATAGGGTCTTATGTCTTCTTATGGGGGCAAAAACAAGAAACAACAGCTACTTGGTATGGCTTATTTACAAACAAAGGTCAACATACAGAGGTGATAGACTATGTTTCTAAATCTTGGACTGGAAGTTGGCCTACTAATAGAGCCCCATCATTAGACAGCTTGTTTATTGAAGGGAAAACAAAGCATGACAACATCGAGTTGATTGCAGAGGAACGCTATTCGGCGTCTGTATTTGCTACCGATGACAATAACAAATTATCTTATAGCTATAAGATTTATCCAGAAAGTATGAACACAAAGTCTGGTGGAGATTTAGAGAAAGAACCACCAGCAATGTCTGGGTTAATTAAGAAAAGAAAAGGAAATAATGTTCAGTTTAAAGCACCATCTGAAGAAGGCCCATACCGACTTTTTGTATATGTAGAAGATGACGCCGAAAAAATTGCTTACGCCAATGTGCCTTTCTTTGTAAATCCAAGAACACAAAATATGAAGCAAGCAAGTTTTTCTAAGCTTAAAACTCGTCAACTTCAGTTCACTGATTAACTTTATGTTATATGTATAAACGAACCCAACATATTCTATTAGGGCTTTTATTTTTGATTAGCTATATATCAATAGCTCAAAATACCAGTAATTCTAATTTGAATTCTGAATCCGACATAGGACTTTTCCCAAAAAGTGAAGATCCAAATCTTTATTCTTTTAAAATTAATGGTGAGTATAGATTCCTAGGCTCATATGTAAGCTTATCAGAACCTTATGGTTACAACCTAAAAAATACAGTTTTTATAGGCGACGACAGTCAGATACCTAATTTAACTCTTCGTATATCCGGTAGGCCATCAAAGAAAACTTCTTGGGGTTTCGACCTATATACTTACCAATTTTTAAATGGGGACATCAAGCCCTCCTATGGTTTTCAAATCGCAGAATTAGACCGCCCTTCAATTTACGATCCTATTAATGGAACAAGATTAGCTTCTAGTTTAGGAGTTCATTTGGGCTTAAACTTTTACGGTAGTATTGATACCAAGTTTGGTTCATACCTTTTAAAAGCCGGGGGAATTCATTGGACGTCTATTAGTGATTTAACATTAGCGTCATTTAAAGGGTATAATAGGTTTACTCTCTTTGAGCGTGCACCTTGGGACCCATTGGAATCTTCTGTAGAAAGACGATACTTTGATTTTTTCAAAAGAGGTAATATTTCTCAAGATGCTCGGTGGGGTGAAAAGCCTTTTACTGGCTTACTCATTGAAGGAAGTAACATGCCTGGAGGCCTTAGTTTAAAAGCAATGGTTGGAAAAACAGACCTCTATGGTGGTTTCACATTAATACCAAATATTGCGTATGGAGGACAGTTGAAGAAACAGTTTAATGGCGGACAGTCTATAGCTCTTAATAGCTTTAATAACCATACATATAAAGATACTACCAACAACGAATCTTTAGGATTTAATCTTACTGCTATTGAAACTTATTCTATGTTTTCAGGCTTTACAGTAAACCTAGAAATTGGGTTGGGACGATATATTACTTCACAAGGTCCTTCGCCTTGGGGTGAGGCTTTGCAGTTTAAATTTAGATCGCCAAAAATTCGTGATGCATTTGATGTTCAACTGCAAATGTTTGCAATTAGCCCTAGAGTAATTAACAATAATTCTGTTTTTATAAACTCCGCAATTACTGAAGAATCTAATAATGATCTTGAAGCAGGAGAGGTAGGGTCTACACAGTCTTTATATCCATTTGCTAGCTCCATGCTACCACTTGGCATGATGACCAATAATAGAAGTGGATTTAACATCAACACAGAATTAGAGTTGAATAAACTCAAATTATCCCTTGGAATAGGCGTTTCTCAAGAAATAAATGCTGTTGGAAACACTATAAGTTATGGTAATTCTGTAAACAGTTTAACCAGATCAAGATTCTGGCGCTGGAACTTTGTTTCAAACGTAGGACCTTATGAGCGCTACAATGTAATATATAGAGATGTATATCAGTTGGTACAGTTAACGGATGAACTTCAAAGAAAACACTTCAATAATATTGAGCTACAAGCCAAATACCACCCAAGTATATTAAACTCTAAGCTTTATGCCTTCTTTTTGTCTAAAATGTCATCGGTACAAAACTTTGGATCTTTATTGCCAGAATTTACTACCAAAGCCTATATCCGACAATACAGTAATGAGTTAGAGTTATACTATGCTGCTCAAGAGGATATTATTATTAGTTCTTACTTAGGAGTAGAGCGAACTATTGGTAATTATGATACAGAGCTAGATGCAGTAACAGATAGGCCAAGAAATCAATATGGTTACGGTTATGGTATTGGATTAGATTTTACTTTAGCAAAAAATACAGCTTTATTCATAAGGCATAGATGGTTTGAGTTTGAAGATAAAAGTTTCAGCTTAGATCAATTTAAAGGAACAGAAACCACTTTAGAACTTAAAATTACATTCTAATGACAAAAAAGATAATAGTAACTAGCGTCATAAGTCTATGGACGTGTATCGCTTTTTCTCAAGAAACAACAAAAAAATATTGGGTTTCTGGTAATGCTAGAAATGTATTTAATTTAGACGAAATACATACTGAAGATGATAGTCTTACTGCTTCTAAAGCTGAGTATGGCCACACACTAATTGATCTTTCGGCAAATATTAAACCTAATGAAAACACCTTTATCAAAACAACGCTAAGAGTAAGAAACGAATATGGCGGTTTTTGGGGGTCTGGCATTACATTTGATATCAGAGAGCTTTATATGAAAGGATTAATTGCTAACTCTATACGTTATCAGCTAGGAGATTTTCAATACAAACTTACGCCATTTACTTTCTATAACAATGATGAAGAGTTTTACGAGAATTCTTTAGATATTTTTAATATCTATTCCAACCATATGCACTATGATTTCTTTTATTACGATAATACATGGAGACAACAAGGAGCTGCAGTCGATTTTGCATTGTCATTTAGAGATGTTATTGATGAGGTTCAGTTCAATCTGTTTAGCTCAAGACTAAACCCTAGTAACTTCTCTACTGTAAGCGACCGAATCTTTTACGGAGCAAACATGACCCTGGTTCAGAGTTCAAATATATCTGCAGGATTTAATTATGTTAATGTAAAAGATCTTGAAGGTACTTCTAATGCAACTACCTTTTTAAGAAACCCAGTATATAGTGCTACTTATGATGTTGATTATTCTTTTAATGATTTGGAGTTAAATATTCAAGGAGAAAGTGGAATGTCAGAATCTTTTATTGAGAATGATGAATATTCACCAGTGAATGAAGACTACTTTCATTATGCTAAAGCTAGCTTAAATCATACACAAATGAATATGACTTTTGATATGGCTTACAGACATGTAGGACCATATTTTAGATCAGCTGCCGCACAAACAAGACGACTATCTTATAAAAGCCAATCAGAACAATATTCAAGATATACCAACGATCAAATTGTAAGACCCTTAGGTTTGTGGGATATATATAACGATGCATCTCTATATAACACCACTATAGAACCAGGTTTGTCAGACTTTTATCCTCAATACAATAATATTGATCCTTATGGATTAGCCACACCCAATAGAAAAGGGTTTGAATTTTCTATAGAACGTCTCGATGAAGAGGAGCGTTACGAGGTTATGTTGAAGTATGGTATGCTAACAGATGTTGTTGGATATGGTGTTGAGACATTGAAAAAATACAATTCCTTAGAGGCACATCTTAAATTGCATGTTGATGCGTTTTTCCCATTTATGAATTTGCCTATAACAACAGAGCTTGGATATTACAATAATTCTACCAAAAGATCGTCTTCTAATATTGAATATACTGACATAGACTTGAAAACTAACAGATTTAATGTTGGTTTGACCTTAGATTTGAGTAGCGAATTCTCTTTAATAGGAGGTTATGAAACCTATTCTGCTTCAGGGAATGACTGGTATGCTCAGAGAAATACATACGATGAAATTATCCAATTTAATAGCTTTGCAACTGATTTAAAAGAATCTATAAAAGCTTTTGGAGTTCAATATTCTTTTAATGAATTAAATGAACTAAAGCTTATCTACCAAGATTATTCTTGGGAAAACTCTGTTGAGCTTTTACCAGAGTATAGCTTTGACCGCCTTTCTTTGGTCTTTAATATGAAGTTTTAACAACCTTAAACAATACTACTATGATGCGTTTATTATCATTACTATGTGTAGCAAGCCTAATAATCTCCTGTGAAAGAGATGTTACTTCTGTTGGTCCTTCTTTAGAAGATCAATTAGGTCCATTTGATGTTATTGCTGAATTAGATATTAGCAATCCTGATATAGATTTTTCTTCTGGTGAAACTAGTTTTTTTACAGCAGAATTTTCAAAAGCTGTTGATTGGGAAATCACTATTACAGGAACTTCTTCTAATGCAACAAAAAGGATTACAGGTAATTCTAGAGAATTATACAGTGAAAATGCTTTATGGGATGGATCCACAACTCAATTTCCTATGTTTAAACCTGAAAACTGTATTGCAGAACTTAGAGTTTCTTATTCTGAAATTTCTGGTGACTCTACCATTACTGTCGAGAATGCACTAATCGGTAAAGTAAACTTAGCCGTAAGCTCTGTTAAAACCAACGAAGGAATAGTAATTGCCGACTTTGAGTTTGGACCAAACGCTTCTTGGGATTTATTTACCCAAGGCGGAAGTATGACTGTTGTGGGTGGTAGTGAATCACCACAAGGCAATTCATATTATAATATGAGTGGTGATTGTAGTTGGGACTGGCTCATTGGTATGGCAACAATTCCTCTTGGTGGTATAGAGCTATCTGACAATGAAAATGATGTGTATTTTAATGCCTTATTAAACTTCCCTGATGACGTTGTCAATCCCCCAATTGTTTTATTTGATTTTAGAGAAGATGATAACCAAGATGGTGCTTTCACAGAAGGAGCAGAAGACGCCTATGCTGTAGAAATTTCCAATATAGATTCTGGTTGGCAACTAATATCAATTAGATACAGTGACCTTCAGGCACTAGTAAATGGCGTACCTGTTGAAGCTGCTGGTAATGATGTGCTCGAACCACACAATTTGCACTCTATGCGTGTGCTATTCTTAGCTCCTCAAGGAAATGGTTATAGCGAAGCTCATATGGATTTCATGATATTTACTGAGGGCAAACCATTAAACCCATAAGCTCTATGAAAAAGCTATTTGCTTCTTTATTCGCATGTATTTGTATTTCTTCCTGTATTACAATGAAGGATCAAGCAATATTTGACGCTCCATCTGACCAAGTAATTCCTGAGCATATTGAAAACCTGTATGCACTAACCCTTTTTGATGGTACCATTAATGGTGATCACTGGTTTAGTATGCCTCCTGATATTTCTACCTCAGAGTGTCTAGATATTACAACAGTTTATTTAGAAGATCAACATAACAATCCTAGATTTTTTACAAGCACTAAAAAATCAAAGCCGTCTATGTTGTGGCAATGGGATAAGAAGGCTGGCGATTGCGACTGGTTGGGTATGGGCTTTGGATGGGACGGCTGGTCCGGTAAAGACCTTAGTCAGATAAAAAACAAGGCTGCTATTCAATTTAAGGTTCGTTCCAAAAAAGGAACATTAAAATCTCTACCTCTTGCTGCTTGTTTTGAAGATTACGGTGGTAATCAAGTATGGATTGGTTTTCACTCCAAAGTATTACCTAAAGATGGTATCAAAGACAATGGTTGGTCTTATGTTACCTTACCTCTAGCTGAATTTGAGTGGGAAAATGCCTCTGCTATAGACATGTCAAATGTCAAGCAATTTATTGTTCAGTTTGAAGCTAGTGGCCAACTTTTCGTCGATGAGGTTAAAGTTGTCCCATTTGATGGTGGGTTCAATAAAAAAATTCAAATCCCAATGTTTAGCTCTGTAAATGCTACTATAGACGGAAAAACCCTAGAGTCTGAGTGGAACATGTATGAGCCTGCTGTGTTTAGTGATTACGAAATCCATGCTATTGCCGATTTAGATAAATTGTACTTTGCGATTAAAATGCCTTCTAGCTCTTTTAAAAACAAGAATGCGCTATCTGAGATATGGAATGGTGATGCAATTGAATTAGCATTTTCTTCAAGATCTTCTTCAAAAGGGAAAAGAGCATTTTTAAATTCTGGTGATAGACATATTGGTATAAATCTTGAAACTCTAAAAAATTGGGATTGGACACAACAAAAAGAGTTAAATACTATGGATGTGGCAATAAATGTAATCTCAGATGAGATATTTGTTGAGTTTTCCATTCCTTTTTCTGATCTACAAATAGAACCTTTTGAATTAAATACTAAATATGGGATTGAACTAGTGATTGATAAAAGTTCTTCTGATGGCCTCAAGAGAGAGTCACAATTTCGTTGGAACTCAGAATCAAAACAAGGATTTAATACAAATCCATCACTCTGGGGAGATTTATATTTCATACAACCATAAATTATGCAGCAAAATTTACCATTTAGCTTAAAATTATTTTCCTTATTCTTTTTATTCCTATTTAATTCATGTGAACAACCCGACCCTGTAATATTTGGTTGTGTTGATAGTGCAGCTATAAATTTTAACCCACAAGCAACTGAAGACGATGGGTCTTGTATATCAGATGGAGTAGCTCCTACTTGGGAAGATAATTTCAATGGTTCAACATTAGATAACACCAAGTGGACCCATCAAATAGGAGATGGTTCTCAATACGGTTTATGGCAGTGGGGTAATGGAGAGTTACAGTATTACAAACCAGAGAATACAACCTTAAACGATGGTATCGCTACAATTACTGTTAAAGAAGAGCAACAAGGCGACTATAATTATACTTCTTCTAGGTTTGTTAGTGACGATAAGTTCACCTTTAAATATGGTAGAGTAGAGGCGCGAATTAAAACAGTTGATGGCCAAGGTTTGTGGCCAGCATTTTGGTTGCTTCCTTCTGGTGGTGAATGGCCTTGTGATGGTGAAATTGACATAATGGAACAATGGGCATCACCCAACACCAATATAACTACTGGTGCGGCACATCTTGGTAATTGTCCTTATACTCAGTCTGAACACCAATATTTATACTTTAATCATGCTCAAGTCGGTTCCTATGCAAATGATTTTCATGTGTATGCCATCCAATGGGAACCTAACCTAATCAAATGGTATGTAGATGATGAAATGGTTTTTGAAGTACGACCGGAAGACTATAATAGTAATTATTCATGGCCATTTAACTCAAACGAATGGTACATTGTATTAAATTTAGCGGTTTCTAGCGCTGGCCCCGACAACCAAACAGCCTTTCCTGCGGAAATGAAAATTGACTGGGTAAAAGTTTACACCACAAATTGAGTTGATAGAATATAAGTGAAATAAAAGCGTTTTTGATTTTTCAAAAAACGCTTTTTTATTTGGCAACTTTCTGTTGATAACAAATTCTATAATTATCATTACCAAATTGTGTATTTATGACACATTTACTATATTAGTTTCCTGATTAACTAAAACAAAACATGATGAAAAAAATCTTTTCTAGGATTTTGGCATGTGCCATGTCCTTTTTTGCATTTTCTACATTTGCGCAACAAACGCACTTTGTAGAAGCTGGTATGTTCTATTACAGCCCTCAAGTTTTAGAAATTGAAACGGGCGATGTTGTTACTTGGAATAACACTTCTGGAATGCATGACGTTAACTTTAACGTCAATTCTATGACAGGTGAATCCTTTGGAAATCCAGACAATACTTCACTAGGTATTAATACTGGTGGAGATATGGGATCTATCACATTCAATATTCCAGGTACTTATTATTATGATTGTTCTGTAGGTAGTCATGCTGCCAATGGTATGGTAGGTACTATTATTGTTGCAGATCCTCAAGTACCAGCATCAGGTATTGTATTCTCAGGTCCATTCGGAGGAACTTTCCTTGATGGAATTACTTACACCAATCCAGCAGGTTCAGAGTCTTGGGCAGGTTTTGCTAACGAAGAT
>CBFIGX010000002.1:112227-113168 GCA_965662265.1 Flavobacteriales bacterium
TACAATGCAGATGCAACAGTACAGAGCTATGACCAATATGGTAACTCATCATGTGTTTACGCATCCTGTGATGACGTTCCTGAAAACGGATGTATTTATGTAGATGGTTTCGGAGTGTTTAATGAAGAATTTGGCCCTGAATTATGTGAAACGTATGGAGGAACGCCTTGTTCATCTGAAGTAAGTATTACAGAACAAACAATAAGTTTAGCCGAAGGATGGTCTATATTCTCGACATATATGATTCCATCAGACGCTACTGTAGTATCTGTATTAAGCACTATTGTAGATGATGTAATCATCGCGAAAGACTACTTAGGATCAGCTTACCTACCAGAATGGGGCTTTAACGGTATTGGTTCTATAGAAGTTGGTAAAGCATACCAGATAAAGACTTCTTCAGAAACTCAATTTGTTGTGGAAGGTGATTATGCAAGTCCTGAGAATAATCCAGTTAGTATAGCAGCTGGTTGGAGTATGATAGGTTACCTAAGAACTGAACCTGCATCTGTTGATCAAGTTTTAGCGGACCTAGTTTCTAATGGAAACCTAGTTATCGCAAAAAACTACTTAGGTTCAGCTTACCTTCCAGAATGGAATTTTAATGGAATAGGTGATATGGTGCCTGGTGCTGGATATCAAATTAAAACGAACACAGAGGATATTCTTCAGTTTTTATCTAATGATCAATCGTATAGATTATCATCAATTAACTATACAGTCAATGCTCCTGTTTGGGCTTCTGAAGTTAGACCTACTGATAATAACATGACTCTTATCATTGAAGATGCTGCTTGGGTAAATAAGCCAGTTGCAAAATCTGATATTATTGTTATGTCTAGTAACGGTAACATTATAGGTTCTGCGAAATATACAAGCCCTGTAACTGTTGTTACACTGTGGGGTGATGATGCGAGTACATTAGAGAAAGATGGTCTTGT
>CBFIGX010000002.1:113274-121865 GCA_965662265.1 Flavobacteriales bacterium
ATAGCATCTAATATTACATCTTCACTTACTGTAGCTGATTCCAAAGAGTTGGTTAAAATTGTAAATGTACTAGGTCAAGATGTTACTGAATCGATTACGTTAAATTCTAAAGAAATACTCTTTATGATCTACTCTGATGGTTCTGTAGAAAAAACTTTCAGGTAATATATTTACTACTTATAAAGGCTGCACTAGTGCAGCCTTTTTTTTTATAAATATTTTGCGATTAATTTGTTAAGTGTAAAAATTACACTAATTTAGCATAGTAATTAAAATAAAGTATATGTATCATCTTGCTATACTATATTGTTCAATTACAAACTAAATAGGTCAGATCTTAGTTTTGAATAATAGTTTTTTTGTGTCAATTGTATTTTAAAGCTAAGATCAACTAGGTCAAAAGTTATTGATGTAGTAAAGGGAGATAAGGAGAATTACCTTTTTTGTTATTCGATGACGGTTCAAGAGAGAAACTTGATTAAATACACTCTCTCATTGACTTAGAATAAGGACTGCATTTGCAGTCCTTTTTTTTTTAACAAGCAATTAACTTAGATGTTAATAGAATTTATAAAGTTTTTGAGCTATGATTAAAATTGGTATAAACGGTTTTGGGAGAATAGGAAGACTGGTGTTAAGAGCTAGTTTAAACAATCCAAACATTGAGGTTGTTGCAATTAATGATTTAATTGATTCCGATTATCTAGCTTATTTATTTAAGCACGATTCTACGCATGGATTACTTACAAATACTATTGTTTTTGATGATAAATCTATAACCGTAGATGGAAATAAAATTAGAGTAACTAAAGAGAAAGATCCTGAGAAATTAGACTGGGCTAGTGTAGGTGCAGATTATATCATTGAATCAACGGGTCTATTTTTGACCAAAGAAACTGCTTCTAAACATCTTAAAGCAGGAGCTAAGAAGGTAATTTTATCAGCTCCTTCAAAAGATGACACGCCTATGTTTGTATTTGGGGTAAATCATATGGCTTACAGCCATACCATGGATATTGTATCAAATGCATCATGTACTACTAACTGTTTGGCTCCTATTGTTAAAGTTATTGAAGATAATTATGGGATATCAAGCGCTCTAATGTCCACAGTTCATTCAGTTACTTCTACACAAAACCCAGTAGATGGAG
Source organism: Flavobacteriales bacterium (assembly GCA_965662265.1). Classification (GTDB taxonomy): domain Bacteria; phylum Bacteroidota; class Bacteroidia; order Flavobacteriales; family UBA7430; genus CBFIGX01. Next base: position 114,426 of record CBFIGX010000002.1, read on the forward strand.
TTTCACAAAAGAATTGGAGGTTAGGTAGGTCTGCTTATCAAAACATCATTCCTTCCTCAACAGGTGCTGCTAAAGCACTAGGTAAAATTATACCTAATTTAGATGGGAAAATTACTGGTATGGCATTCAGAGTTCCTGTAGCTAATGTATCGGTTATTGATTTATCAATAAATTTAAATAAGGATGTAACTTACTCCGAGCTATGTGATCGTGTTCTTAGAGCATCACAAAATGAGCTAAAAGGAGTTTTGGCTTATACTAATGAGGATTGTGTTTCTTCAGACTTTAATACGAATGCACACACATGTATTTTTGATGCTCAATCTGGAATTCAAATTACTAATCGATTTGTTAAAATAGTTGCCTGGTATGATAATGAGTGGGGCTATTCAAATAAAATATTAGATTTGCTATCGCACATGCACAAGGTTGACAGCCCTTTAAAATCATAAAAAAAGGCTCCATTTGGAGCCTTTTTTTATTCCTTTATTTGTCCAATAAAATACGGATCGCTGATAGCATCTTTATATGCTTTTAAAGATTCTTCAGAGGAGTTTACTTTCCAATTCAACTCTTTATCTATGTGAAACCATAGCAAAAGCTTTATGCTTGGGTAGTTATGTTTAATTTCATAGAAAGCATTTTCTATCCATTCTACCTTTGTGGTTTCATTATAACTGAATTCTGGGGTTCCAAATTCGGCAATCATTATAGGCTTATTTGAGAGAGCAACACATTGGTCATACAACTCTCTAAAACAATTGTTAAAATCTCGATATGGTCTTTCTCCTCCCCATGGATCTTTAGGGTACCAATTATAGGCGTCCATACCTATCCAATCAACATATTCATCTCCTGGCCAATATTTCTCAATAGAATTCCATTCTGCGGTATTTATATCTACACTTGGTCCATGCGGATTCCAAACCCATTCTACTTTATCTGCACCAATAGCATTGAATTTATCTACCACATATTTCCAAACGGATACTACTTTTTCTGGGCCGGCATTTTCTGCACCATTTTTATTCCCACTCCATAAATACCAATTGCCATTAAATTCGTGAAGGAAACGTATATATAATTTATGATCTAAAGCTTTAGCTTGTAGAGCAAACTCTTCAATATATGTGTCGTAATTCCCTGATAATACTTGATCCATCATTTGATAAACACCATCAATTGGCATAGTATTATAGTCAACAGAGTCTGGATGAAATAATTCCCAAGTTAGATGAGGAATGTAGTTGTTTTCTACTAATTCTGAGCATGCACTACTTGGAAAAGTATCAGCAAATGTGGGATACCACATCACTGAACCAATAGATTTATCAGTTAAATTTTCAAACTCTTTTACAATATCTAAGGCATTTTCAGGGTAATATCTACCATCTTCTTGAAATAAATAGGCGCTTAGCATACACCCTTTCCAGTTGGCATTTTCATAAATTATCGTGGGTGTATTTTTTTTGTCTATGTTCTCATTACACGATAGTATGAATATAGAAAACAGGCTTAGTAGTAATTGATTTGCGTACTTCATTAGTTGGTATATTTAATTTTGATTTGTTTGAGTTGAGTATCCCTATTTCCAGTCTTTAGAGTGAACATGCCATTTTCGCAAACCCACTCATTTTCAGGATTAACAAAAGATAAGTCTTGTTTTGATATTAAGAAGTTTACCCTTTTTTTCTCTCCTGGGTTTAATTCTATTTTTTTAAAAGCAATTAGTTTTTCGAAGTCAGGATCTACGCTTGCATATTCGTCTCTTACATAAAGTTGAACAACCTCTTTACCTTTAACGGCACCGGTATTGGATACTTCTATGAAGACTTCTAAAGAATCATCTTCATAGATAGTATTTGAGCTTGTGTAAATACTATCATAGTCAAATTGTGTATAGCTTAAGCCAAATCCAAAAGGCCAAAGCGGGTCGTAATCTGTATAGGTTCCGTTATTATCTGAGCGATCAGTAACTGTATGTAAGTAGGGCATAGGTGTTGTACCATATTTCTGATAGCTAAGTGGTAGTTTTCCTGAGGGGTTTATCCGACCATATAAAACGTCCACAATTGCATCAGCAGCTTCTTGACCAGGATAATAAGCCATCAGTATAGCGTCAGCTAGTGGCTCAATTTCTGTAATTAACCTCGTTCTACCTTCTAGTAAAATTAATATGATAGGCTTGTTAGCTTTATGAAGTTTTTTTACCAAGTCGATCTGTTCTTGAGGTAGTTCTAAAGACTTAATATCACTAGGTCTTTCTGTAGCAAGTTTTTCGCCAAGACACACAATAACATAATCACTCATAAGTGCCTGGTCATAAGCTTGGTTACTATTTACATCTTTATTATATGTTGCTCCTATTATATATGAGGTCTTAGAGTCTCCTAGTTGACTTACCAATGCATCATATAGGCTGTTTTTATTACTGTCGTTGTAAGTAGTTTCTTCACCACTCCAAGTTCTTGTCCATGGTCCATTGAGGTAATTTATAGAATGTGCTGAAGGACCTGCAATTAATACCTTTTTGTTTGAATTTAAAGGAAGTGTATTGTCTTTGTTCTTTAGTAGTGTTAATGCTTCAGAGGCTACTTCATAACTCAACTTCTGGTGCTCTTCCGCTCCAAACATAGGATAATCACTATAATGACTATTCGGCTGGTTAAACAAGTCTAACTCGTATTTAAAACGAAGTATTCTTCGAACAGCATCATTAACTCTTTCCAGAGGTACCTCTCCTTCATCAACAAGTTCTACTAAGTGTTTGGCAAAACTAGTGTTATAGGGAACCATACAAATGTCTATACCTGCATTAACCATCTGTTTTACAGCCTCTTTATCATTTCTTGCAGTTTTATGAAACTCACTTAAAAACTGCATGTCTCCCCAGTCTGAAATGACAATACCATCAAACTTTAATTCATTTTTAACGATATCAGTTATCAGTTTTTTATTGATATGACAAGGTATTGAATTAACCATTCCAGAACTAACCATAATTGACTTAACACCACTTTTTATAGCCTCTTGAAACGGGGGAAGGTAATATTGACGAAGGAAGCGTTCAGGTATTATAGAATTTTTTCTATCCATTCCATATTGTGAAGAACCATATCCGATAAGATGTTTTGCACAGGTAGCAGTATTAGATTTTGACCCCTCAATAAATGCTGATCCCATAACACTTGTTAGAAATGGATCTTCTCCAAAGGTTTCATAACCTCGTCCCCATTGTCCTTGCCAAGTAACATCTATTACAGGAGCATAATTCCAATGAGTATTAGATGCTCTGAGTTCATAAGAGGTTATTTTAGCAACTTCTTCCACTAATTTTGGTTCCCAAGTTGCAGCCATAGCCAGTTGATGAGGGAAAATTGTGGATGATTCTGTATAGTGTGCTCCATGTACAGCATCTGTAGCGTATACTATAGGGATTCCTAGTCGCGTTTTATGAACAGCATAATCTTGTATTTGCTTAATTAGTCTATAATATTCTTGACGACTAGGAGGGTAGTATCCCTTACCTACGAATGATCCAACAGGATACTCTGTTAATGCCTTAATTAATTTTACACTATCTATAATAAGAGTATCTGCAAAATCCCAGTATCCGTCTTGCTCCAGAATTGCCGGTATACCTATTTGGGTCATCTGGCCAGCTTTCTCCTCGATAGTCATTAAGTTCATTATAGAGTCTACCTTAGCATGAATTGAATACCCACCAGAGTTGCTATTCTTACAAGAATTTAGGAAAAGAGTAATGCAGATGAATAATGTAAAGATAGATCTTGGAATAATTGTAGAACTATAACATGCCGATTTCATATAACTTGTTTTTGTATGCATTCAAATTTATCAATATTACAATTATGTTTTAGGTTTGGTGCAACCACACTATTTCATCTATATTGGTTAGCAAGATGATCATTTTCTAATGTAACTTTTGATGTTTATATATCATCTATCCACTAAAAAATAACAAAAGACAAATATATTTAAATAGCCAACATTTACACAATTAGTGTGATGAAAAGACATTATGTGTGATATGTAAAGCTCAAGTATATTATAACAATTAGCTAACTTTTGATGTAATTAACCATTCTTTATTTTAAGTATTATTCTTATATATTTACCACAATTCCACATTTGTTCTAAGTAATGTAAAGACATTTTGACTGAAGACGACTTTTATAAAATTCTAATAAGCCCGGAACAAGGTAGTTCAGAAGTAGACATATTAAACGGTTTGTCGTCTTCAGAATATCATTCTTATCACCTAAGAAAGCCTAATTTGACGGCTAGACAACTGGAGTCTTACCTGAACGCTTTAAATGCAGAATGGAGGCAGAAAGTTGTTCTTCATCAACATTATAATTTGATAAATAACTTTAAATTGAAAGGAGTACACTTAAAGGAAAAGGATAGAAGACTATATGATTCACACAGCAGGGTTGTTTCCAGCTCTTTTCATTCGATAAAAGACTTAGAATCTGAAGTAAACAGTTATCATTATGTATTTCTGAGTCCTATATTTGATAGTATTTCAAAAGAAGGCTATAAGGCTGCATTTGACTATCACCAATTACATCAAAAAATAAGTGCTATTCAACTAAAGGTAATAGCACTTGGTGGTGTTTCGAACGACAAAATAAAGCATTGCAAAGAAATGGGCTTTTCAGGAGTTGCATTTATTGGATCATTTTGGTCTCATTATAAACTTTAAAGATTCGGTTTTTTGTCGAATATTTTTTTTAGAAATCGAAATACAGCTCTTTCCATTTGTGTGTATTCTCCATCTACAGTAAATATTTCTTTCACTTCTTGAAGCAACAATTCCTTCCCTTCTTTGGAAAACTTTTCTCCATTTATATAATCCATAAGCTTTCCTACGCGATCATAGTCATTATCTGATGCAATTTCTTTTTTTATTTTGTGATACACGTATTCATCTATTTTATCATTTAATAGCTCGTATTCTTCTTCAACGACTAAATTGTCAATTTGCGCTGCATGCATTAGTAAGTATGCTTTAAACTCTTCTCTTGTCCAGCTATTTATCATATATAAATAAATATTTTAATCTATATTTATTTCAAATATATTGTTTTATTTCTCAATATAAATGAAAATCTATGGGGATAAGTAGAAGATGGAGTTATTAATACGTTGGCATTGAAAGATCTACATTGGAAGCCCAGCTGTGTATACCACCTTCAAGATTTATTAACCTATCAAACCCTTTTACCTCTAAATAATGAATCACATTTTGACTTCTTACTCCGTGATGGCATATGACTACTGTGCTGACGTTTTTGTCTATTTCTTCAATACACTCGTCAATAAGGTTCATGGGAATATTATCAGAACCTTCGATATGACATATGTCCCATTCAAAATATTCTCTAACGTCTAGGAGTCTTAATTTTACTCCTTTATTCATCAACTCTTTAAGTTGTAATGAGCTTATACTTTTTGAATTGATATCAAAGTCAGAGAAACATGTAAAATCATAGGTTCCTAGCTCAGTGATATTTGCTTCTTCTGTTTTATTAAATTCTATTAGTGAGGATTCATAGTTTAAAGAATTGAAACTTAGTAGTTTCCCGGATAGTATATCTCCTATGCCTAGAATAATTTTCAACACCTCGTTGGCTTGAAAATTACCAATTATCCCAGGTAAAACACCTAATACACCTGCATCAGAACAGTTAGGTATTTCTAAATCTACATCTGGGAACAAACAACGATAACTTGGCCCGCTATTGTAATTAAAAACAGATACTTGTCCTTCAAATTGATGTATTGCGCCAAATACAAGAGTTTTGTTTTGAAGAACACACGCATCATTAATTAAGTATCTAGTGGGAAAATTATCTGTACAATCAACTACGATATCGAATAAAGCTATTGAGTTTAAACAGTTTTTTTTATTTATTGGCTCATTAGCTACTTTAAATTTCACATTTGGATTCTGAGTTTTAAGCTTATGAGCAGCAGTTTTAGCTTTTTGTTTACCGACATCTTCTTGACCGAATAGTACTTGTCTTTGTAGATTACTTTCTTCAACAACATCTCCATCTAATATACCAATAGTACCTACTCCAGCAGCTGTAATATATTGAAGCACCGAGCAACCTAATCCTCCAGCACCAATAACTAAAACACTTGCTTTTTTTAAATCCTCTTGCCCTTTTAGACCTACCTTAATGAGTTTTATATGTCTACTATATCTTGAAAGTTCTCTTTTACTTAAAGACATTGTTTGAATTTTTAAAAAGTTAATATAACACTATTACATTAATCAATTATTTATATAATTTATTGTTCTCTACAAGCATATTAATTTGATAATTAGATCTTTTTCCCTCAATTATACCTCATTAAGGTGACATAATGTGTATATTATGTGTAATAAATACGATTATATGCTTATTTTTTTTGAGTCTATGTCTTAATAAGTTATATTTGACATGTTGATTTTAGAATTTTCTAATAATCAATACATTAAACATAGAATTTATCGTATCTATAATAATTTAACCTTATCCTAATTATGGATGGGTTTTGTCCCCCCAGACAAACAGGTCCTCTCGAGAAATCTTGAGGACTTTTTTTATTGCAAGATATGATCCCAATCTTTCCATACAGCTTCGTATCCTTGTTTTTTAATTACCTCAATAAATTCAGATGTTTTTCGATCATCAGAAATTTCAAATTGTTCTAAATTTTCTTGCCCTGATGCATATCCACCAGGATCTGTTTTTGAATCACAAGATATAGATGTAACACCTAATTTAAGTACATGATCTCTGAAGGTTTCAGATTCTCTGGTAGACATTGAGAGTTCTACTTCTTGATTGTATAAACGATATGCACAAATTAGTTGAACCAATTCTTTGTCGCTCATAATAGATTTTAGTTCTATACCATTTGCACATGGTCTTAAACGAGGGAATGAGATAGAATATTTTGTTTTCCAATAGGTTTTTTCTAAATAATTAAGATGCTCGGCGCAAAAGAAAGAGTCTGTTCTCCAATCTTCTAGACCTATTAATACACCAATACCAATTTTATGTATCCCTGATTTACCTAGTCTATCAGGAGTCTCTAGGCGCCAGTTGAAGTTAGATTTTCTTCCTTTAGGGTGGTGTTTTTTATAATCGGCTTTGTCGTATGTTTCTTGATACACTAGTACAGTGTTTAACCCTTCTTTTATCAAAGCTTCATATTCTTCTTGCTTTAGAGGTTGTACCTCCATGGAAATACTAGAAAAATAAGGTTTTATAAGTTGAACAGCATTTAATAAATACTCAATACCTACTGTCTTGTTAGCTTCTCCTGTAACAATTAAAACATGATCATATCCTAGTTGTTTTATAGCTTTTACTTCAGCTATAATTTCTTCATCATTAAGTGTTTTTCTAGAAATATCTA
>CBFIGX010000002.1:121875-220296 GCA_965662265.1 Flavobacteriales bacterium
ATCATATCCTAGTTGTTTTATAGCTTTTACTTCAGCTATAATTTCTTCATCATTAAGTGTTTTTCTAGAAATATCTACATTTAAACTGAATCCACAGTAAGTACATATATTATGACATTCGTTAGACAAATACAGTGGGATATACAACTGTATTGTTTTCCCAAAACGTTTTTGAGTAAGTGCATGACTTTGTTGAGCCATTTGTTCAAGATATGGAGCTGCGGCAGGTGAGATAAGAGCTTTAAAGTCTTCTAGATTTCTCTTCTCTTTAGCCAAAGCTATTTCTACATCTGAGGCTTTTTTGCTGTAAATACTTTCTTGTATAGATTCCCAGTGAAGGGATTCAAATCTTTCTTTAAAATTACTCATACTATCGATCTAGTGTCTTAATCTAAAAATCCTGTTAACGGACTTGAGGCTTGTGCATGAATAGATTGTAACCCTAGCTTTGCCTTATAGGCTATTCTTCCTGATTCTACGCCCATTTTAAAAGCCTTTGCCATATTTACTGGATTATCGGATACGGCAATTGCTGTGTTTACTAGAACCGCATCTGCACCCATTTCCATGGCAAAGGCAGCATGAGATGGAGCGCCAATACCAGCATCTACAATTACTGGAACATTAGATTGCTCAATAATTATTTCTAACATAGCTTTGGTTTCAATTCCTTTGTTTGAACCAATAGGCGAGCCAAGAGGCATGACAGCTGCAGTGCCTACTTCTTCTAGTCTTTTGCACAACACAGGATCTGCATTAATATAGGGCAGTACTATAAATCCTAATTTACAAAGTGCTTCTGCGGCTTGCAACGTTTCTATAGGGTCTGGAAGAAGATATTTTGGGTCTGGATGTATTTCTAATTTTAGCCAGTTTGTTTGTAAAGCCTCGCGAGCTAATTCAGCTGCGAAGATAGCTTCTTTAGCGTTTCTTACTCCTGATGTATTAGGTAATAAATTAAATGCAGGATGATTTAAATGTTTTAAGATGTCGTCATTTTCATCATTTAAATCTACACGCTTTAATGCCATTGTTACCATCTCAGTCCCAGAGGCGATTAATGCGTCTTCCATTTGCTTATTGGAATTAAATTTACCTGTACCTGTAAATAAACGTGAGCTGAATGTTTTGTTTGCAATTTTAAGCATGGATTAAGCTTTTATTTAGTAGGGTAGATACTTCTACTAGATTATTTATTTTATTAACAATTGGTTTCCTATTGTCTGAAGAAGCAATCAAGCCCGAAACAGCTATTCCAGCTAATTGATGCTCCATAAGTAACTGAATATCTTCTATTTGTATTCCTCCTATAGCTATTATTGGTGTATGTATACCTTCTGTAGTACACTTATTTATGATTTTTCTGTATCCTTGAAGACCTAATATTGGACTTAATTTTTTTTTTGTATTTGTAAATTTATAAGGTCCCAACCCTACATAGTCTACTCCAAAAGATGACAATTTTTTTACATCATCGAAAGTATTAGCTGTTGCGCCAATAATTTTAGTATCTCCCAATATTTTACGAGCTTCTAATGGGTGACAGTCGTTTTTTCCTAAGTGAACGCCATCCGCATCTAATGCTAAAGCAACATCCACTTTATCATTAATGATAAATTTCGCTTTATGTTTAGAGCAGAGTTCCTTACATTTTTCTCCAACTGCTATCATTTGATTGAAAGTAGCTCTTTTCATCCTTAGTTGAACCCATTTCACACCTGCTTCTAAGGCTTTTTCACAAACATCAACATGAGTGCAATTATTATATTCTTGGGTGACAAAATGTAATTTTTCAATGTTTTTATCTATTGTATTGAGATTTTTGTGAATCCCTAAAAGGCTTTCATCCGATTGTAAATATTGGTTGGTGTAGTATTTTGCATTTTTAATTGCGATATTTAATTTTTGACCATTACACAAATTGGATGTTATGGCTGAGGATAATACACAGCCAGAGCCATGTTTGGAAAATTCGTGTCGCTTTTTACTGAATGTAAATTCTTCACCCTTTGTATATAAAATGTCTATCGAAAGAAATCCTTTGTCGTGCCCACCTTTTACTAACACATTGGTATATTTTTTAAGTAAACATATTAAATTGAGAATATGAAACTCACTTTTATTAGGTGTTATAATTAGACAATCTTTTAGTACTTCAATCAAATCTTTTTTATTCAATTCTGAATGAAAATTGAAGCCAGAACTAGAACTGATTATTGGATCCCATATGATTTGAGTGTTTTGTTTTTTTAGTTGCACAATTATAGCCTTGAATACCTCTAAATTTTCTACCAAGCCTACTTTAGCAAAGCTGAAATTAAATCTTTTTTGAAGTACTGATATCTGTTTAATAATGGCATCTTTCTCTATCCAATCTAAGCCAATTAATTCGTTATCATTTTGATAGGTGATAGCAGTAGTTACTCCAAAACCACGAAGGTTGTGTTGTTCAAAAGTTTTAATATCCGACAACACACCTGCTCCACCACTTGGGTCAAATCCTGCTACTGAAAGAGCAGATATTCGTTTCGTACATGACGTGTTTGGATTCGTAATCATATTATATATATTCAATTGATAATCCTTTGATCATCTCCTGCAAATTACTAAGAGAGTTTCTCTGGTTCTAAATATACTTCAGCACCATTTTCTATAAACTCTTTAGATTTTTGCTGCATTCCTTCTTTTTGCTCCTGTTCTTTCGCAAAGTCCCTTACTTCTTGAGATATTTTCATTGAACAGAATTTTGGGCCACACATAGAGCAAAAATGTGCAACTTTAGCATTTTCGGAAGGGAGTGTTTCATCATGATATTCTCTAGCTCTTTCAGGATCTAGTGATAGATTAAATTGATCATTCCATCGAAACTCAAACCTTGCCTGACTTAAAGCATTATCTCTATGTTGCGCCCCAGGATGTCCTTTTGCTAAATCTGCCGCATGAGCAGCCAGCTTATAAGTTACAACGCCAACTCTTACATCTTCTTTGTTTGGAAGTCCAAGGTGTTCTTTAGGAGTCACATAGCATAACATAGCGCATCCAAACCAGCCAATCATTGCAGCACCGATACCTGATGTAATGTGGTCGTAACCCGGAGCAATATCTGTAGTTAATGGACCAAGCGTATAAAATGGTGCTTCATGACACTCTTTTAGCTGCTTATCCATATTCTCTTTAATCATATGCATTGGCACATGTCCTGGTCCTTCAATCATAACTTGAATGTCGTGTTCCCAGGCAATTTTAGTAAGCTCACCTAGTGTTTCAAGTTCTCCAAATTGCGCTTCATCGTTAGCGTCTGCTATAGAGCCTGGTCTCAGGCCATCTCCTAGAGAGAAGGCTACATCGTAAGCTTTCATGATATCACAAATTTCTTCGAAGTGTGTATATAGGAAATTCTCTTTGTGATGGGCTAAGCACCATTTCGCCATAATCGAGCCACCACGAGATACAATTCCTGTCACCCTTTTGGCTGTCATAGGTACATATCTTAATAACACACCAGCATGTATTGTAAAATAATCTACGCCTTGTTCTGCTTGTTCAATGAGTGTGTCTCTAAAAATTTCCCAGGTTAAATCTTCAGCCTTTCCATTCACCTTTTCTAGCGCTTGATATATTGGTACTGTACCAATAGGTACTGGTGAGTTTCTAATAATCCATTCTCTTGTTTCGTGTATATTATTTCCTGTAGATAGATCCATAATTGTATCTGCACCCCACCTGCAAGACCATACTGCTTTTTCAACCTCTTCTTCAATGCTAGAAGTGACAGCAGAATTACCAATATTTGCATTAATTTTCACAAGGAAGTTTCTACCTATAATCATAGGTTCGCTTTCTGGGTGATTGATGTTATTTGGTATAATTGCCCTTCCTTCAGCTATTTCTTTCCGAACAAACTCAGCAGTTATAGATCCTTTAGGTGTGTTTGCACCAAAACTGTCTCCTTTGTGTTGTTTACACTTTGCTTGCCACTCTTCAAATTTCTGATTTTCTCTTATGGCAACATATTCCATTTCAGGGGTAATTATGCCTTTCTTCGCATAGTACATTTGAGACACATTGGCTCCTTTTTTTGCCCTCAGAGGTTTTTTCACATGTTCAAACCTAAGATGATCCAGATCGGAATTGTACAAGCGTTGTTTCCCGAAATCAGAACTAATCTCTTTCAATTCTTCGACATCACCTCTTTTTAAAATCCATTTTTGTCGTAATTGAGGTAAACCTTTGTGTACATCTATTTCAATGTTTGGATCTGTATATGGGCCAGATGTGTCATATACTGTGATGGGATCATTTTCTGGTTTTACAAATTCTCCATCCGTAAAAATTGGTTTCGAGTCCTCTAGTTTAATTTCACGCATTGCTACAGATATGTCGTGAATTTCGCCATTTACATATACCTTTGAAGAGGCTGGAAATGGCTTTGTAGTAATAGAGTGTTTGCTAGGTAATTGTTCTTTTTTCATGTATCATGTTTTTTAACCACCCTGAGTTGCGCGGATGATGGTTATAGAGTCATTTTCATTTAATTTATGAGTGTTCCATTCATTTCTTGGGATAACCTTATTGTTCACTGCTACAGCAATACCTTTTGTTTCTGCTAGATTTACATCTAATAGTAGCTGATTCAAATTGGATCCTTGAAATTCGGTTGGTTTATTGTTTAATGTTAGCTTCATAGGCTTTATTTTATGACAATAAACTTTAGGCAGAAGGCCTTATAACTTTTCCCTACGGCAGCATAATCTACATCAGGTGATAAGGGTATTTCTCAGTCTACAACATACAGACACCCCTAAAGTTTACAAAGCACTAATTTACAAAAAAATACTATTGGAGTCCGAGAAAAAGAATCTAAAATAAAAGGTTTTTTTGCTAGTTTATTTCTGGAGGATTAGAAATTAGATTTGTTAGAATAATTGCTTTATTAATCTCAATTTATGGGTATGCTCTCCTATGTTTTTGTTAAATATACCTTGCTGATCTATACTATCAATTCTCACCATACCAGAAGCATGAATTATTTTATTGTAGTCTAAGATGATTCCTACATGTATGATATTTCCCTCTGCATCATCAAAAAAGGCGAGGTCACCTGCTTGTGCTTCTTCAATGAAACTTAGGGTAGTGCCGAGTTCGATTTGCTGAGATGCATCGCGTGGAATTGATCTTCCATTTAGTCTATAAACCATTTGCGTAAACCCTGAACAGTCAATACCCATAACTGTTCTACCACCCCATAAATAAGGGGCGTGTAAGTACATGTAAGCTGTATTCACAATATCACTTTTATTATGTTTTTCGCTTGGTTTGAGGGCATTGTCAAATAAATAATTAATCTGATTAATTACAGACTTAACGCCATTGTAAAAGGGTAGAGTAGCGCCTAAAGCAATTGGAATTAATTCTCCATTTTCTGTACTTATAGCATCTATCAAATTGTAGTTATAAAATGAGTTTGTTTCTGTTAAATCATCATAGCTATCTTTGTCTATTTCTAAATATTGTTTTTTACAAATCCACCCTTCGTAGTTATCATGAGCAAGTTTAACTTTTAACCACTTTGCACGCTTTTCTATCACTTTGTAGTGTTCTCCAAACAAGATTTGATTAACCATTTCGGCTTTATCACTTGCTTCCTCTCTCATGGGAATGATGCTAATATGTGCAATACCGTACTTCATTGCCGCTAATATAAAGGCTTTTGTAGGTGCTTATTTGGTATTTTTATAAAGTAATTAACAAGTTAATGTGAGAATACCTTGAATCTATTCAATTGTAGGTTTGATTCAGAGGATTTAAGAACTACCTCATGTCTATAATGTCATAGTTTGGGTAATTTAGTTCATCAAACACGAATGTACTGTCTTCGATTTCTTTTGTAATAAAAGATTTGATTACGTAATTTGAGTTTGTTCCATTTTTACCATATTGAGCAATGCTTTTTATTTGATAGACTTTTGTATCTATTGTTAAATTGATTTTAAAAAAGTCTACCTCTTCTGTTTCGGTTGGTGTTAACTCCACAATTTGAAGATTGCTATTCATTGCACCTAACTGGTAAGTAAAACCTTCTTCGTACATCTTTAAAAGATTAGAAGGTGTGATGGCTGTTTCATCTTCTGTGTCAATTTCAGAAATCTGAACTTCTTCGTCATCATTCAGTATGGTCCAAACATTTTCACCATCACTAATTTGAGTAAAACCCATAAATGTTAAGGTGTATTGCTGATCTTTGATGAGTACCACCCCGTTAGCGGTTTCTTCTATGTCTTCCGCTTTATTGTTAATGCTGTATTCAAACATTATTTCAATCGCTTCATAGCTGTCTGTAGTAGAACTAACTTTGTCGAGCAGTATTTTTGCGTCAGGATTGTTAGATACTTGAGCAAGTGTGCTAAGAGAGTAAAATAGGCTGGTGAGCAGCAAGAATATACGCATTATTAAATTGCTTTTAGTTGGCTTGTAAAATTACTAAAATAAGATGTAGTATAACCCAGCTAATTGTAAATTATTGCATTCTGAGTAATGTAATGTTATTCTTCTGCATTCAAGTGTTGTTCCAAGCTATATTCATCAGGAATGAGTACCTGCCTAGCTTTTGAGCCTTCAAAGGGACCTATAATTCCTGCAGCTTCTAATTGGTCGATAATCCTACCAGCTCTGTTATAACCAAGTTTTAGTTTTCTTTGAAGTAAAGATGCGGATCCTTGTTGATGCATTACTATTACCGAGGCGGCTTCTCTAAAGAGCTGATCTCTGTCATTTTTATCAATTGTTCCAACAGCTTTAGCCTCTTCACCTACGTATTCCGGAAGCTCAAAAGCCATTGCATAACCTTGTTGACTTCCAATAAATTCAGTCAACTTTTCAACCTCTGGGGTGTCTATAAAAGCACATTGTAATCGAGTGATTTCGTTACCATCAGAAATGAGCATGTCGCCTCGCCCAATGAGTTGGTTTGCTCCTGTAGAATCTAAAATTGTTCTTGAATCTATCACTGAAGTAACCCTAAATGCGATACGAGCTGGAAAATTGGCTTTGATAGTACCTGTAATTATATTTGTTGTAGGTCTTTGTGTAGCAACAATTAGATGAATACCTATAGCTCTTGCAAGTTGGGCTAGACGAGCTATTGGGGTTTCTATTTCTTTTCCAGCAGTCATAATTAAGTCGGCAAACTCATCAATTACTAGAACGATATAAGGTAAATAGCGATGACCGTTTTCTGGGTTTAACTTCCGGTTGATAAATTTCTTATTGTACTCTTTGATATTTCTTACTTGTGCTTTCTTTAACAAGTCGTACCTAGCATCCATTTCTATGCAAAGAGAATTAACTGTGTTTACAACTTTAGTGGTATCCGTAATAATAGCTTCTTCTGAATCGGGTAACTTTGCTAAGAAGTGTCGTTCTATTCTATTATATAAAGTGAGTTCTACCTTCTTAGGATCTACAAGTACAAATTTTAGCTGCGCAGGGTGTTTTTTGTATAGTAAGGAGGCCAAAATGGCATTTAACCCTACAGACTTACCTTGTCCGGTAGCACCCGCCATAAGTAAATGAGGCATTTTAGCAAGATCTGCCACATAGGTCTCATTCGAGATTGTTTTTCCTAATCCAATTGGAAGTTCATAATCAGCATGCTGAAATTTCTCTGAGGCAAGTACAGCTTTCATGGAAACTATGCTTGGTTTACTGTTAGGTACCTCTATTCCGATAGTTCCACGCCCTGGCAGTGGTGCAATGATTCGAATTCCTAAAGCAGCCAAGCTAAGTGCAATGTCATTCTCTAATCCTTTAATTTTAGATATTCGAACCCCTGGTGCAGGTACAATTTCGTACAAAGTAACAGTAGGTCCTACAGTAGCTTTAATTTTAGCTATTTCAATTTTATAGTTATTTAAGGTTTCAACAATTTGATTTTTATTTTCCTCTAATTCTTCTTTGTCAACATTTACGTTAGAATTAGGGTACTCAATCATTAAGTCGATGATTGGATGTTTGTATCTTCCTAGATCAAGGGTAGGGTCGTATTCACCAAATTCCTCCAGTGCTTTATTAACTTCTTTGTCGCTAAGCGTGTCTTCAGACTTCACTTCTACATCCATCTTAACTTCTTCTGAATGAGTTAGGTCTTGCTCAGGTATAGGAGGTTCTAAGCTCATTTCTTCTTCTATAATTTCTGAAGTGACTGATGTATCAGCTTCAATTTGAGATGCATTTTCTGTTAGTTCGCTTTGAGAGTTAATTTCTAAATTTTCAGTCTTGCTTACATCGATTACATCATCTCTACTTGTTATAGATTCTTTCTTTTTTTGGATGTTTTCGATTAGATTTCTTACAAAATATTGAATTTTTTCAGGAGTCCATTTATAATACAAACCAAGGAATATAAGTAGCGAGAATGATAGAACAAGGCTTGTTCCGGTGTGCCCCAAAAGATGAATTAGCCAACCTGAGATTACCAATCCATTATGACCACTTAATATAGACTGATCGTTAAATGATAAGGCAAAAAATGTACTTAACCATAGGCATAGGAATATTGAGTTCCTAAGCATTCTCATATGCCTAACAATGTACTGGTTGGTGAATATTTGTAGACCAATCACTAATAAGTAAATTGGTAGAAGAAAAGAGGCAATTCCGTAGTGTTTGTATATAAAAAAATGACTTAATGAAGCGCCCACATTACCTAGGATGTTGTGAACTGCAGTATCTTTATTAATTAATAGCTCGTAAGTACTTAATTGAAGTAAGTCATAATCTTTTTGCCAAGTGAGTAAAAATGAAACAAAAGAAAGGGTTAGTATTAATGAGAAACAGATAAGAGTTAGCCCAGCAACAACTTGAAAAGTTTTGTTTTGGAAATTTATATATAGAGTAGGGTATTTGCTGTTTTTTTTCTTAGCCATAATTTTTATACAGTAAATTCAAAATTAACTAAAAAGCTAAGTTAAATCCCACTATGCTTGCGCATTTATTCACGATGATATTCACAATTGTATGGAACAAAAATAAGATTTCATGTTAAATTTTTTTATGCATTTTTATTCTTTTTAATTACCTTTATTTCTCCCCATTTGATTGGGCAAACTGTAAGTATTATCTAAATTTGCACATCTTTTAGATAATTATGGAAAGACTATCAATATTAGTGAACGATGAAACTGCTCCATTGGAAGCGGTAGTACTTGGTGTAGCTAATAGTTTTGGTGGTCAGCCAAAATTAGATAATGCTTATGATCCTAAATCTAAAGAGCATATAAAAGCAGGTACTTTTCCAGTAGAAAAGGATTTAATATCCGAGATGGAAGCTTTTTATAATATTCTAACAAAGCATGGTGTAAAGGTTTACAGGCCGGCTATAATAGAAAATTACAATCAAATTTTTTCTAGAGATATTGGCTTTGTGATAGAAGATAAGTTTATCATTCCTAATATTATTAAGGATAGGGCGAAAGAGTTCGAGGCAATCTCTGCTTTAGTAAATTCTTTGCCATCTAAATCGGTCATAAAAATGCCTAAGGATGCTAGAGTAGAAGGTGGTGATGTGATGCCCTGGAATGATTATATATTTGTTGGAGTTTCTAATCAAGAAGATTTTGAAAAGTTCACGGTAGCGAGAACGAATTATAAAGGAGTAGAATTCATTCAAAGATGCTTCCCAAATAAAAAAGTTGTTTCTTTTGAGTTAAATAAGTCTGATATAGAGCCCAGAGACAACGCTTTACACTTAGATTGTTGCTTTCAACCTATAGGTTTAAGTCAGGCTATTATGTACTCTGGAGGATTTAAAAATCAAGTAGACGTTGATTTTATAATCAATTATTTTGGCGAAGAAAATATCATTCAAATAAGTAGAGATGAAATGTATGAGATGAACTCTAATTTGTTTTCTATTAGCCCTGAAGTTATCGTTTCTGAAAAAAGTTTTAGCAGGCTTAATAACGAGTTAAGAAATAGAGGGTTTGTGGTAGAGGAAATACCCTATGCTGAAATTGCTAAAATGGAAGGCTTGTTGAGATGCTCTACATTACCACTAAGAAGGAAATACAATGACTAAGCAAATCACATCTTACATTATGATGATTCGACCTGTGGCTTTTCGTTATAATGAACAAACTGCAATAAATAATTATTATCAAAAAGTATTAGATGGACTTTCTGCTTATGAAATAAATGCTAAGGCTCAAGAAGAATTTGATGCTTTTGTGAGTTTGCTACGTTCAAAAGGTGTTGGTGTTTTGGTAATTCATGATACACTTGAACCAAGTACACCAGATTCTATTTTTCCAAATAATTGGATTTCTTTTCATAGCGATGGCCGTATTGCCTTGTACCCCATGTATGCTAAAAATAGAAGGCTAGAAAGAAGAATGGATATTATAGATAGACTTCAATCTGATTTTAAGGTAACTTCTGTAGTAGATTTTACTGCATACGAAAAAAGTCAACTATATCTTGAAGGAACGGGTTCTATGTTGTTTGATCGAGAAAATAAGATTGTTTATGCCGCGCTATCTTTAAGAACAAACGAAAGAGTGTTGGATGATTTCTGTGATAAATTTAATTACAAGAAGGTTTGCTTCACCTCAAATCAAACTGTTGGCGATCAGCGATTGGCAATTTATCACACAAATGTAATGATGTGCCTAGGGGAAACATTTGCTGTGTTGTGTGCAGATACTATTGATGATACCTATGAAAGAGCTAAACTTGTTGAGTCTTTGCATAGTACTGGAAAAGAAATTATTTATATTACAGAAAAACAGAAACATCAATTTGCTGGGAATATGCTGCAGCTTCAATCTTTTAGTGAAAAAAAATATTTAGTAATGTCTGTATCAGCACATCAATCATTAAATGAATCTCAAGTAAAACAAATAGAAAAGCATTGCGAAATAATATCAAGCTCACTAGATACTATAGAGGCTTGTGGTGGAGGTAGTGCTCGTTGTATGATGGCAGAAGTGTTTTTGCCAAAAATGGCTTAGTATATATGAAGCAATTGGAACAAAAAATAACTCCTGTGATTTTAAAAGCTATTAAAGCTTTGTATGGAGTTGAAATGCCAGAAAATCAAATCAATTTTCAAACTACCAGAAAAGAGTTTGAAGGAGATATTACTATAGTCATATTTCCTATGGTTAGATTGGCAAAAAAAAGCCCAGAGGAAACGGCCCAACAAATAGGTGCCTATCTCGCAGAAAACATGGATGAGATTGAAGACTTTAATGTTGTTAAAGGTTTCTTGAATCTAATTATTTCAGATTCCTATTGGTTAGATCGATATAGTGAAGCCAAGAAGAATAAAAGTTTCGGACACATTAAAGCCAGTGAGAATGATCCGCTAATAGTGGTAGAATATTGTTCTCCAAATACTAATAAGCCTCTTCACTTAGGTCATGTACGAAATAACTTATTAGGTTATTCTGTTGCTGAAATTATTAAAGCTAGTGGTAAGCGGGTAAAGAAGGTTCAAATAATCAATGACAGAGGCATACATATATGTAAGTCTATGTTAGCATGGAAGAAATTTGGAGGCGGAGAAACGCCTCAAAGCTCTGGTTTAAAAGGAGATCACTTGGTGGGTAAATACTATGTGAGATTTGATCAAGAATACAAGAAAGAGATTTCATTGTTAATGGAGCAAGGTTTAAGCGAAGATGAAGCTAAAAGACAGTCGCCTTTGTTTGTAGAAGCTCAAGAAATGCTACGCCTATGGGAACAGAAAGATACGGAGGTTTTTGCTTTGTGGGAAATGATGAACCAATGGGTGTATGATGGTTTTGAATCTACACATTCTCGTATGGGAGTTGATTTTGATAAAAATTACTATGAGAGTAACACTTATCTATTAGGTAAGAAATATATAGAAGAAGGATTAGAAAAGAATATATTTTACAAAAAAGAAGACGGCTCTGTTTGGGTAAACCTGAGTGATGAAAAGCTAGATCATAAGTTGTTGCTTCGAGCCGATGGAACAGCAGTATATATTACTCAAGATATAGGAACAGCTATTCAACGATCTTTAGACTTTAACTTTAGTAAAATGGTTTATACCGTTGGTAATGAACAAGATTATCATTTTGATGTATTGTTTAAGGTGTTGAATAGATTGGGCTATTCTTGGGCAAAAGATTGTTATCACTTGTCGTATGGAATGGTAGATCTACCGAGTGGTAAAATGAAATCTAGGGAAGGTACAGTGGTAGATGCTGATGATTTGATGCAACAAATGATAGATACTGCTAAAACAATATCTGAAGAGTTAGGGAAGTTAGATGGTTATAGTAATAATGAACTTTCTAAAATACACGAGATGGTAGGTATGGGCGCTTTAAAGTACTATATACTTAAAGTAGATCCTAAAAAACGAATGATGTTTAACCCCGAAGAGTCTATTGATTTTAATGGTCATACTGGACCTTTTATTCAATATACTCATGCTCGTATTTGTGCATTAAAGCGAAGATATGAGTCAGAACAATTTAGTTTGAAACCTACTAGTGGCATAGAACAAAAGGAAAAAGAGTTGTTAAAGATGTTGTTAAAATATCCAGATATGGTTCAAGAGGCTGCTGCGACTTATAGTCCAGCAGTAATTGCAAATTATTGTTACGAATTGGTTAAAGAATACAATCAATTTTATCAACAAGTGCCTATTTTTGGTGCTAAAGAAAAGCAAGACCAATCATTCCGTATAGGAATGTCTGTATTTGCAGCGAAAGTAATATCTAAGGGAATGGGTTTACTAGGAATTCATGCCCCTGAACGAATGTAATAGCTTCATTTTAAATTTAAAATTTAGAGGAAATGTTTGAAAATTTATCCGAAAAATTAGATAAAGCCTTTTCAGTCTTAAAAGGACATGGAAAGATTACAGAAATTAATGTTGCCGAGACGCTAAAAGAGGTGAGAAGAGCTCTATTAGATGCCGATGTTTCTTATAAAATTGCTAAAGAATTCACCAAAAAAGTGAAAGAAAAGGCACTTGGGCAAGATGTGTTAACCACATTACAGCCAGGGCAACTGATGGTTAAAATTGTTAAAGATGAACTTACCAATCTTATGGGAAGTCAAGCAATTGGTATTAATCTAGAGTCTAAGCATTCTACGATATTAATTGCTGGATTACAAGGATCAGGTAAAACTACTTTTACTGGAAAGCTTTCCCTATTTTTAAAAAACAAAAAGTCCAAAAACCCATTACTAGTTGCATGTGATGTATATCGACCAGCTGCTATTAATCAGTTGGAAATTTTAGCAGAGCAAGTGGGCGTAGAGATATACACAAATAAAGAATCTCAAGATCCAGTAGCTATTGCAAAAGCTGCAATTACTCATGCCAAAACTAACGGCAACAATGTTGTTATTATTGATACAGCTGGGCGATTGGCTGTGGACGAACAAATGATGAATGAAATAGCATCTATTAAGGCGGCCGTAAATCCTCAGGAAACATTGTTTGTAGTAGATGCTATGACTGGTCAGGATGCTGTTCATACTGCAAAAGCTTTTAACGATAGATTAGATTTTGACGGTGTTGTATTAACCAAACTTGATGGTGATACAAGAGGAGGTGCCGCACTTACTATTAAGTCGGTTGTAGATAAACCAATAAAGTTTGTGGGTACAGGGGAGAAGATGGATGCTTTAGATGTCTTTCATCCTAATCGTATGGCCGATAGAATATTAGGTATGGGAGATGTAGTCTCTTTAGTAGAAAAAGCTCAGGAGCAATTTGATGCTGAAAAAGCTAGGAAACTACAAAAGAAAATTGCTAAAAATGAATTTGACTTTAATGATTTTATAGAACAAATCGGTCAAGTTAAAAAAATGGGGAATGTTAAGGATCTCATGGGGATGATTCCTGGTATGGGGAAAGCTATGAAGGGGGTGGAGATAGAAGACGATGCGTTTAAGCATGTTGAGGCAATGATCCAGTCTATGACTGTAGAGGAAAGGGCAAAGCCCTCCATATTAAACGGCTCCAGAAGACAGCGAATTGCAAGAGGTAGTGGTCGAACTGTTAATGATGTAAATCAACTGATAAAGCAGTTTGGTGATATGAGTAAAATGATGAAGATGATGCAAGGTGGAGGAATGAAAAACATGATGAAAATGATGGGTAAAGGCGGAATGCCTAATATGCCATTCGGTAAATAAAATGAATATGCAGTTATTAGATGGTAAATTAACTTCCAATCAGTTAAAAGATGAAATCGCTGAACAAGTTGAACAACTACTTTTAGATGGAGGCAAAAAGCCTCATTTAGCAGCAATCTTGGTTGGGAATAATGGCGCAAGTGAAACCTATGTTAATGCAAAGGTAAAGGCTTGTGAAAAAGTGGGATTCAATTCTACGCTTATTCGACTAGATGAATCAGTTACAGAAGAAGAACTTCTAAATGAAGTGAAGAAGGTAAATGAAAATAATGATATTGACGGTTTGATTGTTCAGCTTCCATTACCAAATCACATATCAGAAATTAAAGTTACTGAAACTATAGTTCCAGAGAAAGATGTGGATGGTTTTCATCCAGTAAATTTAGGGAAGATGGTTCTCAATTTACCTTCTTACTTACCAGCTACACCTGCTGGTATTGTTGAGTTATTAGATAGGTATGACGTTGAAACCTCTGGTAAACATTGTGTAGTAATTGGTAGGTCACACATTGTAGGCTCTCCTATGAGTATTTTGATGGCAAGAAACACCAAGGTAGGTAATTGTACCGTTACATTAACACACAGTAGAACTACTAACCTTCTAGAAATTACACGTACTGCTGACATTCTCATTGTTGCCCTCGGAAAACCAGAATTTGTAACTAAAAATATGGTTAAAGAAGGTGCTGTTGTAGTGGATGTAGGAATTACAAGAGTAAAATCTGACAAGACTAAATCTGGTTGGAAACTAAAGGGAGACGTAGCTTTTGATGAAGTTGCGCCTAAGTGTTCCTATATCACACCAGTGCCCGGAGGAGTTGGGCCAATGACTATCGCTTCTTTACTTAAGAATACTTTGATTGCAGCAAGAAGCAAAAACATGTGAGTATATCTATATTAAATTTAAAAAAGGATGTTTTAGCTTTTTTTAATTAGATGAGACAGGGCTTCTACCCAATCGTCACCACTATTAAGGCTTGGTACTAAGTCTAGTTTTTCTCCACCGTTTTCTTGGAACAATTCTTCAAGACCTTCACCTATTTCTACAATTGTTTCAAGACAGTCTGCAACAAATGCAGGAGAAAATACAAGAACACGTTTAGATCCAGATTTTGCTAAACGCTCAATTTCTTTGTCTGCAAATGGTGTAAGCCATTTTTTATCCAATCTTGATTGGAAACAAACTGAATATTTGGATGCGTCCAATTTTAAAGCATTAGCTAAGAGCTCAGTTGTTTCAAAACAATTGGCTCGGTAACAATAACGATTGTTAGTTCTATTAGCTGAACAATCACAATCATTGATTGCACATTTAGGAATCTCACATTTCCTGATGTGCCTGTTAGGGACACCATGATAACTAAATAAAATATGATCATAACTATCTAAATCAAATAGCCTAGCTCTATTGGCAAAAGACTCTATGTAGCCATGATCATTATGGAATCCTGAAACAACCTTAAAATTAGGTATTGTCCACCATTTAGAGATGTACTTTAAAGCTTTTTCAATGGCGGTGCCACTACTAGAAGATGCATGCTGAGGATATAAAGGAACAATAATTAACTCTTCATGATGTTCTTGTCGCATCGATTTTAAAACAGATTTAATGGACGGTTTATTGTAGCGCATTGCTAATCTTACATCGTATTCATCGCCTAAGCTTTCTTGTACTTTTTTGGTTAAATCTTCACTGTGATAAAGCAATGGAGAACCTTTATCAGTCCATAATTTTTTGTATTCGCTACTAGAGCCAAACATTCGTATGGGAACAATGATGAAGCTTACAAGAATTTTACGAAGTAGCCATGGAATGTCAATAACTCTTCCATCATTTAAAAATTCTAGTAAATAGGGCCCAACAGACCCAACATTTGGGCTGTCAGGAGTTCCTAAATTTATCAGTAGTACGCCTTTTTTCTTCATGTCATAATTAAATTAGCATACAAATATACTTGCTTTTTTAGTACTAATATCCTTAGAGGTTAAACTTTTGGTAGGATATTTGTGTAAGTATATTAATGTATTTAAATAAGATTGTTTTATATAAAAAGCAATCCTATATTTACTTATCTAAAAAAAATATTTATGAAAAACTTTTTTTCAGTTACGCTGTATCTCATACTAACTTATTTTAGTAGTGTAAATGCCCAGTGTGATTTTAGCTTTACAGTAACCAACACAGGTTCTAACATGACTCTTTTTATCTCTGGTGAAGCATTGAACGGGCCTCTTTCTGTCGGTGATACGCTAGGTGTTTTTTACACTAACAATTTAGGTCAAGAAAAATGTGGCGGATTAACTGTTTGGACTGGTAACATGGTTCAAATAGCAGCATTTGGTGACGATGCAACAACTACAAATGTTAAAGACGGTTTTGCTGAAGGCGAAAACATTGTATTCAAAGCTGGATCGGAATCTAATAAATTTACTGTTATTCCAAGCCCTTTATACAATTATAGTACTAATGGCTTGGAGTTTATTTCTGGTTTATCATATACACAACTAGATTGTGGATCAAATGATATAGAAGGCTGCACCAGTGCCCTTGCCTGTAATTATAATCCTGATGCAACTGTTGATGATGGTTCTTGCTTTGAACCAGTATTATATTACAATTGTGAAGGGAACTGTTTGTTTGACCTTGATTTAGACGGGATTTGTGATCCTCTAGAGATTGATGGATGTACAGATATGGAAGCAACTAACTACAATGAAAATGCTACTGATGATGATGGTTCTTGTGAATATACACTTTCTTCTTGCGATTTGCCACAAGAGTTTATTGGAAATACTGGCGCTAATATGACAGTTATGTTTGCAGCAGACTTTATTAATTCTCTTAGTGTACAAAATGAAGGCGCATATGTAGTTGCAATTACACCTGATGGATTATTAGTTGGTTCAACAAATGTTTACGATGTCAATCAGAATACCATAGCAATTTGGGGTGATGATAGCTTAACACCCGAGGTTGAAGGCGCTTCAACTGGGGAGTTAATTACATTTCAATTAGTAGATGGCAATATGCTTTACGACATATTTGATAGTGGCATTGAAGTAGCCGTATCCTTTACCACTAATGGCTTTCAAGCCATAGCAATTAGTGTTTCTACAGAATTAAATTGTACCTCTTCTTCCTCGGCTGATGTTTTAGGCTGTACGGATACTGATGCTTGTAACTACAATATGGAAGCAACTTTAGATGATTCGTCTTGTACTTACACTCAAAATTATTACGACTGCGATGGTAACTGTGTCTCGGATGAAGATGCTGATGGTGTTTGTGATGAATTAGAAATAGAAGGATGTACCGATATTAGTGCTCTTAACTATAGCGCCGAGGCTACTAACGACGATGGCTCCTGTGAGTACAGCCCAATATCATGCAATTTACCACAAGAATACACTGGGAATACAGCTAGTAATATGACAGTGATGTTGACACCTACTTTTATAACTTCTCTTAATGCTCAAAATGAGGGTGCTTATATGGTGGCTCTTTCTTCCAATGGTGATGTCTATGGTTCAGCAACTGTTTATGGTCTTAATCAGAATACTATTGCAATATGGGGAGACGATGCCCAAACATCTGAACTTGATGGCGCACAACCTAACGAGCTGATTACATTTCAATTAGTAGATGGTAATTTATTATATAATCTTAATGATGGTGGACTTGATCTTGCAGTGGCATTTACAGCAAATGGTATCGAAGCATTATCATCAGTTTCAACAGAATTAAATTGCACCTCTTCATCGTCTGATGTTTTAGGTTGCACCGATGCTGATGCATGTAATTACAATGTGGATGCTACACAAGATGATGCGTCTTGTACTTATGCTCAAAATTATTACGACTGTGATGGTAACTGTGTCTCGGATGTAGATGCTGATGGTATTTGTGATGAAAATGAAATTTTAGGTTGTACTGATGCCTTAGCATTAAACTACAATGTTAATGCAACAGATGACGACGGTTCTTGTGAATATATGGTAGTTGTTGAGGGTTGTACTGATATATTGGCAAACAATTATAACTCTGAAGCAACAGTGGATGATGGATCATGCCTTTATGGAAATGGTGGATGTACCTACCAGAATGCAGACAATTATAATTCAGATGCAACCTATGATGATGGTTCTTGTATATTTGATGATTATGGGCTTCCATTTATTTACGTGACAAATCCTATTGATGGAGACATGATTACAACATCAAACGTTGATATTTCCTATACCGTTGTAAATGTAGATATTGACCTTCCCACAATGGCACCTGATGGAGGACATATTAAGTATTCAATTAATGGTGGTAGTTTAGGTTCTTCATTTCAACAGTCAGATGTTATTTCTAACGAATTTGAATATGGCTTTCATACTATAGACTTTTATCTGTATACTAACGAGTCTGGAAACATTCAAGAATGGTCTCCACCTGTATTCACATCCGTTTCATTTAATGTAGGAGAAGAGGGTTGTACAGATTCTTTGTCTGGTAATTATAACCCAAATGCTATAATTGATAACAACATGTGTTTACCCAATGCAAATCTAGATTTTGAATTTACAAACACTGGTTCAAACCACACGCTTTTAATCTTAGAGAGTGCTTCAACTATAGACATAAATGGTCTTATACCTCAAGAAGACGATTTAATTGGTGTGTTTTACTTAACACCATCAGGTTCATATGTTTGTGGCGGGTCTACAAATTGGTCAGGAGGTCAAAACCAACTTGCTGCTATGGGTGATGATGCGACTACCACTACTGTCCAAGATGGTTTTATTAATGGCCAAGAGTTTGTGTGGGCTATCCAGTTTCAAGAAACAGGAAATAGCGTTTTTCTAACAGCTAATTATCAAAATCCTACGATGAATTCTTTTACTATTAACGGTATTTCTTTTGTAAATTCATTTGGTGTTCAAAATTTTGAAGGAGTATTCGGTTGCACAAACAATGATTATATAGAGTATAATCCATTTGCTACTATAGACGATGGCTCATGTATCACACCTAAAATATATGGTTGTATAAATCCTGAATTCATAGAATACTGGGATTACAACGATGAATCATTTACTATTAGTAATCCAGAAATAACGGTAAATACAGATGATGGTTCTTGTGAAACGCCAATTATTGATGGTTGTGTTGATGAAAACTATCTAGATTATTGTACAGTTTGTAATGTAGCTGATAATTCTCAATGTCAAGAAATTATAGTTTACGGCTGTATGGATGATTTAGCACTTAACTATAATGAATTGGCTAATATGAGTGACAACTCTTGTGAATATGATATTTGTATTCAATTAGATTTAGCCAACTTTAATGTAGAGTATTCTGAATTTAGCAACTCTACAGTGTTGAGTTTTGATGTTCAAAATTTATCAAACGTTGTAATACAGAATCCATATGTATCTATTGTTTTGGCATCAGACTCTGATTTGCAGATAAATGATACGAGTTACTATAATTCGGTAGATGTAAGTCCATCAGATGCATTAACCATCCATAATATTATAAATACAGATCTTGCCTCCTTCCCTGAGAGTACTATATTAAATGGTCTTGTTGTAATTGAAGGTGAGACACAAGAAGG
The DNA here is from genome assembly GCA_965662265.1 of Flavobacteriales bacterium. GTDB lineage: Bacteria > Bacteroidota > Bacteroidia > Flavobacteriales > UBA7430 > CBFIGX01. The sequence continues at coordinate 141,663 of CBFIGX010000002.1, forward strand.
AACAAGCATTAACTGTTCTTTTAACATCACAGAATACCTAAACCTAGGCCATGTAGGATGTACAGATCCAAATGCATACAATTTCGATGAACAAGCTACTATTAATGATGGCACTTGCATCGATAATTTAAGTGCTTCTATTGTTGTAAATAATCCTGCTTGTATAGATAGTTATGCAAATATTACGGTTTATGTTACAGGTGGAACTCCTCCATATTCATCACCAACTGAATATACATCTTATTCGTCAAATGGTATTCCTACCACCGAGACGGTAGACATTAACAATTTTGGTGTTGCATATTTTAATGGTTTAGCTGTTGGGGATTATGTAATTGAAATTCAAGATAGTCTAGAGATAATATCCTATTATAACTTTACGATTCAGCAGGCGGAAGATATTCAGGCTGATGTTTATGAAATTGAACCTGGGCTATTAAGTTCAGTTGTAACTACAGGTGAAGCTATATTTTATCAATGGTTGCTAAATGGTTCTTCTATTGATGGTGCAAACAACCAGTTTTATGCCCCTGACTCTTTAGGTTATTATCAGGTGTATGTGGAAAATGAAAACGGCTGTGGCTATTACTCTAATGAAATATATTCAGATTATGTGTCATTATTAGAAATAAATGAATTAGCACTTGCCATATATCCAAATCCAGCTAATTCTGCTCTTACTATTGAATTATTAAAAACTAATAATCATGAGAAAGTTCAGATAGTTAATATTTTAGGTAATGAAATACATTCTTTTGCTTTTGATGATAATGTTGGTAAATCAAACACTATCGATTTGGCTGAATATCCTAGTGGTATTTATTTAATCAAGATGTATAGTAATAATCAGGTTATTGTAAAGAGATTTATCAAGAATTAATAGCTCCTGTCAACTACTTTTTAAAAAGAAGACCTATTAGGTCTTCTTTTTTTGTTCAGACAATTCCATTTTAAGATATTGAGCAGTGTGACTTAATTTATGCTTAATAATGGATTCAGGGGTTCCTTCACATAATATTTCTCCGCCTCCTTTGCCACCTTCTGGACCTAGGTCTACAATATGATCTGCTAACTTAATTACATCCATATTATGTTCTATAATAAGTACACTATTACCTTTGTCAACTAATTTGTTCAAAACATCCATAAGCACGCTAATATCTTCAAAATGAAGACCAGTTGTAGGCTCATCTAAAATAAATAATGTGTTACCTGTATCTCTTTTACTTAATTCTGAGGCAAGTTTAACCCGTTGGGCTTCTCCACCAGATAATGTAGTTGACTGTTGCCCAAGAGTAATATAGCCTAAGCCAACTTCCTTTAGAGTATTAATTTTTTTGTAGATTTTTGGAATAGGCTCAAAAAAGCTAACTGCATCATTAATTGTCATATCTAAGACATTAGAGATAGACTTGCCTTTGTAACGTATTTCTAATGTTTCTGAATTAAAACGCCTACCGTTACAGGTTTCACATGGTACATGAACATCAGGTAAGAAATTCATTTCAATAACTCGCATACCTCCACCTTGGCATGTTTCACAGCGCCCCCCTTTAACATTAAAAGAAAAACGCCCTGGTTTATAAGCTCTAATTTTAGCCTCAGGAATTTCAGCGAATAATTTTCTAATGTCTGATAGTACACCTGTGTAAGTTGCAGGATTTGATCGGGGAGTCCTACCAATTGGTGACTGATCTACTTCAATAACTTTATCGATATACTCAAGTCCTTTTATACTTTTATATGGTAATGGCTTTTTTACAGCTCTAAAAAAATGACTATTTAAAATTGGATATAGGGTTTCATTTATAAGAGTCGACTTTCCGCTACCAGACACTCCAGTAATACATGTTAATTTACCAAGCGGTAATTTGAAATCAACATTTTTAAGATTATTTCCACTAGCTTGATTCAACTCAATATATTTACCGTTTCCTGGTTTTCTAGATTTTGGTATTTCTAAAAACTTCGACCCATTTAAATATTGATTTGTAAGGCTGTTTGACTGACTAATTTCTTTTGGAGGACCCTCAAAAACAATATTTCCTCCATATTTTCCTGCACCTGGACCAATGTCAACAACATGATCTGCATTTATAATCATTTCTTTATCATGCTCTACGACAATTATTGAATTTCCAATATCTCTTAGCTCATTCAAAGAATTAATTAGCTTAGTATTGTCTCTTTGGTGTAACCCAATACTAGGTTCGTCTAGTATATACAATACACCAACGAGCTGTGAGCCAATCTGAGTAGCAAGCCTAATGCGTTGTGCTTCGCCACCAGAAAGTGTCTTAGAGCTCCTATTTAAGCTGAGATAATCTAACCCTACATCTAGTAAAAAATTTAGCCTGGTTTTTAATTCTTTAATAATTTCTAGTCCTATAGCTATTTGTCTTTGACTTAATTTTTGTTCTATCTCAAGAAGTATTTGTTTTAACTCAGAGACATCTTTTTGAGCTAAATCAGATATACTATAACCGCCAATTTTAAAATGAAGAGATTCCTGCTTTAATCTTTTACCATTACATGTAGTGCATAGGATTTCATTCATGTAATTCTTGGCCCATCTTTTTATGCTAGATGAGTCAGATTCGTTATACTGATAGTCAATAAAGTTTATAATACCCTCAAAATTAATATGATAATCTTGTGTAATTCCCAACGCTTTATTTGTTACTTTAAAAGACTCTTTACTTCCGTATAAAATGACCTCCAATGCTTTATTGGGTATAGATTTAATTGGTTCTTTTAAACTAAATTTATATCGTTTAGCTATGGTCTCTAATTGTTTGTAAAACCATATGCTGTTTTTCTCTGTCATTGGATCAATTGCCCCGTTTTCTATAGAAATATTTTTATTTGGGATAATTTTACTCGGATCAACAACCATTTGAATACCGAGGCCATTACATTCTGGGCAAGCTCCTTTAGGTGAATTAAAAGAGAAACAATTTGGTTCTGGATCATCATATGCTATGCCAGTACTTGGGCACATTAAATGCTTACTAAAGTATCTTATTTCATCATTTTCTGGTATAAAAACTTGAAGAACACCTTTACCATATTTTAGAGAGGTATTTATAGACTCTTTTAGTCGTTTTTCAACTCCTTCTTTTATTTGTAGCCTATCAATAACGATCTCTATATCATGACTTTTATATCGATCTAGTTGGAGGCCAGGCATTATATTTTGAATCTTGCCATCAATACGAACTTTTATAAACCCTTGTTTTAGTACCTGTTCAAAAAGCTCTCTATAATGACCTTTTCTTGCTTTTACAACTGGAGCTAGAAGTAAAATCTTTTGATTATGGTATGATGACTTAATAAGTTCTGTAATCTGGTCATGCGTATAGCTAACCATTTTCTCTCCAGATGTATATGAGTATGCAATTGAGATACGCGCAAATAAAAGTCTCAAAAAGTCATAGATCTCTGTGATAGTACCTACAGTAGATCTAGGGTTTTTACTTGTTGTTTTTTGTTCTATAGATATTACTGGGCTTAATCCGTCTATTTTATCTACATCGGGGCGCTCTAATCCACCTAAAAATTGTCGAGCATAAGCTGAAAAGGTTTCTATATATCTACGTTGACCCTCGGCATAAATAGTATCAAATGCCAGAGATGATTTCCCACTTCCACTTAAACCGGTAATTACTACCAATTTATCTCTAGGGATTTTTAAATCAATATTTTTTAAGTTATGTGCTTTAGCACCCTGAATATCAATGTATTCTTGTTTTTCAAACATCTACAACTCCCTATTTTATTACTTGAATTTCCTGTCCTTTTTTAACCTTTATATCTAATAATTCTAGGTTTTGTAAAAACAATTCTTCAATTTGAATATTCTGTTCAGCAGCAATTTCTGAGAGCATTTTTGTTTTCTCAATTTCAATTACAAAAGTATCCTTCTTAAATTCAAGTTTCCGCTTGATGGCCTCAGAATTATAATGTTCGACCTTATTTTCTGAGGTAAAATAACCAGAATCGGGAAGGTCAATTAGAAAAGCCCAGCCACTTTCGTTTTCTAGATGAGCTTGTCTTAGCCAAGGGTTATACTCTTTTAATATTTTATAGTTGACACCATTTTGTTCAGCGTATTGGGCGAAATTTGTTACGCTAGAATCTAAGATTACCTGATTAAGTGGTGGTAAGGTATATAAATCTTTTTCGCGCACATGGAAACCGTATTTTTTTTGATTTTCTAATATTTCTTTTATTGCAGCTATTCTATACACATAGCGGCCTGTTTCACTGTTTAGTAACAAATCATAGTAGCTGTTTACGTTCTGTCTTTCGATTTGCTTTTTTAGTCCCGTCATACCCATATTATATGCAGCTGCTGCTAGAGTCCATGAGCCAAACTTTCTGTATGCTTCGTTTAAATAATCGCAAGCAGCCTTAGTAGATTTAGCTAAATGATATCTTTCATCTACTTCTTTGTCTACAATAAGTCCATTTTCTTTCGCTGTAGATTTCATTATTTGCCACATACCAGTAGCTCCAGCTGGTGAAATAATGTTTGAAAGTCCACTTTCTGCAATGGCTAAGTATTTAAAGTCATCAGGTATGCCTTCTTTTTTTAGAATTGGCTCTATAATAGGGAAGTATTTGTATGATTTTTTAATAAATAAAATAGTTTGAGACTGCCAATATGTATTTACAAGTAGCTCTCTGTCTAATTTCTCTTTAATATCATGTTGTTCTAAGGGCATCTTTTCTCCTGCAAATCCAATTCCCTTTGGTTGATTTAGAGCGTAAATTGCATAATTTTTATTGAATTTTACCTGATGACTTTCATCTTCTGGACCATTGAATACAGAAAATATAAAAGTTGCAGATAATGCTATTAACAGTATCAATACATTTTTTTTCATTAGAATTGAGAATTTAAATCCTTAAATAATAAACCTTCTTGGTCTTTGTCTGATACAATAGGTTTTTTGTGCTCCCAATCAATAGCCAAAGAAGGGTCGTTCCAGATCAAGCAGGACTCTGATTCTGGATGATAAAAGGCATCGCATTTGTATTGGAATACAGTATTGTCTTCTAATGCAATAAAGCCATGGGCAAAACCCGCGGGAATCCACATCATATTGCACTTTTGACTACATAACTTAAGTTTGAAATGCTTGCCATATGTTTGGGATTGTTTTCGTAAGTCTACAACAACATCTAGTGCTGAACCTCTACTTACTCTAACAAGTTTCCCTTGGCTAAAAGGAGGTTTTTGAAAATGCAAACCTCGTAATACGCCATTATTAGAAAAAGATTGGTTGTCTTGAACAAATTTAATGTTTAAATCTAATTTGCTAAACACTTTATCGTTCCATGTCTCTATAAAATAACCTCGTTGATCTTTGTGCTTTTTTGGCTGAAAAACAACTAATCCTTCAAAATTTGTTTCAATAATTTGCATAGCTAAATCTGTAAATAGCTAAAATAAATATTCAAGGATAAATTATTATCGATTTAGCGTATTCCTTTTTAACAATTCTTGCTGAGTTATTAAAAATAAAAAATAGATACGTATTATGCTTGTATTAAAAATATACAAGGCCTTTTATGCAGGTTAGGATATTTTGATTTTCTCCATGTTCCTATTGTTTTAGTTTTGATATATTCAGTAGATAACGATAAGTCGCAGGCAATACAAAGCTGTGTACTATCTTGTAGCGTTTGTAAAATATTCTCTAAGAGTTTTGTATTTCTATAGGGGGTTTCTATAAATAATTGTGTTTGATTTAAGTTTCTTGAAATTCGCTCAAGATCTTTCAATCTCTTTTTCACATCTAATTTATCTATAGGTAGGTATCCATTAAAACAAAATGATTGACCATTCATACCACTAGCCATTAGAGATAGTAATATGGAAGAGGGCCCTATTAGAGGGGTGATTTGAATATTTTCTTTATGCGCAAGTAAAGCAATTTCTGCCCCAGGGTCTGCTATTCCTGGGCATCCTGCTTCTGATATTAGACCAACATTCTTACCTTCTCGACATGATTGTAGAAATGCTGGCAAGTCTGTAGGATCTGTATGTTTGTTTAATAAATGTATTTTAAGTTGATTTTGTGGAGTTGGAATTTTTAATAGTTTTAAAAAAGAACGTGCCGTTTTACTATTCTCCACTATAAACTCATCTAAACTGTGCACCACCTCTTTAACAGAGTGAGGAAGTACTTTAGAAACATCAGAATCTCCTAGAGTGGTTGGTATCATATATAATTTACCTTTCACTTAAAAGTTCTTTTTCTAGATTGTTTTTAATGTTTTCACATGCCAAGTTTAACATTTCGTACACTTTTTGAAACCCTTCTACACCACCGTAATATGGGTCTGGTACGGTTTGGTTTAATCCAGGATTCACTTCATTAAGAATCAACTTCACTTTCGACTTCTGTGCTTCGTTTTTAACTAATTTAATGATGTTAGAATAGTTGCTGCTATCCATTGCATAAATAATGTCAAAATTTTCTAGATCAGATTTCACTAATTGTCTAGCTCTTTGCCCCTCAATACTCACTTTATTTTCTTTAGCGACATCTATTGATCTTTGATCTGGTAATTTTCCTATATGATAGGCTGATGTACCTGCAGAATCGACTTCCACAGGCAAGTCCATGCATTTTGAGGCTAGAATTCCTTCTGCTAAAGGAGATCTACAAATGTTGCCCAAGCAAACCATAAGTATATTAAATTTCTTCATAAATAAAAAAAGCAGGAAGATCCTGCTTTAAATTATAGTTGTTGTAATTCAAGTTTTTTTCCTAGATCGTCAACATACGTTCTAAATTGTTTGTCGGTATCTACCAAGTTGTTTACGGTTTTACAGGCGTGTAATACTGTTGCATGATCTTTCCCACCGCATTGAGCTCCAATACGTGCAAGAGAAGATTTGGTTAATTTTTTAGAAAAAAACATGGCTAATTGTCTAGCCTGTACAATTCTTCTTTTTCGTGTTTTAGAATTAAGCACTTCTAGGCTCAAGTCAAAGTAGTCACAAATAACTTTTTGAATATAATCAATCGAAACTTCTCGTGTTGTATTTTTCACGAATCGATCAATCATCTCCTTTGCTAGACTTAAATTGATATCTCTTTTGTTAAGTGAAGCTTGAGCAAGTAGTGATATCAGCGCGCCTTCTAATTCCCTCACATTAGAAGTGATGCTGTAGGCCAAGTATTCAACAACATCTTCAGGCATCTCTATGCCATCATTGTATAGTTTCTTTTTGAGGATACTTATTCTCGTTTGAAGGCTAGGTGTTTGTAGATCTGCGGAAAGGCCCCATTTGAAACGAGATAATAGTCTTTGCTCCATTCCTTGTAAATCTACAGGTGCTCTATCTGAAGTTAAGATAAGCTGTTTGCCTTGCTGATGAAGATGGTTGAAGACGTGAAAGAATACATCTTGAGTTTTTTCTTTCCCTGCAAAAAATTGAACATCATCAATAATTAAGATGTCGATCATTTGATAGAAATGAACAAAGTCATTTCGAGTATTGTTTCTGATAGAGTCTATAAATTGCTGTGTGAATTTTTCAGCTGACACATAAAGGACAGTCTTTTCAGGATATCTGTCTTTAATTTCAATTCCAATCGCATGAGCTAAATGAGTTTTCCCTAAACCAACGCCACCATATAAAAGGAGAGGGTTAAATGATGTTCCTCCAGGATTATTACCAACTGCATAGCCAGCAGATCTTGCAAGTCGGTTACAATCACCCTCTATAAAATTTTCAAATGTATAATTAGGGTTTAACTGAGATTCTATATTAACCTTTTTTAATCCAGGAATTACAAATGGATTTTTAACACCTACAGCTCCAATTTCTACAGGTACCGAAACTTTCGGGTTATTAATTGGAGGTCGGTTGTTGCTGGGTATTTTTACTGTATAGGGATTAGTGTTCCCGTATGTATTTTCCATTACTATAGAATACACCAATTTTGCTTCTTCACCCAACTCTCTTCCTACTGCAGTTTTGAGTAGCTTGATGTAGTGCTCTTCTATCCACTCATAAAAAAATTTACTTGGCACCTGAATATTTAAAGTTTTACTTTTAAGCTTAATTGGCTTAATAGGTAAAAACCATGTCTTGAAACTTTGCTCAGAAATATTATCCTTAATAAATGCCAGGCAATTTCTCCATACAATTTCAGGTGATTTCTTCATATAATGATAAGTGTTTTAGGGGTTCTGAAACTTCAGTACTCTATTGTTAAGTTTGTGTCTTATTAATAGGACAAATTTGTGAACAAAAAAGTTAAGAAAAAAATAAAATTGCTATTGATATTTAACTTTCTTTTTCTTAATTAGAGAAAACTGCTCATATAAAAACAAATAGATATTTATTAAATTAATTTAACTGCTAAAAGTTTCAAACAAGATATAAATTTATTGTTTGTTAATATTAATTAAATCTAAATATCTATTCAATAATTAAAGTGTGAAATTTATTTTTTCTTCATAAATTTAGTTACAAAATACTAACTACAAGTTCCTTTTTAGTTTTACTCAATTTTTGGCTAGAACTTGAAGAGATAACAATTAAAAACCATCATTCAATTGCCAATTAATCAATTTCAACTTAAACAGCACATGCATATAAAAAAGATTAAATAAATTCGCATATAAATTTGAGTTTATGCTTAATCATAAAACATTTTTTAGAGTATTGTATAGCGATACTGATAAAATGGGATATATGTATTATGGACAGTATGCAAAATACCTGGAAATGGGAAGGGTAGAGGCGCTTCGCAGCTTGGGTGTTTCCTATAAAAATATGGAAGAATCTGGTGTAATGCTACCTGTTTTAAACCTTAATATAAAATATATTAAGCCACTGTATTATGATGATAAAGTGAGTTTATATACTCGAGTGGAAACAATGCCTTCAACTAGAATCCTATTCAAATACGAAATGAAAAATGAAAAGGGTGAACTTACCACGGTTGCAGAAACCAGCTTGGTATTTGTTAACCGCAATACTGGAGCACCTTGCAGTGTTCCGGAAAACCTTAAAAATAAAATACAAATCTATTTTACTTAAACGATGAAAAAACTAAGATCAATTGTAAGCGCTTTGTTGCTCATTAGCGCATCGGTAGTGGCCAAAGAGGGTATGTGGCTGCCTATGTTTTTACAACAACTTAATGAGGCAGAAATGCAAGCTATGGGCCTTGAGCTTACCGCTGAAGATATATATTCTATTAATAACGGTAGTTTAAAAGACGCGATTGTTCATTTTGGAGGAGGGTGTACAGCAGAAATGATTTCTTCAGAAGGGTTATTACTTACGAATCACCATTGTGGTTATGGTCAAATTCAAGAACATTCTTCGGTAGAAAATGACTATTTAACCAATGGGTTCTGGGCTAAAGATAAAGCATCCGAACTCAGCAACAAAGGGCTTACTGCTACATTCATCAAGTATATGAAAGAAGTAACAAGTGAAGTTTTGGCAAAGCAAACTGTTGGGATGACTGAGGCAGAACGAAAAGAAATGATAAAAACTATAGGCGATTCTTTAATATCACTAGAAGTTGATGGAACTCATTATGAGGGACTCATAAAACCATTTTTTAAAGGAAATAGGTACTTTATGTTTGTTACCGAAACTTTTAAAGATGTTAGATTAGTTGGTGCACCACCTTCTTCTATTGGTAAGTTTGGTTCTGATACAGATAATTGGATGTGGCCTAGACATACTGGTGATTTTGCAATTTTTAGAATATACTCTGATAAAGATAACAAGCCAGCAGATTATTCAGAGGACAACATACCATATCAACCTAATCGTCATCTTACTATTTCTACTAAAGGTGTAAAACCAGGAGATTTTAGTATGGTATATGGGTTTCCAGGAAGAACTGATGAATATTTACCTGCTGTAGCAGTAAAGCAAATTACCAAAGTGCTCAACCCTGCTAAAATTTCAATACGAGAAACCGCTCTGGCTATAATGGATAAGGAGATGAGAGCTTCCGATGAAGTACGTATAAAATATGCATCTAAATATGCACGCGTTGCTAATTATTACAAAAAGTGGATAGGAGAAAATACGGGTATACAAAAAACTCGTGGTATAAAGCGTAAAGAAGAATTTGAAAAAGTATTTATGGATCAAGTTTTATCAAACAATGCGTATAGTGACTTTACTCATTTATTAGCCAGTTATGATTCTTTGTATTCTGAATTAGAGGATGTGGCATTGGCCAGAGATTATTTTATTGAGATAGCATATAGAGGTGTGGAAATCATCAATTTTTCAAATAAAGCGTCTAGATTTATCAGTACTGGTAAAGAAGAAGATTTAGAAAAGTTTAAGAAAACAATCAAAGGACATTTTAAAAATTATGATTCTCATACTGATGAGCAGCTTTTTCAAGCACTTTTTGATAAGTATGCAATAGATCAGGCTAATTCAGCTTATTTGCCAAGTTATTTTAATGGAGATGTTTATAGTGCTCAAGAAGTGTTTAAAAAGTCTTATTTCGCTTGCGAAGAGAAGTTAAGTGATTTACTTAACGCATCTACAAAGAAAATTCAAAAGAAGCTTTCAAAAGACCCTGCATTTAAAATAGCTACTTCACTTTACAATCATTACAGAACTGTTATTTATGGCAAATACTGGGGTTTAGAAGATGAGCTTGATGCTTTAGATCGATCATATATGAAAGCTATAATGGAGGTGTTGCCAGATTATAGAAATTACTATCCCGACGCTAACTCTACACTTAGATTAACTTATGGTCAAGTTCAAGGAGTTTCGCCACTTGACGCTGTGTCTTATGGTCACGTAACCTATTTAGAGGGAATGATGGAAAAATATATTCCTGGTGACTATGAATTTGATTTACCCCAAAAGTTAATCGAATTATATGAAACTAAAGATTTCGGTATATATGCAGATGATAACGGGAAGCTTCCTGTTTGTTTTATAGCAACAAATCATACAACAGGAGGTAACTCAGGAAGCCCTGCACTTAATGCAAAAGGAGAGTTAGTTGGTCTTAATTTTGATAGAGCATGGGAAGGAACTATGAGTGATATAAATTATGATGCTTCTAGGTGTAGAAATATTATGGTAGATGCTAGGTATATCCTATTTGTGATTGATAAATTCGCGAATGCAGGATACTTAATAGACGAAATGACAATACATTAAATCATTAAAGCCTCAACAGTTGTTGAGGCTTTTTTTGTTTTTAATAGTATTTTTGTATTTATGAATAATAGCCGTTCAAATATTAAAGAATCTGTTCGTAGAGAATTGGAGTTCGATAAAGTAATTTCGCTATTGAAAGACTTTGCAAAAAGTGAATCTAATAAAGAACGAATATCTAACCTTTCTATTCTTCATAATCCTAAAGTATTAAATTTTCACCTAGACTGTTTAGAAGAGTTTCAATATATTCATTCTGATATTAAATTCCCCCGTTTTGAATATGTTGACCTTAGCGAGGCAATTAAATATCTGGAAATTGAAAACGCAGTTTTAGTAGAAGATCAACTATTTCAAATATACGATGCCACTAATTGGGTAAATGATCTTATCTACTTTATCAATCACAATGATATCGAAATACCAGCAACTCGTTTGCTTTTAGGAGATTTAAAGAAAAGTCTTACCATTAAAAATTGTATTGATAAGGTTTTTACACCTAAACGATTTATTCGTTCTAATGCTTCAAAAAACCTCAAGTTGATTCGTCAAGAAATTTCTAAAAAGAGAGCAAAAGTAGCCAAGTTTTTTCAAGAGTCTGTGAGTCATTATGTACATTTAGGCTTTCTAGACAACATAAAAGAATCTTATGCAGATGGGGCTGCATTATTGGCTGTATCATCAGAGCACAAACGAAAGGTTAAAGGGCAAGTAAGAGGGCAATCTAAAACCAAAAGTATCACATTTATTGAGCCTGATAAATGTATTCAAATTAATAGAGAGTTAACTCATTTGTATAATGAAGAAAAAGAAGAGTTAAGGCGAATTTTAAAACAACTTACCGCAGATATTGCTCTTTCTATAGATCGAGTAATAGCTACTAAGCGTATCATGGAAGATATAGACTTCTTATCTGCAAAACGACAATTATCCGAATTGATGAATGCCTCTAGACCTAACATCTCTAATTCTGAAGAAATTACAATTAAAGAAGCGTATCATCCACTTTTATTAATTGAAAATAATAAAAGAAAACTACAAACTATTCCACAAGATATTTTCTTCGATGACAAACACAGGGTTATAGTCATCTCTGGACCCAACGCAGGAGGAAAGTCAATAACATTAAAGACATTCGGTCTAAATCAGCTGATGTTGCAGGCAGGTCTATTCATTCCAGTACACCCCAATTCTTCTCTGCGTATTTTTCATGATATATATACAGATATTGGAGATAATCAGTCTATAGAAAATGAGTTAAGTACCTACTCGTATCGTTTAAATAGAATGAAACAAATTCTATCTGATGCAAGCAAATCTTCATTTGTTTTAATAGATGAATTTGGATCGGGATCCGACCCTGTTCTCGGAGGGGAGTTGGCAGCAGTTTTTTTTAAAGAGATAGTGAGTAGTGGTGCATACGGAGTACTTACTACACATTATGGTAATATAAAGTTATTGGCAGAGCAAACGGATGATGCCGAAAATGCATGTATGTTATTCGATGATGAGCTGCTAAATCCACTTTATAAACTTAAAGTAGGTCAACCCGGCTCTTCTTACACTTTTGAGGTTGCCGAAAATGTTGGCTTGCCTATAAGTCTAATCGATGAAGCTAAGTCTAAATTAAAAAATGGCACACTTAGATTTGAAGATACTATTCATCATTACCAGCAGTTAAGTAGAGATTTAGAACTGGCTAAAAATGAATTAAAGACACAAAATGAGACTGTTAAAGCTCAGAAAGAAGATTATGATAAAAAATTGCAGTCTTTACAACAGAAAATAGAGTCTCAACGATTTATTATGGAATTTGAGTCTAAATATTTACAACTTGGCAAGAGAGTAAATAAGTTTATAGAGCTTTATAGAGAGGGAAGTTCCATGAAGTCTATTGTTTCTAGATTCAAAAAAATTATTGAAAAGGAGTCTAACAGAAAAGAAGAAAATAGAAAGAATCCAAAAAAAAATCAGAAACATAAGAAAAGAATCAAAGCGAATTTTAACCTTGGTCAGGAAGTCAGAATTGAAGGGACTAATCAGCAGGGTGAAATTTTAGAGTTAAAATCTAATTCTGCGCTGCTTCAAATTGGATTTGCCAACATGGAAGTAAAATTAGATAAGCTTGAGCCCGTAAATAATTAAATAGTGTTTTCTTTTCTAGTGAAATGGAACAATTGAATAAAGTATATTTACTCAAAATTAAAAGTCATGAGAAAGCAAATTGTAGCAGGAAATTGGAAAATGAACCATAGTCTAAGGGAGGGAGAAGACTTGTGTAAATCTATAGTGGCATTAATTAAATCGTCTACAAAAGAAGTTATTATAGCTGCGCCTTTTACACATCTATCTTCATTGGTTAATATAACAGAGTTTAGTGATATAAAAATAGCCGCTCAAAACTGTCATCAAGAATTATCTGGAGCTTACACAGGAGAAATATCTGCATCTACCTTAGCCAAGATGTCTGTAGAGTATGTAATTTTAGGGCATTCAGAGCGTAGAGCTTACTTTGGCGAAAACAATCTTATGTTAAAGCAAAAGGTTGATACTGCATTGTCTCAGGAGTTGAAGGTAATTTATTGCTGTGGAGAAACTCTAAAGGAACGTAATTTAAATCGGCATTTTGATCTGGTGTCACTTCAAATTTCAGAGGCCTTATTTCATTTAGACGCCAATACTTTTTCTAAGTTAGTTATTGCCTATGAGCCTGTTTGGGCTATCGGCACAGGAGAAACAGCTTCAAGTGAACAAGTACAAGAGATGCATGCTTTCCTTCGAAGTTTTATAGCCAAAAGGTATGACGATTCTTTAGCAGATAAGATTTCTATTCTTTATGGTGGGTCTTGTAATCCATCAAACGCAGAACAATTATTTTCTCAAAAAGATGTAGATGGTGGCTTAATAGGTGGTGCTTCCCTAAATGCTAATGATTTTATTTCTATTATAAACGCATAGATTGATGAACTACATTGAAGTTAATTTTAGCATTACGACATTAGATTCTGCTGAGATAAATGCAGAAATAGTTAGAGATATTTTAATAGCAGAACTAGGGGCAATCGACTACGAAAGTTTTGTGAATACTGATGATGGCTTACTAGCCTATATTCAACAAGTTGACTTTAATCAGGTACTATTAGACTCACTTTCTATCTTATCTAATCGAGATTTTAAAATAGTCAAAGTTATCAATGTAATTGAGCAGCAAAATTGGAATTCTCAGTGGGAAGAAAATTTTACACCTATTGAGGTTCAAGGCAAGTGTATTGTTCGTGCTTCATTTCACGATGCTATGCCAGTAGATTTTGATATTGTAATAGAACCTAAAATGTCATTTGGAACAGGGCACCATGAAACTACATTCCAAATGATAGAACTACTCTTAGAGATGAATGTTAGCGGGAAGAGAGTTTTAGATATGGGTTGTGGAACAGGTGTTTTAGCGATTCTTGCTTGTATGAAAGGGGCTAGTGCAATTACAGCTATAGATATTGATGAATGGGCATACGAGAATACAATAGAAAATATCCAAACTAACAAGTGTTCTCAAATTATAGTAAAAAAAGGGGGCGCAGAATTATTAAAAAACACTTCTTATGATCTTATTCTTGCAAATATAAATCGCAACATTCTTCTAAACGATATGGATCTTTATGCCAAAACAATGAAATCAGGCTCACAAATAGTATTTAGTGGTTTTTATAGTTCAGATATTAAACATATTAATCAAAAAGCTAGAGCATTAGGTTTAAGTATGCTCAGGCAATCAGAGAAAAACGCCTGGGCCGCATTGGCGTATCAAATGACATAATACAAGTCAATCGTACTTATTTGTAGTTTTTTCTTAGATAAGACTTATTCACCATATAACCTTCTAAATTTTTACAAGCTAATCATTTTCAGTTTATTTGTAAGTAATAAAAACTCAATAAAAAAGCAATTGAGATTATACTACCTCATACTATTATTTATTAGTTCAAACAGCTTTATTTTAGCTCAAGAAAATTGGAATAGACAAGGATTTATTTCGAGTATTCGTGAGGAGGTTAAAAAGAGCAATAATTCTAAACATCGGAAAGAATCTATTGAGTTTATTCGTTATTTCAATGAATCAAGTTATGATGAGGAACAAGAAGAATATATATACCAACTTATTAAACTTCTAAGAAAAAAACGTTTTAACGATGCCAGTGATTATTATCACTTTTACCTACTCTTAAATCATTATGGAGCTGCTAAATTAGACAATGAAAGTATGGATAGTTTTTTAAATGCTTCATTAGACTATATAAATAGATTAAATCATAAATCAACAAAAAAATACCTAAACTATTGTTCCGATGCTTTTGTCGATAGTATTCTTCATTCAGGTCAATCATTTATATGGAAACTAGGAGAGGGCAATATTTATTTTAATTACGATAGTATTCCTAAAATTGCTATTGATGATGCAAGAATTTATTGCTACTCTAGAGTAGACACTATTTCTATTGAAATGACTAAAGGTTATGTTGACATTCAAGCCCATCAATGGTTCGGTTTAGGTGGTAAGTGTACCTGGCAAAAGCATAACATTGAAAAAGATTCTTTGTGGGTGGAACTTCCAAGCTATAATATAGATCTTAGAAAGCATTACTTTGAAGTCAATAATGCTTTGCTAAAAGGTGCACTAGGATTGGACGTGGATCCAATTATAGGAAAATATTACAATGGGTTAAATAGTAATCCTAATCGCAAGGCAGCTATATATCCCGGTTTTATCTCTGAAAGCGATTCTATTTACTTTCAAAATCTTTTTAAAGATATAGATGCAAAAGCTTGTATTGAAGTACGAGGCAAAAGATGGTATCTTTTTGCAAAGGACAATGGGGATGTTATGATAAATTTTTATCATAAAAACCGTCTATTTGTTGAAGCAAAAACCAAACGTTTTAGAATTGAAGACAGACGATTACTTACAGAGAACTCAAGCATAAAATTTTTTTGGAATAAAGACTCTATCGTACATCCTCAGTTAAAATTAATTTATATCGACAGTCTTAAGTCACTGCGTTTTGATAGGGAGAATGATAATCTCGGTTTAAGTCCATTAAGATCTTCCTTCCATCAATTAGATTGCTATTTTGATAGAATGGAGTGGGTAAAAGATTCTGCTGCAATTTATTTTGCAAATGATAAAAACCCTGCGAGAAACCCTGCTCTTATTGAGTCCTTTAATTTTTACAATGAGCAAAGATATCAAGATGTTGCTACTATGGACTCTAGGCACCCTGCTTTTATCTTGAGAACATTGAGTAGAGAGAACAATGGCCAGAGAAAGTTCTTGCTCTCTGATATTGCCATGTATTATGGTTATTCAATTGACGATGCAGATCGTCTTATGAGTAATTTTGCAATACTTGGTTTTGTAGATTATGATCAAGATAAGCGAATTATATCCATTAAGGATAGACTAGATTATTTTCTTGATGCTCGTTTAAATAAACGTGATTATGATGGTTTGAAAATGGTGTCTCGATCACAAAAAAAGCCCTATGCTAAAATGGACCTTAAAACAGGTGACCTTTCCGTTCATGGAGTTAGTCTTGTTGAGCTGTCAGACTCAAATCAAGTAGCCATATTTCCATATGAAGGAGATTTAGTAGTTCATCAAAACAGAGATTTTACTTTCGATGGAATCATACAAACAGGTCAATTTAGCTTATTCGGAAAACAAATGAATTTTGTCTACGATCCTTTTGAGATCGAATTGGATAGAATAGATTCGTTCAGATATACTGTTCCTTCTGGATTTATAGATAAGAATGGATTGGGAGTTGACTGGAACGTTAAGACTGTTATTTCCGATATGGTTGGTAAACTGTATATAGACAAGCCAAACAATAAATCAGGAATAAAAGATGCACATGATTACCCAAAACTGCACAGCTTTAAAGACGCCCATATCTATTACAACAAAATAAAAAATGGTGTTTATAAAAGAGATTTATTTTCTTTTCAATTAGACCCATTTGAATTGGACTCACTATTAAATATAAAAACAGAATATCTAGAATTTCCAGGTAATCTTAATGCGCCTACTATTTTTCCTCAGTTTAGAGATACTATGCGGTTAAATGAGGATTTGGAATTGAGTTTTTCACATCAAATTAAAGATCGTTATCCGGCTTATGAAGGGCGTGGAGCTTTCACCAATAACCTTAAACTTAATGGAAAGGGCTTAAGTGGTGAGGGTAGTTTATACTACCTTAATTCACTAACAACAACAGACTCTATATTTTTCTACCCCTACAGAGCTAAAGCCCATGGGTTAACATACCAAATATACCAACAGGATAGTCCAACAAACACTCCTCAGGTACAAGTTGAAAATGTAAGTATTGATTGGCGTTCATTTAATGATGAAATGCAATCTAACAACAGAGATTTACCCTACAGGGCATATAAAGAGGAATATGAATTTAATGGTAATATGACGCTCAGTCCAAAGGTTTTAAAAGCGGATGGAGAGTTATATTATGACGAAGCTATTTCAATTTCAAACCAGTTTATTTTACAAAGTAGAGATTTTACTGCAGACAACTCTATCATTAATTTATTTACTGAACAAGATGGTGAAAAACTTGTTTATGCAAATAATCTTTTTTCAGCAATGTCTTTTGAAAATAATTTTGGTTCATTTGAAACATTGAATGATTCAGCGTATTTCGATTTAAGAAAAAACAAATACCAATTACACTTTGAATTGATGGAGTGGGACAGGGCTTCAAAATCACTTATTTTTTCTCAATTTTCTAGTAATGATGCTTTGTTGTTATCTGTAGATCCTTATCAAGACTCCTTGCAGTTTTTAGCCTCAGATGCTATGTACAATCTCAATAATTATGAATTAAATGTTTTTGGAGTATCTGAAATAAACATGACTCCTGTCACCATTTCACCAGATTCTTCTCAGATCACTGTCTTGGCTAATGGTAAAGTCGATCAACTGCAAAATGCAGAGGTTTATATAGATGGACAAACTCTTACGGAATACAATTTCTACAATGGAGAAATAAATATACTTTCTGGTGGTCGATTTATAGGTAGTGCTGTTATGGATTATATAGACATAGAATCCAACAGACAACCTATTACTTTTACAAGTCTTGAGAAGAAAGGAGAAATTGTTACTGGGATTGCTTACATTTCTGAAGAAGATAATTTTTACTTAGATCCTTACTTTGGTTTTAAAGGAAAAGTATACCTAGATAGTTCTAAGGATTTTCTTCGTTTTGAAGGATTTACCCGTATTCACTTAGCGTGTGACAAGCTAAATAGAGCATGGATACCTTTTGCAGATGATGTAAATCCAGAAAATGTGTTTATAGATTTGAATCCTGAGGCACGACTTACCGATAGGCAGCAGTGGCATGCAGGAGTTATGATAAGCCATAGTCCTACACTTGCATACCCAGCATTTTTGAGTAGTCCAAAGCGCTCTACAGATTATCCTGCCTTAGCCGTAGATGGTTTTGTGCAATTTGATGAAGTAGATTGGGTTTATATAATTGGATCTAAGGAAAAGATCGATAATAGAAGTTTACCTGGTAATTTAGCTATATATGACCCTGAGGCTTGCACACTTTATTCTGAAGGCAGGCTAAGTTTAGGAGAAGATGCGGGCTTAGTAGACATAGATGCTTATGGGACATTATTTTCTGATTTTGAATCACAAAGTATTGAGGGAAAACTCAATCTTAGCTTTGACTTTATGATGCACAGAAAGGCCGCAAAACAAATGTTTAAAAAGCTAAAGAGATCAAATTTCACAACTCCTGTAGACGAATCATCCAGCATTCATCAGAACTTACTAAGGTTAAACTTGGGCAAGCGTCAGCTAAAAAAATACAATCGTAAAAAGAAAAAAGGTAAACGATATCTACCATCAGCGCTTGAGCATACTTTTTATTTCCCTCAGTTACGAATGCAATGGAATAAAAAATCTGCTTCTTTTGTATCCGATCAATCTATTTCTTTGAACAATATAATGGGACGAAAAATTGATCGTATGGTACGCGGTATTGTCGAAGTAAGGCCACATGCAAGAGGAGATGAATTAAATATATACATTGAACCATCATCTAATAAATACTATTATATACATTATCGTCGAGGTGTGATGACACTAATTAGCTCGGACGAAGTATTTAATAAACATATTGAAGAATCACCACGTCGTTTGTCTAATAAGAAAGGAGATAGTGATTCGGGTGACTTTAGATACGAGTTAGGTAATAAGAAGCGTGTATCTAAATTTTTAGAGCGCATTCAATGGACCTATTAAATTTATTAAAATTTGTTCCATAACAAATACTTGAAAAAATAATGAAATGTATAACTCATTATATGACTTAAATTGCAATTAAAAAGTTAGCAACACATACTCATAAATCAATTAAGAGGATTATAATGTACAAACAATTATGTATTAGTTTATCTTTTGCTCTAGCACAAATTGCTTATGCTCAAGATAGCTCTCAAGAGGAATCATTAAGAACTAAACCACTTGAACAAGAAGAAATATGGTCTATTGGAGGACGTTTTAATTATAATTTATCTCAAGTATCTCTAACAAACTGGTCATCTGGCGGACAAAACTCAACAACATTTAACACGAGATTTAGCATCTATTTACGATATAAAAAAGAAAATATTAGTTGGGATAATTCATTGAACATAGCTTATGGTATGACTAAAGAGGGTAGGAGTAAAAAATGGTGGAAAACTAACGATAAAATAGACCTTACCTCTAAGTATGGAAAAGAGGTAAATGAAAAATGGTATTATGCAGGTTTAATTAATTTTAAATCTCAAATAAACGAAGGGTATAACTACCCTAATGATAGTATATTGATTTCAAATTTTTTAGCTCCAGCATATATAACAATTGCAATGGGTTTAGATTATAAACACAAAACCATTGTAACAGCATATCTTGCTCCACTAACAATAAAAACTACTCTAGTTTATAATGATGAACTTGCGAATGCTGGAGCTTATGGTGTTGATCCCGCGATCTATAATAATTTAGGGCAATTATTAACTGCTGGGAGTAAAACTAGAACTGAGTCAGGTGCTTACATAAGAGTGGTTTATGAGGATCTATTAACAGCTAATTTAGAGTTAAAATCAAAGCTAGAACTATTCTCAAATTACAAAAATAATCCACAAAACATTGATGTTAATTTAGAGCAAGAGATTATACTAAATGTAAATAAATATTTCTCTGTAACTACTTATGCTCAGCTTATTTATGATGACGATATTAATGTCGATCAAGACACTAATGACGACGGTATTATAGATAAAAGTGGACCCATAACACAATATAAAGAGATTATAGGTGTAGGCCTCACCTATTTATTTTAAACATTTTTAATGTGTGTATAAATTATTACACAATTACAATGCGTGCATTGATTTTATTTCGTATATTAAACGATAAAAAAAGTATGGAAGGAGGGAGTTTTATATACACTCAGTGCGAGAAAATTGACATCAAAACACCGGAGCTCTTTACAGAAGAGCAAAAAATGGTAAAATCAATGATATTGGATTTTATTGATCAAGAGGTGTTGCCTAAAATAGAATTGATTGACGCCATGTCTGACAAAACATTGATGCCAACAATATTAAGGAAATCTGGAGAACTTGGTATGATGGGCGTCAATATTCCAAACGAATATGAAGGAATGGACATGGATATGTTAAGTACACTCATATTTGGTGAGGCTACAGCCTATGGTTACTCGTATGCTACTGCAATTGGAGCGCATACTTCAATAGGTACCTTGCCAATTGTTTACTATGGAAGTAAGTCGCAAAAAAAGAAATATTTACCACACTTAGCTTCTGGGAAAATGCTGAGCGCTTATTGCTTAACTGAACCACATGCTGGATCAGACGCAAATGCAGGCAGAACAAGGGCAATCTTAAATAAGGAGAAGACTCATTATTTCCTCAACGGGCAAAAAATGTGGATTACTAACGGGGGGTTTGCTGATATTTTTATTGTTTTTGCTAAAATAGATGAAGATAAAAATTTATCGGCCTTTATAGTAGAAAAAAACTTTGGTGGCATTACCATAGGCCCTGAAGAGAGGAAGTTTGGTATCAAAGGATCTTCTACAGTTCAACTTTTTTTTAACAACACAGAGGTGCCCGTAGAAAATTTATTAGGAAAACGCCAAGGTGGTTTTAAAATGGCTCTTAATATTTTAAATTCTGGTAGGTTAAAAATCGGTGCAAGTTCAATTGGTGGGTCTAAAGTTGCCTTACAAAAATCTGTTCAGTATGCCTTAGATCGCAAACAGTTTGGTAAATCCATAGCTTCGTTTGGCGCCATCCAGAAAAAAATTGCAGAGATGGTAGTGTACACTTACGCCACTGAATCTACAACGTATAGAATAGGTGGCCAAATAGATGCATATTACGAAAGGCTTCTAAGTGAAGGGGTTTTAAAAGATGAAGCAAAACGACAAGCAGCTAGAGAATTTGCAATTGAATGCTCTATTGCAAAAGTATATGGTTCTGAAGTTTTGTGTAAAATAACCGATGAGGCTATTCAAATTCATGGAGGTATGGGTTATGCCGAAGAAACAGGAGTAGTACGTGGATACAGAGATGCTAGAATTACTAAAATTTATGAAGGTACTAACGAAGTAAATCGATTATTGATAATTGGTGAGTTGATGAAGCGTGGCTTTCAAACTAAAACTCTCCGCTTAAATGGGGCACTTAAGAAAACTCCCTTATATGTTTTGCAGGCTTGCATACCATTTCAGTCCATTACTTTAAAAAAACGACTTATAAGACTAAAACATTTATTCTTAATTCTTTTGGCTGCTGTAACTACTAAATTCAAAGTATCACTTATCAATGAGCAAGAAGTTGTTATGCAGTTGTCTGATATTCTTACAGAGATATGTGTCTTTGAATCATCATATTTGAGAAGTGAAAGTATAGCAGAAAATTCCAAAGACAAATTGATAAATAAAACTATAGTAAAAGTAATTGCTTACGAGGTGTTTAATAAGACTGAGATTGCTGCTAAAGAAATAATAAATTCATCTTTTGATGGATGGAAAAATAAACTACTCAAAAGATTGATTACTCTTTTCCTTCCAAATTATAACCTAAATGTAAAAGCATATAGAAGGGAAATTGCAAAATATGCTTTAGAAAAAAATGGGTACGGAATTACTCCTTAACCTCATTTAACATTTTCTCTAAAGTTTTAGCACTAGAAGCAGGTATAGCATTAATAACCTCGTAAAAGTGTTTTACTTTAATCGGATCTAATTCGTTTAAAATAGCATTGTTTAACCTAAATACAGATTTTATGGATACTTTTCTAATTTCTTGTCCTCTAGGACTTAGTTTAACTAAGACTTTTCGTCGATCAACTTTATCAGGAACACGGACAATTAAGCCATCTTTTTCCATAGATTTGAGTATGCGAGATAAACTATTGGGTTCCATACCCATACGTGGTGCAATTTTAGTAACAGGAGCCCCATCATCTTCATATATTGCTATTAATGTAAATCCAATAGAAAGGCTAATATTGTATGCACTTGCTACCTGGTTGAACATGCGAGACATCTCAAACCATGCAGAGCGTATCTTGTGAACAATAATTTGTTCGGCGTATTTTTCGTAATCATCAGTCATCGTGCTAAAGTACAATGCAATGTGAATTAAATAAAGTAAAATCACATTTTATTAAAATAAATTATGAATAAAAAAAACATTGTTATAGTAGAGGGTTGTAGAACACCTTTTCTGAAATCAGGTACTGATTATCTAAATTTAATGTCTTATGAACTTACCCAATACGCCATTAAGGGAGTTTTAAGAAGTACGGGTTTAGATCCACTAGAAGTAGATCAAGTGATAATGGGAACAGTTCTTTCAAATGTTAAAACACCTAATTTAGCTCGTGAAGCAAGTCTTGGTGCCGGAATTCCTAATACTGCGTCTTGTCACACAGTTAGTCAGGCTTGTATTTCTGGAAATAGAGCCATATGCAATGGAATACAAGAGTTGATGATTGGAAATGCTGAGGTAATTATTGCAGGTGGAGTAGATAACATTTCTGATGCGCCCATAGGTTTCCCTAAAAAGATGCGCAATAAGTTGTTTGCTGCGCAAAAGCTCAAATCAATATCAGATTTCTTAAGGTTTTTATTATCACTAAGGCCTAGCGATTTTTATCCTGAAAGACCTGCTATAGCAGAGTTTACTACAGGTAAAACAATGGGGCAGGACTGTGATATTATGGCAGCTCGTTTTGAGGTAACTAGAGATGAACAAGATGACTATGCACTACGTTCACATCAATTAGCTGCTAAAGCTCAAAAAGAAGGATTTTTAAGCCCACAAACTTGTGAAGTTGATATTCCACCATTATTCCATGGAACAGTTAAGGATAATGGAATAAGAGGTAACTCTAAACTTGAAAAATTAGCATCTTTGAAACCTGCTTTTGATAAAAAACACGGTACACTAACAGCAGGAAACTCCTCCTTTTTAACGGATGGAGCAGCAGTATCATTATTAATGACAGAAGAGAAAGCAATATCTATTGGCATTACTCCTAAGGCAAGAGTGGTAGATTATGTGTTTGTGGGTCAAGATTTGGAAGAAGAACTATTATTAGGCCCAGCATATGCAATTTCTAAATTATTAAAAAAAACAGGAATATCACTAGATGATATCGATGTGATTGAATTACACGAAGCATTTGCCGCGCAAGTATTAGCTAATATAAAATGCTTGGCTTCTGATAAATTTGCTCAAGAAAAACTGGGACAAGAAAAGGCGGTAGGTAAACTTGATATGACTAAGCTAAACAACTGGGGAGGGTCATTGTCTATAGGGCATCCATTTGGTGCAACAGGATCAAGACTATTGTCTACCGCTTGTGATAGATTAATCCACGAAGGTGGAAGATATGCACTTATTTCTGCATGTGCAGCCGGCGCGCAAGGACATGCCATGCTTATTGAAAAATACCATATTTAGTATGAAGAACGATTATATAAATAAAGAAATTAAAGAAGGAGTTGCTTATTTGTGTTTGAATCAAATAGATTCGAAAGTGAATATTGTATCTCCTTTACTTATAGATGCTTTTGAAGCTGTTATTGATGATGTAATAAATGATGACAAAGTAATGGCTGCTGTATTTTTCTCTGCTAAAAAAGACTTTATTGCCGGTGCTGATATTGAGTCTTTTACTGCTGAGAAAGTTGGAGATTTTCAACCTATATCAAGAAAAGGCCATGCATTGCTATCAAAAATAGAAAATTCACAAAAACCTTTTGTAGCTGCTATTCATGGAGCCGCTATTGGGTTGGGCGTTGAATTATCATTGGCCTGCGCTGCTCGTATAGCAAGCAATGATAAAACTACAAAATTTGCTCTTCCAGAGGTTAAATTAGGCTTGTTACCAGGAGCAGGTGGCACTCAACGTTTACCAAAACTTATTGGCCTCCAATCAAGTTTAGATATGATGTTGACAGGGAAAAATATTTATGCATACAAGGCGAAAAAAATAGGATTAGTTGATGAGCTAGTCCATCCAAGCAAACTTAAAATTGCTGCTGGTAAAAAAGCTCTTTCATTAATACATAAACCTATACGTCGCAAAAGAAAGCAGTCTTTATTAAACCGTTTTCTAGATAGCACTCTGATAGGTAGATATCTAGTCTTTAAATTTGCAAGAAAAAAAGTCTTAGGTCAAACATATGGAAATTACCCTGCACCATTAGAAATACTTAATTGTGTTGAGTTGGGTATTAAGAATGGTAGTCATGATGGTTTTGAGGCGGAGGTAATTAAATTTGAGGAACTAATGATAGGTTCTGTATCTATATCTTTAAGGCAGTTGTTTTTTGCAATGAACGCTAAGAAGAAAAATCATTTAGAATCGCGAGTATTAAATATACAAAGAGTTGGTTTGTTGGGTGCTGGTTTTATGGGAGAGGGAATTGCTGAAGTAACTATTAATAAAGGAATAGATTTATTAATAAAGGATATTGATATAAATACTTTAAAACAGTTAAAGATTAACTTATGGGAAAGTTTGATAAAACAAGTAAAAAGAAAATCCCTTAAAGTCATTCAAGCAAAGAAGGCTATATCGAGCGTTTCTACACAGTTAGATTATTCAAATTTCGATAAGGTTGATATACTAATTGAAGCTGTATTTGAAGATCTATCGATGAAACAAAAGATACTTGCTGAAGTAGAACAATTTACCAAAGAGGATTTCATTTTTGCCACAAATACTTCAGCATTATCAATAGAAGAAATAGGAAAGTATGCCAAGCATCCCGAAAATGTCATAGGACTGCATTATTTTTCGCCGGTTTCTAAAATGCCCTTATTAGAAATTGTAAAAACACCTTTTACTAGTAAAAGAACTATAGCCACATGTTACGACTTCGGATTAAGGCAAGGCAAAACTCCCATAGTAGTAAATAATGGACCAGGTTTTTATGTTAATAGGATTTTGGCTCCCTACCTTAATGAGGCCCTTATACTTGTTGAAGAAGGTGCTGATATAATTAAGGTGGATGAAGCCATTAAAAGTTACGGTTTCCCTGTAGGTCCTTTTGCCCTTTTAGATGAAGTAGGAATAGATGTTGGAGCAAATGTTATGACTGGCGACTTGGCTGAGATGTTTCTTGGTAGAGAAGGGACAGTATTGAGTAAAGCCCTATTACTCATGAATAAAGATGGATTTAAAGGACGTAAAAACAAAAAAGGGTTCTTAAGTTACAACTCAAAAGGCAAGAAACTTAAAGGTAAGGCCAACCCAGAGGTTTATAAATATTTTAAAAATCCTAAAAATAAGTCATTTGACTATAGTGAGATTCAAATTAGGATGACTCTGTTAATGGTTAATGAAGCTGTATTATGCTTGCAGGAAGGTATACTAGAATCACCTCAAGATGGAGACCTAGGTGCTATTTTTGGACTTGGATTTAGACCCTTTACAGGTGGCCCATTTCGTTACATAGATTCGATTGGGGCAAAGAAAGTAGTTAAAGAATTGAATAGACTGCAAGAAATTTATGGTATGCGATTTAAGCCTTGCAATAGATTAGTTGAATATAGTGAATTGAGTAAGAAATTTTATTAATAGATAAAATGATTTAATAGCAACTAAAATGTTGCGGGTTGTTTAAAACTCATCTTCCTGTTAGTGCTAGGGTGAATAAATTCAATATATTCTGCATGTAAGTACAATCTTTCAGCTTTCGCACCATACATATCATCACCTATAATAGGTAAGTTTAAGCCCAATTTATGTGCTGCATGAACTCTTAACTGATGTGTTCTGCCTGTAATTGGATAAAAGTAAATTTTAGTTTTGTTGTCTTTTCGTTCTATCACTTCCCAAATTGTTTTCGCTTGCTTACCGTGTTTAAAACAAACTAATTGTCTTGGCCTATCGTCTAAATCTACTCGCAAAGGCAACTCTATAATTCCTTTATCTTTAGGAAGAATACCGTCTAACAAGGCTGTATATCTCTTTTTCACTGTTCTATTAATAAATTGCTTTTGCAATAATTTGTTACTTTTTTCATTTAAGGCAATCAGCATAACCCCAGATGTAGACATGTCTAATCTGTGAACAATAAGTGGCCCAGTGGCATTGGGAAATAATTTTTTCACTCTTTTGTAAACAGAGTCCTTAACAGACTTACCTGGAACAGATAAAAATTCTTCAGGTTTAACAATTACAGCAATATCCTCGTCTTGATGAACGACTTCGATATTTTTAGATGAAGATCGGTCTACACTAAGAGGATTTTCATCAACAACTAAACCATGTAACATATGACCTAAAATAGGTTTGCATTTACCTTGGCAGGCTGGATAATAGTTCTTGTGCTTTCTTACTGCAGAATTAGGCGCAACTCCCCACCAAAACTCAGCAATTGCTAAAGGGATATAATTTTGTTTATATGCATATTGGAGTAGTTTAGGAGCTGCACATTCTCCAGCAGCAGCTGGAGGCTTACCAAGGGAAGTATTAGAAAATAACACATTTAAATTTTTCTCTTTTCCTAGAAAATTCAGAAAATTGTATTTTTCAAATAATTGATTTTGTAAAGACGCAGATATGGCTTTGCGTTTTTTTATTAAGGTATCAATCTCTGAGGTAAAGCATTCTAATTCTAATTGAAAAACTGCTATTTTTTTTGACCACTGTTTTAATAAATCTCTAAGTTCGTAACGTTGTGCCACACTTTGCTTTGCAAGTATTTCTTTATAACTAACATACTCTCTATCATTCATTTCCGATTTTGCCTTTATCCGAAGTTGTTTTCGTACTTTTCGTTGTTCAATTATAAAAGCACGTTTTTCGCTTTCAGCCTTATCAGCCTTCTCTTTAATAGAATTTAATTTCAATTTTAAAGAACTTACTCTTGGATTGGCCTTTAGTTGATCTATTGTTTCACTTAATTTGTTTAGGGTGCTTTTTCCTTTTAAAAAGAAACTGTCTTCTGTGAGCATATCAAATACTGGTGGCACAAATCCAGGGAGGTGATTGACTCCAGCCATTTTTCCAGAAAATGCCCTTAAATAACCAATCTCTCCTAACTTGTTTTTCACCAATAGTACGCCAAACATCTTTCCAATCTCCTCTCCACCTTTATCATTAAGACCAAAGTTGTGTTTCCATTGATTTTGTTCCAATAGATGAAGTTGTAATTCTTCTGAAGCGATTAAACACAATGTGTGGGGCTCGTAATAAAAAGGATAAGTGAATTTATCAGGCAAAGAAATACCATCAATAGACGATTGAAATTTATGAAACAATGGATCAATGGAGGACATGCTGAATGGTTAAATCTAAAATACTAAAATAGGCTTCAATTAATATTGGAAATTATGTTTGAAGAACCCCAACATTATAGGCTTCGTTAATAGGAGCGTGGTTTGCCATTTCTATACCTGTAGAGATTACCTTTCTTGTTTCTAATGGGTCAATAATGGAGTCCACCCACAACCTCGAAGCGGCATAGTAAGGACTCATTTGCCTATTATATCGCTCTGTTATAGTGTGGAGCATTTCGGTTTCTTTTTCTTTTGATATTTTTTGACCTTTGGCTTTGAGGCTTGCTTTTTCTATTTGAAGTAAAACTTTTGCAGCTTGAGCGCCTCCCATTACTGCAATCTGTGCAGTTGGCCAAGCAACAATTAGTCGTGGGTCATATGCTTTACCACACATAGCGTAGTTTCCAGCACCATAAGAGTTTCCAGTAATTATTGTAAACTTAGGAACCACTGAGTTAGCCATAGCGTTTACTAGTTTTGCACCATCTTTAATAATACCTCCATGTTCCGACCTCGATCCAACCATAAAACCAGTAACATCTTGTAAAAATACCAATGGAATTTTCTTTTGGTTGCAGTTCATAATAAAACGAGCGGCTTTATCTGCAGAATCTGAATAAATAACTCCCCCAAATTGCATTTCCCCTTTTTTTGATTTGATTATTTGTCTTTGATTTGCCACAATACCAACTGCCCATCCATCAATTCTAGCATACCCACAAATTATACTTTTACCGTACCCTTCTTTATACTCTTCAAATTCGGAATGATCTACAATACATGCAATGATATCGTGTACATTGTAAGGTTTATCCCGTTCTTCTGGGAGTATTCCATAAATATTTTTAGGATTTTCATTTGGAGGGATTGGCGCAATCCTGTTAAAACCAGCTTTTTCTTCGGAGCCTATCATGGCCATGATTTTACGAATTCTCAACAAGCAATCTTTGTCATCCTTTGCTTTAAAATCTGTGACTCCTGATATTTCACAATGTGTAGTAGCACCACCTAAAGTTTCATTGTCAATTTCCTCTCCTATAGCGGCTTTTACAAGATACGATCCAGCTAAAAAGATTGAGCCAGTTTTATCTACAATTAATGAATCATCGCTCATTATAGGCAGATATGCTCCTCCAGCAACACAAGATCCCATTATAGCAGATATTTGAGTGATGCCCATAGACGACATTTTGGCATTGTTTCTAAAGATTCTGCCGAAGTGCTCTTTGTCTGGGAAAATTTCATCTTGTAAGGGAAGGAATACACCAGCACTATCTACTAAGTAGATAATAGGAAGGTTATTTTCCATTGCAATTTCTTGAGCTCTAAGGTTTTTCTTTGCTGTTATAGGAAACCATGCTCCAGCCTTAACTGTAGCATCGTTTGCTACAATGACACACTGTCGACTTGAAACATAACCAATACCCATAATAACTCCTGCTGCAGGGCATCCGCCATATTCTTCATACATGTCATTTGCTACAAAGGCTCCTAGTTCTAGGAATTCTGTTTTATTATCTATGAGAAAATTTATTCGTTCTCTAGCAGTAAGTTTTCCTTTACTATGTTCTTTTTCAATTTTCTTTTTACCACCACCTAAGCTAATCGCAGCTAGCTTTCTATTCATCTCGGCAATCTTCAGTTTGATCGCATCTTCATTCTTATTGAAATCTATATTCATGATAAAAAAAGTTTTGCATTGTAAAGATATAGAATCACTGGTATTGACACTACATATCTACTTTAAATTGTCTTGAAACACAAAAGCTCGACATTGTCGAGCTCTATTTTAATATGTGTTTTAATTAGATAATTAGTCTTCAGCTCTTAATATTTGATTCATTACAGCCATTTTGATAGCAGCAATAGCACATTCTGTTCCTTTGTTTCCTAATTTCCCACCAGATCTGTCTATAGCTTGCTGCATAGTATTATCAGTAAGAACACCGAATATAACAGGGATGTCGAGATCTATATTGAGTTGAGTAATTCCATTACTAACTGCTTGACATACAAAATCAAAATGTTTTGTTTCACCTTTAACTACTGAGCCTAGAGTAATAATAGCGTCAACATCAGTAGTATCAGCTAATACAGAAGCACCAAATGTGAGTTCGAAGCTTCCTGGTACATTCATTCTTAATATATCGGCAGCGGCTACACCGTTCTCTAATAGAGCTTGTTGAGCACCTCTAAATAGCCCATTAGTAATTTTTTGGTTCCATTCTGAAACAACAATCCCAAATCGCATGCCTTCTGCGTTTGGGATTGAATCTTTATCGTAATGTGATAAGTTTGTTGTAGCCATGAATTAATTTGAGGCTTCTATACGAGCTATATATTTGCTTATATTTTGGCCCTCTCTTGTTGATGAATAATCTTGTTGAATACGAACATACATTTTTAGCGCCTCATCTTTTTTCCCTAAAGCGTAAGCTGCATTAGCTGCTTTCATTAAATACACTGGAGTTGTGAAATCGTTTGTATTCATATTGGCTGCTTTGGAATAATAATTTAGAGCTTCATCATTTTGACCTAACTCCGAAAAAGCGTCACCTATAGCACCTTGAGCTATTGAACTTAGCATTTCATCCTTAGAAGAAAAACCGTCTAAATACGCAATAGCATCTTCTGCATTACCTAATCGTAGATTAGCTATACCAGAATAATAATGTGCAAGATTTGCTGCATTTGTACCGCTATAAGCATCAATAATCTCTATGAATCCTGCAAATTGTTCGTCCCCATCAAGTGCTTCTTGAAATTTCCCTTGTTCAAAGTATTTCTCAGCCATATACATTTCAGTAGTAGCAGTCTCCTCTTTAGGTTGTACGTAAAATTTACTGAATGCAAAATATGCACTAAAACCAACAGCAATAGCTAGAACAATAACCATTAGGGTGTTTTTATTGTCTTCTACATACATCTCGGCCTTCGTAAGGCTTTGTTCAATCGTCTTTAATTGTTCTTGAGTCTGGTCTCTATTATCAGCCATTTTATTCGTGTTTTGTTTTGTTTAAAAGCACAAAAATAAAAGAAATTCTGAAATGAAGACTATAATTCTAATATCAGGTCTTATTTTTACAAAAAAAATAACACTGGATGTACCTTAAGCAACTCTCGCTATTACATTTTAAAAATTATGAAGACGCTCATTTGAGTTTTTCTGATGGCATTAATTGCTTTGTTGGTAATAATGGTTCTGGAAAAACTAATCTATTAGATGCCATTTATTATTTGTGTTTTTGTAAGAGTTATTTTAATCCAGTTGATAGTCAAAATATTCAGTACCAAAGATCATTCTTTTCAATTGAAGGACATTTCTTTAGAGAATCTAAAGTGGATTCGGTTTTTTGTGGTGTTCAAAGAGGAAAGAAAAAAGTATTTAAGAGAAATAAGAAGGAATATGAAAAGCTTGCAGATCATATTGGATTATACCCGCTTGTAATTATATCGCCAGCAGATAGGAACCTGATCACAGAGGGATCTGATGTTAGGAGAAAGTTTATGGATGGTGTAATTGCACAGTCTGACAAAATATATCTACAAGACTTGATTAATTATTCACAAATATTAAATCAAAGAAATGCACTTTTAAAATATTTTGCTGCAAATTTCACTTACGATCCTACTACAATAGGAGTTTATAACGAACAACTTGTAAATTTAGCCGATAAAATTTATTCAAAAAGACAAGCCTTCATGGCTGATTTTAATCCAATTTTTCAAAAGTATTACCAAGAAATATCAGCATCCAATGAAGTAGTTAGCCTTTCTTACAGATCCCAGTTATATGATTCTGACTTAGGAAGCTTACTAGAAGAAAATTTACAGAAAGACAAAATTTTACAATATACTACCTGCGGCACGCATAAAGACGATTTGTTATTTAAAATTAATGACTATCCTATAAAAAAGCAAGGTTCTCAGGGACAACAAAAAACGTATTTAATAGCTTTAAAACTTGCCCAATTTAACTTTATTAAAAATTTAGTTGGCTACAATCCTATGTTATTACTAGATGATATTTTTGATAAACTAGATGACAATCGAGTACAAGCAATAGTCGATCTTGTTTCTAAGCATCATTTTGGCCAAATATTTATCACAGACACACATAAAAAAAGAACAGAGTCTATTGTTAAAAGAACAGATGGTTCTTATAAAATTTTTGACGTAGAAAAAGGCTCCATATCATGAGAAGGTCAAAAGAACAAAGTATAGGAGAAGTAATTAAAGAAATGTTGAAAAACTACGATATTACTTCTAAGTTTAACGAAGCGCATGTAATAACAATGTGGGACAAGTTAATGGGGCCGTCAGTAACTAAGCACACTACTAAAATAGAAGTTGAAAAAAGAATTTTATTCGTAAGCTTAAATAATGCAGCATTAAAGCAAGAGTTAAATTATTCTAAAGAAAAAATTAGGAACATGCTTAACAATGCAGTTGGCCAAGAAGTAATATTGGAAGTCCGGATATATTAATGGCATGTGTTTTGCTCTGAAAAATTAAACCTCCTATTATGAAAAAACTATTTTTAATATTTTGTTTTGTTCCATATTTAATTTTTGCCCAAACACATAGTGGTCAAGATTATTTTAAACAAACTTCAGTCGTATATTTTTCGTTTGAGGTCAGTTCTAAAGAAGAATTAAATAAATTCTCTAAAATAGTTTCGATTGATCATGGGTCATCAATCAATGATGTTAAAGCTTTTGCAAGTGAAAAAGAGTTTACAGAATTTCTAAAACACAATATCCCTTTTAAGATATTAGAACAAGATGTAGTTGATCCGAATGATTTAAATATGTTATTAAATCTTCATGAGCGTAGTATAAATGATTGGGATTTTTATCCTAGTTACGAGGTTTATGTAGAAATGATGTACTCTTTTCAAGAGCAGCACCCTCAACTTTGTAGAGTTTCTTCTTTTGGTTATACTGAGCAAGGAAGAGAACTCCTTATTGCAAAACTTGGTGATAATATAGATGTTGAAGAAGGGGAACCTAGACTTCTATTCACATCTTCTATGCATGGAGATGAAATTTCTGGTTATGTTCTTTCTCTAAGATTAATAGATTATTTGCTTAAGAATTATAATTCTGATGACAGAATAAATTCGATTATGAGAAATGTTGAAATTTGGATTAACCCACTTGCTAATCCTGACGGGGCATACTTTTTCGGAAACAACACTGTTGCAGGTGCTCGTAGATATAATGCAAATAATGTTGACTTAAATAGAAACTTTCCTGATCCACAAGATGGCATGCACCCAGATGGTAATCCTTATCAAACTGAAACTTTAGCATTTATGGATTTAGCAGATTCTTGTGAATTTGATATATCTTCTAATTTTCACGGTGGTGTAGAAGTGGCTAATTATCCTTGGGATACATGGACGTATGATACTGCAGACATAGACTGGTGGCTTCACGTTATGAGGTCATATGCAGACACCGCACAAACTTATGGAGATAATGGCTATTTCAATTTCACTCCTTCTGGAATAACAAATGGGTACGATTGGTATGAAGTAGATGGAGGCAGGCAAGATTATATGAATTTTGAACATCGATGTAGGGAGTTTACTCTTGAAATATCTGATGAGAAGATACCAGCTGGTGCAAGTCTTCCTTATTATTGGGATGCAAGTTATAGATCATTTTTAGGGTATATGGAACAAAGTACTTATGGTCTTCATGGAAGTATTAAAGACTCAATAACTCTAGAACCCTTAAAAGCCAAAGTTTTTATTGATGGTCACGACATTGATAGCTCACATGTATACTCTCACTTACCTTTAGGAGACTATCACAGGTACTTATATGCAGGTAATTATAACCTTACTTTTTCTGCAACAGGATATACATCTAAAACATTAAATTGTAATATCTACAATAATCAACGAACGAATCTAGACGTAGAGCTAGTACCTGTTGGCTTGTCATTAAAAGACTCAGAATGGATGAGTGATATTAAAATTTCTCCTCAGCCAACAAGTGATATAATTGATATTCAATTCACAAAAAAAGGAGACTATTCAATTTCAGTATTTGATATTAATGGATCTAAAATTGAAGAACATCATGTCTTAAATTCTAATCAAGTAAGTCTACTTATACAGCATTTAAATTCAGGGGCTTATCTACTAAATATTAATAACGGTAAATCAATATTTTCCAAAGAAATCATTAAACTATAGTTATGAAAAAAATTAACATCTTATTAATATTTGCCTTTTATGTTTGTCAAGTTTACGGACAAGTTACTACAACTGTAATTAGTCAGAGTGATACTTCTTTGGTTCTTAATTATCGATTTGATTCATACAAGCTAAATGAAGTGGAATTAAACAACACAACTTACTTTACACCTGAAATGATTGGGACAACTCCAATTTTGAATCATTCAGCGCCTGCACTAAACAAAGTAGCAACATCTTTTAGATGCCCAAGGAACGCCCAAATTAATATAGAAATTATCAATGAATCATACATAGAATTGGAAAATACCCCTATTGCTCCATCTAAAGGTAATATTTATCGACATACAGATCCTTCAGATATACCTTATTCGTTTGGTGAAACATATAATAGACCAGGTTTTTATCCTAGAAATTCATACAAGCTAAGAGATGAATATTCTATAAGAAATGTTTCTGGCCGGACATTATGGTTATACCCTTTTAGATACAACCCTATTGATGAAACTTTAAGAGCATACCAAGAGTTAACAATAAGAATTAGTTTTGATAACAAGCTAAGTGAATCTAGTAATATTCAACCAGCATTTAAAGAGCTTCTTAAAAGCCACTTTATTAATGAACATTCTTTAAAGTATGACCCTGTTTCAGAACAAGGAGATATGTTGATAATTTCTCACAGTGATTTTATTGATGCAGTTCAACCTTTCGCTAATTGGAAAACACAATTAGGGATAGAAAATGAAATTATCGATATTGATGATATTGGTAGCACCTCAGGTGAAATAAAAGCTTTTATACAAGAATATTATGATCAGAATAACTTAACATATGTATTGTTAGTTGGAGACCATCAACATATTCCTGCTGACAATCTTAACTCTGGGTTTTCCGATAATAGCTATACATACACTTCAGGTAATGACAATTACCCTGATTTATTTATTGGTCGATTTTCTGTTGAAAGTGTTAGCGACGTAGAAACTATGGTTGAACGAAGTATTAACTATGAAAAAAACCCTGTTAATACTGACGCATATAAAACGGCTGTCGCAATAGGATCTGAAGATGGAACATCTTCCACTAACCCTAATTCTAATTCAACAGGGATGGGTGATGACAATGAGGCTGACTGGCACCATTTAATGAATATAAATAATGACCTTAATGGCTTTACCTACTCAAATATTCTTGAGTTATATGAAGGAGGACCCTATGAAGGCTCTTTAGATGCTTCAGGTAATCCAAATGCTTTTGAGTTAAGTAATCAATTAAACACTGGAGCTGGTTTAATAAATTATACAGGTCATGGTTCTGCGGAGTCCTTTGCTACAACAGGCTTCAACAATTCGGATATAGATCAATTAAATAATACGGACACACACCCATTTATATTTTCAGTAGCATGTGTTAACGGAGAATTTATGAACACCACCTGTTTTGCGGAAAAATGGTTGCGTGCTACAAACGATACTGGAACTCCTACAGGGGCTGTTGCTGTCATAATGTCTACTATTAATCAATCCTGGAACCCACCAATGTCTGGCCAAGATGAAATGAATGATATTTTAACAGAACAATATGATGATAACATTCGTCGGAGTTTTGGTGCAATTACTATGCAAGGTTGTATGAAAATGAATGATGATTATGGTGCTAATGGCGAAGAAATAACAGATACTTGGACCATATTTGGAGACCCTTCTCTAATGGTAAGAACTGATAAAGCTGGCGAGATCACAGCTACTTATGATAACATAATTCCTATTGGTTCAAACTCACTACTTGTTACCTCTAATTATGATGGTGGTGTTGCTACTCTTACTCACAATAACCAGTTAGTGTCGCAAGCTATCATCGAAAATGGACAAGCTACACTATTATTTGAACCAATTAGCTCGGTATCCAATTATACCATTACGGTAAATGCATTTAACGCTATTCCTCATGTTGGTTCTATTCAATCGATAGTTCTTGAAGGACCATATATAATTAGTCAGGGTATTGTCTTATCAGACAGTCTTGATGGGGCAGATTCTCAAGTAGAATTTGGGGATAGCCTTGTTTACTCGATGAATATTGAAAATGTAGGCATAGAATCTAGTGATAGTTTAACTATTGTTGTCAGTACTAACCTTAATTTTATTGATGTAATTACTGATACAATATTCGTTAACTCGATAGATCAAGGAGAATTATCTCTTTTAAGTGATCAACTTATGATTACTGTTGGAGAACCAGATACTACAATTACTGATGCAGATCTTTATTTTAATATTTTTGACCAACTTGGCAATAGCTGGAATGCTACATCTACTATTATCTTTGATCAACCAATAATAAATGTCGATAATTATTTAATAATTGATTCCTTAGGAAATAATAACGGCCAATTTGATGTATCAGAAACGGTAATGATTGACTTTAATTTGAATAATATTGGAAGCGCAGAAACTGATAGTGTACTAGCTTACATACAGAGCTCAAACTCGTTTTTAATTTGTAGTGATACTTTACATTCAGTTGAGAGTATTGACGTAAATTCAACCAGCACTCTTTCTTTTGAATGTTCTATAGTTGAATCTGCTCCAAATTCAGAACAAATTGCTTTTGACTTGGTACTTATCACAAATCAGGATACAATGATTTATAATTATACTTTCATAACCCCAATATGTGGAATTAATGATATAGATGTTGTTGTAAGTATACAGCCAGACTGGTATGCTTCCAACGAAACTTCATACACGTTAATGAGTTCAGATGGACAAACTATCGATGAAATAGAATTAGGTTCTATGCAGTCTTGGGAAACATATGAATTGGCATATTGTTTTTCACCAGAGACAATTCTTGATTTTAATTTGTATGATAACTATGGAGATGGAATTAGCTCTGGGGGTGCTTACTCAATTAATGTATGTAATCAAGAAATTTTAGTAGGGGGCGAAGAGGAATTTTCTGAGTTTAATTATGTATTTGTTGTTTCATGTGATCAATCTTCTGTAATATTAGGATGTACAGACCCTGATGCTTGTAATTACAATATTGATGCAACCGCTGATGACAACTCTTGTTATGAACTAAATGCATCTGTAAGCACATATTCTTATGACAATACAACACTAGAAGTTAATTCAAATGCTTTACAACCTACTTACCAGTGGTACGTTGATGGCCTAATCCTTGACAACACTCAAAGCACATATACGCCAAATCAAAACGGAGTGTATTCTATTATTGTATCTGATGGTGAGAATTGTTCTACCGAGCTTAGTTTTAATATATCTAACTTAAATAACTTGGATGCTGAATTATTGAGTTTAGAATATTTCCCTAACCCTAACACTAATGGGATGCTAACGATAAACGTTAACAGAGAATGTGATTTAGTAATTTCTGATGTTATAGGGCGTCTTTATAACGAGTATTCTCTCCATAAAGGATTGCAGAAAATTGACATTAGTGGTGTAGCTCCTGGTTATTACCATCTAATATTTGATGACAAAACAACAAAAAGGTTGATTATAAAATAATTAATGCTTAGTTATGATTACTTCTTTTTGAAAAATTTAATTTCATTTTCAAGCTGTCGCTTAAGGCATCCTTATGAAGCATTATAGATATTGTGTTTAATTTAAAATAAGCATAAGATACTAGTACATGTCCTTTATAATCATCAAGTCCAATCTTGTCGCCCCAAGAATTCTTAACAACAAAATAATTTTTGTTATCACTCCCTTTAGATATACCAACAATATGCATTAAATGATCGTCAGTAACAGCATAGTTATCAAAATTCATCTGCCTAATGTCAGCCGTTATATTCATTTCTTCAGTAGAAATATTGAAGTCAGGATCTTGACCCTCAATTGGGCATATTGCTATACCTTTTTTTGCATTAAAGCCCTCATTACTAACATCTGTATCCCACTCAATTGTATAACCAGACTCAAGGGCTTGTATTGTTTGGTCTAATAGCTCTTGAAGTTCAACGTTGAAATAAAGTCCATTATCCCAATTATCAGGGACATCAAGAATAAATGGTTCATACATTTTTTCATGAGTATATGAACTAAGTGTTATATAGTCATTAGAATTAATTTCAAGCTCATTAGCAAAACTAACTGGAGTATAGTTTTTTCCTCTATAACTAAAAGATTCTGGGTACTCACCAAGATACATATCAAGTATACGTTCATAGCCAGTTTTCCAATGCGGTGTTAGAGTTTTTCCCTTGTTTTGAATTACAGCGTTAAGATAGGCTATTAGGACTGATGATAACTCTTTATGGTTATGTGTTTCTGAATTAGATTGTAACCCATTAAAAACTTCATTAGGAACTATACCGTATTCATCTATTGCATTTAATAAATCATGACCTAGGCTTCCTTCGCCAAATTGAGTTTTACCGTGACGACGTACAAAATTATCAGCTTTGTTAAGATACACTTGACGAGCAACAAATAATTCTGATAAGTTATGGCCTCCTTTGTTCATTCTTATAAGTTCTGATTCTAAGAATGAAGCCGTAGAAAAGCTCCAGCATGTGCCTGTTTCGCCCTGACTTTCGACAGGATTGGAAGGCAAGACAAAAGTTGTCTTAAAAGTCAAACTATCTTGTGCACTGAGTAATGTGGTTGAAAAAGCAAGTAGAAATATAGCTATTTTAAACATGGTGAATTCTATGAATAATAAAATTAATACTAGATTTAAACAAATTATTTGTCTCTAAATAAACGCATAATGCACATCAAATTTATACATTAAATGTATTTTGACTTTTTCTATAGGACTCCCTACAGTCAAAGCAGTAATAGTATGGTTCAGACCAAGTTGTCTCTTCTTCTTTATTACAATTATTACAGTTTCTTAGCATCGATCTACTGTCATTTTCTCTGCAATTAGAACAATAGAAATCAGCACCGTGCCAATTGGTCATTTCGTCATTTCCACAACTCATACAAGCTCTTAAGTGGTCATGCCTTTCTAGCCTTAATGTTTCTATATAATCTTCTAAATACAGTACAGGATAATCTAATAATGCAGTTCTAGTTCTTAAGCGAGTGTCGGGTGAATTTTTCACACCAATAAGTAGAATGCGTTTACCAAGCATTCTAGCACGTTTTATCATTGATATGTAGTCCGGGTCACCTAAAGCAATTGCTGCGATATCATATGAAGTGTTAAGGCCTGCGTTATATAGTAAAGATGAACACAAAGCAACTGGGAGAGAGTTAACTTGAGGTTTTGCTAGTTCATCATCTTGATAGTCAACTTCGAATACATCTGTAACAAAATAACACTCTTCTTTAAGGTACTTGTAAAAGGCCTTTTGCTTAGAAGCAGAAAATCCAGGTTTATTAATAGGCATGGTGCCATAAAAATATGTCCTTACAATATCTACATCGATAGTGAGGTTAGTCAACAAATGTTCTTGGATAATTAGCGGTATTTTTTTGTAGTCTAAGTCGTAATCGGGATCTCCTGAGGCATCAATTAGATATTTTTTGTTGTGAAATATCCATGAACCGTCTATATATACATGTGTTTTAACTGACATAATATTTTACTCTATCTGTTATGTTTAATTTTACATTCATTTATTCCATATCAAACTTACTGAATAATTTTCTCTAAACAATACTACTGTTATTGATGATTTGATTAATATATAATGTACTGATAATTACATAAATGTGGTAAAAATTTATGGAAATTTCAAGATACGAAATAGTGTTACTAAAAAAATTAATGTAATCTTGCTGTATTAATAAGACTATTTTATGCTGGATTGGCGATTAAAATCTTTTGATAAGTTAGTGGTTTCTGAATTACACGAAATGTATCGATTGCGTCAGGAAGTTTTTGTTGTTGAGCAAAACTGTCCATATCAAGATGCTGACAATAAAGACATTGATTCATATCATTTAATGGGTTATTTAGAAAATGATTTAGTGGCATATCTAAGAATTGTTCCACCAGGAATAAGTTATAGCGAAGTATCAATTGGTCGTGTAGTGGTATGTAAATCTTATCGAAGAAATCGTTTAGGTAGCCAACTTATGCATCAAGGTCTAGTTCACATTGAGCGACTTTACGGAAAGGTGCCTATAAGAATTTCAGCGCAACAATACCTTAAGGGCTTTTACGAATCATTGCAATATGAATATACTGGAAAATCATATCTAGAGGATAACATCCCTCATATAGAAATGCTTTATAAGCCCATTAATACTATCTGATAATATTTTATTTTTATAATGTAATTTTGCGTGATGAACAAAGTAGTGTTTTTAGATAGAGATGGAGTTATAAACAAAGAAATAGGTTCTTATGTATATGAATTACGCAATTTTGAGATTAACCCTGGTCTAAAAGAGGCGTTAACCACATTTAAAAATTGTGGCTACAAATTTGTTGTAGTAACCAACCAAGGAGGAATTTCAAAAAAAATTTATTCAAAAGCCCATGTAGACAAAATCAACAACTATTTAAAGTCCTGGTTTAATCTAAACAATCTTGATTTGTTAGATATCATGTATTGCCCACATCATGATAACATTGAAGCTTGTATTTGCAGAAAACCTAATTCTCTTTTATTAGAAAAAGCTATTGCCAAACATCACATAAATCCTGAAAAATCATTTATTATAGGTGACAATCAACGAGATATAGAAGCCGCTAAACGGATTCATATAAAGGGTTATTTAATCCCAGCTAATAAAAATTTAAATCATTTTAAATTCATATGATAAACTACAATGGTACTTTAAAAAATGATCAAGAATATTTGTTCAACTCAAAGAACAGAGCATTTCTTTATGGAGATCAAATTTTTGAAACGCTACGATATCATGAGGGTAAACTTGTGTTTTGGGAAAAACACTATTTTCGAATGATGGGAGCAGCCTGTATGTTAAGAATGGATATTCCCCAGCATCTTAATATGGACTTTGTGTCTGAAGAGATAATTAAAACACTAGAAGCAAACAAGTTACTTGATAATGACGCACGAATAAGAATTGTATTGTTTAGACGCTCAGGTGGGTATTACACTCCCACATCAAAAACAATGGAGTTTTTAATAGAGACAGACCCTTTAGAGTCTAATTTCATATCTATTGGTAAAGGCTTATGCATTGATGTCTTTCATGATCATAAAAAGCCTCAAGAACCATTATCATCTTTAAAAGGGGGGAATTCCTTACCTTCTGTATTATCGGGAATCTTTGCCAAAGAAAATCAATTAGACGAGGCAATTATATTAAATAGTGATTCAAATATATGTGAAACTACATCAGCAAATATATTTATTATTAATAAAGACTTTATTTATACACCTCCTTTAAGTTCTGGATGCGTAGATGGTATCATAAGATCTATTCTAATAGAAAAAGCAAATGATTTAGATATAGTAATTGAAGAAAAATCTATGAAGCCTTTTGAACTAATAAAAGCGGACGAAGTTTTTTTGACAAATTCTATACATGGTATTTCTTATGTCAAAACATACAAAAAAAAGGAATATTCAAACTCTTTTTCTATAGAGTTATTAAACCGTTTAAAGCAATTAATTTAAACTAATATCATATGGCGCATTAGCCCAAATTTTATACGAATTACTTTTACATTTAAGTCTGTTAATCCATATAGTTTTTAAATCCCATTCAAATAGATTTTGATCTGTTTCATCAACAAACCAAGAGTCTGTGTTTATTTCATGATTCAGTTGATCCGAATCCCATCCAGAGTAACCAAGAAAAAAACGTATTTCTTTAGGGTCGATAACTTTGGTTTTTATCAAGTCTATCACTTTATCAATATTCCCTCCCCAGTATAAATCATTTACAATATGAATACTACCATCAATTTTATGAGGTGATTTAAGTATATAATAAAGTCGGTGGGAATCCACTGGTCCTCCATTATGTATTGTTGTATTATGCTCAGTTATTTCATCAACAAGTTCTGAGAGCTTTAAGTCTAAAGGCTTATTAATAATGAATCCTACGGCACCATCAGAGTTGTAATCAGTTAGAAATACTACCGTTTTATGAAAAATATTATCATTAATTAGTGGCTTTGAAATAAGGAACATTCCTTTTTTTATATTTGCTTTTAATCGAGACGGCATAGAAATAGAATATTTTACTTAATAAATTTATAACAAATCACTTATCATTCCAAATTCTATAGTTAAATTTACAAGTAAATATTATCTATATGACAAGCAGGATATCAAACATTCGTAAAGATTACACGAAAGACACTATAAAATTAAATGATCTAGATATTAATCCTATCTATCAATTTAAGAAATGGTTTGATAATGCTTTAAAGAGTAATGTTTTAGAGGCTAACGCCATGGTTTTATCTACAGTTACTCCAGAAGGAATGCCTCAAGGTCGAGTATTATTACTCAAAGACATTGACGAGAATGGTTTTACATTCTTTTCAAATTACAATAGTTCTAAAGGAAAGGATTTATCTTCAAACTCAATGGCAAGTATGACTTTTTTCTGGCCTGAATTAGAGCAGCAAATTCGGATCTCAGGCTCGGTAGATAAAATTAAATATGAAACATCAAAAGCTTATTTTGAGTCACGCCCTCGAGGGAGTCAAATATCCGCATTAGCTTCACCTCAGAGTCAAGTAATAAAATCACGCGGTAGTCTTTCTAAGGAGGTGGAAAGATTAGAAAGAACTTATGAAGGGAAAGATATTCCAATGCCATCATCATGGGGAGGTTATTTATTGAAACCAGTAAAAATTGAGTTTTGGCAAGGTCGATCTTCTAGATTACATGATAGATTTTTATATGAGAAAATTAATGAGGGGTGGCGTATTTTACAATTAGCTCCTTAAATTTTAGACAAATCTCTTTTTAAGAATACCTCTAATTCGTTTAAGCTTATATATTCATTAAGCCTTCCTTGTTTGAAATAAGATATCTTACCTGTTTCCTCAGAGACTGTAATAGCCAGCGCATCTGTCATTTCAGTTAGGCTGGCAGCTGCTCTGTGTCTTAAACCCATATGAATTGGAAGACTTACGGAATCAGAAACAGGAAGCACACAACGGGCAGCAATTACTTTGTTTTCGCTTATGATTAATCCACCATCGTGAAGAGGACTATTTTTAAAGAAAATACTTTCTAATAGACTACTACTAACTTTTGCATTAATTAATTCTCCAGTAGCTTCAATTGAACCTAAAGCAGTATTCCTAGTAATTATAATTAATGCGCCTGTGTTGGTTTTAGACATGTTTTCGCATGCTAATTTTAAAGCATCAATATCCAATTGAATTTTAGAACGCGAGCCTAATATACCTTTAAAATAATCTTGCCTATTGGAAAAGCTAGTGTTGCCAATAAGTAATAGAAACTTTCGTATTTCTTGTTGAAATACAATTATTACTGCAAGTACTCCCACACCAATAAATTGTCCTAAAATTTCACTCAATAATTCCATTTGAAAAGCTCCAACTAGCTTCCAAAATAAATAAGTAGCGGTTAAACCAATAAATATTTTTATTGCCACAGTACCTTTAACAAGTTTATATAACTGGTAGAGTAGTGCGGTAACAAGTAAAACGTCTAGAAAGTCAAATA
The DNA here is from genome assembly GCA_965662265.1 of Flavobacteriales bacterium. Taxonomy (GTDB): domain Bacteria; phylum Bacteroidota; class Bacteroidia; order Flavobacteriales; family UBA7430; genus CBFIGX01. The sequence goes on from CBFIGX010000002.1 coordinate 185,574, forward strand.
TGTCAATATCAAGAAATCCCAAATATTTATTTTTTTAGCAAGGTAGTAATTTTAACTGCTTCTACAGCATCTTTTACGTCGTGTACTCTAAGAATAGAGGCCCCATTTAACAAGCATGCAGTATGAACGACTGAAGTACCAATAAGGGATTCATCAGGACCACAATCCAACAATTTGTATATCATAGATTTTCTAGAGGCACCAACAAGAATAGGGTGCTTAAGTTGTTCAAATAATTGAAGATCTTTAACGATATGATAGTTCTGTTTTAATGTTTTAGCAAATCCAAGCCCAGGATCTACTATAATATTTTTATGTCCTAGATCGTATAAAGTCTCTATTTTAGATTCAAGATCTGTGATAACATCTGATATGAGATTGTTATATTTGGTTTTCTGCATCATTGTTTGAGGAGTTCCCCTCATGTGCATAAGTATATAGGGAATCTTCAAGTCAGCTATTGTTTTAAACATCTGTTTGTCTAGTTGTCCACCAGAGATATCATTAATTATTGATGCCCCAGAATCCACAACCTCTTTTACTATTTCGGATCTGAATGTATCAACTGAAAATAAGGCGTCAGGAAACTCTCTTGTTAAAAAATTTAATGCAGGAACAATTCGGCTTCGTTCTTCGGTATAGTTTACAAAACTTGCTCCAGGTCGAGATGAATAAGCACCTATATCAATAAATTTTGCTCCATCAAACAACATTTTCTTGACCTTTGAAACCAGCTTGCTATTTAAACTAACTCTACTTTCGGAGTAAAAAGAATCGGGAGTAAAGTTTAAAATACCCATAATTTTAGGTACACTAAAATCGATACGTTCACCACGGCAAATAATAGTTCTTTCCAAAAATTATTTTTTTTAAATGAAGAAAGGGGTTATTTTTACACAAATAAACTAATAATTCCTTTAAAGAAATACTTCTAATGTATAAAACCTCAAGTCAATTTGACCAAGTAATAGATAAATGCGCAGGTCTTTTTGAAAAAAAAATGAATGACTATGGAAGTGCTTGGCGCATCTTACGACTTACTTCTTTAACCGACCAAATTTTCATTAAAGCACAACGAATTAGAAGTATAGAAGATAAAGGGGTTCAAAAAATTGATGAGGGAATTTCTTCAGAATTTGTAGGGATATTAAACTATTCCATTATCGCATTAATTCAACTTGAACATGGAGTTGTAGATCAGCCAGATATGAAGTTTGACGACGCTGTTTCTGCTTATAAAAAATATGCTAAAGAAGCTAAAGATTTGATGCTGGCAAAAAACCATGATTATGGTGAAGCATGGCGCGAAATGAGAGTAAGTTCACTAACTGATTTAATTCTTCAAAAGCTGCTTAGAGTCAAACAGATTGAGAACAATAAAGGTAAAACACTTGTGAGTGAGGGGATTGACGCTAATTATTTTGACATGATAAATTATGCTGTATTTGCTTTAATTCACTTAGAAATTGAAAAACAATGAATATAATAAATACTATTTCTCGATTACTTGTAGGAGCCTTATTTATTGTATCTGGTCTTATTAAAGCAAACGATGCATTAGGATTTTCTTTTAAACTACATGATTATTTTGCACCTGATGTACTAGATATTCCTTTTTTAATTGAATACACGTACCCTATAGCTGTATTTGTTTGTGTTGCTGAAATAATGCTTGGTTTAGCTGTATTAGTAGGTGCAAAGATGGTTTTAACCTCTTGGTCATTATTGTTAATGATCTTATTTTTCGATGTTCTAACTTTTTATTCCGCATATTTCGATAAGGTTACAGATTGTGGTTGCTTTGGCGACGCCATAAAATTAACACCTTGGGAATCATTTGCTAAAGATGTTGTTCTTTCAGCTTTGATCTTTATTATTTTTGCTTTTAGGCATAAAGTAAGTTATCATACAAAAGAACAAAATGCTAAGTTAATGCCAGTAGCACTTTTATTAGTTGCACTTTTCTCTTACTTCGTTTTAGATTGGCTATTCCCGGTATACTTTACTTTAGCACTATTTGTTTTAGTTAGTTTAGTTAATAGATTTATTATTAAAGAAAAGACAGAATGGACTCTTGCTGGATTAACACTCATTACTTGTTTTGCATTTACCTATCATACATATTCGCATCTACCAATAAGAGACTATAGGCCATTTGCAGAAAGCAAGAATATAGCTCAAGGTATGACACTTCCAGAAGATGCCAAGACAGACGTCTATAAAGATATATGGAAGTACGAGATTAATGGTGTTGTAAACGAATATCATACAGAAGACAAGCCATGGGAAATTGAAGGTGCTACATACGTAGATCGAGAGACAACTCTTCTGGTAAAAGGTGATGAGCCACCAATACGTGATTTCTCGATCGAATCTGACGAATTAGGAGATATAACTGATAGTGTTTTAAATGCTGATAATGCCATATTATTCGTCATGTATGATTTAAATAAAACGAACCAACAAGGTTTAAATAAAGCTTCTGTAATTCTAAAGGAACTTTCAGATGAAGATATAACCTTGATTTCACTTTCTGCAACTACTGAAGAACAATTAGATGTTTTGTGTGAAGAGGCTGGTGTATCAATCCCATTTTATTTTACTGATGAAACAACACTCAAAACAATAGTTAGATCAAATCCTGGGATGTTATGGTTGAAGAATGGGACTATTATAAAAAAATGGCATCATAACGACTTTCCTGACCCTGATGCTTTACTAGAAATATATGACAAGTAACATTTGATTAAAGCGTTACTAAATAAATTCTTATACAGCCTTCTTGTATTGTGGGGCGTGGCAAGTTTGGTTTTTGTTTTACTATCAATTTTACCAGGTGATCCAGCAAGGATGATGCTCGGGCAAAGAGATAATGAGTTTTTACATGATGCTATTCAGGATAAATACGGTTTTAATCTTCCCATTCATGAGCAGTATACTTATTATTTAAATGACATATCTCCTATTTCAATCCATGCCATTGACAAGAAACACTTTACATGCATTAAAAACCAGAATTATCACATATTTGCCCAAAAAGATTTCTCTAAAGTCAAACTTGTTATAAAAGCACCTTATTTGAGAATGTCGTTTGTAAGGACTGGAACATCTGTCTCATCAATAATATTAGATACATTACCTAATACTATATTATTAGCCTTTACTTCTATGTTTATTGCACTATTTTTAGGAATATCGCTTGGTCTCTACAGTGCTGTTAATTACAACAAAATTATTGACCAACTACTATCAAGTATTTCTGTTTTCGGCATGGCACTTCCATCCTTTTTTTCTGCCATATTGATTGCCTGGTTTTTTGGCTATGTCTTGGCAGAGTTTACAAGTTTAAACATGACTGGAAGTTTATATGAAGTAGATGATTATGGTAATGGTGAATATATTGAATTGAAAAATCTAATATTGCCTGCTTTAACGCTTGGTATTCGCCCGCTAGCTGTATTAATGCAATTGAGTAGAAATTCTGTTCTCGACGAACTCAGTAAAGATTATATACGAACAGCTAGAGCAAAAGGATTATCTAAACATCGTATCCTATGGCGACATGCATTACCAAACGCCCTTAACCCTGTTATTACAGCCGCCTCAGGCTGGATGGCATCTATGTTAGCAGGAGCTGTATTTGTAGAATATATTTTTGGTTGGAATGGTTTAGGAAAAGAAATTGTAAATGCCTTAAACTATATGGATCTGCCCGTAGTAACAGGAGCTGTACTTACTTTGTCTTTCTGTTTTATAATTATTACCGTATTGACTGATATTATATATTACATGCTTGATCCTAGAATAAGAATATAAATCTTAATGCGATTTATCGTTCTTTTAATTGAGTATAATTACCTTTACCAAATACACTAAATAATCAATTATATTATGTCTGACGATAAGAAGATTATATTTGGAATGCACAAAGTATCCAAGACAGTTTCTAGTGGAAAGCAAATTATAAAAAACATTAATTTATCTTTTTTTTATGGCGCCAAAATTGGAATCATAGGATTAAATGGCTCAGGAAAATCTACTTTATTAAAAATTATTGCTGGAATAGACAAAGACTTTAAAGGTGAGCTATTCTCCGACAAAGATTTTACTGTAGGATTACTGGAACAAGAGCCTTTATTAGACGATTCTAAAACTGTAATTGAAATTGTTAGGGAAGGGGTTCAGGATATTGTAGAAGTACTAGATGAGTTTAATGCAATTAATGATAAGTTTGCAGACCCAAACATAATGGATGATGCTGATGCATTCCAAAAATTAATTGACAGGCAAGGTGAGCTACAGGATATAATTGATAGTAAAGGAGCGTGGGAGCTAGACTCTAAACTTGATAGAGCTATGGATGCTTTACGTACTCCTGAAGCGAATACACCTATCCAACAATTATCTGGAGGTGAACGACGTAGAGTTGCCTTATGTAGGCTACTACTAAAAGCGCCAGATGTATTGCTGTTGGATGAGCCAACCAATCACTTAGATGCTGAGTCAGTTCATTGGTTAGAGCAACACCTTCAACAATATAAGGGTACTGTTATAGCCATTACACATGATCGTTATTTCTTAGATAATGTTGCTGGCTGGATTTTAGAACTCGATAGAGGTGAAGGCATCCCATGGCAAGGAAATTACTCTTCATGGTTAGAACAAAAGTCTAAACGTTTAGCACAAGAAGAAAAACAAGCCTCAAAACGACAAAAAACACTAGAAAGAGAACTTGAATGGGTTCGGATGGCACCTAAAGCAAGACATACTAAAAATAAAGCGAGGTTAAATAATTACAATCAGCTTTTAGCTCAGGAAACAAAAGATAAGGAACAGAAACTTGAAATATTCATTCCTTCTGGTCCACGCTTAGGTTCAAATGTAATTGATGCTAAATCTGTATCTAAAGCTTATGGAAATAAACTCTTGTATGGTAACTTAAACTTTTCTCTTCCACCTGCAGGAATTGTAGGTGTTGTTGGACCCAATGGTGCTGGTAAAACTACCATTTTCAGAATGATTATGGATCTAGATTCTCCCGATTCTGGCGAATTTGATTTAGGTGAAACAGTTAAGATTGCATATGTTGATCAACAACATGAATCTATTGATCCAGAAAAAACAGTGTTTGAGAACATTACTGATGGGCAAGAGCAAATAGAAATGGGTGGCGTCAAATTAAATTCAAGGGCATACGTATCGCGGTTTAATTTTGGAGGGCAAGATCAAAACAAAAAAGTAAAAGTTCTTTCTGGAGGAGAAAGAAACAGATTACACCTAGCTATGGCATTGAAGCAAGAAGGGAATGTATTACTTTTAGATGAACCTACTAATGATCTTGATGTAAATACTCTAAGAGCCTTAGAAGAGGGTTTAGAAAATTTTGCTGGATGTGCTGTAATCATTTCACACGATAGATGGTTTTTAGATCGAGTATGTACGCATATATTAGCCTTCGAGGGTAATTCAGAAGTATATTTCTTCGAAGGGACATACTCCGATTATGAAGAGAATAAATTGAAGCGTTTAGGAATAACAGAGCCAAAACGTATACGTTACAAAAAATTAATGAATGATTAATAAGTTAGATATCTTGGCTATTGGAGCACATCCTGATGACATTGAGCTAGGTTGTGCAGGTACTCTGATAAAACATATTGAGTTAGGTTTTAAAGTTGGTGCTATAGACTTAACTCAGGGAGAACTTGGCACACGAGGTAATGCTTCCTTACGGCTAAAAGAAGCTTCAGATGCAGCCCAAATAATGGGGCTTGCTATAAGACATAATTTAAATTTCGAAGATGGTTTTATTACTGAAGATAATAAAGACTATCTGATGGACATTGTTAAATACATAAGACTATACAGACCATCTATTGTTTTATGTAATGCAATTGATGATAGGCACCCAGATCACTCAAGAGCATCTAAGTTAGTTGTGAAAGCTTGTTTTCTTGCCGGATTGACAAAATTAGAAACTATTTATGATGGCGTTACTCAAAATGCATGGCGACCTAATCAAGTGCTGCATTATATACAATGGAAGCCAATCAAAGCAGATGTAATCATTGATATTACTGGGTATTTGCCATCAAAAATTAAAGCTGTGAAAGCTTATAAATCGCAGTTTTATGATTTAAATTCTGAGGAGCCAGAAACGCCTATTTCATCAGTTCAGTTTTTGGAAAGCGTTACGTATAGGGCTTCAGATCTTGGTAGATTAATTGGGGTTGATTATGCAGAAGGATTTACTAGTGAAAAACCGATTGCTTTAGATTCATTATCTCATTTACTTTAGTGGTTACTTTACAGAAAGAGTAAGTGCTTTTTTACCATCAAGATAACCTTCAAACTTATCGTTGATATTCATTTTACCAACGCCAGCAGGAGTTCCAGTATATATAAGATCTCCTTTTTTTAATGTCATATATCTAGAAACATATTCAATAATAGTGTCAATATCAAAAAGCATGTCCTTAGGATTTCCATTTTGAACTTTTTCTCCATTTTTTAATAGATGAAAATCAAGACTTGATAGGGTCTCTTTCTTAAACCATATTCCTATTGGGGCGGACCCATCAAATCCTTTAGATATTTCCCAAGGTAATCCATTTTCTTTACAAGAATTTTGTAAGTCTCTTGCTGTTAAATCTAAACCAATAGTAATTTCATTATAGTATTTGTGCGCAAATTTTTTTTGAATGGTTTTACCTACTTTGTTAATTTTAACAACTAATTCTAACTCATAATGAATCTCGTTACTATATGATGGAAGGAAATAATAAGAGGCCCTATTTAGAGCTGTGTCTGGCTTGCAAAAAAAAACAGGATTTTTAGGTATAGAATTATTTAGCTCCTTTGCATGATCCTTATAATTTCGGCCGATACAAATAATCTTCATAAGTAAAATATATTTATGAGTTAAATCCTCGTAGCTTAATTGCAGTTAAAACTTTTTTTGTGTACTGTGGAAAATCTGCGTTCTGAATCCAATTATAATAACCTGGTTCATTAGAAAGAACATCTTCTACCTTTTTACCTTTGTGTTTCCCGAAATTGAATATTTCATAACCATTTGCATCAAATTTTATCATACCTGCTAAATCAACATTTAATAGAGTAGGTTGTGTAAATTCAGCGAGAGAATCTGAATCATTTCCTAGTTCTTGATAACGATCTACTTGAGCTTTTAAAATTTCATACGTGGCTCGGGTATCAGCTTCTGCTCCATGAGCACCAACCAATTCCTTGTTGCAGTAGAATTTATATGCAGCGGTAAGTGTTCTTGGCTCCATTTTAAAGAATACAGATTGAACATCTATAGATCGTCTGTTTTTCATATCAAAGTCAATACCTGATCTCAAAAATTCTTCAGCCAAAAGAGGTAAATCAAATCTATTTGAATTATAACCGGATAAATCACAACCTGCAATAAATTGATGGATTTCGTTTGCGACTGATATAAATAGAGGCCAGTCTTTCACCATATCATCAGTAATACCATGAACATCTGATGCTTGTTTAGGAATAGGCATACCTGGGTTTACTCTCCAAGTGTTGCAAATTTCCTGCCCATCTGTACTTACTTTAAGAATACATATTTCGACAATTCTATCTTTACCAACTTGAACACCTGTTGTTTCAAGATCAAAGAAGGCTAAGGGTTTAGATAAGTTTAAATTCATAAGCTGTAAAAATCAAAAGCATCAATAAAATTGATGCTTTTATAATTTATAATAGAGTATTGGAGTCAAAACCTTCAAGATAATCTGCAAATCTCCTCAGAAAGGAACCACCCAAAGAACCATCAACCACTCTGTGATCATAGGATAAAGAGCAAAACATTTTATGGCGAATGGCAATAACATCACCATATTCAGTTTCTATTACTGATGGTTTTTTCACAATTGCACCTACAGCTAAAATTGCTACTTGTGGCTGATTAATGATAGGTGTACCCATTAAGTTTCCAAATCCGCCAACGTTTGTTAGCGTAAACGTTCCTCCAGAAATTTCATCGGGTGTAAGTTCGTTAGTACGTGCACGTTTTGCTAAATCATTTACTGATTTGGTAAGTCCCATTAGATTCTTTTGATCAGCACCTTTAATAACTGGCACTATCAGATTTCCAGATGGTAAGGCTGCGGCCATACCAATATTAACATGTTTACGCTTAATTATATTTGTACCGTCTACAGAAACATTAATTAATGGAAAGTCTTTTATGGCCTTAACTACTGCTTCAATAAAAATTGGTGTAAAAGTTATCTTTTCTCCCTCACGTTTTAAAAAATCATTTTTTATGTTATTCCTCCATGTCACGATATTTGTGACATCAGCCTCTACAAAAGAAGTTACGTGAGGTGATACGTGTTTGGACATAACCATATGATTCGCAATCATTTTACGCATCCTGTCCATCTCAATTATTTCATCACCTTCCATTACAGGTATGGAAGGAGAAGCAATTTGTTTTGATGGCTCATTAATTATTGCAGGTGTAGGTTTATTCGTGGAACCTACATTAGATTTATTGCTAGGCTGACTTTGTTGTTTTAAATAGCTTAAAATATCTTTTTTAGTAACTCTGCCATTTTTTCCAGAACCAACTATACTGTCAAGTATGGCAACTGTTAAGCCTTCTTGTTGTGCTATGGATCGCACTAATGGTGAATAAAACTTGCTAGAATCAATAGTACTTATTTTTGTTGACTCTTGGATGGCTTTCTCAACCATTTCCTCAACAATTATAGTTTCTTCTGTAATATTAGAAGTTGTTGACGTTACAGGAAGAGAATCAATAGAGTTAGCATCTGTATCTATAATAGCTACAGGTTCACCAACTTTAACTATATCATCTTCGTTAAATAATTGTTTTACTAGAACTCCTTCTACAGAAGATGGAACCTCTGAGTCAACTTTATCGGTAGCTATTTCAAGAACGGATTCATCTACCTCTATTGTATCACCAATGTTCTTAAGCCACTTAATAACGGTTGCTTCTGCAACACTTTCTCCCATTTTAGGCATTATTAATTCTACTTGAGCCATAAAGATATTTGCTTTGTGCCAATTGAAAATTTGTGAAGCGAATATACAACAATGCCAGCGTAGTTCAAAAAAATACAAACCTAAGGATTGCTTTAACTTAGTCTATGCATATTTTTTAAAAGAAGCTCAAAATCATTTGTAAGTTTATATCCTTTTGCGTAAAGCATATTAAGTCTGAAAATATCAGCTGCTTTAAGCTTAACGCTTAAATGGGATACCGGACTAAGTACCCCTTTTTTGATTTTAGGTAAATTAATATTATCAGGGTGAGTTTTATAGGAGATCCATGTTTTTCTACCTAAAAGAACGAGCATACAATTTTTAAATAATCCAATAAAACTCATATTTAATAGCATAAATATAGGAAAGCTACAAAGTATCACTAAGCTCGAAACAAAATCAAACAGTCGTTTGTTACGAGAGTTTTCTGGAGTGTTAATTGCATGAAGCTCAAATGCATATAATTCTCCTTGTGTATTAATAGAATTGGACCCAATTACGTACATACTTTCTTCTGGAGCTATTTTGAAATCTAAATTAAAGCGCTCTATTAGTGACATGTATGAAATAATAGATTGTGCAGACATATCTTTTGAACAAAAAATTAGTTCGTCAATTTGGTAAATAGATATTGCTTCGTCTAGTTGCGCCAAACTGCCTATACAATCAGTACTTGAGTTGTAATTATCAGAATTATTAATATGTCCCATAAAACTCGACTTAATTTGAGTTTGATTTAACAAGCTTTTAACGCGAACAAACTCAGATTCAGAACCAATAATTAAAAAGCGTTTGTTTTGTTCTTCACCATACTGAAAGTCTTTAAATTTTAAAATTTTAAACAGAGTACGCGTTATAAGTATTGATATGCCGGCCCAAACAGATCCAAGTAAAATTATTGCTCTAGAAAATCGCCATTCATCAGGTAAAAGAGCATATAAACTTAGCAATGTGATGAGTCCATATAAACTACTAATAGTGAGCTTTTTAAGCTTAAATGGTTTGTCGTAAACACCACATAAAACATGCATAATCATCCACACAGTAATGTAGCATGGAATTACTATCTCAGTATAAACATCTGGATAAGAACCGCCTTCAATGTATCTGTGATTTATTTCCCAATAATTTTTTAAGTATAGTAAGCCACCAAAGGTTAAAGCAATATCAACCGAAGGTAGCCATATCTTATTTATGAATCGACGTGCTAAAGATAAAGATGCTCTTAAGTAAATAGCTACATGAATAAGAGTGCTAAAAAGTTTTGCATTTTTAGACGAAAAATGTTTTTTGGCAAAAATCACCATCGCTTTATAAAAAATAAAGACATAGTTTAAGCTTCCCTTTTTAGTGCTTTCGCCCTTGTAGTGTATAATTCTTGCTTCTGGATAATAATAATTTGTATAGCCGCCTTTAGTAAGTCTATAGGAGAGATCAATGTCTTCGCCATACATGAAAAATGCTTCATCTAGAAGGCCTACATCATCTAAAGCTTTTTTGCGCATAAGCATAAATGCTCCAGCTAAGACATCTACAGGGTTAGTCTCATCATTTGATAGGTGTCCTTGGTGATATGCTCCAAATCGTTTGGAATTTGGGAATAATTGGGATAATCCGAAAATTTTGTAGAAAGCAACAGACGGAGTTGGTAAGCCCCGCTTTGACTCTGGAAGAAACTGACCTTTACCATCAACCATCTTAACGCCAAGTCCGCCTGCATTTGGTGTTCGATCCATAAATGCAATGCACTTTTCAAATGTATCTTCTTCAACAACGGTATCTGGGTTTAACAATAGAACATAATCTCCTGAAGATAATTTAATGGCCTGGTTATTAGCTACTGCAAAGCCAGTATTTTTAGTGTTGGCAAGAAGTTTAACCCATGGAAATTTATCAGCAACCATTGATACAGACTTATCAACAGAATTATTATCTACCACATAAACTTCAGCATCTATGTTGGATATAGCTTTTTGTACTGAGTGTAAACACTGTTCAAGAAAAAACTTGACATTATAATTGACAATGATGATAGAAAGCCTCATAGGGAATTATGAACTGATGGAAGATTCGTAGGGCATTCTATTAGTTATAGATCGACCAAGTGTAATTTCATCTGCATATTCTAACTCGTCACCGAATGCTATACCTCTTGCTATCGTTGAAACATTTATTTCAAACGAATTCAATTTTTTGAAAATATAAAAATTAGTTGTGTCTCCTTCCATAGTAGTGCTAAGTGCAAATATAATTTCTTTCACATTACCCGCTTGCACCTTGTTAACCAAAGACTCTATATTTAAATGTTGTGGACCAATCCCTTCCATAGGTGAAATAAGCCCTCCTAAAACGTGATACATGCCTTTATATTGCTGGGTGTTTTCTAATGCCATAACATCTCTAATATCTTCGACAACACAAACTATACTTGCATCTCTATGTGGATTACTACATAACTCGCATAGTTCTGTGTCTGATATATTATGACAAGATTGGCAATATCTAATACCTTCACTCAATGCTTTAATAGATTGACTAAATCGCTGCACATCCTCTTGTGATTGTTTAAGTAAATTTAAAACAAGTCTTAAAGCTGTTTTTTTACCTATACCTGGTAACTTAGAAAACTCTTCTACAGTTTGCTCCAATAATTTAGATGAAAAATTCATAGCTCAAAAATAAATTTTATAATAGATTTTCTCTCATTATTCTTAAGATGTTTTATTCTTTGGCAGTTTTTCTTTAAATTTATTTACATCTACTATATCAAATATGAATTCTAAACTCACAAATAGTTCGCTGTATTAGGCAAAACACTATATTCGTACTTATAGTGTAGCTTGATCTTATGGATACAATATAGGGAATACTTACACGATATAATGTTGATACTAATATTTATTCTTATGAGCCCAACTCTCATTTTAAGTGTTTTAGCAGCTTATTTCGCACTTTTAATCTTCATTTCTAATATAACCTCAAAGAACTCTGATAATGAGAGTTTTTTTATTGGAAAGCGACAATCCCCATGGTATGTAGTTGCTTTTGGTATGATTGGTGCAAGTCTTTCTGGTGTTACATTTATATCTGTCCCTGGATGGGTAGATAGTAGCCAGTTCTCTTATTTTCAAATGGTATTAGGTTATTTGATTGGTTATTTTTTTATTGCTAAGGTTTTGATGCCACTTTATTATCGCCTAAACTTAACATCTATATACAGTTACCTAGGTACACGCTTTGGGTATTGGTCCTACAAATCTGGAGCTTTTTATTTTATATTATCAAGAACTATTGGAGCTTCCTTTAGATTGTATTTGGTCGCAAACGTACTACAGGTATTGGTGTTTGATTTTTGGAATATTCCATTTGCACTCACAGTGGCTCTTACAATATTACTAATCTGGATTTATACACATAAAGCAGGGATTGGAACTATAATTTGGACTGACACACTCCAAACTCTTTTCATGATAATAGCTGTGCTATTATGTTTTTACCATTTGTCGGATGCATTAAATTTGAGTTTAGTTGATGCCGTGAATCAGGTGTCATTATCATCATATTCAAAAACATTTTTCTTCGACGATATATCTTCTCCACAATTTTTTCCGAAACAGTTTTTAGCTGGTGCATTTATGGCTATTGTAATGACTGGTTTAGACCAAGATATGATGCAGAAAAACTTATCATGCCCAACATTAAGAGATGCCCAAAAAAACATGTTCTGGTTTAGTATAGTACTTGTTGTTGTTAACTTGTTATTTTTAGGTTTAGGTGCTTTATTATACATGTATGCATCTGAATATTCTATAGACGCTAGAGGTGATGATCTCTTTGCAGCAATAGCTTTTGATTCACAAATGCCATTAATTGTTGGCGTATTTTTTTTATTGGGTTTAATTGCTGCAGCATATTCAAGTGCAGACTCTGCATTAACGTCACTAACAACATCCTTTTGTGTAGATTTTTTGGAGGTCAAGAAAATGAATTCTCAAAAACAGACTAAGCTTAGAAAGCAAGCTCATGTTTTATTCTCCATAATACTATTTATGGTCATACTTATTTTCAGATGGATTAATGATGATAGTGTTATTTCCGCTCTCTTCAAAGTAGCGGGGTATACTTATGGTCCTTTATTAGGCATGTATGCATTCGGATTGTTTACAGCATGGAAAATAAAAGACAAACTTGTTGTGCCCATTGTTCTATTAGCCCCTATTACAACTTATTTATTGCAAGTTGCAGCTCCTTTATGGTGGGGCTTTTATTTTGGATTTGAATTACTTATTGTTAACGGAACAATCTGTTTTTTAGGGCTGTTTCTTATTAGAGAAAAATCTTAACATAGTATATAGGGATGAGGAATATTGACAAAGGCTTTAGCACTGAATATACTTAAGAGTAGTTTCTAGCAAATGTATTGAAACCTAATCTTTATCTTTAAGTCGATAATATTTGAGATAAAAAAATAATACAATACCTGCTATAATAAGTCCTGAAGATATCATCTCTGCTTGAGTAAGACCATTGTACAATTCATTATTTACTCGAATTTTTTCTATAGAGAATCGTTCTAATCCATTAAAAACTAAATAAACAGCAAACAACATTCCATGTACTTCAAATTTAGATCTAATAGCCCACAATACACAAAACAATAGTATACCCATAATAGCCTCATAAACTGCGGTAGGGTAAACAGGTTGTGCCAACTCATAACAATACACACCTAGTGGCTCTATACAATCTATCATTCTTTCTCCAGCTCTAATAACATTATTAGGATATGAATAGGCCCATAACCAATCTGGTAAAAACTCTAGGAATTCTGGCTTGGCATTTAAATTAACGATCCCCCAATCGCCATCTCCAGACATGTGACATCCTATTCTACCAACCCCATATGCAAGCATAAGAGGTGCTGCCATAGTATCGGCAATTATAGATGCAGAAATTCTGTATCTCTTTACATAATAGATCACTGCAATTGCACCACAAATAAAACCTCCATAAAAAGTAAGGCCACCTCCTGAGAAAAGAGATTCTATAGGGTTTGCCAGAAACGCATCCCAATTTTCTAATTGATGAAATATTTTAGCCCCTACAAGTCCAGCTATTGCAGATATTAACAGAATGTTGGCAGTGAGTTCTTGAGGCCTAACGATCTCATCTTCAATTACAATCTTTGTAAATGGGTTGGTATGCTTTTGATAAATACTCCATGCTAAGCCAATAAACATACCAATTATTGCACCAGTAAGTGATCCGTTTAATGAAAACAAAACAGCAAAGGTATCATCGATAAAAAGGTCATAATTTTGGTAAGCAAATAAGACTTTAAATCCAATAATAAAACCGAAAAATACTTGTTTAAAGATATCATAGATTGTTGTTGGCCTTCCTTTTGTTACTTTTTTAGTTGAATTTGGAATAATGCCTTTAGCGTTTTTATCAGCTAAATCTTTAGATATAAAATAGCTTCCCGCTAAAAAGGCGATCGCAACAAAAAATCCAAAGGTCTTAAATGGTAATGGTACAAAAATACCTGTGAGGTAATCTATAAGGTGACTAAGAGTAGGAAACATATAAATTAATTTAAGCGTTCTGCAAGAACATTACCATCATCAGTGAAGTTAACAAGTTTAACGTCAACAGATTTATTTCTAAGAGTCTCATTATATCTAGTTTTTACACGAATATAATTATCTGTAAAGCCGTAGATGAACCCATCTTTATTATCATGCTCGAAAAGTACAGTAACGTCAGAACCAATATGTTGCTTGTAAAAATTGCGTCTCTTTTTAGCAGATAATATTCTTAACATTTTAGAACGTTTATGTCTGGTACCTTTATCTACAGTGCCGGTCATATTTGCAGCTTCAGTATTATCACGTTCAGAGTAAGTAAACACATGAAGATATGAAATATCTAGACTGTTAAGAAATTCATATGTTTCTTTAAATAAAGCGTCAGTTTCACCAGGAAAGCCCACAATTACATCAACTCCAATACAGCATTCAGGCATTAATTGTTTAATTAATTGTACACGATTCTTGTACAGGTCAGTATTATATCTGCGTTTCATCTTTTTTAATAGAGTATCAGAACCCGACTGTAAAGGGATGTGAAAATGGGGCACAAAACGGTTTGATTTAGAAACAAATTCTATGGTATCGTCTTTTAATAAATTCGGTTCTATAGATGAGATGCGCATCTTAGAAATACCCTCTACTAGGTCCAAAGATTTTATGAGATCCAAGAAAGTGTGCTCGTGTTTTTTATTACCATACTCACCTTTGCCATAATCGCCAATATTTACCCCAGTGAGTACTATTTCTTTAATGCCTTTACTTGAAATATCTTTTGCATTATTGAGTATATTTTGTAGACGATCAGAACGAGAAATACCTCGAGCTAGAGGTATAGTACAATATGTGCATTTATAGTCGCATCCATCTTGTACTTTCAAGAAGGCTCTTGTTCTGTCGCCTATAGAGTAAGCACCAACAAAGAAATCTGCTTCGTCTATATCGCAAGAATGTACTTCAGCCATATCTTGTTTTGTAAGATCGTTTAAATAGTATGCCAACTTAAACTTTTCTGTAGCTCCCAACACTAGATCAACACCATCATAAGCAGCTATTTCATGTGGTTTAAGCTGCGCAAAACATCCTATAATGACTATATAGGCACTTGGGTTGCGTTTTAAAACTTGGCGTACAAGACGTTTACATTCTTTATCTGCGTTTTCTGTAACAGAACAGGTGTTTAACACATAGATGTCTGCATGTTCTTTAAAGTCAACTTTTTCATAGCCTTCATCGATACATGATCTAGAGATACTTGAAGTTTCAGAAAAATTGAGCTTACACCCTGAAGTATGAAATGCTACTTTTTTCATAAAATAATACTAGTCGACAAATCTAATAAATTATACAGTTTAGTTAGTGGCTATTTAGCGATTAGTTTAATTTAATGGATTATTTGAATTTATGATTTTGCTTAGCAACTTATTATTATTTTTGTTATTCAACACTAATAATTGAATGAGAGTTACATCGGTCATTATACTATCTATTTTTCTATGTTTTTGTACAAATAAACAAATAGAATCTCAGGAAAAATCTATTTTTAGATATAATGAATCTTCTGGAATTCAGACTTTTGATCCTGCGTTTGCTAAAGATCAGGCAAGGGTTTGGTTTTGCCATCATATATTTAATAGTATGGTTTCACTAGACAGTAACTTAATTATTAAACCTTCTGTAGCAAAATCATGGCATATCTCGGAAGATGCACTTACTTACGAATTTAAAATTCGTGATGATGTTTATTTTCATGAACCAATATCTAGACAAGTAAACACTCATGATATAGTTTATTCATTAAATAGGTTAAGAGATTCTAATATAGCATCACCCGGTGCTTGGATATTATCCGACATATCATCAATCCAAGCAATGAGCGATACTGTATTACGCATAGTACTTAAAAATCCTAATCCAGCTTTCTTGAGTTTACTTTCAATGCAATATTGCTCTATTCTTCCTATTGAGTCTGATGGTGATGTAGATTTTTTTATTGCACCAATAGGTACTGGTCCTTTTAAATTCCAATATCACAAACCTAATGTTAAGCTAGTATTGCGAAAAAACTTTAAATATTTTGAGTTTGAAGGAGATTATCGATTACCATATTTAGATGCTGTATCTATTAGCTTTATACCTGACAAACAAACAGTATTTTTAGAGTTTATTAGAGGTAACTTTGACTTCTTGTCTGGAATAGATGCTAGCTATAAAGATGAATTATTGACTCCTAATGGAGAATTAAACTTACGATATAAATCTAAGATAAATTACACAAAACAAGCTTACCTCAATACAGAATATTTAGGAATATTAACGGATAGTAATCAATCAAATATAGCTTTAAAAAATTCAAACGTAAGACAAGCTCTTAACATATCATTTGACAAGTCTTTAATGATAAAATATCTTAGAAATAATAATGGGACACCCGCTTTAAATGGATTCATTCCTAAAGGTTTACCTGGTTTCAGAGAATCAAATATTTATCCATTTGATTTGAAAAAAGCTAAAAAATTATTGGCTAAAGCAGGCTACCCAAACGGCAAAGGTATAGAGACTATTGAATTATCTACCACAAGTTCATACTTAGATTTATGTGAATATATTCAACATGCTTGGCAACAATTAGGTATTGATGTAAAAATAAATATCAACCCACCATCAATACATAGGCAACAAGTTTCTAAATCACAGCTTTCTATTTTTAGAGGGTCTTGGATTGCAGACTATCCTGATGCAGAAAATTATTTATCATTATTTTATTCTAAAAACCATTCCCCTAATGGACCTAATTACACCCATTTTTCTAACGAGATTTTTGACTCCTTATACTTAAAATCAAAACAGATTGCAGACATAGAAAAACGACTGCCTTATTATTTTAAAATGGATAGTATGCTCATGTCTGAAGGAGTAATAATACCTCTGTATTACGATGCTGTTTCGCGCTTTTCAAATAAGGAAATACAAAGTTTAGGTTCAAACCCAATGAATCTCTTAGATTTAAAGCGAGTTCAAAAAAGAATTAACTAATCAACCTATCTCTATATCACACCTAATAGCTTGATGATCAGACAACTTGTCCTCCAATATTTTGAAGTTATAACTATTCCAGTTACTAGGATGTAAGATATAATCTATTCTAAAAGGAAAAAACAACTTTCTATATGTTGCACCAAATCCTTTACCGCACTCTACAAAAGCGTCTTTAAATCCGAATTTTAATTTTTTATAGATATAACTGTAAGGTACGTCATTAAAATCGCCACACACAATACTTTGATATGATGTAGTTGATATGTGCTGCGATATAAAATTGGCTTGTGATGCTCTTTTAACACTTGCCAAACTAATTTTAGAAGAGAGTGCTTCCGTATTTTTTTTAATCTGTTCTTGTTTATCTGTTCCTTCCCAATTATCGATAAGTTGAAGATCTTTACTACCTAGATGAATAGATTCTAAATGCAAATTATAAACCCTAATAGTATCATTATGAATTAATAAGTCTGCATAAGCTGAAATATTTGACGAGTTAGATTGAAACTCTAGTGCCTGGGTTGAGAGAATTGGATATTTACTGTAAAAATGATTAAATCCTACTTGGGAATTATAGGGATACTTCAATAAATTGGCAATACTTAACCGTGCTTCTTGTAAACAAACAACATCTGCATCTTGTTGCATTATAAAATGTGATATAGAATTACCTATATTTTTAACACTATCTTTTGCTCCTCCTTTGTAGTAAAATTGTTGACAGTTGTATGATAAAATAGAAAAAGACTGATCCTTTGCTAATGCCTTTGTTTTAGATTGGAAAGTAAATATAGGTGATGAATTGAAATAGCTTAAGACCAATACTAAACCTGAAATATAAATTGACTTTTTAAATTTAATTAGCCAATAAAAAAACATTAAAATATGAGATATTACCAACAATGGATATGCAATAGCAAAAAGAGCTAAAAGTGGAAAACTGTGTGGATTTATAAAATCACTCAAGTAGGCTAAAAACCATAAAACTCCCAAAAGAATATTGATTAAGTATAAAATTTTATTACCTATCGATGTTCTCATTTAATTTACAGTTTTTTACTGTTATTAAACAATTGTTCTTTTTCATCTTTTGAAAGACTTTCATAGCCAGACTTTGCAATTTTATCTAAAATTAAATCAACATTTTTAACTTTTTCTGCTTTTTCACTTCGATACTCATCGTCTGATTTCGGTCTTTTGTGTACAGTTTTAAATGTTTTTTTGTTCGATTTAAATATAAGTCTATTGAAAGCCTTTTCACAACTCTCGAGTATGTCTTTACCTTTTTTCAATTGATAAATAAAGTACAGCCCAAATATCGCACCACCGATATGCGCAATATGACCACCAGCATTAGAATCTGGTATACTAATAATATCTACTAACAATACAACTGCTGCAATATATTTTAAAGATACTGGTCCAAGAAATATTAAATTTACCTTGTAGTTTGGTACCTGGTAAGCAATTGCAAATAAAACAGCCATGACTGATGCAGAGGCACCAATAAGTGAAGTTTGACTGGAGCTAAAGGCCGGAGATGCGTTGTAGACAATAAGATAGGCAAGAGCACCAGTTAAACCACCCATTATATAGAGTAATACTAATTTTTTTTCATTAAAATATTGTAGGAATAGTTGTCCTGCAAAATACAACCATAGCATATTGAAAAATATATGCATAATATTGTAGTGCACAAACATATAGCTTAACATCGTCCAAGGCTTAAGAAGTAAGATGCTCAACTCAGAGGGCAACTCAATAAGCTGAAAAACGTTTATTTGCCCTATGCCAATGATGAAGCCAAGGCTATTTAGTATTTTGAGAAGTAAAAAAACCAATCCGTTGATATAGATCAACTTCATAAGATTGTTGGCTTCTGTATATTTTAACTTTAAATCGTTTAACATTAATAAAAGTTCATATCGTTTTTCTTCCAATACTTTATTAAAATAAACCCAAATAGCATTCCACCTAGGTGTGCAAAGTGAGCCACATTGTCTCCTGCCTGATTTTGAACACCTCCAATAAACTCGAATAAACCATACAGCACCACAAAATACTTGGCTTTGATAGGGAATAAGAAGTTGAGATAGATCACTTGGTTAGGGAATGTCATCCCGTAAGCTAACAATAAACCAAATACAGAACCCGATGCTCCCACAACAGGGATATGGTAAAGGGCATACAATGACCTTGCTTCTTTAAACAAAGGATTTCCAGGATTGAAGGTTCCCTTGTTTACGATAGCAGATATTTGTTCTGCTGTAAATTGAGCTTCTAGACCAATGACTTGAAAATGTATAATGAGGTAATGTAAAAATGCGGCACCAAAACCAGTTATCAAATAATAGTTTAAAAAACGTTTTGGACCCCACATGTTTTCAATTTGTGCTCCAAACATCCATAGGGCAAACATGTTGAAAAATAGGTGCATAAAGCCTCCATGCATAAACATGTATGAGATGATTTGAAATGGGCCAAATTCAGGTGATTTATAGTAATACAGGCCTAAGCTTTGATTAAGGTCTATTTGAAACAATTGTTGCATTGTATAGCGCGCCAAGAAAAATAATACATTTATAATGATTAAGTTCTTAACGATGATGGGCATATTAGAAAGGCTTGTTCTTCCGTACATTAGTGAAATCTTTTTAAAAGCTCACTCATCTGAACAATGAGAGCTGTAGGTTTATTGTTAATAGCCATAAAGGGATGTTGGCAAGCAAAAAGCTCATCAATAATCAAACGCATCTCTTCAACTTTTATGGTTTTAGAAGCTTTTAAGCAATTACTTTTGGCTAAGCTGATTGCTAAAATTTTCTGAGAGTCTCTTTGCCAATCGTCACTTTGGTTTTTGTAAGAGTTTAGCATGGTTTCAATGATACTCTCTATCTTTGTAGTTTTAGTTTCAAATGGCACAGCATTAAACATCACACAATGGGCTGCTGCATAGCTAAAGTCGAACCCTAAAGATTCTATTTGTTCGGCAATCTCTTTAAATAGCTCCATATCGGAAGGAGATAGATGTATTTCTTGAGGAAACAGCAATTGCTGACTGAGAGGTCGACTGTTTTGAAGTGATTTATAATATTGTTCAAAAAGTATTTTGGTATGTGCTCTTTGCTGGTCTATAATTAGTAGTCCAGTCTTTACCTGAGTAAGAATATATCTTTGATGTAGTTGAATGACAAAAGCACTTTCATTCATTTCTACTTCAGTGCCTAAGCTTGAAATTTCATGCTCAGGGAGGGCAGCATTCATGTCGTCTTGAATTTCTTCAAACAAGGCTTCCCAATGTTGCCCTTTGTCTTTAGGTCTAAAAAATCTTTCTTCAAAGTCAGTCTTATGACTCATTTTTTTCTTTACACTCTTTTCTTGATCAAAAGGATTAAATGTTGGGTCTACATGAATGCTAGGAGTTTTTGGGCTTCTCTTAGGAGTACTAGTAGAAACTTGGTAATCAGGGTTAATACTAAAATCTAGAGAAGGAGATACATTATATTGACCTAAGGAGCGTTTGAGTGCAGAACGAAGGATAGCGTATATGCTTCTTTCATCATCAAATTTAATTTCTGTCTTTGTAGGATGAATGTTTACATCAATTTTTGATGGGTCAATATCTAAAAAAAGGTAAAAAGATGGATAGTGATCTGGAAGTATTAAGCCTTCCATAGCATTCGAAACAGCATGGTTTAAATATGAAGACTTAACAAATCTTTTATTTACAAAGAAAAATTGCTCACCTCTAGTTTTTTTGCCAAACTCTGGTTTAGAGACAAAGCCATGAATAGATACAATGTCTGTTTGTTCTTCTACAGGCACAAGCCTTGTATTGTATTTTTTACCATACAAACTCACTATACGCTGTCTAAAAATCTCTTTAGGCAAACGATATTGTTCTTTGTCGTTGTTAACCAGTGTAAATTTTATTTGCGGATGTGCCAACGCAATTCTTATAAACTCGTCAAGTATATATTTATACTCTGAACGGTCAGATTTCAAAAAATTTCTTCTTGCTGGAACATTGTAAAATAGATTTTTTATAGCAAAAGAGCTCCCTTTACTACAATTACAAGCTTCTTGAGTTTTTATTTCAGATCCTTCTATAATAAGGTGAATACCGAGATCGGATGATTGGGTTTTGGTTTTCAACTCTACTTTAGCAATGGCAGCAATAGAGGCCAAAGCCTCGCCTCTAAAACCTTTTGTGCTTAAGTTTAAAAGGTCGTTAGCATCTGTAATTTTAGAGGTAGCGTGTCGCTCGAAGCACATTCTAGCGTCTACTTCATTCATTCCTACACCATCATCTATTACTTGAATGAGTGTTTTACCTGCATCTTTTACGATGAGTTGAATGACTGTTGCTTGTGCATCTACAGCATTCTCTAAAAGCTCTTTTACCGCAGAAGCTGGCCTTTGAACAACTTCTCCGGCAGCAATTTGATTGGCAACATGATCAGGTAATAAACGTATCAATTTTAAAATTTTAAAATATAGTATGCAATGAAACAAAGTATGGCAATGATAACAAACACTCTTTTGGAAGAAGACCCATAATTCATAGTTGATTTTTTTCTCCACGACTGGCTAAAATCTCCTTTAGAAAACTCTCCTAATCTTTTTTTACTGGCCTTTGCTATGATATTTTCAATACGCTCTTTACGTGCGTCGTAATATCGAGTAGGCATCTCGAATTGTTTATGAGTATGAGTTTTAAAAAATGAAGGTAGTTTAGGTGCTTTCATCAACAATCAAAAATAAAACATATTTCAAAAAAAAAGCAGCCAAAGGGCTGCTCTTTTTTAGATTCTTTTCAACTGTTGTTTTATCAACTTTACTTGATCATCAAGCATATTGTGTTTATCTAGTTTTTTTACTTCAGCTATTAGAGTAGTCGCTTCTCTTTTCTTACGTCTAGACATTGCCAATCCTGCTAAGTTAAGTTTGGCAACAGCCTTG
Source organism: Flavobacteriales bacterium (assembly GCA_965662265.1). Classification (GTDB taxonomy): domain Bacteria; phylum Bacteroidota; class Bacteroidia; order Flavobacteriales; family UBA7430; genus CBFIGX01. The sequence continues at coordinate 208,214 of CBFIGX010000002.1, forward strand.
TCTGTGTCACTTCTTAAACCTATAGATAAAGCTCTTTTAAAATATCTTTCAGCCTTATTCATTTGCGTTTGAGACAAGACTAAACCATTAAGGTAATGAAAATAGGCTTCTTGAGTTTTTATTAACTTTTCTGGATGTTTAATATTACTAAGTACAACCCCAGCTTTCTCCATTTTATTTTTTCTTAAATAATAAAAAGCTCTTAAGATTCGTTCGTCTCTAAAAATTGTCAATACAACAAGAGCAGATAAAAGAATTACAACTATACCATATCCAATTTCACCTTCTATAAATAAAAATATAGATGCTGTTAAAATAATCAGAGCTAAAACAATTTTTATTTCCTTGTTATACATATAATAATTTTTTAAGCGAATTTACTTAAGCCAATACACTTCCTAAAGAAAAGTATAAAAAAAATTAAATCTTTTTTATTTTGATACCCAAATACGCGTAAAGTACAGTCATTATTGGACTAATAATATTGAAAAAGCAAAAAGGAAGATAGGCTAAAGTTGCTACTCCTAAAACTCCAGACTGAGTTGCTCCGCAAGTATTCCATGGAACTAATACAGAGGTAACGGTGCCAGTATCTTCAAGTGTTCTACTCAAATTTTCTGGAGCAAGTTTTTTATCCTTATACGAATCAGCAAACATTCTCCCTGGAACTACAATTGCTAAATATTGATCTGAAGCAGTGAGATTAAAAAATATACAGGTACCAGAAGTAGTAGCAACTAATGAAGCAGAATTACTCGCAAACCTAAGAAGCTCATTCGATATTCGACTTAAAAAACCAGAAGCCTCCATAGCTCCACCAAAACACATTGCACAAATAATTAGCCAAACAGTATTCAACATACCATACATACCACCTGTGCTCAATAGATCGTTGATCATTGGATCAGACGTATTGATATTTATACTAGTAGACATAGCATTCATTATTGTCATGTATGATGCTTGAAAATAATCATTATTTCCTCCAAGTTCTATAATAATATTGCTTTGAAATATTAAAGCTGCAGCTGCTCCAAGTAATGTCCCTGCGAGTAGGGCAGGTATAGCAGGTACTTTTTTTACAATTAAAAGTATAACAATAGCCGGCACGGAAAATAGCCAAGGATTAATATCAAACGCTGACTGTAATGCTTCATTAATGACTGCGATATCAGTAGCTTGAGCATTAGAGTCAATATTAAAACCAAGGAATAGAAATATGATTAATGTTATAGTAATAGATGGTATTGTTGTATACGACATATATCGTATGTGTGAAACTAAATCTGTACCGGCCATTGCTGGAGCAAGATTTGTTGTATCTGATAGTGGTGACATTTTGTCGCCAAAGTAAGCACCTGATATAACAGCTCCCGCTACCATAGCTTCGGACATTCCAATGGCTTTACCGATACCCAGAAGTGCAATACCTATTGTAGCTATTGTAGACCAAGAACTACCAGAAGCTAAAGAAATAATTGCACTAACAACACATGCAGCGACTAAAAAATAAGTGGGATTAACAACTTGTAAGCCATAATATATCATAGCTGGTACTATTCCACTTATTAGCCATGTTCCTGCCAAAGCGCCTATTAATAATAATATAATTAAAGCAGGTAGGGCAGAAGAGACACTTTTACCAATACCATCTAATATAACAAGCCACTTAACACCTCTTGTGGAAGATAAAAGTGTAGTTAATGCTGCAGCCAATATAAGTGCCATTTGATTTGATCCGGACAAAGAATCATCGCCATAGAAATAGACATTAAGCGACAACAGAACCATTAAAAATCCAATCGGCAACAATGCTATAGATAGAGGAATGTGAGTAGGTTTTGACATTTATATATTTGTAGTTCAAGTTTGTTATAAAACTAGAACGGTTCCTTTATAGACATATCTAGTTTTGGTAAGTGTGGACTCTAATTCAATGAAGTAAATATAGGTGTTATTATTGTTTTCGGTATGGGAAGGTCCATTCCACGCACTGTTAAAGTCAGTAGTTTCAAATACGACTTGTCCCCACTTGTTGTATACTTTAAAAGTATAATTAGTTATTTTTGAAGCATCACCGATAGGCTTAAAGTTATCGTTAATTAGATCACCATTAGGAGTAAAACTATTAGGAATGAGAAGCGTCACTTCTTTTTCAACAAAATGAACATTAAGTGTATCATTACGCTCAATGGTATAATCATAAGAAAATTCATTCTCTAGAATATCGTTTCCTCTAGTCCAATACTTAAATTCTGTGTCTATTGTAGGAGAACTTTCTAGTCTTATGTTAGAAGATGCACTATATCTTTGATTTAATGGTAGCTCTAAAAGCTCTATGCCATTGCCAAAAACTGCTCCGTAGCCATCTGGTATAATATCAATACTCAAAAAGAAAAACTCCTCTAAGTTTGCTACGATAGTATCGCTTGTTGAAAAAGACAATGAAATTGAAGCATTACTTGCGTTGTTAATTTCTGTTTCATTTGAAATCCACTCGGCTAATTCAAAATTATCATTACAAACAACTTCAATTTCATATACATCACCATAGAGAACTGTATAGTTAGAAGGTATAGGGCTTAGCAATTCGTTGTTTATATATATATCAGCACCTCCTGCTATAGATATATCGAATATAATATCAATCTCTATTTGTGTAAAATGAGCTGTTAATTCACAATCATCTAACACTGAGATGCTTGTGATGGCATTATTGATATCACTTATAAAGGAGCCGTTATATTCCCAGTATGCAAATTCATAACCTTCTTCAGCTATTGCTTCAACATTGGCAAAATTATAAATCGAAATGTCTTCTGGTAAATTAGAGTATGAAATACCATCAACTACAATGGATCCATTGGGGTTGGTTTGAAGACTTAAAGTTGGGTATTCTGCAAATACGGCAACTAGGTTAGCATCGGATTCGCAGTTAATTACTGTTGAACTGCTATATTCATCTAAAATCTGTCCATTATTTAGTTGCCAATAAACAAAGTAAAAATTTGGTTCAGGTATTGCTTCTATAGATACCTCTCCAGCAATTAAAAGAGTATCAGGAAAGGAAGAGTACTGAATACCATCGACAATAATTGTTCCATTTGGTATAACATCAAGTGCCAAATTACTTTTCTCTTCAAAGTGAACAATAATGGTGTCATTTTGTGTTAAAGTGTAAGTAATATCAGATTCCTCATATATAGCACCACTGGTAAATTCAAAATAATCAAATAAATATGCCTCATCCGGAGTTGCTGATAACTCTTGCGTAACTCCTCCAAAATAACTTCCAGTAAATATATCTTCTGGAAGATCAAAACCATTATATTCTATTGTACCTCCAACAAGCGGGTCTAGTATGATGGTTAAAGAGTATGGCCCTTCAATCCCATATTCATCTTCGTAGCAATCTAAAATTCCGCTATTTATTGATTCACATCGATCTTCAATAAATTCTCGCATATTTTGGACATTGTTAGTCCATGTGTTCATATCACCACCCCATCTATTAATTTGTGCTGGCATTTCAGGTTCAATAATACCAATTAAACTATCGAGGTGGTATGTTAAATAATCACAACTAAAATAATTATTCGATAGGTCAGTCCATCTATTTATATAATCAGCAAAAAAATCATCATTTTGAAGTAGTGCATTCCAAATTGGGATGTGACCTTGCCCACCTGGGTCTCCACTACTTTCAGGATCGCAAGGATCTGCGTTTGAGGACTGATCATCAATACCAGTGTAATTAGCCCCATGATCGAATGTATTATCCATATCCCACAAGGTATACCGCCATTTCTTCTTATCACCATCTGGGTTAGTTCCTCGCCACCAAGAAGTATTCCAGTTTAGCCAATCTGCATTTACAACATAAGTGTTTAAAATAAAATAATCTATAAGGCTCCCGGTATTGTAAAAGCTTTTAGCATGGTCATAATTATCTTCATCAGCCATATCATTTGATAAGATGAAGTTTTGAATATTAGTCCAACCAGTGTCAGTTCCATATTCAATCCATGTACCTCCCCAAGTTTTGAGATAGTCTACTTCTCCTTCATCTTGGTCGTAATAGTAGTCCGTAAAATCAATATCGTCAACCTTCTCTCTTATTTCATATAAGCCCCAATAGTCTCCATTTAAAAACAAAATACAAGGCTCATAAGACCTTTCATCCATTCTCAAATCTGCAACCTGAGATAATGATTGGACGTAAGCATCTCTAATATGTGCACCTGAAGCACCATAAGAGAAAGGATAATTATCATTAGCAGCAGCTTTAATTATTAGGCGTTGATACTTATCTCTGTCTTTTGTTCTAAAAATTTCGTCTTGAATGGCGTGATTATAACCGAATTGATCTCTTGTTATATAATCAAAACCTCTTTGAGGATATCCCCAAGAATCATTTCCATGCTCATTATATTCACCCATAGCTTTGTCTACTAAAGTCCCATTCTTAAAATACTCTATAGTTCCAACTGGTTTTATGCTACCATCACCATTCAATAGATTATCTAATTGGTCTCCCGATACAGATAAGATAGGTACAGAAAAAGTCTCATCTATAAAGTAAGTGGCATACTCAACAAAAGAGTTGAGGTATGACTCATTATCGCTAACAGCTATTGCTTTAACAACAGTTGTGTTCGTGATAGATAATGGCGTTGTATATACGCTGGAGCTTGGGGTAGGATAGGAACCATCTGTTGTATAGTAGATAGTTGTATTCTCCATTTCATTAGAAATACTAAGTGATTGATTAGAAGAATATGAACCTGGATCTAATGAAAAAGTTGGTTTTGAGGTATAAGCGGTAAATGCATTAGTGTTAGTATTTCCTGGTGTAGGATCAGTAAAGACAGCCCAAGTAGAATTTCCATCAGTCAAACGACCAGTAGAATGATTCATAAGATTTGGAGTAACAAAAATAGAATCCTCAATAGTAGCCCCATCAGGATTTGTTATGATAATCCATTCGTTGCCTTTAGTTTGGTGAATTTTAAAGTTAGTGTGAATATCAGATCCTATAATCTCATCTCTTCCTGACGCAAATACAGTTAGATAATCACCTGCAGGAATCACAACGTTAGAATTAATTTGAAATTTTGTCAAATTATTTGGCTTATCAGTCAAATAATAGCCAGTTAAATCTATATCTGTTGATCCGGAATTGTATAACTCAAACCAATCTTCTGTTTCATTATAATTGTCATCAAAATCTGAATAATTAGCGGCAGAGTATTCATTTACGATCACTTGAGATTGCATTGTAAAAGAAATAAATATAGCCGCAAATATTAAAAATTTATGCATAGTGGAGGATATTAATATAGTAAAGCACAAATTACCAAAAATTATTCCAACAATACTAAATAATCTATATTTGGAATTATTAATGCGACGGAGCTTAGTTGTCTGTTTTAACAATAAATTATGAAATATTTAATTTTAACTCTCTTTAGTGGAGCCCTTTTACATGCTCAAAGCCTCAGAATCAATGAAGTTGTCTCGTCTAATTCTCACTATGTTGACGAAGATGGAGATACATCAGATTGGATAGAACTATATAATTATGGATCTCAAAATGTGAATATAGAAAATTGGACTATTTCTGATGATGTAAATGATTTATCAAAATGGAGCTTTCCTAATGTGACGATTCCTGCTAATGATTATTTGCTTTTGTGGGCTTCAAACAAAGACCGAGGACAAATAACTACAGCAAGAACACTGATTAATCAAGGCGATTTGTATAAATATCTAATTCCAAACTCGGAACCAAACACCAATTGGACTAATTTAAATTTTAATGATTCGAATTGGGACAATGGTGCTTCTGGATTTGGTTATGCAGATGGCGACGATGCAACAATAATACCTAACGGAACCCTATCTGTATATTTGCGAAAAAAATTTAATATCAACAACGTTGAAGATGTAATTTCTATAATCCTCGATATTGACTATGATGACGCTTTTGTTGCCTACATCAATGGTGTTGAGGTAGCACGAGCCAACATCAATGGTGTACCACCGGCCTTCAATGCCTCCACAAATCAAGATCACGAAGCTCAAATGTATAATGGAGGACTACCGGATCGCTTTACTATTTCTGATTTTAGCTCGATATTGGTTGAAGGTGAAAACGTTTTAGCAATTCAGGCCCACAATGTAAGTTCTGGATCATCAGATTTTACAATCATTCCATTTTTGTCCGCAATTTTTTCAACACCTAATATCTCAGGTGTTGAGCCTCCTGAAATTTTAAACTTAAATGAAAATATTACTTTTCATACAAATTTTAAAATTTCTACGAACGATGAAACTCTAACACTTTCAAATAATACAGGAAACATTATTGATCAATTATTAGTTGAAGGATTACCACCAGACGTATCTATTGGAGTATCATCTCCTTCTGGCAATATTGTTAACTATATTGAAACTACCCCAGGTTATCAAAATGCTACTGAAGAATACTTAGGCACAGTTCAAAATGAAGTTATTTTTTCAGAAAATGGAGGTATAAAAGACGCTCCTTTAAATCTTTCTCTTACTGGAAATAGTTTTTCTCAAGTTATTCGGTATACGACAGATGGAAGTTCACCAAACTCATTGTCGCAAATCTATACATCACCTATTCAAATTTCAAATAATGTTAGTATTAGAGCTCAAATATATTCTGATAACTATCTACCTTCATCAGTTTCAACAGAGTCTTATATTTTTAATTCTAATCATGATATTGATGTAATGCTATTGACTGTTGATCCGATTGATTTTTTTGACGATGATTCTGGTATTTATGTATTTGGCCCCGATGGAACTTTTGAAACATCGATGCCATACTTTGGAGCAAATTTCTGGGAAGATTGGGAGCGCCCAATTCACTTTTCATTTTATGAAAATGACAGTGATGATTTTGTTGAGTTTAATGCAGGAGTTAAGATTTTTGGAGGCTGGAGCAGAGGACAAAATGGTCAACGCTCTCTTTCATTTTTTGCTAGGGGACAATACGGAGATTCAAAATTTGAACACTCCTTTTTTGACAATGTAACCTACAACGATTTTGAAGCATTTACAATTAGAAATTCAGGTCAAGATTGGCTTAGATCTAGTATAAAGGATGTCATGCTCACCAGTTTAATGCGTGGCTCAGAATTAGATTATCAAGATTATAATCCTGTTGCAACATACATTAATGGCGCGTATTGGGGAATGTATAATATGCGAGAAAAGATTAACGAGCATATGTTAGCCTCTAAACACAATATTGAAGCTGATAGCATTACGCTTTTAACTAATAATGCAGAAATTATAGAAGGTAATAATGAAGAATACAATCAGCTAATTGATTATGTTGAAAATACCGACTTATCAGATGATTCTAATTTTGAATACATCACAGACAGAATAGATCTTGATAATTATGCACTATATCAAGCAACTAATATATTCATAAACAATACTGATTGGCCTGGAAACAATGTTAAATTTTGGAAACACCCAGACACTAAATGGCGTTGGATAATGTACGATACTGATTTTGGTTTTGGGCCGTGGTGGAACATTTCCAACTATTATGAAAACACACTAAGCTATGCACTAAACCCAAATGGGCCAGGTTGGCCAAATCCACCATGGTCAACATTATTGTTCAGAAAACTAATCACAAATATTGGCTTTAGAAATCAATTCATTAATCGCTATGCTGATGAATTAAACACTAGGTTTTCACCAAATAATATGATTAATCATATCAATCAAATTTATTCAACGATTGAACCCGAAGTGCCTGCGCATTACACTCGATGGAAAGATGATCCATCGGTAGACTATGAAATAACTGACATTAACGCTCATGTTGATTTTTATCTTGCTAATATGGAAAGTTTTGCGATTAATAGGCATCCCATTGCGAAGGAACATATCATAGAACAATTTGACCTTCCAAACTATCATCCGCTTACCATCACAAATCTCAACACTATAGCAGGTTTTGTAGAGCTTAATGAAAATCTAAATATTCAAGAGGACACATGGACTGGAGATTATTTTGAAACCGTACCTGTAAAGCTAACAGCAAATGCTGAGTTTGGGTACGAATTTTCTCATTGGAGTGGCAGTTTATTTTCCATCGATGAAACTATAGAAGTATTACTTTCGGGATCTTTTGAAGTCATTCCCAATTTCGTTTCTACAGAACCATTAATTCCTCTAGTAATTAACGAAATTAATTACAAATCCATTAACACATTTGACACTGATGATTGGATTGAACTCTACAATCCAAATACATCTCCAATAGATGTTTCTAACTGGCAAATAAAAGACGATGATGACTCTCATGTTTTTGTTATACCTGACGGAACTCAAATTGAAGGGGAAGGCTACCTAGTAATTGTTAGAAATGAAACTAACTTTACATCTATTTTACCTGATATTCCATATTTAGGAGAATTGAATTATGGTTTTGGAGGCTCCGATGCTGTAAGACTTTATGACCAAAATGGGACCTTGCATGACATTGTAGACTATCAATCTGTAGCTCCCTGGTCAAACTGTGCAAACGAGACTGGTTATACATTAGAGTTAATTTCACCAAACTTAGACAACTCCTTGCCAGAAAACTGGGATTGCATCCATGTTAATGGAAGTCCATATAATGCTAACGAGGAGGATTTTTATCAGAATGATTGCGAGTCAGGATGGGATGTTATCGTGACTAATCAAAATCACTCCATTTTTGTAGATGGTTCATGGCTAGATATTTATGGAAATCCATTGACTGAAGGTGCACTACTAGGAGTTTTTTACGAAAATGATAACGGAGAATTGGTTTGTGCAGGTTACACTGAAATTGGATCAGGCACCTCTCAAATTGCAGTAATGGGAGATGATAGTACAACGGACGCTTTAGATGGACTTTCCCAAAATCAAGAATTAATATTCCACATATGGGATGCTACAAGTTGTGAAGAGTTTGCAGCTGAGCTAAACTTTACAAATGGGCCTGAAGTATACACTACTAATGGAATTTCTTTTATAGAGTTCGTTCAAGCTCAGCCGTTTGGCCCTTCAGAGCAGATGCTAAACCTACCTATCGGTTGGTCTATGTTTTCCACCTATATGATAGCAGAAAACATGGATATGGTTTCTATAATGTCTCCAATAATTGATGATGTTATTATCGTTAAGGACTTCATTGGAGCTGCTTACTTACCAGAGTGGAACTATAATGGAATAGGAGATCTTGAAGTAGGTCAGGGCTACCAGATAAAAACAAGTTCTGAAGTAACATTAGGTGTTGCAGGAGATTACGCATTCCCAGAGAATCATTCAATAACACTAAGTCAAGGATGGAACATGATAGGCTACTTAAGAGAGGAGCCGTCAAATACAGCAGCAGTATTCTCAGAGATCAATGATGAAGGGAACTTAGTGATTGTAAAGGATTTTACAGGATCTGCTTATCTTCCAGCATGGGAGTTTAATGGTTTAGGTGATATGCAGCCTGGCCAAGGCTATCAATTAAAAATGATAAATGAAGATGTGCTAAACTATTTACCAAATGACCAATCATATAGATTTAGTCCAGTGAAAGTAATAGAGAACACTTTAAAGCACTTTATTGAAATAGCACCTACAGATAATAACATGACTATTGTTATAGATGATGTAGCTTGGGATAAAGTACCAGATAATGGCGCTGAGATAGCTGCATATGACAAAGAAGGTAATATAGTAGGATCTGTAGCTTATACAAAACCAGTAACTGTTTTAAGTGTATGGGGAGATGATGGCTTAACCACTACTAAAGAAGGTTTATCTATAATGGAAGATGTAAGCTTTAAGTTATGGAATACCAATACAATACAAAGCTTCACGATAGATAAATGGGAGGAAGGCTCATCATTTTATGAAGCGAATACTATTAGCATCGCCTCTTCTATAATAACAAATAGCACCATAGAAAACATATCAAACAGAACACTTGTTTGTATAGTGAACCTATTAGGACAAGAGGTGAATATGGATCAAGATCAATTTGAGTTAGGAGTATTCTTTGAGATCTATAATGATGGAACTGTTAAGAAAGTGATTCATTAATAAAGAAAACTAAAAGAAATGTGATCCAAACTGGAGGCTTTTTTATCTACTAAACTACATAAGATCCTTCCAAAAATAGTTCGATATAGAACCAACAGAGGGACCCTTATAGCTATGGTTGTTTTTAAAATAATGTTACGTTTTTTATTTCTTATATTCGTCTTTTATAAACTGTTAAATCAATGAATATGAAAGATATGCTTGTAGTTGGAAAACTAAAAGAAGGTAAGCTTGATAAATTTATGGGTTTTATGCAATCCGAAAAGGGAATTAATGAAAGAAAAAAAATTGCAGATTTAACTAAAACCCTAGGTGCAATCTCACCAGATAATAGTGCTGTAATGTTCAAGATTTCTGTTCACGATGAAGATGCTTTAAATTCATTTATGGATGGCTCAAATCCTGTTTCAAAACCTGTTTGGGATGAGGTGATGTTGAGTTATGAGATTTTCGAGTTAAATAAGGTTTAATTTTTTATCAACTAAACTACTTGAGATCTTTCCAAAAAGAGTTCGATCGAGAACAAACAAAGGAAGTCTTATAGGTCAGGTTATTTTTAAAAATAACCTGACCTTTTTTATTTGGCCATAATTAGTTTTATCAAATAGAGCGCTAAAACATAACGTTTATTAATATAGTTTATACCACACAAATTTGCCTTATACATCTTTAAATAAATTAATGTGAAAAAGGTTTTTTTAAAAATATTTTTTATTTGATTACCAATTTATCTATTAAACCAAATGGATTATATATCTTGGTAAAAATGATAATTAGGTTATTTTTAATTTTGTTTGGTATGAGAGAAACTTCAGGGAAATAAATACAGATCTTTATATTCATCTAATCTCAATGATATATGGACTTGTGGGGATTTAGGCCAAAAAAGAAAATTCAAAATTTTGTGTTTCCATCCGGATTGAGTTACGATAAGTCAAATGGAAAAGTTCGAACCTCGAGAGTAAATTCTATATTCTCCTGTATTCCAGAAATAGCAAAGAAATTGAAGAAAACTAAAAACGGAGAACTGGTTGAAAATAACCAATTCTCCGCTTGGGTGACCTCAAGAGTCAATATTTCGAACTTTTTGAGGGATATTGAAATGTTTATTTGAACTATAAATCTTGCAACTTTTTTAGATCTCTGAAAAAATTATATGAATATGGTTCGAGACCAAAAAGGGGAGCCATATAGGTCAAGTTATTTCTAAAAATAACTTGACCTTTTTATTTTTATTTTTTTAATATTTGCTTAAGTAATCACTTAAAAACAAAAAATGAAAAACTTATTTCTCTTAACAATTCTAATTTCAATTATTACTTTTTCATCCTGTGAAGAAGATTCAGTAACCGGATGTACTGATCCAACGGCTATTAATTATGATTCTTCAGCTACTGAAAATGATAGTTCATGCGAATATGAAAATATATCTAATTCTGATCTCATAATAGGTGTTTGGAACGTGGATTCATCAAATGTTAGTATTATCTATCCTCAGGAAATGATAGATTTATTGATGATGATGAGTTCTATGATGTCTCCTGAAGAATTTGAAGAAGAAATGGGCTTTCCAATGCCAAGTTCTCAAGATGAATGGGATGCATTAGGTACTATTGGGATATCACAAGATGGTGAAATCAGTGGAACCGCATCTATAACTAGTTCAACCTTTACCATGAATGACCTAGATGATGTTACGGAATTAGAATACCAATTGGTAAATGATTCAACTATCGAGTTCTTGAACCTTGAAGAAGATATGGATTTTGAATATTTCACCATAAATGAAGTAAATGAAACGAACCTAGTTTTAAGTTCATCTTTCATCGAAGAAGACGAGGGAATGACAATTGACCTTGCCATTACAATTTATTTATCAAAATAGTTTAATCAGGATTATTCAAGCTTAAACTTTTTTAAATCCTTGCAAAAGCGGTTCGAACGAGAACCAACAAGGGGAGCCT
>CBFIGX010000003.1:0-206321 GCA_965662265.1 Flavobacteriales bacterium
GAAGGAAAAGTTCTATTTAACGTATACAACGACGGATCAGTAGAAAAAGTGGTTAAGTAAAACATACACCACGATATTAAAAAGGGCTGCATTATGCAGCCCTTTTTTTATGGGATTCTTTTTGTTTTGACTAAGTTTAGTATATTTGCCCCGCAAAACATTCCTCCTTAGCTCAGTTGGTTAGAGCATCTGACTGTTAATCAGAGGGTCCTTGGTTCGAGCCCAAGAGGGGGAGCCTTATAGGTCAGGTTATTTCTAAAAATAACTTGACCTTTTTTGTTTGTTTTTGTATTATTGTAAAAACATAAATTATGAAAACAAAAATTACCTTATCAATAATTGGCGTATTTAATATAGTAATGTCTCTAGTAATGGCTTTGGCTATTAAAGATATGGCTCCTTCAATGCTTAATACCGAAGTTGTAGAGGCAACTAGAATGGTTGAAGTAATGCACTACGGATTATTTCCCGCAATTTTAACTATTGGTTTAATATGTGTTTTGTGTAGAAACGTAGCTCTTGAAACAGCTAAAAAAATACTTCTTTCTTACATAATTGGAACATCTACACTAATGTGTATGTTCTTTATGGTGTTTGCTAATGAGCCATTGATGAATTTTGGAGTTGAAATGGTTATCCCAGACATTATAGTATTTCTAGTTTCTATTATTGGATACATAAAAGCCAAATAGTAATAAATACATTTGTTTGAAAGCCACTCTAAACAGAGTGGCTTTTTTATTCCCTAAATTTTTTCAAATTCCAACCAAAATCGGTTCGAACGGCAACCTACAAAGGAGCCTTATAGGACAACTTAATATTTTTATTGAGTTGTGCTTTTTTATTATGCTAAATTTCTACGTTTAAATATTTGAATAGTAGTCTAAAAACATAGATTATTAAAATTAAAGAACATTCAATAATTAAGTTACGCTTTAAAAAATGTTATTTATTTTATCTGTGAGAACTAATTTAAAAAGTTTGTTACAACAGTTTAAATTTCTTTTTGTAGGACCTTAGGGAAGGCTAATTAAAAGGTTACTTTATGTAGAAACCACTTTTATATATTAGATTTAGTATTTAACCTAAAGACTAAAGTTATAGTACAGCGATTATTCAATTCCTAGAATTAATTAAGGTATTAGTATGTAGAATAAAATTATATAGAGTGACTTACCATCCTTAATAACTGATACGAATAATCATTAAGCCCAAAAAATTTTACGCTTATAATCTCAACATCTCTATTATTTAATGTAGTGGCCTATTTTTTTGGACTCAAATGTTTCTAAATAAGTATTAAATACAGTTCAATTGAGCAATTACTTTATTATTAGAATTTACAACAATCTATGAATCATTTTTTAGTCGATGTTAAGCTAAACATTCTAGTTTGAGCTATTTGATGCTATCTCTTAAGACATTAGTTAAGTTACAATTTATTCAAGTTTTTTTAGTATTTAATTATTCTAATATAAACTTCATTGAAACACTCTAATTATATGTTTGCCCTGTTTAATTATCATTAACTAAAAAATAAACCCCTAATGAAAACAAAAAACGCAATTTCATTAATTTTGTTGCTCTTTGTGACAACATTTACCTTTGCTCAAGGTGATGTAGTGGTATCATCAAATGTTACCGGTACAGCATATTGGACAGCTAACAACACTTATCATTTAGATGGTAGTGTATTTGTTGAGCCAGGAGCTACATTACACATTGAAGCTGGTACAGTTGTAAAAGGTATGCCAGGTCAAGGTGAAGAGTCATCCTACTTATGTGTGGCAAAAGGTGCACAAATATTTGCAGAAGGAACTGCAGATGCACCAATTATATTCACATTCGAAGCTGATCCATTAGATGGTTCAACTCCATTAACTACAAGAGGACAATGGGGAGGATTAATCGTATTAGGTGAAGCAGGATTAAACTCAACTCCGGGAGTATCAAGTATTGAAGGTATTCCAACAAACGTTCCATTTGGACAGTATGGAGGAGACAATGATGCAGATAACTCAGGAGTTATTACTTATGTATCTATACGTCATGGTGGTACTGAGATAGGTGCTGGTAATGAGATTAATGGTTTAACATTAGGTGGTGTAGGATCAGGAACTACAATTAATCACGTTGAGGTTATTGCGAATGCTGATGACGGTATTGAGTTCTTTGGTGGAACTGTAAGTGTACAGTATGCAGTTGTAACTGCTTGTGGAGATGACAGCTATGATTATGATGAAGGTTGGAGAGGTCAGTTAAACTCTCACTGGTTCACTACCCAAGCATCAGATGATGGTGATAGAGGTGGAGAGCATGATGGTGGAACAGATCCAGAAACAGCTCAACCATATGCAATGCCAGTAATAACAAATGCTACATCAATCGGTAGAGGAGCAGATGCAGGAAAGCGTGCATTAACATTTAGAGATAATGCAGGTGGTACATATACTAATTCTATATTTTACAATTGGGCTAAAGGTGTAGATATTGAAGATCTATCAGAAGGTGAAGATTCATACTCACGATTCTTAAGTGGAGAATTAACATTTACAAACAACGTCGTAGATTGTGAATCGAATGCATTTGTGACATCACAAGGTGAAGATTTATCTGATTACTTTAATGCAAATGGTAATTCAACATCACCTGATCATGGTCTTTCATATGGCTCAACTGTTCAAGTATGTTCAAATTCTGATAAAGGAGCTTTTAATGCTCTAACAGGAAACTGGGCTTCATGGACACTAGCAATGTCTTCAGGTTGGTTAAGCTATGAATTACCTTCCGGTTGTATCGATCCATCGGCTAATAACTTTAATCCATTTGCTTCAACTGATGATGGTTCTTGTGAGTATGGTTGTTCACCAGATTGGGATGTTGTAGTAACTGATCAAAATCACTCAATATTCATTAATGGTCAATGGTTTGATGTTGACGGGAATCAAATGAGTGAGGGTTCTTTGATTGGGGTATTTTATGATAATGGATCTGATGAATTAGCTTGTGCAGGTTATACTGAAATTGGATCAGGAACTGTTCAGATAGCTGTTATGGCAGATGATTCTCAAACTACTGCTATTGATGGATTAGTTGCAGGCCAAGAGTTAGTTTATCACGTATGGGATGCATCTTCTTGTGAAGTTTATTCAGGTACAGTTGAATATACTAATGGGCCTGAAGTATTTACTGGAAATGGAATTACATTTATTGATAATATTTATGCATCTCCATTTGGGCCAACGGAACAGCTAATGGTTTTACCTAGTGGCTGGTCAATGTTCTCATGTTATATGCTTCCTGAGAATCTAGCGCTTGACGTACTTTTATCTGATGTTATTGATGATGTAATTATCGCTAAAGACTATCTAGGAGCGGCATATTTACCTGAATTTAACTTTAATGGTGTTGGTGATATGCAAGTTGGACAAGGATATCAAGTCAAAATGACTAATTCTAATGAATTTACTGTAACAGGTGAGTATTTATATCCATCTGAAAATCCAATTTCACTTCCCGAGGGTTGGTTTATGGTAGGATATTTAAGAGAAGAGCCAGCACCAGCAGATTTGGTATTTGCAGATATTGTATCTGATATAGTTATCGCTAAAGACTATCTTGGGGCAGCATACTTACCAGAATTTAACTTTAATGGTATTGGAGATATGGAAGCCGGTATAGGTTACCAGGTAAAGACTGCGCAAGCGACTACTCTCCAATACTTATCTAACGATGATTCTTACAGAGTTTCTGCTACTGAAGTTACTAAAAACAATGTATCTCACTATGCTAAAGTTGCTGCCACAGATAACAACATGACTGTTGTGATTGAAGATGGTGCTTGGGATGTCCTTCCAACAGAAGGCGCAGAGATTGCAGCGTTTGATAAAAATGGTAACATGGTTGGTTCTGCAATTTACTCTAGTCCTGTAACAGTTGTTACTGTATGGGGAGATGATGCAACAACAACATCCAAAGATGGTATGCTTGCCTCAGAACCAGTTTCATTTAAAGTTTGGAACACAAATAAAGTTAGTGACTTTACAGTTGCGAAATGGATTGAAGGTTCTTCTTCTTACCAAGTAGATGGTATTAGCATAGCTTCTACTATTGAAACTAATAATGCGATTACAGAGCTTAATGCTTCAGAGAGAGTATTGGTTAAAGTAATCAATGTATTAGGACAAGATATTACTTCGAATTATGAAACTTCTAAAGGTGTATTATTCTACATTTATGAGGATGGTACTTTAGAAAAAATAATAAAGTAATACATTTTTACTTAATTAAATTGGTAGGCTACTCTTTAAAGAGTGGCCTACCTTTATTGTAAAAACAAAATTTAAACTAAAACAAAATTATGCTACGAAAATTATTTATTCTGTTTTTATTTTCAACTCCATTACTTGCTCAAGACCTCTACTGGCCTGAAAATGAAATTGAGATTAACACTGACCAAAATGCAACCTATTTTTTTCAAGCCTCTACTATATCAATAGATCAAGAAGTCATAAGTGATTTTAGTCTTCGTATAGGGGCATTTTATATGGATGATAATAACCAATTAAAATGCGGGGGTATCGCAGATTTAAATGGAAATTCATCATTTTCAATCTCACTTTTTGGGGATGATTCATTTACACCTGAAAAGGACGGTTTTTCATCAGGAGAAACTATTCATTGGATATCGCTTGATATGGAAGAAAATATTGTTATGAATGGAACCATAGCCTTAACAACAGGATCTAATGTATGGTCAGCAAACACTATTAATGTTGTTTCAAATCTTAATTTCACAGCTCCAATATATGGTTGTACTGATCAAGAAGCTTGTAATTACAATCCAGAAGCAGAAATTGAGAGTGATGAAATTCCATGCGAATATGCAAACTTTGGATATGACTGTTTTAATAATTGTATTGACCTGGATCAAGATGGTATATGCGACATCGATGAAACAGAGGGATGCACTGATGAATTAGCTTGTAACTTTCTAATAGGTGCTACAGAGGACGATAACTCATGTGTTTACGCCGAGACAAATTTTGATTGTGATGGCAACTGTATTGATATAGATGAAGATGATGTATGTGATATTGATGAGGTTTTTGGTTGTACTGATTCTACATTTATTGAGTTTAATCCATTGGCAACAGAAAATGATAACTCGTGTCAGAATATAGTAGTTTCAGGTTGTTCAAGTATTGATGCATTTAATTATAATCCAAATGTAAATCAGGATGATAGTAGTTGTTTGTATTCATTTAATTTACTTTTCGAAAGTAATTTATCAAGCGAACAGTCAGTTTACAATTTCCAAATTAACTCTTTAGATTTTCCATTTTTACCAAATGGACTTGATATAGGGGATATAATAGGAGGTTTTTATCACAGTGAAGACTCAGTTATTTGTGCAGGTTACGCAACATATACAGGAAATGAAGACTTGGCCATTACATTGAGTGGTGATGATGAATCAACCTTATTTATTGACGGGATTCAAGATGGACAAGAAATTTTTTGGGTTATTCAAGATGAAAGCACCATGCTTAGCTACCAAATCGTATTAGATTATTCTGTCGGTACAAATCAGTTTACAGCTAATAGTATAAATTTTGTTTCTGCAGTATATAACTCAGAAAATCAAATAGGTTGTATGGATGAAAGTGCATTTAATTTCAACCCTCTTGCAACTATAAATACTAATTATTGCCAAGATTTCATATACGGATGTACCGATGCTAACGCTTGTAATTATGATGAAACTGCAAATACTGATGATGAATCTTGTTATAGTTTCGATGTTTTGTTAAGCTTCGATATAAATAGTCAAAGTTTTAATGTGTTTACTACTGCAGTAAACCCTCAGTATACTTGGCAAGTTGAAGACTTTATATTGCCAAGTACTTCAAACTCATATATTCCTGTTATAAACGGAAATTTTACCGTGTCTGTCAGTGATGAAAATGGATGTACTTATTCTGATGAATATCTTTTAGAGGATCTATCTAATAGTGAAATTGTTGATATGGTAAAAATTTTCCCAAACCCTGTAAGAAATAGTACAGTTACTATTTCTTCTACCCGACTTATTCGACAGTTTGATTTGTATAATTCTTTAGGGCAATATGTTTTAGGGAAAAACGTAAATATGGAAAAAACAACTATTGAAACAAATACTTTAAATAAAGGCATATACTATTTAAAAGTTATCCTTGAAGAGCAGTCAGTGAGATTAAAGTTAATAGTTGATTAAGATTATTTGAAATAATAACTGAAGCTAAACTAATAATGGCATAATTAAATTATGCCTTTATTAGTTTAGTTATTTGTTTCAACTAATTTGTAGCCAACACCTTTGATGGATTTTATGAAGTTTACTCCCAGCTTGTTTCGAAGTCTAGTAATGTAAACATCTAAAGTTCTCTCACCAACAACACTATCACCCCAAATTTGATTATATATTTTTTCTCTGGTAAACACTTTATTTGGTTTTTTAGCTAACATTACCAGAAGCTCAAACTGTTTTTTAGGTAATTCACATTTCTTGTCGCCAACATGAACCACATAAGAATCTAAATCTATTCTAATGTCATTAATCTCAATAATTGAGTTAGGTGTTGGGTTTGAATTATAATTATAGTTTGAAGCATACTCTACTAATTCTGTAGTTTTACTCAATCTAGATTGAATAGCCTTAATTTTATTAATTAACAATTTCATTTTTATAGGCTTTCCTACAAAATCGTCACATCCTGCCTCGTATGATTTTATTTTGGTGTAATCATCGGATGATGCAGATAACATTAATATATAAATAGAGGGATTTATTTTTCTAAGTTTTTTGCAAAGTTCAATACCATCAATGCCGTCCATCATGATATCTAAAATAACTATTGTTGGTAAAAATGTTTCATTTAATTCAAGTGCTACTTCTGCATTTTTCGCACATTTAACATCAAATCCGTTTAATTTTAGATTATAATCTAAAATTGCTCTAATATCATTTTCATCATCAACAACTAATATTTTCATATTGATAAATTTTTATTGTTTATTATGAACGGGTCATAATCATGTTAACTTGTTGTTAGGTTATTCATATTTGCATCTGAAAATAAATTTGTAAAATCTTCAGACAACCTAACTAAAGCTTCAATTTGAGCCAATAAATATTTCGATGATTTATTATAGTTAAAAACAAAACTAGCCCCTGTTTTTAAAGCATATAAAGCTTCATAAGAATAAGTACTATTGCATAGACCAATTAGAATTGGTTTTTTTTCTAGCGTATTGTATTTCGGTAGAAAAGAACCTAAATCATTCCCATCAATAAAAGTCTCACTAACTATAACATGACTATTACTAACATAATCATAGATTTCTTCAGAATTGAATTTTGTAATGTGAGCTATATGAAACCCTCTTTTTTTTAAATAAAATATATGTGGTTCAATGTATTCAGGCTTGTCTGAAATGAATAATACTTTTTTCATAATACATTTTTTACAAAAAAAGCTATTTTATAAAAACTTATTGTTAATGATAAATTACGTTTATATTAAATAGATGCAGAACAAATTGAAATCTGGTTTAAATTTAAAGTTAACTTAACATGACCAGGGAGAGCCTTATAGGTCATGTTATTTTTCAAAAATAAATAACCTAATTTCTTATCTTTGTAGCACTAAAATAATTTCAATGAAAAATGTAGGTCAACTTTTGCAAGCATACTCACTATTATCTCTCTTGAGATGGGGTTTTTTATTTTGCTTTTTTTCTGTTAGCGCACAAGAAAATACCAATACAAGCAAATTCAAGCAACTTCACGAAGAGCTACCCACACCAAATGTGTATAGAACGGCTAGTGGTGCACCAGGTCATGAGTATTACCAACAAAAAGCAGACTATATAATCAATGTGGAATTGGATGAGGTAAATCATACCATCAAAGGAGATGAAACCATTACATACACCAACAACTCCCCTGATGTATTAAACTATTTATGGGTTCAGTTAGACCAAAATGTACGTGCAAAAAACTCTCACAGCCAATTGACTTCTACTAATAGTATGAATGACAATATGAGCTTTGGCTCATTAAAGAGAATGCATGATCGTATGGATTTTGATGGAGGATTTAAATTAGAACTTATTACCGATGCAAATGGAAAAGATCTTCCTTTTACTGTAAATGGAACCATGATGCGTATTGAGCCTCCTAAGCCATTAAAAAAAGGGCAGTCTTTTACTTTTAAAATAAAGTACGCTTATAATATAAATGATCGGATGAAAATTGGCGGAAGAAGTGGCTATGAATACTTCGAAGAAGAAGGTAATGCTATTTATACCATTGCTCAGTTTTTCCCAAGAATGGCTGTTTACAATGAGGTGGAAGGTTGGCAAAACAAACAATTTCTTGGTAGAGGAGAATTCTCCCTTCCTTTTGGAGATTATAAAGTGAACATTACTGTTCCTGCCGATCATATTGTTTCTGCAACTGGAGAGTTAAAAAATGCTTCTGCTGTGCTTAGCAAAACACATATGAAACGGTGGGAAAAGGCAAAAGAGAATTTTACCGAGCCAGTAATTATTGTTACCCAAGAGGAGGCAGAGCAAAATGAAAAAGAAAAAAGTACTTTCAAAAAAACATGGCAATTTGAGGCCGAAAATGTACGCGACTTTGGCTGGGCGAGTTCTAGAAAATTCATTTGGGATGCTATGGCCGTTGATATTTCCGGTAAAACAGTAATGGCATATAGCTACTACCCTAAAGAAGGAAACCCTCTTTGGGAGCAATATTCTACTAGAGCAGTTGCTCAAACCCTTAAAACGTATTCTAAATACACCATCGATTATATTTACCCACAAGCAACTTCCATTCACGCTAAATCTATTGGAATGGAATATCCAATGATCTGCTTTAATTTTGGTAGGCCAGAAAAAGATGGCACCTACTCCAAAAGAACAAAATACGGTATGATTGGCGTAATTATCCATGAAGTTGGACACAACTTTTTCCCGATGATTATCAATTCTGATGAACGTCAATGGACTTGGATGGACGAAGGACTGAATACTTTTGTACAGTACCTCACCGAGCAAGAATTTGAACGAAATTACCCATCACGAAGAGGTCCAGCCCAAAATATTGTAGACTATATGAAAGGCGATAAAAGTGGTATAGTTCCTATTATGACCAATTCAGAATCTGTTTTGCAATTTGGAAATAACGCATATGGCAAGCCAGCAACAGCATTAAACATCTTAAGAGAAACCATAATGGGTAGAGAGCTCTTCGATTATGCCTTTAAAACCTACAGCGAAAGATGGGCATTTAAGCACCCTACACCTGCTGATTTCTTTAGAACCATGGAAGATGCTAGCGCTGTAGATCTTGATTGGTTTTGGCGTGGCTGGTTTTATACTAACGATCATGTAGACATTGCTTTAGACCACGTAAAATGGTTTAAAATAAATACAGGAAACCCAGAAATAGAAAATCCGATTGCCAAGTTCAACCAAGAAAAAAACAATACGTATATTACAGATATAAAGAATCAAACCTCTATTCCAGAAACAATAGACGAGACTGACGAGGCTTCTATAGATTTTTACACTACCTACGATCCGTTCCAGACGACTATTCTTGACAAAGAAGAATTTGCCAACTACATAGCAAGTTTAGATGAGAGAGAGGTAGAACTATTACAATCCAACAACAATTACTACGAGCTCCAATTTTCAAACCTAGGTGGACTAGTGATGCCTATACTATTGGAGTTTGAATTTATTGATGGTGCAAAAGAAATTATTAGAATACCTGCTGAAATTTGGAAAAGAAATAACGAACAAGTAAGTAAAGTCTTTGTTTTTGAGAATGAAGTTAGCCGTATCACCCTAGATCCATTCTTAGAAACGGCGGATGTAGATCGTAACAATAACTATTGGCCTGCGAGAAAAGAACCTACAAGGTTCCAACTCTATAAAGACAATAGAAGACAGCGCGAAAACCCAATGCAAAGAGCCATAAGAGCAAATGAAAAAAGTCGTGAACAAAAAGCCAATCAAAACGACTAAGTTATGTCGCAGGTACTGGTAATTTTATTCTCTCTTTTTGTCTCGACTCATGAATATCATGTTACACACAGCACAATTTATTATAACGCTCACAAAGAGAGCGTTGAAATTACAATAAATGTAGCTCTAGAAGATCTTGAACTAGCATTGGAAGATCAGACGGATAAAAAAATTAATATAGGTACAGTTGCTGAAACCCCAAATGTAGATTCACTCATAGAAAATTATTTTCGTCAACGATTTATTCTTTCCCCGAACAATCGCTTTACACCATATGAATGGGTTGGTAAAGAAGTAAGTGCTGACCTACACAACCTATATGTGTACCTTGAAATACCTAATTGCAACCAAGGCGGAATGATAGAGTCTTTGTATGTCGAAAATACCATTTTTACAGATCTTCTTCCAGATCAGGCAAATATTGTATTAATTGAACATGGGTCACATTCGCATAATCTTACATTTTCAATTGCTCAAAAGAGCCAGACTGTAATTCTTAACCCATAGCTGGTTTACTTTTCATTAAAACCCGCTTTGATCTTTTTTCCATTCGAATTTAAGCTGAGCTTGACAAAACGGCTTTTAGATTTCAACATATGACGTAACTAAGTTGCGTTTGATATATATTGTAGCAATTGTTTTATACGGCTTACGTATTTATAACCCTCATTCTTGTATGTGTAACAATAAAAAATGCTGTACAAACTCCATAAAATAATACTTTAAGCAATCAATAGATTAAAAGCAAGCTCATGTACCAACTAAATATTGGTACAAGTGCATCAAATGATGTGTTATTGGGTTTAACTTACTATATTTGATAGAAGTATCAACCAGCAAACAATACATGAATTCAATCCTATTAAATATCACGAGATCTATTTTCATATTTGTCTTTTTTAGCGCAACTATAAACCTACATGCTCAAGTGACTGTTGGAAATACCATCTTAACAGAGCGAGAAGTAATTGGTAACCTTAACATACCTTGGGAAATTAAGTGGGGTTATGATGACTTTATATGGATGACAGAGCGGCCAGGAATAATAAGTAGGGTGAATGTAGAGACTGGCGACAAAAATGTTATTTTAGACATACAAAGCACCGTATACTCAGGAAATAATGAAGCTGGTTTACTTGGGATGGAATTTCATCCAGACTTTGCTGAAACACATCTACTATTTATCACTTACACTTATGTGCTTAACAACCAAATAAAAGAACGATTATCCGCATATACTTACAATACCGATTTAGGTGTGTTAGAGAATGAGCAGATTTTATTAGATAATATTAATGGTTATACCACACATATCGGAAGTAGAATATTAGCATTAGACGATTATACCATTTTGATTTCTACTGGTGATGCCCAAGACCAACCAGCCTCACAAAATGTTGATGAGCTGACAGGTAAAATACTAAGAATGGATATTTCTGAAGCTAATTTTGGAGGTGTCCCAGCCAATAATCCTATTCCAGATTCATACGTTTGGTCTTGGGGACACCGAAACGCACAAGGGCTAGAATTGGCGCCTAATGCAATTATTTATAGCTCTGAGCATGGCCCTACAAATGATGACGAACTCAATATTTTAATACCAGGTAGAAATTATGGTTGGCCTAATGTTCAAGGTTTTTGTGATGAGCCCACAGAAACTAACTTTTGTGAGGAATACAACGTAGTAGAGCCTATAGTAAACTGGACGCCTACCATTGCACCTTCAGATATTATTTGGTATGACCATCCGGCCATCCCTGAGTTTCAGAACACCCTATTAATGACAGTGTTAAAAAATAAAATGTTGGTTCGTTTTGAATTTTCCCAAGACGGATTAGAAGTAGTTAACCAAACGGAGTTTTTCAATTATGAGTGGGGCAGATTAAGAGATATTTGTGTTAGCGACGATGGTAAAATATACTTGGCTACCAATGGTAATACATGGCCAAGTCAGCCACCAAACGAAATTATTGAACTCTCTAATGCCGACTATTATGATGGCGTAATATATGGCTGTACAGACCCTCTTGCCAGTAACTACAATTATTTGGCAACCGCAGATGATGACAGTTGTGAGTACCTAAATGTAGATTGTTCTAATTTAGAGCTTATAAATATTCCCTTACTTCTTCCTCAGGGTTGGTCGTTATTTGGTTTTACTTGTTTGGAATCTCAAAATGTGATTTCTGCTTTTGAACCTATTGTAGATCATGTTGTTATTGTTAAAGATTCTTATGGAAGCGCTTATTTGCCAGATTGGAATTTTAATGGAATAGGAACTTTAGACTATTCGGTTGGCTATCAAATAAAACTAAGTCAGGAGGTTACGAATTTTCAATTTTGCCCTACCATAGTTATTACAGAATAATACACCATTAGTTTTAAAATGGAAAGTTATTAACAAGCAAAGGAGCCAGTTAGTTTAAACATCTTAGTTGAATATTGTGATACTAATTTAGACAACACCACATGATACTATTGTTTACTACTTGACACTAACCTGTTTAGTTTAACGGAAGAGAAATTATTTTCTCATAATTCCCTAAGCTATGACAAGAATTCTAATATTCACTTGCTGCAGATACTAAACTTATATCGTTAAACTTTTACCTATTTTTGTATAATGAAACATTTATTATACCTGTGTCTATTTACTTTATCCACAATAGTTTTGGCACAAGAGAAACCTAAATCAAATGATACAGTGAAAAAAGATAGAGATTGGAAAGAAATTCTAAGCCCAGAGAGCTATCATGTCCTCAGAGAAAAAGGAACAGAGCCTCCCTTTTCAGGAGTGTATAATTTACACTTTGAAGATGGTGTTTATGTTTGTAAAGGTTGTAAAGCAAAGCTTTTTAAATCAAGTTCTAAATTTAAGTCAAATTGTGGTTGGCCATCATTTGACGCCTTTATAGATGGTGCTGTACACACTCATAAAGATCTTTCACATGGTATGATCCGAATAGAAATAGTATGCGCCAATTGTGACGGACATCTTGGGCATGTTTTTGATGATGGGCCTACACAAACTGGCTTAAGGTATTGTGTAAACTCAGTATCATTAGATTTTAAAGAAGAGAAATAACACAATAATGAGTCTTTCAAAGACTCATTTCCATAATTATATTCTAATCTACTGGCGCATGCCTTTCATACTCAAGAATAAAAATTTCGAAATTTATATAGATAAACCTGAAGAACAGTATAATTTTTCTCGTTTCGACTGGACTGGAAAGATTACTAACCTAACATATAAAGGAATTTCGCTAGGATCAAAAGAACATAATCATCACTTTTTAAACGAATGTCACGGTCAAGGGTTATACAATGAATTTGACATAGACATGCCTATTGGATTCCAAGAAACTAAAATTGGCAATTGGTTTCACAAAATTGGAATAGGTCTTCTTAAAAAAGAACAAAATCACTATCATTTTAATCACAAATATCTTGTAAAGCCTGCAACTTTTTACAGTCAGGTAAAGAATAATACTGTAGAGCTTCATTGTATATCTGATGAGATAAATGGATATGCCTATGAATTGCGAAAACACATTATATTAAATGATACATCTTTTTCCATTCATTACGACCTTCAAAATACAGGTAGAAGGTCTATAATAACTCGAGAGTATACTCATAATTTTTTGGCTATTAATTATCAAAATATAGATGATAATTATCGAGTTAAGTTTCCTTTTAATGTCCGTAAAGAGTCACTAGATGACGATTTGAACCCTGAACAAACGCTAATTTTTAAGGACAACGAAATCTGCTTTAATTCCCGCCCTGAAAATGATTTTTTTATGCGTAATTTAGCTATGAATAAACTATCTAAGAGCAGTTGGGAATTAAAACATCTTAAAGAAAAAATTAGTATTAGTGAGCGTGTTAACAAACCAACATGTTCAATAAATATTTGGGGAAGGCAACATGTTATTAGCCCCGAGATGTATATAGAACTGAATGTTAAACCAGGCAAGTCGGGTACTTGGACTCGAACATATCAAGTACGTTTATTATAACTAAGCCCATTAATAAAATGAATTTAGCAGGAAAAAAAATAATAGTCACTGGCGGTAGTCTAGGAATAGGGAAGCAAACCGCAAAAGCACTTGTTTTAAAAGGGGCTGAAGTTGTTATAACAGGTCGCTCGGAAGAACGATTGCGTATTGCTGCAGACTACTGTAAGGCTAAGTGGGTGGTATTTGACATAGCAGATTTAGATAATATATCTAGTAATTCAAAAAAATGTATTGAATTGCTGGGTGGGCAGGTAGACGTAATCATTAATAATGCGGGAATAGGAACTTTTAAGCCAATAGAAGAAGTTAGCTTATCAGATTTTCAAAGGCAGTTTAATACCAATGTATTTGGTTTAGCACTTTTTACAAAGGAGATAGTCCCAATAATGAAAGCTCAAAACAAAGGAAACATTATTAATATTGGCTCTACAGCAAGTTTAAAAGGCTTTAAAAATGGAAGCGTATATGCAGCATCTAAGTTTGCGGTTCGAGCATTGAGCCAATGTTGGCAAGCGGAGTTAAGACCTTATAACATAAGAGTATATCAACTCAATCCAAGTGAAGTTACGACCGCTTTTTATAATACGAATAGTATTGAACCTGAAGAGCTTGACAATAAATTATCACCTCATGAAATAGCGCATTCTATTGTGTCTATTTTAGAAATGAATGATAAAGGGTTTGTAAATGAATTGTCTGTATGGGCCACAAACCCATTTTAATACAAGATTAAAAATTAGTTATTTTTCATAGTTTTATTCAAAGCCCATTTAATGGATCGTTCACAACTATTATTAGATTTACGGAAGCAGGCTCCAGTATCTACAGCCTCCAAAAATTCATTAGAACAAGAGCAATTTCAAAACACCATTCTTAGGCCCATTCTTAAATTCCAAAATAATTTAATTTTGGTTCTTTTTATACATTACGCCAAACGTCATAAATCATTGTTTTTTGAACTCTCACTTATTGAAAAGAAGAACTATATTCAACAATCAATACAAAGAGATCAAAAATTAAAAACATTGTATATTGGCACTGTTATAGCGCTTTTTAGTAAAGAAGAATATAAATTCTATACCTTAAATGAGTCTTTATATAACAAGCGAATTATTTCAATGGTAATTGTTCGTTTAAAGGATCAGATAATGCATCTAAACGACTCATAAAAGACTACCAAAGGTATAGTTCATATTTTAATGTATATTTATACACATACACTATACCTCCCTAATTATGAAACCTTAAGTTTTTGTCACTTTATTTGCTTACTTTTTAGTTGTCAGACTCGTGTACAATTACAAAATGGCAGTATTTTTCAGACGTCGATTCTTACTGATAAAAAAACTCAGTATATAGTATTATTGAAAAAAGAATATTTTCTCTGAAAAAGGAATGCCCCGAAATTAGGAGTTTCTTAAGTTGGTATTCATTTTTCAAATGAGATATTAAGAATTTAAGTATTGATATTTTGATGATAGGTTCATAGTTAATTTCAATCGGTCACAAAAAAACCGCCCAATTGAGGCGGTTTTTTGTGCTTATTAAATAGGCTTATTCTGAAACTACTATCTTTTCAATTATTCGGTGGTTGTCTACTTCAATACTTAAAGTATATACCCCAGATTTAATATTACCGTGAAGTTCTGATAAATGGAGTTTGTTAGTTCCTGTTGTCAGTGGCAAAGTTTTGTCAAAAATCATAGAACCAATCATATTTTGAAGTGACAACTTAACGTCAGAATCTTCATTAAGATATAAATCGATTGTTGCGTCTCCTTTTGAAGGATTTGGATAGATATCAATACCCACTTGTTGTGATTCGTCTATATTTAAATCAGTTATCTTACAGATTACAAAGTTATCTATATACAACCAATTACCATTAGACCCAGAAAATTCAAATTTAATTCTAACATTTTCATTACCTCTGTATGAATTTAGATTTACATTTTCCTCAGACCATTCATCATTTTCTGGAACAAAATCAAATAAACTTGTAGATGTGCCAATAGTAGATAATTCGTCAGAATCTAAATCAGCTCTTTTAGACCAAATTCTTCCGCAGTCATTAGAAATATAAATTGAAAGATTATCATTTGTAGCCAGTGTCTTTTTAGCGTATGCAATGTCAAAGTAGGCACGTATAGACTGACCGTTTGATATATTACTAAGATCAATACTAGGCGACGTTAATGTGTGAATCTCATCATTACTGTCAAAATCAGTTGTTCTAATTCGTATAGAAGCTGAATTAGTACCATTTACAGTTATAGGACTAACATCAGGGCTTGAAGCCGCAGTGGTTCTTTGCCAACTAATTGAATTCGTAGGTGCATCTATGGTCCAGTCAAGCTCATCATTAGTATTGATAGGGAATGAACTCGATTCAAACGTTTCAAAGTATGGAGTTATTGCACCGGACACAAAATCAGTAGTCATAATATGATTTGAGATGGTCGATGAAGAGGTTCCATCTGGACTTGTTACAGTAAGTGAAACATCCCATTCTCCTTCTTCGTCGAAAGAGACAATAGGGTTTTGTTCTGTAGACGTCGATGGTGAGCCATTCTCAAATTCCCACTGGTATGTAAGTTCTAAATCGGTATTATAAGAAAGGTCATTAAAGCTAAATTCTGAACCACTACATCCTATAGTTTCATTAGTTGCAAAATGTGCTATAGGTTGGCAATTTAGGTCTTCATAGCCTTCATTTGTTCCAGTTTCTTCAAGATTTGCCTGGCTAACAAGAACAGACCTATATGTGTTTATTGCATTATGCATACGCTCAATTTGTCCAATGGTAAACATGTTCATGCATTGATCGTCAGAATAGTCCATGTAATTCATAAACATTTCTCCATTTCCTTGAGGAATAGTTTGCCCTGGAGATGCAGAGCAAGTCTGTACATGATAAGGGAACGCTCCTCCGTTGGCATCACCATTCATATCACACACCCCATAGTTAGGCTCTTGTGATGTAGGTGTATCGTCAACATTGTCATCACCACAATCTTGATCTCCCCATATGTGAATTAGATTTAGCCAATGACCCACTTCATGGGTTAGCGTTCTTCCGACAGCACCATTGGCAGATTCTATAGACCCACAATAATCATGTCTTAAAACTATTCCATCAGTATCTGTATCTTCCCATAATTGGTCAGGAAATTGAGCAAAACCCAACACCATTCCACCATCTACAGAGAAGTTCTCTATTGATTTTACAACCCAAACATTTAAGTATTTATAAGGGTTCCACTGAACAAGTTCTTTAACGTTATTTCTGGCTTCATTGGTAAGGCTAGAATAGGTTCTGGTAACACCTTGGGTGCAATTTCCATCAGGATCTATTTTTGCCAGTCGAAACTCGATATTTGCAACACCTGCATAGGCAGCGAATACAGAAGGAGTATTAGCAGTATCCGGATTTAGTCGTGCAAAATCTTCGTTGATTACTCTGATTTGATCTTCAATTTGAGCCAAAGAAACATTTTCTTCTCCACCTTCATGTATAACGTGAAACACTACTGGAATTACAAAGCTGTTATTCACATTAGTTTTACTCTCTTTTACATGCTTATTAAATGCTTCGAATCTTGCTTTAAGCCTTACTGCATCTTCTGGTCTGTCGGCATACATTTCATTTCTTTGTTCAACAGATCCGCACCAATTTTGGGCAGAGCTAGTATGTACTGTAGCCATAAGGCCAACAAATAATGCGATAATTTTCTTCATAATTTTGCGTGATAAAGTGATAAATTCTGTATTAAATTAACTTAGAACTTTCAAGGACTAAATAGTGTGTCAAATATACATATATAATATAAATTAACTGTGTCTATAATCTCATAGTTATTATGTCGGCACAACCACAAGTTCATTCAATTTGATTACTTTTACAGTCGATGAGAAAAAAGTCAAGATCAAAAACCTCCTCCAATTTATCTGCCTTGAAAGAACGGATTGTATTAATTTGTCAATCGTCTACCAAGCCTATAAGTTACAAATTGTTATGTAGAGAGCTAGGGGTTAAAGATAAGATTACCAAGAGTCAGGTTAAATTTTTGCTAAAGAATTTGTTGGCAGAAAAACGTGTTAAGGAATTTGAACACGGCCGGTATGGTCTTAGTCAAACAGAAGAGACTCTGACTGGGAGACTGGATAAACGTCCTTCTGGAGCTGCTTATTTCATATGTGATTCTCTTGAAGTGGATGCTTATATTTCTCAAAAGAATGCAGGTAAAACACTTGGAGGAGACTTGGTAAAAGTTATTTTGACAGGAAGCTATAAAGGTAAAAACCCAGAGGCTCGTGTTGTTGGTATAGTTGAAAGACAACGAACTACTTATGTAGGGAATATACGTATGGACAAAAGACATTGTTTTTTGACACCAGATAACAGTAAAGTAGGAACTGATTTTTACATTCCAGCAGACAAAGTCAATGGAGCCAAAGACGGTGATAAGGTACTTGTAGAAATGTTAGACTGGCCCAAGCGGGCTAAAAGTCCTTTTGCACGAGTGAAAAAAATCATTGGTGTAGCTGGTGAACATCATGCTGAAATTCATGCTATTTTATCTGAATATGGCTTGCCCTATCAATTCCCAAAAGATGTTGACACCTACGTTGCTGCTATAGAAGAAGAAATTAGTCCAAAAGAAATTGCAAAAAGAAGAGATATGAGGTCTGTTCCAACCTTTACCATTGACCCTCATGATGCAAAAGATTTTGATGATGCTTTATCGATACAAAAAGTAGAAAGAGGGTGGGAGATCGGAGTTCACATTGCTGATGTTTCTTACTATGTGAAGGAAGGTACGCCATTAAATGATGAAGCTTATGAAAGGGGAACATCAGTATATCTAGTTGATAGGGTAATTCCAATGTTACCTGAAAAATTATCCAATAAAGTCTGCTCTCTTCGCCCAGAAGAGGAAAAGTTATGTTTTTCTGCCGTATTTATTATTGATGAAAAAGCAAAAGTTCTAGATGAATGGTTTGGTAGAACAGTTATCTATTCAAATCATAGATTTACCTACGAAGAGGCGCAAGAAGTAATAGAAACTAACAATGGCCCATACGCGGAGTCTCTAAGTTTGATGAATAATATGGCTAAGAAGATGCGTCGAAGTAGAATTCAAAATGGTGCAATTACTTTTGACAGAGTTGAAGTAAAGTTTAAGCTCGATAAAGATAACAATCCACATGGAGTTTATTTTAAGCATGCCAAGGACGCTAACAAGCTTATTGAAGAGTTTATGCTTCTTGCCAATAAAAGCGTGGCAGCCTTTATAGGTAAAAAGCAAAATGGATTACCCACCAAAAAACCTTTTGTGTACAGGATACACGATGTTCCTGATCCAGAAAAGTTGAGCAACTTCTCCACATTCGTAGAACAATTTGGGCATAAAATGACATCACAGTCACCACCAGAAATAGCAAAATCTATGAATAGGATACTAGCAGATGTTTCGGGAAAAAAAGAAGAGAATATGGTAGAGCTTCTAGCTATTAGAACTATGAGTAAAGCCAAATACACCACCGAAAATATTGGACATTACGGCTTGGGGTTCGATTACTATTCGCATTTTACTTCTCCTATAAGACGATGGCCAGATGTGATGGTTCACCGATTATTACAGACCTATCTAGATGGTGGAAAGGTAGAAGACAAAGCGCAGATTGAAGAACAATGTCAACATGCTTCTGGTATGGAGAAATTGGCTACAGAGGCAGAGCGTTCATCTATCAAATATATGCAAGTAAAATACCTATTAGGTAAAGAAGGTCATCAATTTGACGGGTTAATATCTGGTGTTACTGAATATGGTATTTTTGTAGAACTTATTGATAGTTTGTGTGAAGGGCTTGTTTCGATGAGAGATTTAAGAGACGATCATTATGATCTAGACAAATCTACCTTTACATTAGTTGGTAGGTCAACAGGAAACAAATTCCAATTAGGAGATTTAGTTCGTATTAGGGTAAAACAAGTAGACTTAGTAAAGAAACAATTGGACTTTCAATTGGCATAAAATCCAAATGATAAGCTCTTTATGCTTTTGTGAATTGCTCTAGAAAACGGATGTCATTTTCAAAAAATAGTCGTAAGTCTTTCACTTGATATTTAAGCATTGTTATTCTCTCCAAGCCCATACCAAACGCAAATCCAGAATATTTTTTAGAGTCAATATTGCAATTATCCAAAACGTTTGGATCAACCATACCACAGCCTAAGATTTCAACCCAACCAGTATATTTACAGATATTACACCCTTCACCTTTGCAAATATTACATGAAATATCCACTTCGGCACTTGGTTCTGTAAATGGGAAATAGGATGGGCGTAATCTAATTTGTGTTTCAGCACCGAAAAATTCCTTTGCAAAATGAAGAAGTGTTTGCTTTAGATCAGCAAATGATACGTTTTCGTCAATGTATAAACCTTCAATTTGATGAAAAATACAATGCGCTCGAGCAGAAATAGCTTCATTTCTAAAAACACGACCTGGAGAAATAGTCCTTATTGGTGGCGTATTTTGTTCCATATATCTCACTTGCACAGAAGAGGTGTGTGTTCTGAGAAGATAATCCGGATTTCTTTGGATAAAAAATGTGTCTTGCATATCCCTAGCAGGATGCTCTTCTGGCAGATTTAGTGCGCTAAAGTTATGCCAATCGTCTTCTATTTCAGGACCTTCAGATATGGTAAAGCCTAAGCGTGAAAAAATAGTAACAATCTCATTTTTAACAATAGATAAAGGGTGTCTTGAGCCTAACCTCATTGGTTCAGCACTCATAGTTAAATCAGTGCCTGAAGGTTTGTTTTCTGTTTGAGATTCTATTGCTTCCTTAAGAGAATTTACTTTTTCTAAGCATTTGTTTTTTAGTTCATTTATAGACTGCCCAAACGCTTTTTTTTCTTCCTTTGGCACCTCTTTAAATGACGAAAATAAATCGTTTAGAATTCCTTTTTTACCTAGATATTCTATTCTAAATTTTTCAACGTCTGCTATAGCGTCAGCCTCGAATTTTTCTACGATAGCAATGTGCTCTTTGATTTTATTAAGCATATGTTTTGCTTTATTTCAATACGATGAATATCGTGAATGAAAATTTGTATATTTGTCTTTTGCAAGCAGACAATATTACTAAATATAAAGGACATATGAAACGTAAAATTTACAGTAGTTTAGGCTTAGTTGCGACCCTTTTTGCTATTATGCTTTCCGCTAGCTCATGCGAAGTTACACATACCTATACAACAGAAATTAGCATAGTAGATATTGATGGGGAAGCAATGAGTGATGTAACAGTCGAAACATCTATTGAATCTACCCAACCTCATGTTGTTTTTCGCACTGCGCAAACTAATAATTTAGGTAAAGTTTATTTTGAATTTGATAATGTGGCAATCCTAAAAGTTACCGCCGATAAAAATAATTATCACGGTGAGGGGCTTGTAGTATTAGAGGAAGATATAAACGTGTTGAAAACTATAGTAGTCTACGAAAATTAGAAGATAACACCACTTTCTTCGAAGTATAAAATAGCCGCTTCTTTCATTAAAATAGTTTGCTCGCCCGGTTTTAATGCAGGAAGTTTTTCGTTTGTTTTATAGTGAGGCCAACCATCCTTGTCTCTGCCCTCCAATTCGTAGTAGCCATAATTACTAAGTAGTCTACAGATAGCAACGTGTAAAAGATCCATTTTTTCTTCTTTAGAAAACACCTGATACCCTTTTCCTAACTCTTGAATTCCTATTAAAAATAGAATGGCTTGTAGGTCTAATTGCTCACCGTCGCCAAACTCGTTTGATACAAATTCTACCAAACGATTCCATTTTAATTTTGATTCTTCGTTTCTCATAGTCTAATAATTTACAGCAAATTTACAATGTTCTTTCGAATCTTGATTTCTCAACGTAACTTTATCCTATGAATTATATCGATTATATCGTGTTGGCACCAATACTTTATGGATTCTATAAGGGCTTTACAAAGGGACTTATCCTAGAGTTAACATCACTAATAGCTTTAATTGCAGCAATTTATGGTGCAAGCCATTTATCTGGCCACACCTTTAAGCTGTTAAAAAAAGTGTCTCAAATTGATCAGGGTTATCTTGAGATGGTCTCCTATGCCTTAACCTTTATAGGGATTATTATAGGGATTAATTTAATAGGAAAGTTACTCACTTATCTAGTTAAAATGGTTGCTTTAGGATTTGTTAATAGATTGGTTGGGGCTATTTTTGGAGGAGTTAAGGTATTGCTTATTATTACTATTATTTTACACTTTTTCAATACATTTAATAGTCAGTTTAAGTTGATAAATGAGAAACAATTAAACCATTCACTCATTTATAAGCCTTTGTTAGAGCACTCTCAAAAATTATATCCCAATATTGTAGCTCAGTTTACTAAGCGAAAGCATCAAATCAATGAGAGCTTACCAGAAAAGAATAAAAACTTATAAATTTAGGCTGCGAGCATCAGCAATTTGTTTACTACACTTTATGAGTTTTCCTTTTATGGTATGTGGACAAAGTTGTAGATGTGTCTGATCTAAAAAATTTAAATTTGTTAGCCACCTTTAATACTGAAGAAGTTTATCAGTACAAGATCAATTCTCAAATGCAGTTATATGTTCATGTCTCTTTCGTCAATGAGCAAATAGTTGATTTATCAAATGGATAGAACATGATAGGAGTTTTATCATCTATACCCCAAAACACTCATCTTGTTTTAGTAGAATCTATGTCTGATGTTGTTATTTTAAAAGTTGCCCTAAGAAATCCTCATTAACATTTAATTGCTCTTATTCCAGGGAGTTCTTTTCCTTCTATATATTCAAGCATCGCTCCTCCTCCTGTAGATACATAACTCACATTATTTTGCATATTAAAAGTTTTAATGGCCGCTACTGAATCGCCACCTCCAACTAATGAGAATGCACCTTCAGATGTTGCATCAACAATAGCCTGCGCTATATGTTTTGTGCCTTCAGAAAAAGCAGACATCTCAAAAACTCCCATTGGACCATTCCACAGTATAGTTTTAGAGTTGATGATGACACTTCTAAACAGACTTTTAGATTTATTTCCGATATCTAACCCCATCCAGTCATCTTTAATCGAATTTATATCACTTACATAAGTGTTGGCATTATTAGAAAATGCATCTGCATTCATTGAGTCTACAGGAATAAATAATTCTACATGATGTTTTTTTGCAT
This sequence comes from Flavobacteriales bacterium, assembly GCA_965662265.1. Lineage (GTDB taxonomy): Bacteria > Bacteroidota > Bacteroidia > Flavobacteriales > UBA7430 > CBFIGX01. The sequence continues at coordinate 23,346 of CBFIGX010000003.1, forward strand.
CCTCGATTATAGATAAAGCCATATCGAGCTTGTCATCTTCAACTAAAGAAGCACCAACAGACCCTCCAAGCGCTTTAGCAAATGTGTAGGACATCCCCCCCCCAATTATTATTTTATCAACTTTGTGCATTAATTTATTTATAATGGTAATTTTTGAAGACACCTTTGCACCACCTAGAATTGCTGTTATAGGCTTTTTTCCTTGATTTAATATCTTCTCAAGATTGTTTATTTCGTTTGCCATAACATATCCAAAACATTTGTTGCCTAAAAAGTAGTCCGCTATTTTAGATGTAGATGCATGGGCACGATGCGCAGTACCAAATGCATCATTTATGTAAACATCTCCTAGTGATGCTAGTTGTTTTGCAAATTCAATATCTCCGGCTTTTTCTTCTGGATAGAAACGTAAATTTTCTAACAATAAAACCTTTCCAATCTTTAATTTATCGGCAGCTTCTCTTACATTTTCACCTATACAATCTGGTATAAATAACACCTTTGTGTTTAGCTTATCAGATAATGTTTTAACGATAGATCGAAGAGAAAATTTTTTCTCGGGGCCATTTTTAGGTCGGCCTAAATGAGACATCAATATGACTGATCCCCCATCCGTAATTACTTTATTTATAGTTGGTATCGCTGCGCTAATTCGAGTATCGTCAGTGATGACTAGATCGTCATTTAATGGTACATTAAAGTCTACGCGTATCAAGGCTTTTAAGCCTTTAAAGTTAATCTGATCTATTGTTTTCATCGTGCTAATGTAAGGCATCTATCACATTATTTAAAATATTGATTTAGTTGATCTAGAAATATGACACAAGTGAAGAAATATTCGTTGCAAATTGTATCTTTGAGATATGTTGTTTAGTGAAATCATCGGGCACGATAAAATCAAAAAATTGTTGGTTCAGTCTGTTATGGATCAGCGGGTTCCGCATGCGCAACTATTTCTTGGCGCATCTGGATCTGCTAATTTGGCTCTTGCTTTATGTTTGTCTCAATTTATACACTGCAGCTCCCCTCTTGAATCCGACTCCTGTGGAGTATGCCCTTCTTGTTTAAAACACAAAAACATTGCACATCCAGACATGCACTTTGCTTTTCCTGTCGCTACAACCACATCCGTTAAAACGAAGCCAATTAGTAAAAAATTTATGTCTGAATGGCGACGTATGCTTACCGATAATGCATATTTTTCTATGTATGAATGGCTAAGGCACATAGGAGTTGAAAATAAGCAAGGTATTATTTCTGTAGATCAAAGTGCTGATATGGTTAAAGATTTAAGTTTAAAACCATATGAAAGTGATACACAGATAATGCTCATTTGGATGCCAGAAAAAATGAATATTCAGGCTGCCAATAAGCTTCTAAAAATTATTGAGGAACCACCTTCTAAAACTTTATTTTTATTGGTGGCTGAAAGTGATGAAAACATGTTGGCAACAGTCTTGTCTAGAACACAGCTATTAAAGGTTCCTTCGTATTCATCATTTGAGGTAAGTGTATTTTTAGAGCAGAAAGGTGTGGATAAAACGGAAGCAAAGATGATTGCATCTATCTCTGACGGTGACATCAGTAAAGCACTATATATGGCAAAGTACTCGGAAGGTGCTGGTGAAAATATGATGCGATTTATACAGTGGATGCGTTTGTGCTTTAGTGCATTAAAAGTTAAAGATATTGATAAACTAGTTCAATGGAGTGAAACGATAGCTAAATTAGGTAGAGAATCACAAAAGAATTTTTTGCTTTTTGCATCAAACTCAGTACGCGATGCATTGTTGAAAAATTATGGTGTAGGGCAAATGATGAAGATGAATGTTGGAGATCAAGATTTTACTATGGACAAGTTTTCACCATTTATTCATGCAGATAACTGCATAGAAATAATAGAAGAGTTAAATATGGCGCATTTGCACATCGAACGAAATGCAAATCCAAAGATTTTATTTTTGGATCTTTCGTTTAAAATTGCAAGACTGCTTCATCAAAAATTAAAACAGGCGGTATAGTCTAAAAAAAATAAAAATGGCGTGTACGAATTGTTCAACAACGAGAACCAATAGCCCTGGATGCCAAAGTAAAGGAGCTTGTAGTACCGGTAATTGTGGGAAAATGCCTGTGTTTAATTGGCTTTCAAACATGACTTTGCCAAACGGCCAAGAACCCTTCGATATATTAGAGGTACGCTTCAAAAACGGGAGAAAGGGTTTTTATAAAAATAAAAATAAACTTAACATTCATATGGGTGACACAGTTGCTGTAGAGAGCAGCCCAGGTCACGATATAGGCGTCATTTCTTTAAAAGGAGAGCTTGTTCGTCTTCAGATGCGCAAGAAAGATGTAGATATTGAAAGTGAGACTGTAAAAACATTATACAGACATGCTTCAGAAAAGGATATTGAGACATGGGAGGCTGCAAGATCTAGAGAAAAGGAAACTATGTACCGCGCCCGTGAAATAGCATCTAATTTAGATCTCGATATGAAAATCGGGGATGTAGAATTTCAAGGCGATAACATCAAAGCTATTTTTTACTACACATCTGATGGAAGAGTAGATTTTAGAGAGCTCATAAAAGTTATGGCTGAAGAATTCAAAGTACGCATCGAAATGCGTCAAATTGGAACTCGACAAGAGGCCCAGTTAATGGGAGGCATAGGCTCATGCGGTAGAGAGCTTTGTTGTAGTACTTGGTTAAATGATTTTAGATCTGTTACTACCGGTGCTGCTCGATATCAACAATTATCGTTAAACCCTCAAAAATTAGCTGGACAATGCGGAAAATTAAAGTGTTGTCTAAATTATGAGTTAGACATGTATGTCGAAGCATTAAAACCATTTCCTGGTTCTAATGTGAAATTAAAAACAAAAAAAGGTGATGCATTTATGCAGAAAATGGATGTTTTTAAAAAACAACTTTGGTATTCATATTATACAGAGCCATCAAATTTTATTCAATTAAATTTAGATAAAGTCCAGAAAATAGTTAGCCTTAACAAACAAAACACACTTCCGGACTCTCTAGAGATTTTTATAGAAACATCTCAGAAAGAATCTCCCAAGCATGATTATGAGAATGTTGTTGGTCAAGATAGTATTACCCGTTTTGACAATAGGTCTTCCAAGCGTTCAAATAAAAGACCCAATAAAAAAACACGACAGAAGGCTAGAAATATCGAATCAAAATCAGCTAACTCTCCAAAAAATGAATCTAAGAGAAAGCAGATAAATAAGCGTAAATAGTTACATTTTTAATGAGAATAATTAAGATTTTAAAAATAGAATATCGTCAACGACTAATTATACCAACTATGGCTCTGCTATTTATGATATCATGCCAGCAGCCGTATGTATATAATGCTTACAAACCTATTCCAAATACAGGATGGCACTTGAATGATACTATTACCTTTGAGGTATCAGGGGTCGAAAATGAACATATCCATGACTTTTTGATCGCCATTAGACATAATAATGACTACTTATATGCTAATATTTTTTTATACGCCAACGTATTAAATCCAAATGGCGAGGAAACAATAGACACTCTCCAATACTTGATGGCAGAACCTTCGGGTAGATGGTTGGGAACTGGAGTGGGGGAGATAAAACATCATCTTTTTTTGTATAAAACAAAACAGTCAATGGATAGAGGACTGTACAAGTTTTCTCTTGTTCATGGGATGAGAGATAGCGTATTAACTGGTATAGAAGATATAGGCTTTAGAATTGAGAAATCTCACGAGTAATGGCTATAAAAAAGAACTTAATAACATGGTTTATACGATTATTTTGGATGGCTATCTTAGTGCCCATTGCTACTATTACTCTGGGCGTATGGAGTGCTTCAATGGGTTGGTTTGGACCATTACCCACTTTCGAAGAACTTGAAAACCCCAAACAAAATTTAGCCACTGAAATATATGCTTCAGATGGCGTACTTTTAGGTAAGTTCTTTTATGAAAATAGATCTCCAGTTACATATAATGAATTATCTCCACATTTAGTTAATGCACTTATTGCAACAGAAGATGAGCGCTACAGAAATCATTCTGGTATTGATGTGAAATCTCTTGCTAGAGCCGTTTATGGAGCTTTAACAGGAAATTCTGCAGGAGGAGGGTCTACTCTTACGCAACAACTATCTAAAATGCTCTTTACAGATATATCTTATGATAGAGGAACGGGCATATTTAGTAAGGTAAAATATATTGTTGAGAGAATCACTCAAAAATTTAAGGAATGGGTTATTTCAGTAAGATTAGAGCGCAATTTTACTAAAGATGAAATTGTAACAATGTACCTCAACAAATTTGACTTTTTATATTTAGCTGTTGGAATAAAGTCGGCCGCAAAAATTTATTACAATACAACTCCAGCCAATTTAAATATTGAACAAGCTGCTGTATTGGTAGGAATGGCAAAAAACCCTTCTTTATATAATCCTAAGAGGTTCCCAGAAAACTCTATGAATAGGAGGAATGTTGTCTTGGGTCAGATGTATAGAAATAATTTATTAACGAAGTCCTCATTAGACTCCTTATCCTCACTCCCTATAGAACTAGACTTCAAGCGAACAAATCATAATGATGGATTAGCACCTTATTTTAGAGAATACCTTCGTAAACATATGAAGTCTTGGCTTCAAGAAAATAAAAAACCTGATGGCACACCATATAATTTATATTCAGACGGTTTGAAAATTTATACCACAATTGATTCGCGTATGCAGAAATATGCTGAAGAAGCTGTTGCCACACACATGCCTATTCTTCAAGATCAATTTTATAATCATTGGGACGGAGATGGTGAAGAATACGCTAACGCACCTTTTGATATGGAGTTACGACCAGGGCAAGTAGATACCATATTACTAACTTCTTTAAAAAGATCTGAACGTTATAGAAAATTGCGTGTTGCAAATGCTTCAGAGAATCAAATTAACACAGCATTTAATACACCAACAAAAATGAATGTGTTTACTTGGAATGGAGGAGTCGACACAATAATGTCTCCAATGGATTCCATTTTACACTATAAATATTTACTTCAAACAGGGATGATGTCTATGGATCCACATACAGGTTATATAAAAGCCTGGGTAGGTGGAATAGATCATCATTACTTCAAATATGATCATGTTAAAGAAGGTAAGCGGCAAGTAGGTTCTACATTTAAACCTTTTGTTTATGCAACTGCTATCGATCAACATAACTACTCGCCGTGTATGACTGTTCCTAACATACAGGTTATATTCGAAAAGGAAACATGGGGCTTAGAAGAAGATTGGGTGCCTCAAAATTCTAGTAAGAAATACGGTGGTGTGCTAAACTTAAAGGAGGCGTTAGCAAATTCTGTTAACACTGTGTCAGCTTATATGATGAAGCAAGTGGGACCTAGAAAGGTACGAAGTATGGCTAGGGCTATGGGATTAAAGTCAAGGATTCCACCAGCGCCGTCAATTTGTTTAGGAACTCCAGATGTGTCCGTATATGAAATGGTTGGAGCATACTCAACATTTGCTAATAAAGGAGTTTACACCACCCCACTTTTTTTAAACAGAATAGAAGATAAAAATGGCGTTATATTAGATCAATTTAGTCCGTTTACCAAAGAGGTGCTAAGCGAAGAAAAAGCTTATGTTTTACTAGATCTCATGCAAGGAGTCACAACTAAAGGATCTGGGGCTAGACTAAGATGGCGTTATGGGTTTAAGAATCAGATTGCAGGTAAAACAGGAACAACTCAAAACCAATCTGATGGTTGGTTTATGGGAATAGTACCTAACTTGGTTACTGGAGTTTGGACAGGCGCAGAAGACCGTGCTGTTCATTTCAGGTCTATAACGCTTGGTCAAGGAGCGAATATGGCACTGCCAATTTGGGCTGAATTTATGACAAGAGTTTACAAGGACAAAGATTTAGGTATTTCATTAGCTAATTTTGATGAACCAAACACTCTATCAATAGAGTTAGATTGTGATAACTTTATAAAAGAAACTATTGATTTTGACAACTCCGAAGGAGATGAAGAATTTTAACGATTATTTATGATAAACAAAGTAGTAGAAGATGTATCATCAGCTTTAGAAGGTGTTCAAGATGACATGACTATCATGTTAGGTGGTTTTGGTCTTTGTGGGATTCCAGAAAATAGCATAAATGAGTTGGTAAGAATGGGAATCAGGGGTCTTACATGTATTTCGAATAATGCAGGTGTAGACGATTTCGGTCTTGGTTTACTCTTACAAGAAAAACAAATTAAGAAAATGATATCTTCTTACGTAGGAGAAAACGAAGAGTTTGAACGTCAAATGTTAAGCGGAGAACTTGAGGTAGATCTCATACCACAGGGATCGCTGGCTGAAAGGTGCAGAGCTGCTGGGGCTGGAATTCCTGCCTTCTATACCCCAGCAGGATATGGAACTGAAATAGCACATGGAAAAGAAACGCGTGTGTTTAATGGTAAACCTCACATATTAGAGATGGCGTTAGAAGCTGACTTTGCTATTGTGAAAGCATGGAAAGGCGACACAGCAGGTAATTTAATCTATAAGGCTACAGCTAAGAATTTTAATCCAATGATGGCCATGGCTGGAAAGATAACAATTGCAGAGGTTGAAAATCTAGTGCCAGCAGGAAGTTTAGATCCAAACGAAATTCATACTCCAGGTATTTTTGTCCAACGAGTTTTTCAGGGCCTTAATTTTGAGAAAAGAATCGAGCAACGAACGGTTAGAACAAGGTAATATGGCTATAGACAAAATAGGTATTGCAAAACGAATTGCAAAAGAACTAAAAGATGGCTACTATGTGAATCTAGGTATAGGTATCCCAACACTTGTAGCTAACTATATACCAAACGATATTAACGTTGAGTTTCAATCAGAGAATGGGATTTTAGGTATGGGTCCTTTCCCTTTTGATGGTGATGAAGATGCAGACTTAATTAATGCTGGAAAGCAAACAATTACAGCACTTAAGGGTGCTGTTTATTTTGATTCTGCAACAAGTTTCGCTATGATACGAGGACAACATGTACAACTAACAGTATTAGGAGCTATGGAAGTTTCTGAGCATGGCGATATTGCGAACTGGAAGATTCCAGGTAAAATGGTGAAAGGTATGGGAGGGGCTATGGATTTAGTTGCCTCTGCCGATAACATCATTGTTGCAATGATGCATACCAACAAAAAAGGAGCATCAAAATTACTTAAATCATGTTCCCTACCTCTTACTGGTGTTGGATGCGTGAAAAAAATTGTCACCAATCTAGCAGTAATTGAAGTGCTGCCACAAGGAGGGTTTAAATTGTTAGAAAGGGCGCCGGGTGTTAGTGTAGATCAGATAAAGGCTGCTACAGAGGGTAGTTTAGTAATTGAAGGCGATATTCCTGAAATGAATATCACTTAAGCTCTAGCTAAAGTTAGCATTGAACATACTGTTAAAGTTTCTTTCTGAATAATAGATGCACATGCTTCCAGTGTTGCACCTGTTGTAAACACATCATCAATCAAGAGAATGTGTTTGTTTTTCAGCAAGGAATTATCTTGTATCTCAAAAGCATTTTTTACATTTCTCCATCTACTTAATTTGTTTTTTCTAGTTTGACTATCAGTGTCCACTTTTCGGTGAAGTATTGATGTATTAATTGGTATGTTGTGTACTTGTTGAATACCAATAGCAATTAACTCACTTTGATTATAACCTCTAAGTTTTTGTTTATCAGGATGTAATGGCACAGGAACCATAATGTCTACGTGCCCCATAAATGCCCAATCCAATTTTTTAGCCATACAGTTGCTAACATAAATAGCTAGTTGTTGTTGGTTTTGATACTTTATTTTATGTACCAAACCTTGTGTTAGGTCTTCCTTAGAGTAATCCAAGAAGGAATAACCACTATCAATAGCCACTCGTCCTTTTAGATAATCCTTGATGTAAGTTTTGTTTACAGTTACTTGATGAATCAGATAGAGTTCACACTCTAAACATAGATACTCTTTTGATGAAATGATTCTAGCACATGATCCGCAGAGCTTAGGTAAAATTAAATCTATTAGATTCATAATATTTATAAAAAATGTAGTTCATCAAAATAATAATATTTAAGGTGCTATGTTATGAGTAATAACTATCAAATCTTGAACGATATTACTTATCTTTTCAGAATTAAACAATTAAGCTTATGCCTAGAATAATTTCTTATAATGTAAATGGAATCCGTGCTGCGTTAAAAAAAAATTGGGATAAATGGGCCAAAGATAGCGGCGCAGACGTTATCTGTTTACAAGAAACAAAAGCTCATCCTGAACAAATTGATACAGCTATTTTTGAAAAATTAGGTTATTATCATTATTGGTTTTCAGCAGAAAAAAAAGGCTACAGTGGTGTAGCTATTTTAACAAAAGAAAAACCATTAAACGTATGTTATGGTTGCGGTATAGATGCTTATGATATAGAGGGGCGAATACTAAGAGTTGACTTTAAGAATTTTTCAGTTATTTCAGTTTATATTCCGTCTGGAACTATGGGTGGCCCTAGACAAGTTTACAAAATGCAATTTTTGTCAGATTTTCAAGAATACATCAATAACTTAAAAAAGGATATACCAAATTTAGTCGTATCTGGAGACTACAACATTTGTCATGAAGCTATTGATATACATAATCCTATTGCAAATAAAAACTCATCAGGTTTTTTACCTGAAGAAAGAGCATGGATTAGCAACTTTATAGACTCAGGTTTTGTAGATAGTTTTAGACATTTAAATAAAAATCCAGAAAACTATTCTTGGTGGTCCTACAGAGCGGCTTCAAGAGCCCGAAATAAAGGGTGGAGAATAGATTATAATATGATAAGCGAATCGCTACTCCCAAGACTAAAAAGAGCATTAATACTTAGCCAAGCTAAACATTCCGATCATTGTCCTATTTTAGTAGATATAGAGGATTAAATAGACACCATTAATTTACAATAATTCTTAAAGTCTGCGTGTAAGATTCTGATTCATAAATAAGCCAATACGAACCCGATTTTATATTTTGTTTGAGACTATGTAATGAGATGCTGTGAGAGCCAGAGCTATAATGGTTTATTTTGCGCCCTATTTCACGACCTAGAAGGTCGTATAGGCTTAGTTTAATTTTAGAATTAGTAAGCACTTCAAATGAAATCAAAGAATTTCCATCACTTGGATTAGGATAAATATTAAGATCAGGACCTTTCATTTTTTGTGATTCTATATCTAATAAGGGCACACCAAATTGAATATGGTCAATGTAGAGATAATTACCGCCAGAACCACTAAACTCAAATAAAACCTGAACTTCATCATTCCCAACCCAACTATTAAGTGACAACCTTTCTGTTTCCCACTCTTCACTAGAAGGTTCAAATGGGAGCAAAAAGTTGTTTGGGTTAGTTTGAAGATCTTCGGAATCTTTCGATAGTCTCTTTTGCCAAGTTGTACCACAGTTACCTGATATTTTAACAACAAGTTCATCATCAGTTGCTGAATTTCTTTTCACGTAGGCATAATCAAAATAGAGGTAACTTGGTGAGGAAACATTTGATAAGTCGAAAATAGGTGAATATAAATTTCTTGTCTTATCATCATCAAAATAGAGGCTCCTAATTCTCAAAGATCCATCAGAGTTAGTAGAGCTTAAATTGTCCCATTGCCATGTCTCACCATCGTTATCGTCGGAGATATACCATGCATCATTTGGGCTTGTTGATGATAAGAAATCAGAATTAGTGAATTTATATTCGGTAGGCGCAACAATACTAAGATCTGCATCCTGAACATGTATGCTATTTTCCATAACTTTAGTTGAAGGACCTCCTTCGGTAGTAATTGTTAGAGTCGTTGTATAGTCTCCAGCCGAAGTGTATATAACAGATGGATTGGCATCTGTTGATGTACTTGGAACTCCGCCCTCAAATTCCCACAGATAGCTATATGCAGAATCGTAATTGTAAGAGAGGTTACTCCAATAAACAGGAACGTTTGAACAACTTATTACAGATTGTGGTTCAAAGTCAACATAGGCAAGACAATCCGGTTGATTGTAGTTTTCGTGAGTTCCTGTAAGCCATAAGTTTTCATCTGTCCATAAATTAGTTCTTGCAGCATTTGCATATATATAACCCACTTCAAGTGCTGCCCTCATTCGGTTTTTTTGCCCCTCCGAGTACATTTTGCCACAAGAAGAATAGTCCATAAAATTTTGAACGTTATCAAGACTACCACAAGTATTTTGATTTAGATTACAGCCTAGATTAGATCCAATCGTGTTTGGTGTATCATCTACATTGTCGTCCATATCACAATTTTCCTCTAGATAATTATCATTTGTGCTCCCCCAGGTATGTTTTAAATTAAGGTAGTGTCCTATTTCGTGCGTTAGTGAGCGTGATGAAAAATTACCACCATTAGAGGCTCCTATACTTCCAAACTGACTTGACCTGATTACAATTCCTGCATTTAAATCGTTGTTTGGAGCTGCTCCAGGGTAATAGGAATAACCTCCTGCACCACTAGCTATATTGTCAACAACCCATATATTTAAATACATTCTAGGATCCCACCTTACTATGTCTTTTACATTTTCTCCAGCATCGTGAGTTAGTATGCTATAATTTCGGGTAATTCCTTTTGTACAGTTTCCATCAGGATCTAGATTTGCTAGTTTAAATTTGACGCCTATATTGGCTATTTGAGCTTCAAAGTTACTGATGATTTGTGATGTGTCAGAATTATTTTTGGTGAAGTCTTCATTTATAATCCGCATAGCATCATGAATTTGCTGATCCGAAATGTTGTTATTGTCATTGGAGTATATGACGTGAATTACTACTGGTATAGTGTATATTTCGTCATTTTTTGACCAGCCTGAAGCAAGAAGAGCATTGATTTGATTTTCTAACTTCCTTTGATTCAAAATAAGTTGAGGCTCATGTTCTTGGGCCAACTTTACCATTTCAACTGTACCACAAGTCCTATATTCTTGACCAAAAGAAACGAAGTAGGTTATTAGTAGAAAAATAAATGAATTTACTTTCATATCGTTATTATATTTATGATACAAATCTACTAAATTAGTGCGGACAAACATATTAATGCTCTACCATGAATTTAAATTACACCATTTTCTTATTACTGATAGCAACCATAGCACAATCGTGTGTGTCTCTCAACAAATACAGAGAACTCGATGGTAAATACGCGATCTCTAGCCAAGCTCTAGACTCATTGAAATACATGAATAACGAAATATCAATTGCAAATGATGAATTAAGTGAAAATATATTGCGACTAACTAGAAGAAAAAGTGGTTTAGAACAGGACACATTAGAGCTTGGAATTGCAATCAGAAAAAAACAACGAGCCTATAATGATTTAAGCACTTCATATGAAGTACTAATTCAAAATAATTCTTCAACAATGGCTAAGCAAGCTAAGAAAAATAGAGCTTTGTTAGAACAATTAGGAGAAATGGATTTGGATTTACAAGAAAGAGAGCGACTGTTAGTTCAAAGAGAAGAAGACTTAAAGCATTTGCGCAGTAAGCTCATCCAAAAAGATAAAGATCTAGAGCAGCTAAAAACTATGGTTAGCTCGGCCCTTCTTAGTTTTCAAGGAGAAGGGTTGTCTGTTAATCACAGAGATGGAAAACTTTATGTTTCTCTTGAAAATAGCTTGCTTTTTTCTTCTGGAAGCTGGGCAGTAAATGACAAGGGAGTTAAGGCCATTACTAAATTATCATCGGTTCTTAGCCAACAGCCAGGACTACAAATTATGGTTGAAGGACATACAGACAATGTCCCGTTTAATGGAACGGGTTTAATTAAGGATAACTGGGATTTAAGCGTAATGAGAGCTACAGCAATAGTTAGAATTATGGCTAATAATAAGGGCATAAAGCTAGAGAATATAACAGCTTCTGGAAAAGGAGAAACCAAACCTTTGGTGCCCAATAATTCTTCAGAAAATAGAGCCGTAAACAGAAGAACTGAGATTATTCTTTCTCCAAATATTGATGATTTACTCGACTTATTGGATTAAAGCATGTGCTCTTTTAAATTTATTTTTTTTCCAAAAAAATAAGTGGTGCTTTGCTCAAAAGAACTGGTATAATCAGATACGAAAAATTCATGGTCAGAATCCAGATCCTTGTTTGATTGAATATGATTTTTTTCAATGATAGATTTTACTCTTTTACCGACTAGTTTAGCAGAGTTAACTATCGTTATACGATTATTGTAATACCTTTTAATTTCAGACTCTATCAAAGGGTAGTGAGTGCAAGCAAGAATTAAATGGTCAATATCAGTAAGCTTAGGGTTAGAAAGATAATTGTTGATGATAGTTTGAGATATTGTATTTTTATAGAAACCTTCTTCAATCATTGGGACCAACAATGGGCTGGCTAATGAACTCGTCTTAACTGTTGCATTAAGTGATTCAATCTTTGACGCATAGACACCAGAGTTTATGGTGTTTTTTGTTCCAATTATCCCAACATTTTTCGCGTTTGTGTTTGCGGTGTAATTCACAATAGGATCTATAACATTAATTGTAATAGCTTTATCCTTACAGAGCTGTTTTACGCTTTCAAATGCCAAAGCTGAGGCCGTGTTGCAAGCAATAATAATGATTTTGCATTTTTTTTGTAGCAAGAATCGTGTAATCTGCTTGCTGTATCTAATAATTGCTTCTGGAGACTTGTCTCCATAGGGTAGGTGCTTGGTATCTCCAAAATATATTATTTTTTCATTAGGCAATACATTAGCTATTTCGTGTGCTACTGTTAGCCCTCCTATTCCAGAGTCAAAAATCCCTATTGCCTGCGAATGATTCATAAAAAAAACATCCCCGAAGGGATGTTATATATTTTAAATGCCAAGCTTTGACTTCACAAGTGGCATAATGTCATGTGAGTCTTTTCCGTATACTATTGATCCTAAGCTGATATCAAAGATGTAGGTATAACCGTTTTCTTCTGCAACTTCGTTAATAGCATTTTGAGCTTTTTCTAGTAGAGGTGCTAAAACTTCATTTCTCTTTTGCTGGATAGATCCTTGACTTGATTGTTGAAATTCTTGAATTCTTACTTCTAAATCTTGAATTTCTTTCACTTTAGCTTCTTTAACGATATCTGTCATTAAAGCTTCGTTAGCTTGATATTCGCCTAATTTTGTTTGATACTCACCATACATTGCTTGAAGTTGTAATTCTAATGTTTGGTTGTATTCTTGAATGGCTTTATCAGCATCAGCAGTTTCAGGCATTTCCATTAACAATTGTTCAGAGTGGATGTGTCCAAATTTATCTTGAGCAAATAGTGCACTTGAAAAACTTGTTAAAACTACGATTGCTATTGCAGTGATTCTTTTCATTTTTTGTTTGTTATGATTAATAATTATAACCTAGTTTATCTAGAATTAATTCACTTTTATCAAGGTTTTCATCTGCATATAGCATTAATAAATCACTTGACTTATCAAATATTATTGCATATCTACCTTCTTTGGCAAACTCCTGAATGGCATTAAAAATTTGATTTTGAATTGGCCTAATAAGCTCTTCTTGCTTTTTAAATAGGTCACCTTCAGTTCCAAATCTAGTTTGCTGTAGTTCTTTTACTGCTTGCTCTTTAGAAATAATTTCATCTTCCCTGGATTGTCTCATTTTGTCGGTAAGAAGAACTTTATCAGTTTGGTATGATCTATAAAGTTGATCTATTTCTTGATAGGACTCTTCAATTTCCTGTTGCCATTCAATGGATAACTCATCTAATTGGACTTTTGCTTGTTTATATTCTGGTATGTTTTCAAGTATAAATTGAGAGTCAACATATGCAAATTTTTGTGCCCATAACTGCCCTGAAACCAATGCCAGACACAGTAATAAAATTATTTTTTTCATAATGCGAATTTATATAAATTAAAATTGTTGTCCAATGGAAAAATGTGTTTGCCAACCACTCTTTTCTAAAGAGCCTGGAAGTGGGTCGAAGCCGTGTCCAAAGTCAACACCTAGTAGACCGAACATTGGCATAAATATTCGGATACCGACACCTAAAGAGCGTTTAACCTCAAATGGTCTAAAGGTACTAAAAGAATCCCAGGCATTTCCACCTTCAGCAAAAGCAGTGGCATAAATTGTTGAGCTTGGATTAAGAGATAGAGGATAACGCATTTCGAAATAGTATTTGGCGTACAAACTTCCTCCGCCAACTATATGTTGAGACACAGCCTGATTTGCGTAGCCTCTTAGACCTATAACTTCTCTTCCATCCATAACGTAGCCTGTTAGTCCATCACCTCCAATATAGAATCGTTCAAATGGTGGAATTCCTACTTCAGAGTTATAACTTCTTAGAAATCCGAATTCGCTATGGGTTTTAACCACTAGCTTACCAAGTGGATTAGCGTACCATGTTGCACTAAGTTTGAGTTTATAATATTCTAGCCACTCGTATTTTTCGTTAGCTGTCATTGTAGAATAGTCTTTACCATTTAATAACGAATACGGTGGAGTAAAGTGTCCGGTAAGGGTAAATTGAGATCCAGCCTTTGGAAATATTGGGTCAAAAATAGAGGATCGAGATAATACGGCTCTGTAACTGATATTTTTAGAAATCCCATCTTTAAACCCAGGTACTAATTGTCTATTAGTTAGGTTGTATTGCTGAAAACTAATTGACTGGCTAGTAGAAAAATAATCATCAGGCCATCTAAGTCTTTTTCCTAAGCCTACATTAACACCAGTAATATCTATTCTATTATCAATTTGATCTGTGCTAAAGTTTTGGATAGAGTGATACAGCGAGAAGCTTAAGGAATTGGGTTTATTACCTCCTAACCACGGTTCAGTGAATGAGAATGAATAATTCTGGTAGTAAGATCCGTTAGAACTCGCTCGAAGCTGAATTCGTTGGCCATCTCCAGAAGGGAGTGGCGACCATCCACCTTTTTTAAATATATTTTTTAGAGAGAAATTGTTAAATGTAATACCAAAAGTTCCAACAACTCTTCCTGCACCCCATCCACCTTGCAGTTCTATTTGATCTGAAGGTTTTTCCTCTACAGAATATTCGATATCTACATTACCAGTTTGAGGATCAGGCTTAGGGTTAACGCCAAGCGTTTGCGGGTTAAAATAATTCAATCGATTAAGTTCTTCTTGAGAACGCATAATATTAGATCGTCTGAATAATTCTCCTGGTTTGGTTCTAATTTCTCGCATTATAACATGATCATTAGTTTTTGTGTTTCCAATAACGCTCACCTTATTTATTGTAGCTTGTTTCCCTTCGTAAATCCTGATTTCAAAATCAATAGAGTCTTCTTCTACAAGTACTTCTACAGGATTCAAGTTAAAGAATAAGTAACCGTCATCCATATATAAAGAGCTTATGTCTGTTCCAGACATACTCATTTGAAGTCGCTCATTCATCATTTTCTGATCATATTTATCACCAGAACTGATGCCTAGCAACTCACTTAAATACTTGGAGTCATATTTGGTGTTTCCTAACCATTTAATATCTCTAAAATGGTATTGATTACCTTCTTCTATTCCAATATTAATACCAATGAGGTTTTCCGAAACATCGTAGGTCTCTTTTTTTGTGATGCGGGCATCTCGATAACCGTTCTCATTGTAAAGCTTGATTATTTGATCAAGATCATCTTCGAAGGCTTGATCTAAATATTTCGATATTTTAAAAATTCTGAAGAATTTTTTTTCTTTGGTATCTTTTAGTTGACGTTTTATCTTTTTCTCAGAAAATTGGCTCAATCCGGATATGCTAATGTTGTCAATTTTAATTTTTTGACCTTTGTCAATAGCAACATCCAAAATAACACTCGTAGGCGACAAAGAGTCTTGCAATTGGGTAATTTCAACACGAGTATTTAAATAGCCTTTCTCCCTAAAATAGTCATAGATAATATGTTTTGTATTGTTAATTAAATTTTTAGTGACAATCTTACCTCGTGAAAGCTCAATTTTAGATCTTAATTTATCTACTTCAGACTTACTAGCTCCTTTAAATCCGAATTTTGATAGCCTAGGCAGTTCTTTTAAATGGAGTGATAAAAAAGCATTATTACCCAGAATTTTATCAAGCTTAATCGAGACATCTGCAAATAGATTCTGTTCCCAAAGTTTTTTGATGGCTTTTGAGATGGGTTCACCAGGAATCATGATTTTATCACCAATACTTAATCCTGATAACGTAATGATAGCATTTTTATCAAAGTTTTCAATTCCTTCGACAGTAATACCTCCAATTTCGTATTCCACGGGTCTTTCATATGACACGTTTTCTAACTGATTTCCTATGTTTATCTGAGCACTAATTGTGCTCGATAACAATAGGAAGAGGCTGTATAATAGAGTATATTTTTTCATATTAACTGTTGAGTTGATCACTAGTTTTCCCAAATCTTCGTTCTCTTTTTTGATATTCAATAACTGCTTGATAAAAGTCATTTTTTGTAAAGTCTGGCCAAAGCCTATCACAAAAATATAACTCAGAGTAGGCAATTTGCCACAATAAGAAATTACTTATTCTTTGCTCGCCACTGGTTCTTATTAATAAATCAGGATTAGAAAAATGACTCGTATATAGTTTTTTATCTAAGTCCTCTTCAGTGATATCTTCAATACGAAGTTGATTGGTCAAAACATCTGACGCGATTGATTTTATAGCGTTTATTATTTCTGTTTTAGAACTGTAACTGAGTGCTAAAACTAAGTTTAGGCCTGTATTATTTTTCGTTTGCGTTATTACGTCTCCAAGTTTTTTTTGACATCTATCAGGGAGTTGATTTGTTTCCCCTATAGTGTGTAACTTAATATTATTTGTTTTAAATGTTTCCAATTCTTTGCTTAATGCTGTGACTAATAATTCCATCAATGCATCTACTTCAGGTTTTGGTCTATTCCAATTGTCTGTAGAAAAGGCGTATAGTGTGAGAGTTTTGATGTTTAATTTAGAACATGCTTCAACAACTTCTCTAACTGCTCTTGTGCCATTTTTATGACCTATAGCTCTTAGGTAGCCATTTTTTTTAGCCCACCGACCGTTTCCATCCATAATAACGGCAACATGTTGTGGTACATTGTTCAAAGAGATATTTTTTATTAAATCACTCATTAAGGTAGTAATGCTTTAGGACACTTTTTAGGTCTATTTTTTATTTTATAACTAATAGTTATTCCTGTAAAGTTATACCAATCATTGTTATTTGGATTGCCTCTTGTTTTACCAACAACAACATTTGTTTCTGATTTGTTTGCCATTTCAATAGCTTCTGGATTTAAATAGTCTTCGCTAACATAATAACCACTCACATCATCCAAGTAATCGGTGCTAGTAGCATGCCAAACCCATTCGACACCTACAGCAAGTTTAGTTCCTATATTTATTTTATAGCCTAGACCAAAAGGAATGGTCATACTATTAAGTGAGTATTTGCTATTTGGATTTATCGCACTTCCTTGCCCTTCTGTTCCAAGTGGTTGAAGATCAACCCACTCGCCAGCTATATTTTGAGCTTTAGGATTAAATGAAACAAATGATATCCCGGCAAATATATATGGACTTTTAATCGTCTTCCGTTTTCGAATAATATATTTTGCAAAATTGAATTCAAAGCCTAGGCTAAGGTCTAAAATGTCTGATTTAAAACTTAAATTTCTATCTTGTCTGTAACTATAATTCGAGTTAATATCATCTGCGTTAACAGTTCCCAATTTTACACTGGCTCTAAGACTCAAATAGTCATGAACATTACGTTTATAGACAAATCCAACTGCCTTATTTTGGTATGCAACAACACTTTCAGCTCTATCATGGCCAATATCACCATAGTAGCCTGAGCTTCCCACAAATAACCCAAACTCGTTTACTTGAGCTGAAGATTGCCCAATTACAATAAATAACAAACAAAAAAGACTATTTCTTATCATGGTTTTCTTACGCTAAAGCGGCTGCAAATATAGTGATTTACTTGTCTTTATAACATCTAATTACGTTTGTCTAAACCCCAAAGCAATTTGTTTCTTAATGTGCTACAAAAATCTTGCGTTTCTGTTTCTATCATATTTACCTTGAATGGGCCTTTCTTAATGGTCAATTCAATACCTGCATCAATTGTTTGAATTCTTGAATCCAGTGCGACAAGAAATTGTGAAGCTCTACCTTCAACTACTACTTTTATTACATATTTATCACTAATAACTAGAGGTCGAACATTTAAATTGTGCGGAGCAATGGGTGTTATAATAAAATTATCGGAACCAGGCATTACAATAGGTCCACCACAACTTAGAGAGTAGCCTGTTGAGCCAGTAGGAGTAGAAATAATAAGGCCATCTGCCCAATAGGAGTTAAGAAATTGATCATTGATATATGTTGTGATTGTAATCATCGATGTGGTGTCTTTTCTCGAAATTGTCACCTCATTAAGTGCAAAATTAAGTTCTCCAAAAATTGGCTCTTCAGTCTCAAGACACAGCAGTTTACGCTCATCAATTGTAAACTTTTTATTTACAAGTTGTTTAATAGTTTTAGGGATTTGATCTTTGGCTATATCAGCTAAGAAGCCCAATCTTCCGGTATTAACTCCAATAATAGGAATGCCAGTATCTCTAATTAGTGTTGTTGCATCTAGAATTGTTCCATCACCACCTACACTTATAAATAAGTCTATGTTTTCTTTTAATTCTTCATAAGTATTATAGGTGCCTAGGAAAAGATTGAGATTAATTTGTTTAGAAAGGAAATCATAGAATGGCTCATAAACTAAGACTTCCATATTTTCTTTTTCAAGTTTTTTAAAGAGTTCATGAACAAATGGGGCCACCTCTTGCTGAAATTGTTTTCCGTAAACAGCTACTCTCATCAATTAGATGTTTAAGTAATGAATAAAAGAGTCAAATCGATCATTTAACCCTTTATTATTTATAGTAGTTTGATATGAGGTAATGACATTATATTTATATCGCCTAAATGTTTCAATTATAGCCGATAACTCATCGTGATTTATATTTAGTACAACTTCCATACGTGATGAATGATTTTCTTTAGCCATACAGATAGAACTCATAATTTTAGCTCCATTACTCTCAACTATCTGAGCTATTTCTGATAAACTATAGTCATTAACGCCTATTTCAAGATGAATTAAACCTTTGAGATGTGAGGTGTTTAGCCAACGACATATTTGATTAATTATTGAACGAAGTTTAATATACCCAATATATTTGTTGTCACTATTTACAACTGGTAAATAAGATAATTGTGAATCTTTAAAGAATGAAAGCGCTTCAAAAAGGTGTTGATCTGTATCTATTTTGTTATCTATTAACTTGTCAATAATCGAGCTTATTGGATTTGATGTGTTGAGGTCCGAAATGTCTTCCTTACTTAACAACCCCAAAAAAACACCCTCATTTAAAATTGGGATATAGTCCTCATTTAACTCTTCAAACACATGTATTGCGTCAGAAATACGATCAGATACTTCTACACCTATTTTCTTCTCTTGTATTAAATCAACTGTTATCATACCAGATCACTTCTTACAAACTTAGTATTTTTTACCTTTGCTACTAGCTAATTACTACTAATAAATGTTAAAAATGACTCGACTAAGCGTAAATATCAACAAGGTCGCTACACTTCGTAACGCCAGAGGTCACAACACGCCTAACGTATTGGAGGTAGCACAAGATATTGAACGCTTTGGTGCACAAGGAATAACTGTGCACCCAAGGCCAGATCAACGCCACATAAGATATAACGACGTTATTGAGTTATCATCTTTACTCAATACGGAATTTAACATAGAAGGCTATCCGAATAAAAAGTTTATTGATCTGGTTTTAAGAACAAAACCAGCACAAGTTACGCTAGTGCCAGATGCTCCAGATGTTTTAACCTCAAACGCAGGTTGGGATACTGTAAAACATGAGTCTATGTTAAAAGAAGTACTTGATGAATTTAAAGTCAACCAAATAAGAACTTCAATTTTTGTTGATACAAATTTGGACTTTATTGAAGGTGCAAAAAAAGTTGGAGCATGTCGAATAGAACTATATACAGAACCTTATGCAAATTTATATCCCAATAGTAAAGAGCAAGCGATTAAACCTTTTGTCGAAGCTTCGTTATTGGCGGATAAACTAGGTTTAGGAATTAATGCTGGTCATGATTTAAGCTTAGCCAATTTGAAATATTTTGTCAATCGTATTCCTAGTGTTAAGGAAGTTTCTATTGGCCACGCATTAATCTCAGATTCTCTTTATTTTGGCCTGCAAAATACAGTACAAATGTACCTTGCTCAACTCAATGAATAAACTATTAAACTCAAAAGTTATTGGCCAGGGTGAACCTTTAGTTATTCTTCATGGTCTTTTTGGTATGTTAGACAATTGGCAAGGTTTGGCAAAACAATTTGGCGTTTTTTTTGAAACACATATTTTAGACCAAAGAAATCACGGTAAATCCTTTCACGACAAACATCATAATTACGATGCTATGTGTGAGGATTTGAGATTTTATCTGGACGAAAATCTGATAAAAAAAATAGTTTTAATTGGACACTCTATGGGAGGTAAGACAGCGATGTTATTTGCAGTAAAATACCCAGAGCGCGTCAAAAAACTTGTTGTAGTAGATATTGCACCTAAGTATTACGAACCTCATCATCAAGAAATTTTAATTGGATTAAAAGAAGTTTGTGATTCACAAATTACTTCTCGCAAACAAGCAGATCTCATCTTGTCTAATCATTTTTCAGATATAAATGTCCGACAATTCTTACTGAAAAATCTTTATTGGAAGTCTAAAAGTGAATTAGATTTTAGATTCAACTTAGATGTTTTAAGTCGTGAAATATTAAATGTTGGCGCTCCTTTATCAAATGGATTAAAATTTATAAAACCCGCCCTGTTTTTAGATGGTGAAAAGTCTAATTACATCCTAGAGGAAGACCATGAACTAATCGAAACACATTTCCCGAATTCCCAGATTATCACGGTTAAAAATGTAGGGCACTGGGTACATGCAGAAGATCCAAAAACATTTTTTGAAATGGTTTATAGATTTTTGATTTATGCCTCTTAATACCCTAAGCACATAAAATTATATATTTACCGAACAAATTAAAAAAACTGATGGAACATACGCCACTATTTACAAATGATGCCTCTGTATTAGGTATACTTCTAATTGTGTTAGCATTTATTTTTTATACATCAACATCTAATAATCCTGCATGGAAGAAGTTTTACACATATGTTCCGGCGTTATTATTATGTTATTTTTTGCCGTCTATTTTGAATTCAATGGGTGTTATATCCGGAGAAACATCTAACTTGTATTTCGTAGCTTCTCGTTATTTGTTACCGGCATCTTTAGTATTACTTACTTTAAGTATAGATATAAAAGGGGTTATACAATTGGGTCCAAAAGCAGGAATTATGTTTTTAGCTGGAACTGTAGGGATTGTTATTGGAGGTCCTTTGACTATCTTGTTGCTTTCACATTTCGCTCCCGATCTTGTAGGAGGAGTTGGCCCTGATGCTGTTTGGAGAGGATTGGCTACTATAGCTGGTTCGTGGATTGGTGGTGGAGCCAATCAAACGGCAATGAAAGAAATGTTTGGCTCGAGTGATCAACTCTTTAGTGCTATGATAACGGTTGATGTAATCGTTGCAAATATATGGATGGCCTTTTTGCTATATGGAGCAGGGGTTTCATCAAAATTAGACACTTGGTTTAAAGCAGACGCATCATCAATAGAACAGTTAAAAACTAGCTTATCAAAATATCAATCTAAAGTTGCAAGGATTCCAAGCCTAACTGACTTGATTGTTATTGTTGCTATAGGTGTTGGATTAACAGGTATAGCTCATATAGGGGCAGATATAATTGCACCATGGGTTGGTGAGCATGCCCCATATCTTCAAAAGTTTAGTTTGACTTCAAAGTTCTTTTGGTTAATTGTTATAGCAACTACCGGAGGATTAATATTGTCCTTTACTAAATTAAAGAAATATGAAGGTGCTGGCGCATCGAAAATAGGATCTCTTTTCTTGTATATTCTTGTTGCAACTATTGGAATGAAAATGGATGCTCTTGCTATAATAGATAATCCTGGACTGTTTTTAATTGGGATAATATGGATGTTGATTCATGTTACAATATTGCTTGTGGTTGGTAAAATAATTAAGGCTCCATTCTTTTTTGTGGCTGTTGGATCTCAAGCAAATGTTGGCGGCGCCGCTTCAGCACCTATTGTTGCATCGGCATTTCATCCAGCATTAGCCCCTGTAGGTGTTCTATTGGCTGTGTTTGGATATGCATTAGGAACATATGCCGCATGGTTTTGCGCTATACTAATGCAATATGCGGCAGGTTAGTTGCCACTATGGTTATTATGATAAAATAGTTATTACCTAATAACCAACCTTCTCTCTAACTCTTTTGAGAACAGATTTCGCAATTTTTCGGGCTTTGGCTGCTCCCTTTTGAAGTTCCACCTCTATGAGCTGATGGTTGTTCATTAAACTATTAAACAGCTCTCTTTCACGGGCATATCTTTCAATAATAAGTTCAAACAGGGCTTGTTTAGCATTACCATAACCATAGTTGCCTCTTTTGTAATTATCTTCCATGGTGTTAACCTGCGATTCACTAGCTAAAAGTTTATAAAGATTAAATACATTGCAATTTTCGGTTTCTTTTGGGTCTTCTAGAGGTGTAGAACTCGTATTTATCCCCATGATTTGCTTTCGTAATTTTTTATTTGGTAGAAAGATGTTGATAAAATTATTGTAAGATTTACTCATTTTTTGTCCATCAGTACCAGGGATAATCATAACTCTTTCATCAATTTTAGAATCTGGTTCAACCAGCGTTTGACCATAAGTGTGATTAAATGTTTTTGCTATGTCGCGGGTCATTTCCAAATGTTGTTTTTGGTCTTTTCCTACAGGAACGATGTTAGCATCGTATAAAAGAATATCTGCAGCCATTAATACCGGGTAAGTGAATAACCCTGCATTTACGTTGTGAAGCTTGCTAGCTTTATCTTTAAAAGAATGTGCATTAGCAAGCATAGGGTATGGCGTCAAACAATTTAGGTACCACATAAGCTCACATACTTCTGGAATATCCGATTGACGGTAAAAAATATTTTCTTCAGTGTTGAACCCAAAGGCAAGCCATGCAGCAGCAGTAGCATAAGTGTTTTCTTTGAGTAATTGAGCATCTCTAATTGATGTTAAAGAATGCATATCTGCTATAAAAAATAAAGACTCATTATTAGGGTCCTTAGAAAGTTCGATTGCGGGGATAATTGCACCGAGCAAATTACCAAGATGAGGCACCCCACTACTCTGTATTCCAGTAAGTACTCTTGCCATATATTTGGTGTTAGAAATATTTGTAAAAATAGAAAAGCCTTTGAGATTCTAACAACAACTTTAGCTTAAAAGTTTATTTTTGCTGAGTGAATATTTTAATAGTAACATTACAAATCATTTGGAGAATTTGGTTTGCTCTTATGATATTAATAGGACTTACTCTATTCTTTCCCTTTTTGTGGGCTTCTTTGTTACACAAAAAGTGGTATAATACTTTCCATTATATCTGTATACTTTGGGCCAGATTCATTTTATTTTCTTCAGGGTTCAGACTAAAAGTAGAGTTTGAAGAAAAGCTAGATCCCTCAAAAGCTTACATTATCTGTCCCAATCATGTATCTTATATTGACATTCCTGTAGTTTATGCTGTAATTCCGTCTGTATTCGTGTTTGTAGGCAAGAAGTCACTGGCAAAACTACCTGTATTTGGTTGGATTTATAAAAGAACGATGATTTTAGTCGATAGATCGAGTAAAAAAAGTTCATATAATGCCTTTAAAAAAGCTTCCGAAAGAGTTAATGAAGGCGTGGGAATCACCATTTACCCTGAAGGTGGAATACCGGATAATTCCGTTAAATTACAAAAGTTTAAAAATGGTGCGTTTAGAATGGCTATAGAGCAAAATGTAGATATGGTTCCAGTAAGTTTTATTGATAATAAAAAGCGTTTTCCCTGCGGTATGCTGGCAGGTAGTCCTGGTTTGTTAAGAGTATATGTACATAAACCGATTATCGCTGGAACCTACAATATTCAAACAATCAATGAGTTTAAAAGTCATGTTTTTAATGCCTTAGAGCAAAAAATTAACGAGTATGAAAGTAGATGATCATTTGGTAGAGCATTTAGCCCATCTTTCAAGATTGGAGTTTGACGCCTCTGCTAAGAAAAAAATGAAAGCTGATTTTAGTAAGATGCTAGAGTTTGTTGGGCAGTTAGAAACTGTTGATACAAAAAAAATAGAACCTTTAGTATATATGAGTGATGAGATAAATGTATTGCGTTCTGATATTGTTGAAGGAGAAGTTTCACAAGAAATAGCACTCAAAAACGCACCTAAAAAAGACACAGATTATATTCGTGTTCCTAAGGTTCTTAAATCTTAAAAAAAGACATACAACTATCTAAATTACTGATTTGTACTTGTTACTATAATTAATTTGATTAGGTTCAGATAAAATATTAAGGAGAACTAATTTTCATTATTTGGTCTATATAATAAAGTGAAAGCACCTAATTTATTGGCAGCTTTTATTTTCTTTTTTGTGCGAAAAATAACTGCATTAACGATTTACAATCCTCCTCAAGTACTCCTGCTTTTATAACTGTCTTTGGGTGAGTAATTTTCTTACCAAGCAAACTAGCACCTCTTTTTTCGTCTTTGGCCCCATAAACGATTCGATCAATTTGTGTCCAATAACTTGCTCCGGAACACATAATGCAAGGCTCCAGCGTAACATATAAATGACATTTTTTTAGGTATTTACCTCCGAGATACTCGGCAGCAGAAGTAAATGCTTGCATTTCAGCATGTGCTGTTACATCATTAAGTATTTCAGTTAGGTTGTGGGCTCTCGCAATAATATTTCCTTCGGAGACAATTACAGCACCCACAGGAACTTCGTCTTTATCAAATGCTTTCAAAGCCTCACTTAGGGCCTCACGCATAAAATATTCATCTGTTTTTTTTTCCATAATCTATAAAGCTGTTCTGTGTAAAATTAATCAATACTTAAAGAAGTACTGGGGTTGATTTACACCTATTTATGGTTAGTTTGGAAGTTTTCATTTGTATATTCGACAAAATTTTAAGTATGTCTAAAAAAGAATACGACTCTGGTAAAAGGGTAGGGAAGTCAAAATTGCAGAAGCACGCAGCACGTCAAAAGGCCGCAGATCAAAAAAAACGTCATTCTGATCCCGACAACCGAAGTCAAGACAGAAGAATGG
This sequence comes from Flavobacteriales bacterium, assembly GCA_965662265.1. Lineage (GTDB taxonomy): Bacteria > Bacteroidota > Bacteroidia > Flavobacteriales > UBA7430 > CBFIGX01. The sequence goes on from CBFIGX010000003.1 coordinate 48,757, forward strand.
CCGCTGAAAATAAGAAAAACTATTCTAGAAGGTCTGTAACTGATGCCAGAAAAGTTTTCAGTAAGCCAAAGTCAGACACCATCAAAGATGGTAGAGTACGCATAAATAAATTTTTGGCACAGGGAGGAACCTGTTCACGAAGAGAGGCCGAAAAGTTTATAGTTGCAGGTGCAGTAACAATTAATGGAAAAGTAGTTACAGATCTGAGCTATAAGGTGGCATCTTCAGATTTAGTCAAATTTAATGGTCAAACGATTAGAGGAGAAAAAAAGAAATATATTCTATTAAATAAACCTAAAGATTTTATTACCACTACATCTGACGATAGAGGAAGGAAAACTGTAATGCAGCTGATTGAAAAAGCATGTAAAGAGCGGGTATACCCTGTCGGGAGACTCGATAGAAATACAACCGGCTTATTGCTTTTTACAAATGATGGCGATTTGGCAAAAAAATTAATTCATCCAAAACACAGTGTTCGTAAAATATATCATGTGACCCTCAATAAAAAACTATCTAAACATCATTTATCATCTATATCTAAAGGGGTAGTTCTTGAAGATGGCCTTGCACCTGTAGACGAAGTTTCATTTATAGATGGTGCACCACACAATCAGATAGGAATAGAGTTGCACATCGGTAGAAACCGAATTGTTAGACGAATATTTGAAAGTCTTGGATACGAAATAGTACACTTAGATCGAGTTGTGTTTGGTAATTTGACGAAAAAAGACTTGAAAAGAGGTTCATGGAAATACCTTGATAAAAAAGAGTTAGATCTTTTACGTATGGTATAATTTTTAATACATTAATGTTAAAAATTTAAAAGATCATGTTCAAAAAAGCACTACTGGTTGCGATAATACTCGCTTCAGCACAGATATGTGCACAAGACAGAGCTCTATTATCAGGAACAAAAATAGGGACCTCTTTTAGTACTTTTTCAGGATGGAGAGAAACGAAGCTTCTTACAAGTCCAACTATTGGCGTATTTGTAAACATTCCAGTTTCAGAAAAGTTTTCATTATTAATGGGCGTTGATGTTTGCACTATAGGATATAATGAAAAAAATGTAAGCTCTAATGGAGATGTTTCATATAGCCCACAACCAATCGGAGCAATAGCTATACCTCTAATTTCAAAATATTATTTAACTAAAGGATTTCACCTGCAAGGTGGTGGAGAGTTATCTGTATTGATGGATTTGGTGGGAGAGGACGGGCAATATCATAAGTACAATAGCGGATTAATTACAGGTGTGGGATATGACTTTTCAATAATACAAATCTATTTTAGATATATCCACGGAATTACTAATCTTAGTAAGGCTCTAAATTATTGGGGTGGCATTGCAGAAGAACCAGAATTTTTTGATTTTACCGAAAAAAATAGAGTATTCCAAGTTGGATTAGAGTTTAGACTTTACAAGAAAAAAGAAAGAGTAAAGAATCAAAAGTTCGGAAAATACAAGAAGCCTTAATAATTCAATTTGTCAAAAATAAGCAAATGCACTTAAACTACAGTCCCACGGGTTTGAACAAATACGCTTTACTAGTTATAGCAATACTTATTGGTTTTACTATACTATGGTTTACCAATGATTTGGTTGAAGATTTAAGCGTAGAGGAACGAAATAAGGTGAATATATGGGCTAAAGCAACTGAGCAAACAACAGATATTGAGCATTTGGATGAAGATGTAAGTTTTGTATTTGAGGTTATTAATCATAATAACACTATTCCTGTTATACTTACCAATGAAAGTGGTCAAATTTTATATCATAAAAATTTCCCTCCAAACAAAGTTGATAATGATAATTACCTTAATAACCAGCTAGAGTGGATGATTCAAAATCGCCAGCCAATTGTATTTGAATATGCTGATGGTAAACGTAATAAGATTTATTTTAAAGATTCTATTATACTCACTAAGTTAAGGTACTTCCCGTATGTTATTTTGTTTGTAGTAAGCTTTTTTGTATTGTTGGCTTATTTAGCATTTAACGCATCAAGAAGATCAGAGCAAAATAAAGTCTGGGCTGGAATGGCACGAGAAACTGCGCATCAAATAGGAACTCCACTATCTTCACTTATGGGGTGGGTAACAATCCTTCAGGACCAAGGTGAAAATAGAGATATTGCCTTTGAAATGAATAAAGATTTGTTGCGCTTACAGTCTATTGCCGAACGTTTTTCTCATATTGGATCAATTCCAACACTAGAATTAACAAATATTAGCAATGTTTTAGAAAAGACATTTTACTACATGAAAGATCGTAGTTCTTCCAAAATAGATTTTATACTAAAGCGACAAGGCACTAATATTAAAACTCAACTAAATCCGCAACTTTTTGGTTGGGTTATCGAGAATATAATGCGCAATGCCATTGATGCTATTGATGGAGTTGGAACTATAACCGTATCTCTTACAGAAGACAGTTCAACAATATATATAGATGTTGCGGATTCTGGTAAAGGGATTATTAGTAATAATCATAAAAGTGTATTTGATCCTGGCTATACTACTAAAAAAAGAGGCTGGGGTCTAGGGCTATCATTAGTAAAGCGAATTGTTGATGACTATCACAAAGGCCAGGTTTTTGTTCTTAAGTCTATACGAGAAAAGGGAACGACTTTTAGAATTAAATTACCTAAAAGCTAATGGCAGGACTATATATTCATATACCATTCTGTAAGCAAGCATGTAATTATTGTGACTTTCATTTTTCAGTATCATTTAAATTAAAACAAGAAATTATTGATAGCCTTAAAGAAGAAATGATACTCAGAAGGAATGAATTTGAAAATTTAACTGTTTCTAGTGTCTATTTTGGCGGCGGCACTCCCTCCATACTTACTAAGGATCAGATTAATGACTTATTAAATCATATTTATGATTATTTTGATATTTGCCAAAATGCAGAGATTACCCTAGAGGCTAACCCGGATGACATAGACCATTCGATGCTTCAGGAACTAAAACTTACCCGTATTAATAGACTAAGTATCGGAATACAGTCTTTTGTGCAAAAGGATCTAGATTTTATGAATAGGGCGCATTCCTCTTCAGAAGCGATAGCATCCGTAAAAAGTGCTAAAGATGTTGGTTTTGAAAACATATCTATTGATTTAATATATGGTGTTCCCGGTATGTCCAATAAAGATTGGCGGTATAATATTAGTTTGGCATTAAGCTTAGGAGTAAATCACATTTCATCTTATGCTTTGACTGTTGAAGAAAAAACACCTTTATACCATCACATAAAAAATAAGAAAGTATCTGCAATCGATGAAGACCAGACGATAGAACAATTTCAGATTTTAATCCACGAGATGGAGAAAAATCAATTTGAACATTATGAAATTTCAAATTTTTGCAGAAATAATAACTATAGTAAACATAATAGTTTGTACTGGGAAAATCAACCATATATGGGAATTGGTCCTTCGTCTCACTCTTATAATGGTACAGAAAGAATGTGGAATGTTTCTAATAACATCAAATATATTAATGCAATAAAACGAGGTGTTACTCCTCAGTATCGAGAAACATTGACAATTTCCCAGCGTTATAATGAATATGTCATGACGAAACTTCGAACATCGTGGGGTTGTGATACCGTTTATATAGCCCATCAGTTTTCTTCGTATTATAAAAAGCATTTTATTGAAATGTCTAAATATTACGTCACGCAAGGTTATTTATTTGTCTCTGGAACAAACTATAAGTTAACTAATGAAGGAAAATTAATTGCTGATAGGATAAGCTCAGAACTTTTTGTTATTGATTAATGCCAAACTTACTTAAACCCTAGTTTATTTTGTCTTAATGTATAAAGTTAACTCCTATTATGATTCATAAGTTTTTAGATTAAGCGTTCACAATTTCAAGTTCAATGGATACTATATCCTCATTAAAACAGAAAATCAAACAAATACTAAAGGAACTTTATGAATTGGGTGATATAATAAATAGGAACAGTAATAAATAGTGCCGGAAGAATATTGCTAACTTTTATTTTGACTAGTTCAAGTATATTTAATCCAATTGCTAAAATTAAACATCCACCCACTGCTGTTATTTCAGTTATTAGAGCTGCTGGTAAATAAGGTTCTAGAAAAACTGCTGACAGAGTTATAATAGATTGAAATAAGAGAAGTGGAAATGCAGAAAATAACACACCATATCCAAAATTAGATGCGAGTAATATTGATGTGATTCCATCCATTAAACTTTTTGTATAAAGAAGTGTCCTGTCTTGGTGAATTCCTTCTTCTATGGCGCCTACAATTGTCATAGATCCAATACAATATAGAACAAAAGCAGTAATAAGACCTTTGGAAAAGTTTTTATTGGTACTCTTTATTTTTATTTTTAGTTGTTCGCTTTTCTTTTCTATAAAGCGATCAATATCAATATATTCACCAATGAGCCCCCCTAGGATTAGACAAATGAGAAGTGTTAATAAATTTTGAGAGCTTTGCGCCATTTTAACGCCTAATACAATAGTAAACAAGCCGATACATTCAAAGCTAATACGTTTCACTTTTTCAGGAAGAAGTTCACCAAATTTGATTCCAATAATACTTCCTATTAAAACTGCTAAAGCGTTTACAATACTTCCTATTGGGATAATCATAAAGTTTATTTATAAATCAATAAAAGTTAGAGTAATATTTCATCAAATTGCTTACTGTTTAAGCTCACATGTATAATGTTGCTAGGCGAAATATGCAATTGAGTAGATTCATTTGCATGCATAAACTCCACATAGGTTGATTTGCATGAAGTGGTAACGTATGAAAACTCTCTGTTATTCAAGCGGTCTTTATAAATAGTAGTATCACTAATAATACTAACTGTTTGTATTTTAGGATTCGTTATTTTACGAGAGATGTCAACCTGTATTCTCTCAGATGAACATCCATTAATAATAATAACACTAATTAGCAATAAAAATTTTATCATAATATGGCTGTGTTAGGCTAATGTACTGAAAAATAAATGCTTATTTTTTGCAGTGATAAATGATAAATTTATCATTTTCTTTAAATACTTCAGTTCTAGAGAAAAGTTTGCTCAAATGTGTATATAAGTTTAAGTGCTTACTTGTTACCATTTGGAACTCTCCATTAAGTACTAATTTTCTTTTTACTTCTTTAAATAAGTCTAATGCAACTTCGATGTTATTCTCATGATCAAAATGAAAGGGCGGATTTGAGAGGACAAGATCTATAGAATCATCTTCGATATCTTCTAAACAATTATTATAGTGAAATTGAAAATTGCCTTCTTGAATATTTAGTTTCGATGACTCTATGGCAAGAATTGAATCATCTAATAAATGAAAATGGGACTTTGGGTTTTGTAAATAGCCATAGTAAGCAATAATTCCATTTCCAGAAGCTAAATCTAATACATTTTTTGCAGTAGGTTTAAGTGTTAAGTTTTGAATAAAAAACTGACTCGCAAAGTCGATTTTTTTTGCAGAAAACACACCAAAGAATTGATAGAAAATAGATTTATTTGTCAGAGTAATATTGTGCACAAAGTTTTTTTGAGGGCTTGTTTTTTTATTCTTTAAAAGTAGTAATCTTGATTTTTTCCAAGCCCTAGATTGTTTGTATTCCTCAAAATATTGGTGTACTATTTTTAATAATTGTGGGCTAAAGTGCTTGGTCATAAAAGCACATACAACAATACCATCGGTTGATAAATGTTTATGTATGTTAGAGAGCTGTAGCTCAAATAAATCAATAGATTTGGGTATTTTTATAATTGCGAGATTTGATATCCTACTAAAATTTTGCAGTTCATGGATTATGCTAATTTCAGAATTAATATTGTTCGCTTTAATATTGGCCTGAATTGCTTTTTCTTGACTTTTATAATTACAAATTACTATAGGATTCGTTTTATTTAGGTGTGTACATAAATAACCAAACCTATCATTATACACGATAGGTTTGGTTACATAAACATCTTCTTCTTTAAGATATTTTAAGATATGTTCATCTGCAGCACTCCAAGCTTTTAGTGAGCTATTTTTTGTTGTAGGATATCTTTTTATGGATATGTTCGCGTCCATAATCTATTATAACTAAAGATTTATCAAAGGTTAAATATATCTTTAATTTTAGTTACATAATCAAGTTTTTCCCAAGGGAAGGTTTCAACTTCTCTACTTATAGTTCTCCCGCCTCCAAGTTCAAAATGAATAGTTTTTCTTTTTGATTGTCTTCCCATATGACCATAAGCTGCTGTTTCACTGTAAATAGGGTCTTTCAGTTTGAATCTTTCAACAATAGAAGCTGGTCTCATATCAAAAATGGCATTTACTTTTTTGGCAATTTTACTATCACTTTCGCCAATTTTAGAGCTACCATAGCTGTCTATAAAGATGTTCATAGGTTCTGCGACTCCAATTGCATAGGCTACTTGAACAAGTATTTGATCTGCAACTCCAGCTGCTACCAAATTCTTTGCAATATGCCTAGTAGCATAGGCGGCTGATCTATCTACTTTTGAAGGGTCTTTTCCCGAAAAAGCACCGCCGCCATGAGCGCCTTTTCCACCATATGTGTCTACAATTATTTTTCGCCCTGTTAGTCCTGTATCTCCATGAGGGCCTCCAATTACAAATTTTCCTGTTGGATTTATATGATAGGTAATTTCTGAATCGAACAACTGCACAATATGTGGAGGTAATTTGGTTTTTACTCTTTCAATAAGAATATTTTCGACATCGTTTTTAATTTTAGCTAGCATAGCGCTTTCTTCACCAAACTCATCGTGTTGTGTAGATATAACTATTGTGTCGATTCTTTCTGGTACATTATTATCTGAATATTGAATTGTTACCTGAGATTTAGCATCTGGCCTTAGGTAATCCATAGCCGAATTATCTTCCTTTCTAATTTCAGCTAATTCTTCAAGGATTAAATGAGATAGGCTTAATGCTAAAGGCATATAATTGTCTGTTTCATTAGTGGCATAGCCAAACATCATTCCTTGATCGCCAGCGCCTTGTTCACTGTGTAGACCTTTACCTTCTTCAACCCCTTGATTGATGTCTTCAGATTGTCCATGTAATGTAGAAATTATGCCACAAGACTCAGCATCAAATTTATATTCAGATTTTGTATATCCTATTTTGCGGATTACATTTCTAGCTTGTAATTGAAGATCCACCCATGCGTTAGATTTAACTTCTCCACTGATTACTGTAAGCCCTGTAGTAACCATTGTTTCACATGCTACTTTAGATTCTGGGTCCTGTGCTAAAAACGCGTCAAGAACTGCATCAGAAATTTGATCGGCTACCTTGTCTGGATGTCCTTCAGATACAGATTCAGAAGTGAAAAAATACGACATATTGTATTCTTATTATAAGTTGATAAAAAATGTAATTCTGATTTTGCTTAGCGGTAGGTACTGCTTTAGCCTTTTTTATAGTGGTAGCAATCAGTCAAATCTATCCACTTTATATGCAAATATACTCAATTACTTTAAGTAAAAGTGGATTGGTGAAAAGCGTTGTAAATATTATTGGGTAAGTTCCTGAAATACGTCTTCTAATTTTTGCTCTTCCATATTCATTTGAAGAACAGAGGTGCTCTGATTAACGGCCAGTTGAAATAATTCAGGTCTTACATCATATTTGGAGTCAGTGTAAATTTTGAATTTTTTACTACTTAATTCTACCACCTTTAGAACATTATCTAGGTATTCGATTTTTTTAGAAGGGATATGATCACCAAATTCTACTGTAACAATAGCTCGGTTTCCTTTATTTTTTTGTAATGAATTAATGCTTTTATTGGCAACAACATTTCCTTTGCTAATAATAATTACTCTATCACATATTGCCTCAACTTCTTGCATTATATGTGTTGATAACATCACAGTTTTTTCTTTACCTATTTCTTTAATTAAAGCTCTAATTTCAACAAGTTGGTTTGGATCTAACCCAGTTGTAGGTTCGTCCAAAATAAGCACTTCCGGATTGTGTATAAGAGCTTGTGCTAGTCCAACCCTTTGCCTATACCCTTTTGATAGAGAGCCGATTTTTTTATGCTTTTCATTTTGTAAACCGATTTTGTTAAGCATAAGTGCAATGCTGGTTTTATCGACTTTGTAGATGTCTGCAATAAATTCTAAATACTCTACAACAAACATCTCGGTGTATAGTGGGTTATGTTCGGGTAGGTAGCCTATTTTTCTTTTGATTTCAAGAGGGTTTTCTTGGGTGTCAATTCCACAAATTTTTGCATACCCAGATGATTGAGGTATGTAGCCTGTTAAAATCTTCATCATAGTTGATTTTCCAGCACCGTTAGGTCCTAAAAACCCTACAATCTCACCTTTTTTAATTTCAAAACATACGTTCGATAAAGCTTTTTGATCTCCGTATATCTTTTCAATATTTGTAACCTTTATAGACATATAGCGCTAAGATAATTTATTTTGCATTTATTGGTCAATTTTAATAAATTCTATTTGTTACATATCTTATATTTCATACTTGATTGTTTTAGATTCAAAATTATATTTGGGCTATATTTTTCTTTTTTCTACATTTTTTTACCGTTAACTAAAGAAATTATACCGTTAAATAAATTTTTTTGGAGTTTTCAAAAAATGCCTTTACGTTAGAGTCATGTTATAATTAAATGTGTTGTTCTACCATCTATGCAGAATAACAATTAAAGGGCTCAAATGGGGCCCTTTTTTCTTTTAACAATTAAGATGTCAGATATTTTATTTAAATACACTATTCTAATTTACCATGTATTATCTTTGTTTTTATGCAAGGAGTCGTAATGAAATCTACAGGCAGTTGGTACTTGGTTCGCTGTGATAATGGTGATTATCATACTTGTCGAATCATGGGTAAATTTCGTGTTAAAAAGCTGAAAAGTACAAACCCTGTAGCAGTTGGTGATATTGTTACTCTGAAAAGCGATGGTAATGATTATGTAATTACAGAAATAAAAGATCGGAAAAATTATATTATCAGAAAATCAGTAAATCTTTCAAAGCAAGTACAAATCATTGCGTCGAATATTGATCATGCTTTTTTAATAATTACGTTGGCATCTCCAGCAACTTCACTTGGGTTTATTGACCGTTTCTTAGTTACAGCTGAGGCCTACCAAATACCAACATCGCTGGTGTTCAATAAAATAGATTTATACGATAGTTATGATCAAGAATATCATAATTCGATTGTTTCGATGTATGAAGATGTTGGGTATGAATGTATAGAAGTATCTGCATTAAATATGTTAAATATTGATTTTCTTATTCAAAAGATGAAAGGATTGGTTACAGTTTTTTCTGGCCATTCTGGAGTTGGTAAGTCTACTCTTGTCAATGCAATCGACCCTAGTTTAAATCCATTAACAAAAGAGATTTCAAGTACGCACAAAAAAGGACAACACACAACTACCTTTGCAGAAATGTATGCTCTTGATTTTGGTGGCTATATCATTGATACACCAGGTATAAAAGGTTTTGGATTGGTAGATATTGATGAATTTGAACTCGGCGACTATTTTCCAGAGATTAAAGCTTTAAAAAATGAGTGTAAGTTCAATAATTGTTTGCATGTCAATGAACCCCATTGTGCTGTAAAAAAAGCCCTAGAAAAAGAAGAAATTCATGCTCCTAGATATGAAAGCTATTTGACGCTTATGGAAAATGATGAAAGTCCTTATCGAATTTCAAAATACCACTGATGAGAATTGTAATACAGAGAGTTTCTAAAGCTAATGTAAAAGCTGACGGGAAGTTTAAAGCAGAAATTTCTCAAGGTTTACTTGTTTTTATCGCAATATCTGACAATGATAATCAGCAGGATATTGATTGGCTTTGTAATAAGATAGCTTCATTAAGATTGTTTTCAGATGAGTCAGGTCATATGAATAAATCTATTAATGATGTTAATGGTGACGTATTAGTAATCAGTCAGTTTACCTTATATGCTAGCATTAAAAAAGGTAATAGGCCCTCTTTTATTAGGTCATCGAGGCCTGAAGTTGCTAGGCCTTTGTATGATTCATTTGTAGCTTGTCTATCAGACATGATTGATTCTAACGTTAAGACTGGTGTTTTTGGTGCAAATATGAGGGTTGGGATTGTTAATGATGGCCCTGTAACAATATGTGTAGATTCTAAAGAAAAAGAATAATGGAATTAAAAGAGTTGCAAGTAAAAGTTGATCATTGGATTAAAGCTTATGGTGTTCGTTACTTTGATGAGCTAACTAATATGGCTATTCTTACAGAAGAGGTTGGTGAGGTTGCAAGAATTATGGCTCGAAAATATGGAGAACAGTCCTACAAGGATACAGATACTAACAGAGATTTAGCCAACGAACTTGCAGATGTCATTTGGGTTTTGACATGTATTGCTAATCAGACAGGAATAGATCTAGATGAGGCCATGCAGAATAATTTTCAAAAGAAAACTAAAAGAGATAATCATAGGCATCACAATAATAAAAAATTAACATAAAAAAATCCTCTTAAGAGTATAAGAGGATTTTTATAATTTTTTTAAAAAACTATTAAAATTTAAGTCCTAGTGAAACTAAAAATTGATTCATCCTTTGATCTGTATTGAAGTTAGTGTTGCCTATAGATATTTCATCTCCAAGAGATTGAAGCCCCATTTCATAGCGTAAATCAACAGTAAGAATAGATAAGTCTACGCCTACACCAATTTGAGCACCCAATGAAGAATCTTTGTAATTAGTTGTAATTTCTGTTGCCGTGTCATATACACCAGCTTGATCTATATCATCACTTAGTACAAGGGTAAAAACTGGCCCAGCGTTAAGGCGAAGTATTCTAAAGAATCGTTTACCAATCATTACCGGAATCTCTAGTTTATTTAACTTAACCTCCCCCATTACATCTTCGAGCTCATTTTCAGTTAATACCTTTTCAAAGGTAATTTCAGATTTAGAATTACTAAATAGAACCTCAGGTTGAATATAAAACCCCAATAATGAAATTCGTGCAAAGGCCCCAAATTGATAACCCAATTTTGAATTTGTATTAGAAAGGAGTTTAATGGCGTCATCGGTATTATTAACCGCACTTATATCTTTAAACTTTATTGAGGGAGATGAGACACTCACTCGTGGACCCCAGGAAAAATCTTGGGCGCATAAGTTTATAGATAAACCTATAGTAATAATAGAAAGAATTAGTTTTTTCATAGCTTAAGATTTTGTTTCTAGTTTACGTTTTTCTTTTGCAATTTTTGTGGCTTTGATGTTGGCGTCAATTTTATGTCCAGGTCTAGACCATGAGCCTTTGTCGGTAACATTATTATTTTTATAATTTTCATTTACGGATGGTTTATCGCCTTTTTTGTAAGCTTTTCTCGGTTTTAAGCCTAAGGTGTTAAATAAATTCATATCCTTATTAATGTCTGGATTTGGTGTAGTTAGCAGTTTGTCTCCAGCAAAAATAGAGCTAGCTCCGGCCATAAAACATAGTGCTTGGCCCTCATCAGACATTTGGGTTCTTCCTGCCGATAGCCTTACAGTTGTTTCTGGGACAACAATTCTAGTAACCGCAACCATTCGAACCATATCCCAAATAGGAATTTGCTTTTGATCTTCCATTGGAGTTCCTTCAACGGCTACCAGTGCATTTATAGGAATTGACTCTGGAGCAGGGTTAAGGCAGCTTAATGTAACAAGCATAGCTGCTCTATCTTCAACGGTTTCTCCCATTCCAATAATCCCTCCAGAACAAACCGTTAATCCTGCTTTTCTGGCGTTGCCGATGGTTTTAATCCTATCTTCATAGCCTCGAGTTGAAATAACTTTTTTGTAGTGTTCTTCAGAGCTATCTAAATTATGGTTGTAGGCATATAAGCCGGCTTCAGAGAGTCGTTTGGCTTGATTTTCTGTAAGCATACCTAGTGTGCAGCAGACTTCCATATTTAAGTCTCTTACGGTTCTCACCATCTCAAGTACTTGATCAAATTCTGGGCCATCGTTAACATTTCTCCAGGCTGCCCCCATACATATTCTTGAGGAGCCAGACGATTGCGCTCTTAAAGCTTGTGCTTTAACAGTTTGGACCGACATCAGATCGTTTTTTTCTATATCTGTGTGGTATCTAGATGCCTGCGGACAATAACCACAGTCTTCAGGACACCCACCTGTCTTTATAGATAATAAAGTACTTACTTGAACTTCATTAGGATCGTTATTTTCTCGATGGACTTGGGCCGCCTGAAAAATTAGTTCTAGTAATGGTTTGTTAAATAATTCAAGAACGTCTTCTTGCGTCCAGTTTTTTCTGTTTTCAATCATCGCATAGTCTCTTTGAACTTCAAATATAAACTTTCTTTTTGCTATGTACTTTATTTTGACAAGATGATGCTAACGGCGTTACCACCAAATCCTGTAGCATTAACCATCACAGTTTTGATAGGTCTTTCTTTGTTTATTTGAATACTTTGGTAAGGAAAATGTATTTGCTTATTATGATGTAGCATAAGAATAGCTAGTTCAATGCTTAGGGCACCCGAGGCGCCAAAAGTGTGTCCTGACAAATGTTTTGTAGAGATTAAGTTGGGACACTCTGCTTTAAAGAGTTTATGAATAGCTTTGAGCTCACTATTGTCACCTTTTAAAGTTCCTGGGGCATGCATAACTATACTATCAACCGCTTCGATGCCAGCTTTTTTTAAAGCCTGCTTCATAGAGTTATATAAACAGTCAGCTTCAGCCGATAAGGATACATTGTGTTCGATTAGTTCAGTTGAATAACCAAGCCCTTCAATGCGAGCTAATCGATTTTGATTTTGATCTTTTTCAAGGCAAAAAATGCCGGCACCTTCACCTAGGACTAAAGAGCTTTTATTTTTATTTTTCAACAATGGTTGACATGGGAAATTGCCTACTTCTTCAGAATATATTCGTAAGCCCTTCATTTGTGCAATAGTAAAGTCACTTAACGGAGCTTCAGCCCCTCCAGCGATAAATTTTTGACTCATTCCCGATTGAATCCAGGCGATGGCATTAAGGATTGCATGAAGTGCTGTACTACATGTAATAGAATGAGAAAAGCTGGCACCTTTAATCCCTAAATCATATGCTAACCAAGATGATAGATTTCCTAATGTGGTCGTAGGAGACACCATTGGGCTTATTCTCTTTTGCTTATTGTCCATAAAGTTTTTATGGTACTTCTCGAATAGTTGTGTGGCTCCTCTTGATGAGCCGATATTTACACAAGCGTCTTTAATAGTTGTCCACCCTGCATTATTAACCGCTTGCCTTCCTGCAAGTATTGATAATAAAACACTTTTATCTAGTCTTCTATAGTGTGGATTTTCTTTCCTTAATTTATCTAATTGTTGTTTTTCTTTACTGAATAGTTTCCCCACATAAGTATCACAATCGCTAAAGCAACAAGTACTTATTCGAGGTTGCATAGAAAGGTAATTTCCCCAAACCTCTTCTGTACTACTTCCTAGTGCAGAAATACTTCCCATCCCACTAATTATTACCTTATCTGCCATACGTCAAATATAATAGAAATGTGAGCACTATAACATTACAAAAATCAGTTTTTCTTGTGCCAAAGAATTGTTTTTATAGTTTTTTTTGAGTTGATGAATTGCACATAGTATAAGTCATCTTTAAGGAAGCTAAAGTCAACTGAGGTCTCACCATTTAATTTAATTACGTCAACTAATTTACTGTCAGTAGAGTATATGTTTATTTGATCGACCATTTTATTTTCCTTCCAGTTTATAAAGCCTGACGATGGATTAGGAAATGATTTGAAATCTGAACTTTTGTCATTTATTAGAAGGTTTTGAATTTGAATTATATACTCATCCGTGTAACAGCCATCACTTGCTATCAAATTGATCTCATAGTCGCCTGTATATCCATTAAGATTAACAATGAGTGTGTCGTTAAAGTCGAGAATGTTTTGAGTGATTCCCAGCCAATTAGTTTCAGTGAAATTTAATGACTCATTATAGAATATGATGCTGTCACTCATTATTTCATAGCTTGCAATAGCTTCTACCTCGGTAAGGAATGATGTTACAGTATTAGTGGTTACTTCGTTTGCATATTTATTCAAACTATCTGCTGTGTAACTGTCAATTAAGTTGGTATAGTAAACTTCTTGAGCAAGGTCTTCATATAGTATATTGTAAATAACCGACGCAGCAAGATAGGAGCCTTCATAGCTAGGGTGAGACCCATCTGTGGCGTAAAGGTTTATGCTCGGTAAGTTGGCTCTAATATTTGCCCACGCGTTTCCAACTGGAGCAATTAATGCCTCATTTGTCTGAGCCATTTCGGTATAACTCTCAATTAGTCTGTTTTGCATTCCCTCGTAAGTACATAATGGGGCATAAAATTCACAATTTCCCTGATCTCCATTTTCTCTTCCCCAAGTCGTAAAAAAAACGGGTTTAGTACAGGAATAATTTTCACGAATGATTTCACATAATTCCATAGCATATGGATAAACATCAGTAGCAACTTGATTTGGAGGAAATGAAGGCATTTGACTTTGCTCTTGAAGAATAACATAATCCCAATTTTCTGAATTTATAAGATTCGTTAGAGTTGAATTTGCTACATGTTGCATTAAAGTAGAGCCTCCGGGTGTGTGTGTTTGAAATACAAGAGTGTTGCCATTAGTCTCTGCAATAGATTGAATAATTGAACCTAGGTTGTTGTATGCCGTATAGCTGTTGCCAATGAAAAGTGCTTTTACATCCGTTTGAGCTGATACTATACTACAATGAATACAAAAAAGTAGAACTATTTTTTTGATCATTTTAATTTAAATAAAGTTAGATATAATAGCTATTATCCCTACGCAGAAACAGTAGTAGGCAAAGTATTTAAGCTGGCTTTTTTTTACGAGTTTAATCATCCAGGTGCAAGCTACGAGCCCTGTAATAAAGGCCGCTATAAACCCTGCAATAATTGGAGTAATTAACGCCGTCTCTAAAACAACTTCACCAGAGATGATGTCTTTAGTCATTTTACCAAGTATAAGAGGAACTACCATTAAGAAAGAAAATCGTGCAGCACGCTCTCTATCAATACCTAATAATACTGATGTAGAAATCGTAGCACCTGATCTTGATATGCCAGGAAGTATTGCTATTGCTTGGGCCATACCAATAACAAATGCATTTTTGTTACTTATACCCTTCTCGGTATTTTTTGCCTGATCTGCAAAAAATAGAAGCGCTGCAGTAATCACTAGCATAGAACCAACTAACAAGATTTGCTCATTAAATAGTTGGTCAATTTGCTGCTCAAATAGTAATCCTACGAGTGCTGCTGGAATCATTGAAATAATAATTTTTAAAGAAAATTTAAATTCATCATTCCATTTAAATTGCATTAAACCGGACACTATTTTTACTATATCATTTTTGAAAATGTATATCGTACTTAAAGCAGTAGCCGCATGTAATACCACAGTCATTAATAGATTTTGTTCTTGAGTAGCAACACCTAACAACTCTTTAGTAATTTCTATATGACCACTACTACTTACTGGCAAAAATTCAGTAAGTCCTTGGATAATTCCTAGGATAATAGCTTCTATAAGACCCATGTCTTAATTATTGGGTTTATGCATAATAGCAAAAACCTCAATTACGAATCCAATTAAAATCATGATGGGAGCAAGTGTAATTCTACTAAAACTGAAAATTTTAGGATTAAAACTAGTATCATCAGGGGCGCCTCCACCCGACATTAAAACAAATCCTGCAAGGATAAAAATGATACCAATAATCATTAATTGATAGTTTTTTTTACTGAATAAGAAGCCTTGATTTTTCATTTTAGTAGTGTAATTGGTCTGTAGTTAATTTTAAATATTTGCGTACTGCAAAATAGGTGCAAATCCAAGGAATTAGCATTCCGCTAATTCCAAGGCATGAATACAAAATTATTTTAGCCTGGCTAGTGTGAAGTTTTTGTAACTCCGGAAAAAAGTTAGAACAATAATAAGTCAGAATCTCAACCGAGATTATTGCAATAGTAGCAGCGATAAAACCGTGTAAGATACTTTTCCAAATAAAAGGTTTTCTAATAAAGCTTTTTGTTGCTCCTACTAACTGCATGGTTTTTATTAAAAATCGTTTAGAGTATATTGTTAGTCTAATAGAACTATTTATTAAAGCTACTGCAATTATCATAAAAGCGAGGCTTAATATCAAAAGAGCATAAGTTAGTTTTTCAATATTTTCATTAATCATAGTGATTAATGATTTGTCATAAATTACTTCCTGTACAACAGGTACGGCCATAAGTTCTTTTTCTATTTCATGCAATTGGTTTGTTTTGGTGTAGTAGGCATGAAAATGTATATCTATAGCATCAGTAATTGGGTTAAATCCTAAAAATTGAAGAAATTCTTCTCCTAAGTCTTTTTCTAAATTTTTAGCAGCGTCTTCTTTTGAAATAAACTTGGTTCGCTTTATGTGTTCACTAAGTTCTAATTGTCGTTGAAACTGTTTCACCATTACAGGTTTTGAGTCTGTCTTAATAAGGGCTGAAAATGCCACATTTTCTTGAATCTTATTGGCAAGAGATTTAGAGTGATATAACACTGTACTTAGTATTCCAAGTAAGAATAGAACAAGCGTCATGCTTACAATAACTGAGATGTAAGAAGACCTGAGCCTGTTTTTGTTAAATTTATCTAACTTTTGACGCATAACGGCTAATTTACAAATTCAATCATACTTACACCTCAACTATGTTTAAATATATTAATCGTTAAGAATTTGTAATGGATGTGTTAAATTTTTGTAGCTCACAAGATCCATTTTTATAGCGCCCACTAATACTTCAGTTTTGAGTTGTATAGGAATTCTATTCTGATCATCACTTACCCAAATTTTCATACCGTGTTTATCTTTAAATAAACGACCAGCTTCTAAAACTGGTGACCAGACTTGACACTCAATATCGCCGAATTTACTTTTAATTGATTGATTGCCTAAGTAATGTATCTCAGATTTAATTAGTGCATCATCTAAATATACAGACAAGGGTATTGAATAACCAATATATAATGAGTCTAATTCAATAGTTCTTAAATGGTAGAAACTGGTGACAATATCCATACTATTTTCTAGAATACTTATAGTGTCTCTGGTGCTTTCTATTGTATTGTCATTGTAGTTAAAAACCACATTTTCTATTTTTTTGTACTTTCCTTCATTCACATCTCTGTGGAAGTATATAGGGTAAAAACTTGCTTTGTCAACTAGGCTATAATACAAGTCCCGGACTTTAAAAAAAACATTAAATAGTCCAGTAGATTTTCCTGTTGCGGTAAATTTGTATTGACTTGCATTTGGTTCGCTAACTTCCATATAGGCTCGTCCAGCTTCTAAAATTCCATAATGTACCTTATACTCCAATTGCTCCCCAGATTTAAATGTTTGGCCCATAACATTAATAATTATGAACTGCGATAAAATGGCTGTTTTTACAAAAGAATATTTCATGGAATAATCAATAATCACTCAAAAATAAAAAAAGCTCTCAAATTTCAGAGCTTTTCTAGCAATTCATCCCCCTAGATACTTCCTTTTTGCACAAGTAGTTTTGTAAAAACGTGTTTTTTATTACCAATTTCAAATCTTATGCCATAGTAATCATTATTCTATACATAAATCTATAAATGTATCTATTTAGATAAATTGAGTATTGTTATACATATTTTAATTGGTCATTATTAGTAAATTAGATTTCATATATAATTTTATCTAAATAATTAATGTAATGAGTCTGGTTTATTATAAATTAAATTCAATAATTGTTCTTATATTTCTTAATGTTATCTCGTCTTATTCTCAAGCAGTTTGGAGTGAAAATTTTGAGGAATATACTATTGGATCTGGGTGTCTAGGTTCTGATACTGGCGTTTATTATGGAGGTGACTATCCCCATTCAATTAGTAAGTGGAATCTTGTGATCGATAGCGCATCATTTTTTTCTGCGAACACACATTTAAAAACAGTTCAAATTAATTCGTCTACATATTTAGAAAGTAGACGAGTAGGTGAAGAGGTTATATTTATAACCGAGGCAATACCTATTTCTGGCTATACAGATGTTTGGGTTGATCTTTTGGTCTCAGAAGTTGGAGCTCATGATGGTGGCGATTTTATAAAAGCATTTTACCAAATTGATACAGGAAGTGAACAGTTGTTCACTTATAGTGGATCTTTATATGATGATTTTACGTCAAATAAAATGAGCACCTATGGATTAAATGGTGATTCTTTAAGAGTTATAGTTAAGATGTTGAACAACGCGAATGATGAAAAACTAAGAATCGATAGTGTTAATGTATATGGCGTAGAAGGTTCAGGATCTATTGTAATTTCTGAGTTGTATTATAAAGATGATAATTCTGGATTGAGCTTTATAGAGTTACGTAATGTATCCAATCAATCTATAAACTTGAGCCAACACATATATTACGTTTCAATAAAGAATGGTGTGACTTGGTTTAATTATCAGTTACAGGGAAGTATTGCCTCTGGAGCAATTATGACTATTAGTAAAGATTCAACAACATTTATAAATGAGTATGGTTTCCCACCAGATTTGGTTTTTGATTCATTATTTAACCATGGTTTAGATTCTGTTTTATTGTATTCAGGACACACAAATGAATCAGGCGAAATTATTGATATATATGGTCAAGCTAATCAAACTGATTTCATCCAAAATTGGAATTACTCAAACATTAGAGCAGTCCGTGATGAGTCGATAACTCGTGGGAGTAGAGCATATGATAGTCTTCAGTGGATTATTCAGATAGGGGATGTTGCCGATGCCAGCCCTGGCTCAAAAGAAAATGAATTTCGATATAGTTTAGGTTACTGGAGGCCATATAATATACCTCCATCAGAGCAAAGTTTTCAAAATTCTGTATGCATCGATCAAGGCGAATTATGGGTTAATTATAATATTGCATGTAAAGAATTACAAATACTTAATAACGGATCTCTATTCTTAAGCCCAGGTAGTGCTATCACTGTTATAGATAGTGTGGTTTGTGATGGGAATTTGTCCTTGTTGTCAGACTCACTTTTATCTTCTTTTATTGTCGGGGATACAATAATAGGGAACTTATCTTATACCTTTAATTTGTCTGATAGTTGGCATTTAATTTCAGCACCTGTAATTAATCAAAGTATTTCGGAGTTCATTCTATCATCAACAAATTCTATTGCTTTATCATCTTCAACAAATAATTACGCAGTTTCTTCGTATAATTCTACTAATCAGTATTGGCAGTATATCCACAATGGTTTAGGCTTTACGCCTAATATATCTATTGCTGATTCTGAAAATTTTGAAAGTGGTAATGGCTATGCTATGATGCGCTCTTCGGTTGGTCCAGTGTCATTTTATGGAGAAAATAATAATAGTGACATAACTCAAGATTTAGTTGCTTCCGAATGGAATTTACTTGGAAATCCGTATCCTAGCTATGTAAGTATAAATTCTAACACCCACACAGAAGAAAATATTCTAGATGAAAGCGGGTTGGCTATTGATAATTTGTATGAAGGCATTTATATATGGGATTCTGAGTCTAATACATATAAAATTATCAATCAATTAAGCCCTCCGAGCTATTTAAGTCCTGGACAGAGCTTTTTTGTTAAAGCCAGTGCGGAGAATTTAAATTTTTCGATTACTAGAAATATGCAGTCACATAATTCAGGTAACTCGTCGCAAAAGCAATATAGTGAATATGCCAGTATCTTTGTGGAAGCACAAACAACTCATCATCAAAGTTCAACATCAATACAATTTAATCCTTTGGGTTCTGATGGCTTAGACATAGGCTATGATGCTGCGATCTGTCCGGTTGGTGGTTCGGATTTTTTTATAGGCACGCATTTAGTTGATGGTTCTTTTGATAGTATTGATTTCTCCATACAATGTTTAGGAGACTTAAAAGAAGCAAAGAATTTAAGTATACCATTGAATATTTGGTCTAGTAGTTTACAGTTGGTAGAATTTACTATTAGGTATGACTATGTTTCATCGGATAGAACTCTTTTTTTTGTTGATGATTTAATGGGCACAAAAGCTCAGTTAACACCTGAAAGACAAGTTTTTTGTTTGTGGGTAGACAGTAGTGCCTATAATACAGATCGGTTTTATATTGAAATAGACTCAGCAAAAGTTCCAATATATGATAGTGATCTGCCCCCAATATCACTACATTATAATCGCTATAAAAATTCTTTACAGATTCATAATCCAAAAGGTCAAGACTACATTATTTACGTATATGTTATGTTAGGTCGTTTAATTAATGTAAATCAAATTAAAAACAATCATAATGAAGTAATACTTCCTGAACTAGATGGAGCGATACATGTTGTTAGCCTTGTTGATAAGGCAGGTTTATTGACTTATAAAATTATTAAATAATAAATATTAAAGTGAGTTATCTATCTGTTCCCATTCAAAATAAATATTTGTTGTGGTTTCAATCATCTCATAAGTTCTTGTGTGTTAATAAACAAACATATCAGTTGTTCATCGAATGTGTTGAAAGACAGGACTTATCATTTACAAGATCGTATTGTTTAGACACACTATTATTAACTAATAAACAAACAGATCATTTAATTGACATAATAGTCTTTTTATTTAGTGAAATGTTATGTGATAAGGATGCCGATGACATTGTCAAATACCAAGAAGTATCCTTGACAAAATCATTGGTAACCATGTGCTATAGATTTGGAGATGTAATCACAAATATTTGTTATTCAAACACAACAATTTTTGATCAAATTCACCCTAAGTTTAGCCATTTATCAGTAGATAGAACAGATAAAAAAATATCAGATTTAATTCATTTGTCGTATGATAACAATCATTATTCTATTTATTTTAATCATCGTTTTGTAGGCTATTGGCATAAAGTAAATTCTGACCAGTTTATGGGTAAGTTGTCCATGGTTTTGTTAAACTCATTTTATAAAACTCAGACAAAGGATTGGGCAGCTACCTTTCATGCATCTTCGATTTACAAAAAAAAGGATGCTATCACTTTTATAGGAGATTCTGGCGCGGGTAAAAGCACAGCTGTTTCAATATTAGTAGCGAATGGATATCATTTACTTGCTGATGATTTCGTTCCTATGTCTTCAAAAGGTCAACTATGTTCTTTTCCAGCAGCATTATCTATAAAAACATCTAATCGAATAAATTTTAATGCACTATTCCCTAATGCATCTTGGTCGCAAGATCGTGTTAAGCTTCATAAAGTTAAATACAAATATTTATACCTTCAAAACTCTAGCCCTCCGAAGACTATAGAGAAGAAATGTAAAGTAATCATTCATATTAAGTATGAAGAAAAAATAAAAGGACGCTATAAAGTACTTCGCGCGGATGAGTTACTTGAATTATTAATTCCACAAGCATGGTTGTCAAGAGATCCAAGTAAAGTTAAAGTATTTATGAAGTCTATTTCTTTGTGCAAATGCTATAGATTAACATACTCCGATCCTGATGACTTAGTGTCGATTATTAGTCAAATAGAATCTGATGACCTATAAAGAGACTCGTCAACTTATATGTGATTGCCTAGCCTTATCAATAAATCCCAGATTATTGTTTCAGCTTAAGCATAAGCTAAAATCAAAGCAAATAAATTGGACTAGAGTAGTGTCTTTAGCCTCTAAGCACTATGTTTTAATAACACTATATCAAATCTTAAAGAAATTTGAATTACATCAATTCCTTCCTTCCGATTTAGTCGTTTACCTTGAAGATTTATCGTCATGGAATGCAACAAGAAATAAACATCTTTTGATTCAATTAAAAGAGATTAATTGTTTGTTAAATAAACATCATATCGTACCTATTTTTCTCAAAGGATCAGCACATATTATTAGTAATCTTTATCATACTTCTTGTGAACGAATGATTGGCGATATTGATTTTATTGTGCCTGAAATCGACGTAATAAAAACAGTTAATTTACTGTTATTAAATGGCTATATCTCTACCACAGATCCCAACATATATAATTTTCAACTAGCAAGACACTACCCTCGACTAATTAGCGCAGATAAGATTTTTGCAGTTGAAGTTCATAAATCAATCATTAAAAATATAAATACGAAGCATATTAATTATGATACAATTGTGAAGCAAAGCAAAGTAATAAATGCATTTAGAATTCCTTCCATTGATCATCTATTACTGCACAATATGATCAATACTCAAATTAATGATGAAGCTTATTGTTACGGTGATATTAATTTGAGGCAGCAATATGATTTTTTATTGTTATCTGACTTACATGACTTAGCCTCAACAGTCAATGCTGGGTCTTTTGTGAGAAATGAGTTTCTTGCATATGTACATAAAACAGAAGGCTTGTTTTCTAAGCAACTAATTACTAAGAGTGATCAGAATATTACTCTTAAATATATAGTTGCTACAAGGCAGTTATTTGGAAAGTACATGCCTAATTTGATAATGTTTTTGACTCAAACTCTCTATTTATCCATAACATCGTATCGATATGTAAGGAAGCTTTGTGAAATTATTATGTCTAAAAATAAAATTAATAAAAGCTATCTTAAACTTAGGCAAGTAGGTTATCTAAAAGCTGTTATTTCTCGTTTGTTTAATAGGTCGTATGTTGATATATAAACAAGCTTAGCCAGACCATTATTACAATATTTAGCCAATTTCTATTAGAATGGTAATATGCATAATTACTAATTATGGCTCCAAAAGGTGCGGCGAGTAGGATAAGTATTTCATTAGTAAATACGCCACGAACCATTGTAAATAATAGACTGAACACAATCAGCCAAATAAAAAGAATATAAGATTTTCGGGATCTAATATTTTTTCGTTTAAAACTAATAATTAGTTCGAATAATGATAAAACAAAAATTAATGCCATAAATATGAGTACTATTCGTTCAGGCCATATCATGTCTACATAAGAAGCGGTGTTATTGATAATGTAATAAAAATGATTTATGTACAGATGATCAAATTCGAAATACATACCAATAGTGATTATTATAAACCATGGGGATATTAATCCTAAAATACTTAAGAGCCAATTTTTCATTTTCATATGCGAAAATATTGATAGGCTTATCCATACCATTGGATAAAAAATAATTATTGGCGGGTGAATTATGCTTGCTATGCTGATATAAAAAGCGCTTTCAAAAATTGAGCTTTGTGCATTAATTTGCGAGTATGAGTTAAGTGTTTTTTTGACAAATACCAACATAAAAAACGATGCAATAAGTGTAGGTGAAAGGGCAATGGAAGCAGTATTTGAACTAATGATTAAAAAATAAAATAATGCTGGGAAATATGTGTTGTTGCTGAGGACTTTTTGTTCAATAACAATATTATTAAATAAGTTGCAGTTCCAAAATATAAACAATGCTGTTAATATTTTAATTACAATACCTGACCCTAAATTACCTATACTAAAAATAGGATTTGTTCTAATAGTTTCCTCATTTATTATTGAGTTGTAAAGCCCTATCCACACGATTAAGGAAGCGATTAAAATACTTATAATAGAAAAAGCTTGAGTATGTCTAAACAATTTTAAGATCATCTCGTAAAAATATGTATTTTTGTGTTCCTTAAAGAAAACAATACTTAAAGTTATGAATGATTTACTTTGTGCTGTAGGAGAAATTTTCCAAGCCTCATTCCAAGTCCTAGAACTTGCAGGCCAAATGCCAAATATTATACTTTCATTAGCAGGGACAGGGGCTTTAGCATTTTGCATGAAAGTAGCTACCGCTGAAAAAAATATTTGCGAATAATTTTAGATTTTTCACAAGTAAAAAAGACAACTATAGTTGCCTTTTTTATTAGATAACTAAAGGTCAAAACCTATATCTTTTCGATAATATTTGTTTAAGAATTTAACAGATTCAGCACTTTTAAAAGATTTTGTTAAAGCTTCTTCCATACTATTCCCAAAAGAGCTAAGCGCCATCACACGGCCACCATTAGTGAGTACTTTCCCATTTTCAATTTTAGTCCCGGCGTGAAAAGTGATAGAATTTTTCACAGTATCGATGCCACTCATCTCCATTCCTTTCTCATATGCTTCAGGGTAGCCACCAGATACAAGCATCACAGTTGTAGCGTATCGTTTATCTATCTTTAATTGTGTTTGATTTAGAGTTTCATTGCCAACAGATTGGAAGAGTTCTAATAAGTCAGATTGAATACGTGGCACAACAACTTCAGTTTCTGGATCGCCCATACGAACATTGTATTCAATTACTAGAGGCTCTTCTTTAACCTTTATAAGACCGATGAAAATAAATCCTTTGTATGGGAGACCATCTTTTTTGAGTCCTTCAACAGTTGGCCTAACAATACGATCTTCAATTTTTTTCATAAAAGCATCATTTGCAAATGGGACTGGTGAAACAGCCCCCATGCCTCCGGTATTTAGACCAGTATCTCCTTCTCCAATTCTTTTATAATCTTTGGCAGTAGGAAGTATTTTATAGCTTGTGCCATCGGTAAGAACAAATACAGAAAGTTCAATTCCATCTAGAAACTCCTCTATGACTACTTTGGCACTTGCAGCACCAAACTTTGCTTGAGTAAGCATTTCTTTTAACTCTGTTTTTGCATCCTCTATCGAGTCTAAAATCAACACTCCTTTACCTGCAGCTAATCCGTCAGCTTTAAGAACATATGGAGCATTTAGGCTATCTAAGAATGCATATCCTTCTTCTAAGTTGTCAGCATTAAAAGTTTTGTAAGCTGCAGTCGGGATATCATGTCTGAACAGAAATTCTTTTGCAAAATCTTTAGATCCCTCTAATTCGGCTGCTGCTTTTTGAGGGCCTATTACAGGAATATTTCTAAGTTCACTATCTTCTAAAAAAAAGTCGTGTATCCCATTTACTAGAGGGTCTTCTGGGCCCACAACTACCATGTCTATAGATTTATTAATACAAATCGATTTAATGCCTTCAAAATTGTTTACTTTTAAATTTATATTTTCTCCTAATCTAGCTGTACCTGCATTCCCTGGAGCAATAAAGAGTTTGTTAAGTAAAGGGCTTTGTGCTATTTTCCAAGCAAATGTATGTTCGCGGCCACCAGAGCCAAGTATAAGTACGTTCATTATAATGGTATATTCCCGTGTTTCTTTTTTGGGAGTTTATCTACTTTGTTTTCAAGCATCTTAAATGCTTTAATAAGTTTGGTTCTAGTATCTGATGGCGTAATGACTTCATCTACATAGCCACGTGCAGCTGCATTATACGGATGTGCAAATAGCTCGGCATATTCTTGCTCTTTTTCTTTCCATTTAGACTCAGCATTGGTGGCTTCTTTAATTTCTTTTTTGAATATAATTTCTGCCGCACCTTTGGCCCCCATTACAGCAATTTCTGCAGAGGGCCACGCATAATTCATATCAGCACCTATGTGTTTTGAGTTCATCACATCATAAGCGCCTCCGTATGCTTTACGAGTAATTACAGTTATTCTTGGTACTGTAGCTTCAGCAAAAGCATAGAGGAGTTTAGCACCGTGTGTAATTATGCCATGCCACTCTTGGTCTGTTCCCGGAAGAAAACCGGGCACATCTTCTAGAACTAGGAGTGGGATGTTAAAACAATCGCAAAAACGTACAAACCTTGCTCCTTTAGTTGATGCTTCAATGTTTAACACACCAGCTAAAAATGCAGGTTGATTTGCTACAAGACCTATTGATTTGCCACCAATTCTAGCAAACCCACATACAATGTTTTCAGCAAAATTTTTGTGAACTTCAAAGAATGAATTTTCATCCACAATCCCATCAATTATTTCTTTTATATCGTAGGGTTGATTTGGATTGTCTGGTATGATAGAATTCAATTGAATCCTTTGTTCGTCTTTATCTTTATAGGGTAATCTTGGAGCTTCTTCCTCGCAGTTTTGGGGAATGTACGACAATAGTTTTTTTAAATCATTGATTAAAGCAACCTCATTTGTGCAAGAAAAATGAGCAACACCAGATTTAGAGGAGTGAGTAGATGCTCCTCCTAATTCTTCTGAGGTAACTTCTTCATGCGTTACTGTTTTTACAACATTAGGACCTGTAACAAACATATAAGAGGTGTCTTCAACCATCATAATAAAGTCTGTAAGCGCAGGAGAGTAGACAGCTCCACCCGCACACGGGCCCATAATTCCGGATAGCTGTGGGATAACGCCTGAGGCTAAAGTGTTCTTGTAGAAAATATCTGCATAACCACCTAAAGAAACTACGCCTTCTTGTATTCTAGCTCCGCCAGAGTCATTAAGGCCAATAATAGGGGCGCCATTTTTCATGGCTAAATCCATAACTCTACAAATTTTCTGGGCATGAGCTTCTGCTAATGAGCCACCCAATACTGTGAAGTCCTGTGCAAAAACATATGTTATACGGCCATTAATAGTACCATAGCCAGTTACAACTCCATCGCCCAAAAACTTCTGTTTATCTAGCCCAAAGTTTGTAGATCTGTGGGTAACCAACATGCCTATTTCTTCAAAAGATCCTTCATCCAACAAAAAGTGGATTCTTTCTCTGGCGGTTAGTTTTCCTTTTTTATGTTGAGCTTCAATTCTTTTTTCACCACCGCCTTGTTTGGCTTCATCAATTTTGGATTGTAAATCGTTTATTTTATTTTGCATGAGTGACACGTGTGTTAATCTAGTTTAAGGACTGCCATAAATGCCGATTGAGGAATTTCTACATTTCCTACTTGACGCATTCTCTTTTTACCTTTCTTTTGCTTTTCTAGAAGTTTTCTTTTTCTAGAAATATCACCTCCATAACATTTGGCAGTTACATCTTTACGAACAGCTTTTACAGTTTCACGAGAAATTATTTTCGAACCAATCGCTGCTTGAATGGCAATGTCAAACTGTTGCCTCGGGATAAGTTCTCGTAGTTTAATGCAAATCTTTTTACCTATATTGTGGGCATTATCCCTATGAATTAATGCAGACAATGCATCTACTTGGTCTCCATTAAGTAGGATGTCCATTTTTACTAACTTCGACTCTTGATAGCCTATAGGCTGGTAATCGAAGGAGGCATAGCCCCTTGAAATTGTTTTCAATCTATCATAAAAGTCAAAAACAATTTCTGCTAGAGGTAATTCAAAGCTTAATTCTACTCGATCTGTTGATAAATAAACTTGATTTTTAAGCACACCTCTTTTCTCAATACATAGTGTAATAATAGAGCCGATATAATCAGATTTTGTAATTATTTGCGCGGAAATATAGGGTTCTTCAACTTTCTCAATTACAGAAGGGTCAGGAAGATCTGATGGGTTGTTTACAAGGGCTTTTTCACCTTTTTTAGAATAGGAGAAATAAGATACATTTGGAACGGTAGTAATAACGGTCATGTTAAATTCTCGTTCTAAACGCTCTTGTATTATTTCCATGTGTAGCATACCCAAAAATCCGCACCTAAATCCGAAACCCAATGCAGCCGATGATTCTGGCTCGAAGGTAAGTGAAGCGTCATTAAGCTGTAATTTCTCCATTGACGTTCTGAGCTCTTCATAATCTTCAGTGTCAACTGGGTAAATACCAGCGAATACCATTGGTTTAACATCTTCAAACCCTTCAATAGGAGCGTCACATGGTCGGCTAGTATGCGTTATTGTGTCGCCAACTTTAACTTCATTAGCCACTTTAATGCCTGAGATAATATAACCAACATCTCCAGATTTAATTTCTTTTCTAGGCTCTTGATTAAGCTTCAGTGCACCAATTTCATCTGCAAAATATTCCTTCCCAGTAGCAAAGAATTTAACTTTATCGCCCTTTCGAATGGTACCATTTACTACTTTAAAATAGGCTTCAATTCCTCTAAATGGATTAAAAACAGAGTCGAAGATAAGTGCTTGTAATGGTGTGTTTTCATCTCCCAAAGGAGCCGGAATTTTTTCTACAATGGCTTCTAGAATATCTAGTATCCCAACACCTGTTTTTGCACTTGCAGGAATTATTTCATCTCTTTCACAGCCAATTAGATCTATGATTTGATCTTTTACTTCTTCAGGATTAGCACTTGGAAGGTCAATCTTGTTAAGTACAGGGATAATTTCTAAATCATTTTCTAGAGCAAGGTACAGGTTAGAAATGGTCTGTGCTTGAATTCCTTGAGCTGCATCTACTATAAGTAAGGCTCCTTCACATGCAGCAATAGATCTAGAAACTTCGTACGAAAAGTCTACATGACCAGGAGTATCTATCAGATTTAGTCTGTAAACCCTGTCTTCGTAAGGAAATTCCATTTGTATGGCATGACTCTTGATTGTTATACCACGCTCTCTCTCCAAGTCCATATTGTCAAGGAGTTGATTTTGGGATTCTCTTTCGCTAACCGTTTGAGTATGTTCTAATAATCTATCTGCCAAGGTGCTTTTTCCATGGTCGATGTGTGCAATGATGCAAAAGTTGCGTATGTTTTCTTGTTTCATCACTGCAAAACTAAACTATTTGAGGCAAATAGTAAATTGCTTCTGTAGCTAAAAAAAAGTATATTTGTTGTTTGCTGTGTTAAAAGATAAAACATAGCAATTACTGTATTTTGAAAATAATTTTGAGTGTAAAAAATGAGAAGATTAATTATTTTATTATGTACATGGCTTTTTTCCATAAACGCCTATTCTCAATCAAATGCAGAGTTTGACGAAAAATTACTATTTCGATATACAGTTGAAGAGATAGAAGCTATGGAGTCAACAAATTCTGCTCGATTAGACTACTTAAATTTTTATGTTAATAACGCTTTTTATTTCATGGAGTATTCAAATATTCCTGAACAAAAAGCATCAATCATTCCTGACATCCTTGATTTTATTTCACTTCCAGAAAATTATGTTTTAACAGAAAGTATTACCAAAAACAACTTTAACATTTTGATGTATGCTGTTGAATTTAATGAAAATACAAGAACAGAATATAGGCTTGGAGGTGGTAATGATTTGCTAATAATAAGGTCCAAGAACGAAATCTATGACTTATATAATCAAGCACAATAACAACTATGAAAAACTTGATTTGGAAAATAATTTTATGCCTACCAATACTTAATCCAGTATTTGGTCAAACACAGTCAAATTGTTCAGACGGACAGGTTGGCGTTATTGTAGTAGTAAATACTGTTTTCCCCGGGACAGAAGTTAGTTGGGATATTCAAAATTCTGACGGGGATATTATGGCAACAAATCCATTTATTTATGCAGCTAATTTTACATACTATACTGATGAAATTTGTCTCCCAGAAGGAGAGACGTATACATTTAACTCCTACGATTCAGGAGGAGATGGTTGGGGATCAGGTGCATGGTACGAAGTAGGGATTTGTGGTGGTAATACTGTATTAATAGACAATAATGGATTTTCACCTACAGGATCTGGAAATACCGAAGAATTTACGCTTCCAGTAGTAACTGATGATTGTTTTTGTTTTTCTGCGGAATTAGTTCAATCTAATGCTTCCTCTGACATTGCAGAAGATGGCTCAATCACAACAAACCTATTTGCTGGAACTCCACCATTTACCTATGAGTGGTCTAATGGTGCAACAACCCAAAACTTGTCTAATGTTCCGCCCGGCCTTTACATACTAACTGTAACTGATTCTTTAGGCTGTGAGTTATCTATCTCAGAAGAAGTACAAGGGCCTAGTATTTACATGGGGCCTTTTGATGTTCAAGCTTGTACGGGTTATTTTTATGATTCCGGAGGTCCAAATAATCAATTTTCTACTTACGAAAATTATACAATGACAATTTGTAGTGCAGACCCAGATTTAAGTTCAAGTTTAAATTTTTATAGTTTCAACTTAGGAGGATCTCAATGGAACTCTCCGTCTTTTACTATTTATGATGGAGATTCTCCTTTAGCTCCAGTGTTATATTCATACGATAGTCCAAATGATCCTTCGCCAGGAATAATTCAAGCCACTGATGCTAATATAAGTGGCTGTTTAACCGTAGTCTTTAACTCTACAAGCGGAGTTTCTGAGGGTTGGTTTGCTGAAGTAAATTGTCAGTATCCGTGCCAAGATTATACTATTGAAATTGTTTCTGATGACAATATAACTGCTGATGGTGAGTTAGACGCCTGTTATGATGTCGAATTAGAGGTTGTAACAGATTACTTCAATAACAATACTTACTACACACAAGAAGATGTAACCACAAGTTTCGATTGGACCCTAGGGGATAATAATACCTATTCAGGACAGACTTTTACGCATTTATACAGTGAACAAGGTGAATATGAGTTAAGCGTTGTTGTTACAGACATGAATGATTGTGTGCAAGAAGCATCACTTACAGTAGTTTACGATAATCCAGGTATAGTCACATCGTTTATTCCTCCATCAGATACTGAAGTATGTCCAGATACCGAGCTTGTAGCATCAAGTGGGATGTATTCTGGATCCGATAGTGTTTTGCTTAGCTTTTTTGAGCCAATAGTTTGGTACATAGAAGAAGATATCGTCGATTATGGAGAAGAGTTCGGTGAACCCATCTATTTGCCTGATGGGCTAGAATCTTACACGACTTCGTTAAACGTTCAAGCATTTGATCCATTTGCAGTATTAGATGACAATGATTTCTTGGAGGTTTGTATAGAATTAGAACATTCATACTTAGGAGATCTACAAATGGAACTTACTGCGCCAAGTGGTTCTAATGTTATACTTCATTCTTATGGTTCTGGAGGTGGTTCTACTTGGTTAGGTGATGCTATCGATGGAAACTCTGAAGAAATATCAGGAGAGTGTTGGGAGTATTGCTGGTCAGTTGATCCTGATTTTGGTACATTTGCTAATTCTCTTGGAAATACCATGATTGCTCCAGTTAATGGAGGTACATCAATGATACCAGGCGCCTACACGCCTGAAGAAAGTTTTGCCAATTTCGCCGGATCCTCCGCTAATGGAACATGGACACTTACTGTTACCGATAATCTGTTAATTGATAATGGGTTTATTTGTGGTTGGAATATGGCAATGAATGTAGTAAACGATTCTATAACAGAACCTGCTGTAGTTGATTCTTTAGTTCCTAGTATTCTTTCTTATAACTGGTATTGTCCAGAAGACCCATCATCTATAATTAGCTATGATTCCTCATCAGTAACAGTTCAACCAAGTGACCCAGGAACTTTTAATTATATATTATCCATGATAGACAATTTTGGTTGTGAATATTCTGAAAGTTTTGATGTTTCTGTATACCAAACACCTTTAACTATTCCAGATTTTATTAGCTATTGTGAACCAAATTTTGATATTGAAGTTAATAATGTCCCGCCATTTGGAGGCGAGTGGGAGTTGCTATCTAGCCCACAAGATGCTGTGGTGAATTTTGCTCCAAATAACACATCACTAAACCCCAGTATAACCGTTAGTGAAGTAGGCGAATACACCTTTTTATTTACGGATACAGAATGTAAATTAAGTGATGAACTTGAAGTAGAAGTCTTTGTTGTTAATCCAGAAATTAATTCACCAACTGTGGTTACATGTGAGTTGGAAAATTCTATATCTGTTATTAATTCCACAAGTAATGACGGTGTTTGGTCTATTCAACCAATAGATACAGCACAATCTGCTATTATAGAAAATTTAACAGCCTTAAATACTAATGTTAGTGTAACTGATTTTGGTTATTATGACGTGATATATACAATAGACTTTTGTCATGGAACTGATACGGTTCAAATGCATTTTGAAACAGTTGATCCGGCTATTGTAGGTCCTGAAGAACTCATATGTGATTTTGATATAGATCTGTTTGCCATTAACCCATCTCCTACAGGTGGTTCTTGGATTATTAATGATCAACCAAATCATACTTCAGTTGAAACATCCAATTTAGACCAACAGGAACTAGATGTAAGCGTTGATAATTTTGGTGCCTACGAGTTCTTATACACTATTGACGGCTGTGAAACCTCAGATTCACTAACTATAGACTTTCAAAGAAAATTACCAGTAGTTTATGTTGACGATTTAGTGCGTTGTGATTTAATGACCGACCTAGAAGTGAAAACATATGGAATGGACGAGGGTTGGAGTTTCATTAGCGGTCCTGACGTTGCTACTATTACCGATCCAAATAACACTGAAACAACAGTCGTTGTAGATACTTATGGCGATTATACATTAGCCTACACCTCTTGTAAGTCAACTGTAGAATTTAATGTCCTATTTTTATGTGATTTAATTATTCCAAACGTATTTACCCCAAATGGAGATCTTCAAAATGATTTCTTTATTGTAGACGGATTAACTGAAGAGTTTTATTCTTATAGTAATATGAGTGTCTACAACAAATGGGGAGATGAGGTATACAGAAATGGTTCTTATGGTATAGATGGCTCGTGGTGGGATGGTCAGACTACTCATCAAAATGATCCATTAACTGATGGGGTATACTTTTACGTGTTGCGCGTTGGAAATAAAGCTACGAACGAAGAGGATTTATACCGAGGGACGGTACATTTATTTCAACAATAATTCATATTAATAAGCCTTCGATAAGAAGGCTTTTTTTTTGGTCACATGCCTTTTTTAGTTTTCACACTCCTATTTTTCTCACCTCTAGTACTCTTTGCTCAAGATTATTATAGCCCTTCATTAAATGAACTTCATGGTAATGAACTTCGTTCAGCACTTCATGAATTAATCGATCAACATATAGTTTATTCATACTCTGATTGTAAAACAATTTTAAAGGAGTCAGATGAAGATCCATTAAATAACTCAAATATTGTTTTAGTATATAAGCAGAATAGTATAGATAAAGATAATTTTGCATATAGCTCAGGCGCTTCCATGTTTGACTATTGGAATAGGGAGCATGTGTGGCCCAAATCTTTGGGTTCTTTTGGTCCTGGAGGTGTCTACGAAAATAGTCCTGCTAATACTGACGTTCATCACTTAAAGCCATCTGATCAAACCATGAATTCAGATAGAGGAAATTTAAGTTATGATAATGGAGGGCAATTTCACATAGAAAATCCAAATGTTAAATTCACAGATCAATCTTGGGAAGTTCCAGATGAGGTAAAAGGCGATATAGCAAGAATATTATTTTATATGGACGTGCGATACGACGGAGGAGAAGGTGAACCGAATCTTACCATTGTGGATATGTTAGACACCTACCCGAATCCTTATATTGGCAAATTAACCACCTTATTAGAGTGGCACGAACTCGATCCGGTTGATGACTTTGAGTTAAATAGAAATGAGGTCATATATTCTTGGCAAAATAATCGAAACCCATTTATTGATCATCCTGAATTTGTGGATAGAATATGGGGTATAGATACCACATTAGTAGTTCAAGAGCCAAGACTATTTATTTCTGAATACCTCGAGGGTAATTCATACGATAAAGCCATTGAAATTTTTAACCCTACTGGAGCGACAATAAACCTTGAAGATTATGAGTTATGGCAGATATTTAATGGTGGAGAGTGGGCGGAAAATATATTACCACTTTCAGGAAATATTCTTTCCGGTCAGACTTATGTTGTTTGTCACCCTAACGCTGATGAAAGCATCATTAATACGAGTGATATTTATTTAGAATTACTGTTTAATGGTAACGATGCTATCGGATTGGCTTATATGGGAATACTTGTTGATCAAATAGGTGCAAATGGAGATGCCCCTATACTTGCTTGGGATATTGATTCTGTTATCAATGCTACTTCTAACAAAGGTTTGATAAGAAAACCTTTTATTCAACAGGGAACTACTGATTGGAATTTATCAGCTGGACAAAGTAATAATGAGTCTGAATGGCTTGTGTATGAGTTAGGTAATTATGCGTCATTAGGAAAACATACATTTAATGAAACTAGTCTTATTGAGCTCCCTGAGGGCAGGTCTATGGTTGGGTTTGATGTAAGTGTTTCAGAACTATCTGTTCCTGAAGTTTTTAGTGATCATCTAATTATTGTAAAAAATGCAGAAGGTAATGTTTACTTACCAGATTGGGAGTTCAATAATATTCCAAGTATCTCTGTAGGTGGTGCTGATAATTAAGATGTATTCAATGCAAAATTTATATTCAAAAGGCGATTTAATTGATATAGAAACAACCCCTTTGATTTTGCCTTTTGGTTCGAGTTGTAAGGCTATACTGCCAAATGCGCAAATTGATACACAACAATTTTTTCAAGAC
Source organism: Flavobacteriales bacterium (assembly GCA_965662265.1). Classification (GTDB taxonomy): domain Bacteria; phylum Bacteroidota; class Bacteroidia; order Flavobacteriales; family UBA7430; genus CBFIGX01. Next base: position 83,065 of record CBFIGX010000003.1, read on the forward strand.
TATGAGTCCTTGGTGATTTATTCACCAATCATTTTAGCAATGTACTTACCAACAATATCAAATTCTAAGTTAACAACATCTCCTGGGCTTAATGTACTAAAGTTGGTATGCTCATATGTGTAAGGAATAATACAAACAGAAAAAGAGTTTTCACCGGAGTCAACAACTGTTAGGCTTACTCCATTTATCGATATTGAGCCTTTTTCTACGGTGACTTCGGAACGAGATTTTTTATCATAACGGAATGTATAAACCCAGCTTCCATTCTCTTCTTTAACATCTATACACTCAGCAGTTGTATCTACATGGCCTTGAACAATATGACCATCAAGTCTGCCACCTAGTTTCATACAACGCTCTAAGTTAATCTTGTCAGCGACACAAAGCTTCCCAAGGTTAGTTTTGGTTAATGTCTCTTTAATTGCAGTAACTGTATATTGGTTATTTTTAACATCAACAACAGTTAAACAAACGCCATTATGAGCTACACTTTGATCGACTTTTAGTTCAGAAGCTATTGTAGCCTTAATTATAATATTAAGATTGGTTCTATGCGTTTCGAGTGAAACGATTTCCCCTAGTTCTTCTATAATTCCTGTAAACATATTTTAGTAGTTAATGACTTGTTCTTCCATTTGTTTTGGCATTTCTCTATAATCATATTCTTGGTTTCTGAGTTGAGGTTCGAAACCAGCATCTATAATAGCTTTTTGAATGCTTGTAGAGGTAAATCTATGGGGAGCCCCCGCCGCAGAAACAACATTTTCTTCTATCATAATAGACCCAAAATCGTTTGCTCCTGCGTGTAAACAAATTTGTGCGACCTCTTTTCCAACAGTTAGCCATGAAGCCTGAATATTGATGATGTTAGGAAGCATTATTCTAGATAAGCTTATCATTCTGATATATTCATCAGCATCTACTGTATTAGAGATTCCTTTTACTCTCTTTAGTAGCGTACCATCATCTTGAAAAGGCCATGGAATAAATGCTAAAAACCCTTTTGCATTGTTTGGTTTTCTTTCTTGGACAGTTCTAATTTTTACGAGATGTTCAAAACGCTCTAACTTTGTTTCTATGTGGCCAAACATCATTGTCGCAGAAGTTGTAAGGCCAAGTCTGTGAGCAACTTCCATAACATCTAGCCACTCTTGAGCCGTGCATTTTCCTTTAGAAATCATTCTGCGAACTCTGTCATCTAGAATTTCTGCTCCAGCACCAGGTAAACTATCTAGCCCCGAATTCATTAATGTTTTGAGGACTTCTTCATGCGATTTACCATCTATTTTACAAATATGTGCTATTTCGGGTGGGCCTAAAGCATGCAACTTTATGCTTGGAAATTTAGACTTTAAATCTTTGAAAAGTTGACTATAATATTCGAGGCCTAGATCAGGATGATGGCCACCTTGCAACAATAGCTGTTCTCCGCCATAGCGGATGGTTTCCTCAATTTTTTTGCTGTATTGGTCTAAGGTAGTTGTATACGACTCTTTGTGCCCAGGTATTCTGAAAAAATTACAGAATTTACAATTCGCTATGCACACATTTGTTGTGTTGGCATTACGATCTATAATCCATGTAACTTTGTTGCTAGGGACCTGTTTTTTTCTAAGTTCATTTGCCGTAAACATTAAATCTGTAGTGCTCGCATTTTCGAATAAGAATAACCCTTCTTCCGCACTAAGATAGTTTAAATTTAAGGCCCTTTGTAATAGCTTCTGTGTATCCATTAAATTGACTATTTTTACACATCAAAATTAAGAAAAATGTATAGCATAATACATAAATTAAAGCACTTAAACTCTGAAAATGACATAGTGCTTGTTGGTACTATCGATTCCTTATGGTCAACAGCTAATTTTACTAATAATGAAATGAAGTATCTTAAGTCAAAAATGGCATTAGGTGACACTTCAGTTCAGATAAATCAATACAATAGATGGGTGTTTGTAGAGTGTGTAGAACATCATGCTGATAAATATAGAACTATTGAAAAAGCTAGAGAGATAGGTGCTTCTTTAGCAAAGAAATGCAATGATCTTAAATTGCAAGAAGTTCAAATTGTGTCTTTGTCAGAGGTTGATTTCTCGCCCTTTGTTGCTGAAGGTATGGCTTTGGCTAACTATCAATTTTTAAAATATTTTAAGGATTCTGAGGCCAAACGTAATAGTCTTTCTAAAATTTTAATAGATCAAAGTACCCAAGAAATAACTTATTTGAATGCCATTATAAATGGCACACTCCATGCTAGAGATTTGGTAAATGAGCCACTTTCCTTTTTAACAGCGCTTCAATTTTCAAAAGAAATTTCCAACTTAGGTGCAGAGGCTGGGTTTCGTGTAGAAGTTTTACATAAGAAACAAATTGAAAGTCTAAAAATGGGCGGCTTGCTAGCTGTTAATAAGGGAGCGTTAGAACCTCCGACCTTCAATGTGTTAACCTATACCTCGCCAGAGTTTAATCAAGAACCTCCTATTGTATTAGTAGGGAAAGGAATTGTGTACGATACAGGTGGCTTAAGCTTAAAACCCACTGCAAACTCAATGGATATGATGAAGTGTGATATGGGAGGTGCCGCATCCGTTGTTGGAATAATGTATGCCATTGCTAAGGCAAAATTACCCATTCATGTTGTAGGGTTGATTCCTGCAACTGAAAACAGACCTGGCGGAAATGCTTACGCCCCTGGTGATGTGATTACAATGATGGATGGTACTACTGTTGAAGTTTTAAACACTGATGCTGAAGGTAGATTGGTTATGGCAGATGCTCTAGTATACGCAAAAAAATACGAGCCTGAATTAGTAATCGATTTTGCCACTTTAACAGGTGCTGCTGTACGAGCGATAGGTAAATATGGAATAGTGGCCATGGGCAATGCAGATAAAATGGTGCAAAATGACCTACTTGAAAGTGGTGTCAATACATATGAGAGGTTAGCTATGATGCCTTTTTGGGACGAATATGCAACTCTTTTAAAGTCTGATATCGCAGATATGACAAATTTAGGACCTGCAGAAGCTGGGCAAATTACTGCAGGAAAATTCTTAGAGCATTTCACAAGTTATCCTTGGATGCATTTTGATATTGCTGGACCAGCATATTTATCAAAACACGATCATTATCGACCTAAGGGTGGTACAGGCGTTGGTGTTCGTATTTTGTTTGACTATTTATCAAATAAAACTAGGGTATGAGTTCTGAGAAAAAGCATAAAAAAATAAGAATTGGAATTTCCGTTGGAGATGTTAATGGTGTTGGTTTAGAGGTAATTATGGGTGCTCTATCAGATAGTAGAATGTTTGATATTTGCACGCCTGTTGTATATGCCTCATCAAAATTTGCATTAACCTATCAAAAGGCTGTTGACTTAAAAAATTTCAATTTTAATTTTGTGGGTAAAAATGGCAAATTGAATCATAAAAGGCCAAACCTAATTGATTGTTGGAATGAGGAGCCAGAATTAAATATTGGTGAAGAAACTCCTGATGGAGGCACATATGCTTTAAAATCATTAAATGCAGCTGTAAAGGCACTAGAAAAAAATGATGTAGACGTAATTGTAACAGCACCAATCAATAAGCATAATATTCAATCCGATGCTTTTAATTTTCCAGGCCATACGGAATATCTCGCTAATGCCTTTTCCGGTAAACCCTTAATGTTTATGATCTCTGGTGATATAAAGATTGGAGTTGTTACTGGTCATATTGCACTTTCAGATGTTGCCTCGACCATTAACGAGGCTAGAATAATTGAAAAAATAGATCAAATTCACCTCTCATTAAAACATGATTTTGGTATTAGGAAACCAAAGATTGCCGTGCTTGGTTTAAACCCTCATAGTGGTGATAAAGGTGTAATCGGAAGCGAAGATGATGAAATTATAGCACCTACTATTAAAAAGTCTTTTGAGGGTGGTAAATTGGTTTATGGACCTTACTCGGCAGATAGTTTTTTTGCATCTGCTGCACACAAGCAATTTGATGCTGTATTAGCTATGTATCATGATCAGGGTCTTATACCTTTCAAGACTTTATCATTTAGTAGAGGCGTTAATTTCACGGCAGGGTTGTCAGTAATTCGCACATCTCCAGATCATGGCACAGCATATGACATCGTTGGTAAATCTTTAGCCAATCCTACTTCATTTAGGGAGGCCATGTATTTAGCCTGCAAGCTTTACAGAAATAGAGTTGAAAATCAAGCTCTAAGTAAAAACCCGTTGCCAATTAGCACAACTCGTCATAAAAATAGAGCTACACAATCAAATAAGTAAAATTAAACACGAATTAGGTTACGTGTGTTAATCATTTTTCGGGTGAATAAAAAAATAATTTATATCTTTGCAAACCCAAAAACTGAAAGTGATGGATGTATTAGCTGAATTTATTATTCCAATAGTTGGATTAAAATTAGGTGAGCACACATTTCAATTTGAAGTAGACGGCAAGTTCTTTGAGAAATTTGATAACACCGAACTAGAGAAAGGAAATTTACATATAGATTTATGTCTTGTAAAGAGATCAAATCTTATAGAATTAAACTTTCAAGTTCAAGGATCTGTTCAGGTTATATGCGATCGATGTGCTGATGATTTAAACTTAGCACTAAGGCATAAAGAAATGCGAATTGTAAAGTTTTCGCAAGAAGAGTTTGATCCAACAGATGATGTTATGGTTTTAGGTCCTGATGATCATGAGTTAGATGTATCTCATATGGTATATGAAACTATTGCGTTGGCCATCCCTTTCAGAAGAGTACATTCTGTGGATTCTTGTAACCAAGAGGTGTTAGATAAGCTTGAAGAATACCAAGAAAACGAAAAAGGAATCGATGTTGATGAACGTTGGTCAGCATTAAAAAAATTATTAACAGATAAAGAATAGCGAAAATGGCACATCCTAAACGAAAAATATCGAAACAAAGACGTGACAAGAGAAGAACGCATTACAAGGCAGAAGCACCAACAGTAGCTATATGTTCTACTACAGGTGAAGCACATTTGTATCATAGGGCTTACTGGCATGAAGGAAAAATGTATTACAAAGGCAATGTAGTTATAGGATAAACGTCCTTCTAGAGGATTAATGTCGTTACTCTGCGATTTTTCCTTGTCCTTATATCAAAGCTATAAAGATTTTATGTAGATTTAGACCCTGTTTTTTGCAAGGTTTAAGTCTACATTTTTATTTTAGCGCAAATGTAAATAGATTGACAAGACTTTTGGTGGCCTCGTAAAAGACAGAATTGACAAACAGAGGAAATAGGTAGACCAACTCTAATGATTATGTTAAGTGTCATGATCAGTTGTTTTATTGTAACTGTAGTGCAAAAAAGATATAACTAGTAAATTAAGTAAAACAAGCTTTATAAGCATGAGTAAAATTACGGCAGCAATAACAGGTATACATGGATGGGCTCCAGAATACCGACTAACGAATCAAGAGCTTTCTACTATGGTTGATACCAATGATGAGTGGATTACGACTCGTACTGGTATTAAAGAAAGGAGAATACTAAAAGGAGAAGGTCTTGGGTCTTCAGATATTGGGGTAAAGGCGATCGAAGGATTGCTCGAAAAGACTGGTATGAAAGCAGATGAAATTGAATTGATTATTTGTGCAACAGCAACTCCTGATATGATATTCCCTTCTACCGCATGTATTATTGCAGACAAAATAGGCGCTGTAAATGCCTTTGGGTTTGATTTAATGGCAGCGTGTTCAGGATTCCTGTATTCTTTGACAACTGCAGCTAAATACATTGAATCTGGAGCATATAAAAATGTAGTAGTTGTAGGAGCAGATAAGATGTCTTCTATTGTTGATTATGAAGACAGACAAACATGTGTTATATTTGGAGATGGCGCCGGAGCAGTTATGCTTCAGCCTACTAGTGAAGGTTTGGGAATACAGGATTCAATTTTAAAATCTAACGGTGTGGGAAGAGAGTTTTTGAAAATGCCAGCTGGCGGCTCTGTAAAACCTGCCTCACATCAAACTGTAGATGCTAAGGAACATTTTGTTTATCAAGATGGTCAAACAGTGTTTAAGTTTGCTGTAACCAATATGGCAGATGTCTCTGCAGAAATTATGGAGAGAAACAATTTGACAGGTGATGATATTGCTTGGTTAGTTCCCCATCAAGCAAATAAACGTATTATAGATGCTACAGCTCGTAGAATGGGAGTAGGTACAGAAAAGGTTATGCTTAACATAGAGAAATATGGGAACACAACAAATGGAACAATTCCTTTGTGTTTATGGGAGTGGGAAAGCAAACTAAAAAAAGGCGATAACCTTATACTTGCAGCCTTTGGTGGTGGGTTTACATGGGGATCTATCTACCTTAAATGGGCATACTAAAAAAAAGAAAAACTAATAAATATACTTATGGCATTAGATCTAAAAGAAATCCAGGAACTGATAAAGTTTGTTGCTAAGTCAGGTGCTTCTGAAGTAGATTTAGAAATTGGCGAGATGAAAATCTCTATTAAAACTCCACCAAAAAAAGGTAGAGGCGAACCCCAAGTAGAAACAATTGTGCAGCAAATTCCTATTGCTGCCCCCGCAATGGCTCCAGTAGCAGTTCAAGCCGCACCTGCTACACCTGTCGCACCGGTTCCAACATCTCTACCAGCCTCAACATCTGAGGCATCATCTTCATCTACTGATAACGAGTCTAAGTACATTACGATTAAATCTCCGATGATTGGTACTTTCTATAGAAAACCATCACCAGATAAGGACTCATTTATAAGTGTTGGTGATGAGGTGAGCACAGGAACGGTAGTTTGTATTATTGAAGCAATGAAGCTATTTAATGAAATTGAATCGGAAGTTTCTGGAAAGATTGTAAAAGTATTGGCGGATGATATGTCCCCAATAGAGTATGATCAACCACTTTTCTTAGTCGATCCTTCTTAATTTTCAGAACATTATTATGACTATGTTTAAGAAGATATTAATTGCTAATCGTGGAGAAATAGCCCTAAGGGTTATTCGTACCGCCAAAGAGATGGGTATTAAGACTGTCGCTGTTTATTCTTCAGCAGATGCGGACAGCTTACATGTAAAATTTGCTGATGAAGCTGTTTGTATAGGTCCCGCAAGTAGTTCAGATTCCTATTTAAAGATCCCAAATATTATTGCTGCAGCAGAAATCACTAATGCTGATGCTATTCATCCAGGATATGGTTTCTTGGCTGAAAATTCTAACTTCTCAAAAATTTGTCAGGAAAACGATATTAAGTTCATTGGAGCTTCTCCTGAAATGATTGATGGAATGGGAGATAAAGCCAATGCTAAATCTACAATGAAAGACGCAGGAGTCCCAACAATACCTGGCTCTGAAGGGATATTGGAGACTTATGAGGAGGCTAAAAAATTGGCCATTGAAATCGGTTTTCCGGTGATGCTTAAGGCGACAGCCGGAGGAGGTGGTAAAGGGATGCGCGCTGTATTTTCCTTAAAGGATTTCCAACCTGCTTGGGATTCTGCTCGTCAAGAGGCAGCAGCAGCTTTTGGTAATGATGGAATGTATATGGAAAAACTTATTCAAGAGCCTAGACATATTGAAATTCAGGTTGTTGGTGATTCTTCAGGTAAAGCTTGTCACTTATCAGAAAGAGATTGTTCTATACAAAGGCGACATCAAAAACTCACAGAAGAGTCTCCTTCTCCCTTTATGACTAAAGATTTACGCAAAAGAATGGGAGAAGCTGCAGTAAAAGCTGCTGAGGCTGTAAAATATGAAGGCGCTGGAACGGTTGAATTTTTAGTTGATAAGGATAGAAATTTCTATTTTATGGAAATGAATACTCGAATCCAAGTAGAACACCCTGTTACTGAGGAAGTTATAAATTATGATTTAATTGCAGAGCAGATAAAAGTAGCTTCGGGTATTTCTATTAGCGGTAAGAATTATATTCCTAAGTTACATGCTATTGAGTGTAGAATTAATGCTGAGGATCCTTATAATGACTTTAGACCTTGTCCAGGGAAAATCACTAACTATAATGCCCCAGGTGGCCATGGTGTTAGAATAGATACGCATGTTTACGCTGGCTATGTTATCCCTCCATATTACGACTCTATGATTGCTAAGTTAATTACAGTTGGGCAGACTAGAGAAGAAGCTATTGAGAAGATGAAAAGAGCTTTAGGAGAATTTATCATAGAAGGTGTTAAAACTACAATTCCTTTTCATTTACAACTTATGGACGATGAGAAATTTAAGACAGGTAACTACACCACTAAATTTATGGAAGAATTTAGCTTAAAAGTTTAATAGGAATTATCAGATAAAAAAGGCTTAGAAACTTCTAAGCCTTTTTTTGTGCATGTGACTTTAGATCTTCTCTAATTTTATCTATCGTTCTCTCAATGCTTAGTTTGTCGTAGCCACAGTCCTGATGTAATTGCTTTTGAGGACCATGTTCAATAAATTGATCTGGAATACCTAATCTGGTTATAGAGCATGAGTAGTTATTATCACTCATAAATTCTAAAATAGCACTACCCACACCACCAGCAATACACCCATCTTCTACAGTAATAATATTATTATAATTACTGAAAACATCATGTAGTAGATTTTGGTCTAAAGGTTTAGCAAATCTTAAATCATAATGTGCAATATGGATACCTTGTTTATCATAATTATCACAAACTTCAGAAGCATAATTACCAACATGGCCTAGGGTAAGGATGGCAATTTCTTTACCAGACCTTAGCTTTCTACCTTTTCCTATTTGGATTGTCTTAAAAGGTGTTTGCCAGTCTACCATTACGCCTTTGCCTCTAGGGTAGCGTATGCAAAAAGGCCCGTGATTTTTCTCTTGAGCGGTGAACATTAAATTTCTCAACTCCTGCTCGTTCATAGGAGCTGATAGAATCATGTTTGGGATACATCTAAAATATGCAATATCAAAAGCGCCGTGGTGTGTTGGGCCATCTTCACCTACAAGACCAGCTCTGTCAAGACAAAATACTACATGTAATTTTTGTAAAGCCACATCATGAACAACTTGGTCAAATGCACGTTGCATAAATGTAGAGTAAATATTACAGAATGGAACTAAGCCTTGAGTTGCCATTCCTGCCGAAAAAGTCACTGCATGTTGCTCTGCTATACCCACATCAAATGCTCGATCAGGCATTTCTTGCATCATAAACTTTAATGAAGACCCTGTTGGCATTGCTGGTGTTACGCCAATAATTGCTTTGTTTTGTTTAGCAAGCTCAATTATAGTATGTCCAAATACGTCTTGGTATTTGGGTGTATCTACTTTGTTTATGGCAGCTTTAAATATTTCTCCGGTATCTTTGTTGAATACGCCAGGAGCATGCCATTTTGTAGTATCACCATCTTCTGCCGGAAGATAGCCCTTGCCTTTTTTTGTTATGCAATGCAGAATTTTTGGTCCAGGAATATCTTTGAGGTCTTCTAATATTTTAACAAGATGTTCTACGTCATGACCGTCTACTGGGCCAAAGTATCGAAAGTTAAGAGATTCGAAATAATTACTTTGTTCCAACATAGAAGACTTAACAGCATTTTCAAGTTTTTGTACAATTGCTTGTGCGTTAGGTCCAAATTTGCTGATTTTCCCTAACAAATCCCACACTTCACCTTTGATTTTGTTGTAGGTATGAGATGTTGTTATGTCAGTCAAATAATCTTTAAGTGCTCCTACATTAGGATCTATAGACATGCAATTATCATTCAGAATAACCAACATATTCGAGTCTTCCATTCCTGCATGGTTGAGAGCTTCAAATGCTTGACCTCCAGTTAGTGCTCCATCTCCGATTACCGCAATATGTTGTTTGTTAGTTTCTCCCTTTAGCTTTGAGGCTATAGACATACCTAAAGCTGCTCCGATCGATGTAGAGGAGTGACCTACGCCAAATGTATCATAAATACTTTCGTCTCTTTTAGGAAATCCACTAATTCCTTTATGTTTCCTATTGGTATGAAATTTATCTTTTCTCTCGGTTAGTATTTTGTGTCCGTAAGCTTGATGTCCTACATCCCAAACAAGTTGATCAGTAGGCGTGTTAAAAACATAATGAATTGCTACCGTTAGCTCAACAACTCCCAAACTTGCTCCAAAGTGTCCGCCATTAACAGAAACAGTATCAATAATGAATTGCCTTAATTCTTCAGAAACCCTAATAAGTTTTGAATTACTTAATTTCCTTAGGTCAGATGGGTTGTTAATATTGTTTAAGAGTTTACTCACGAAGGGTTGGTTTTTTTGTGCACTACAAATGTACTAAACAATTGTAAATTAATATTGACATCCTCTTTAATAAATGCTCGATTAAATATTAATTATGTATTGTAACAAAAACTCAGCTAGCGCTATATCCTATTCTTATTTTATAATAAAATACTAAAGTATTTAAGTATATTATAATGTATATTTGTTATGTTTATCTTTATTAGTCATTAGTATAAATATCAAAAGTATTCATTTGAACAGGTATCATAATATAAATGAAATAGAAAAATATTTCAATAATGATTTAAATCAATCTCAGCTGAGAGAGTTCAATTTAAGGCTTGAATGTGATGATACATTTCGAAGGCAAGTTAATCAATACGAACAAGTATATGGCTCCAAAAAATTACAAAGAAATACTGTGAATAGAGCAAGTGCGAATACTAAAATGATATTCAATTACAAGTATGCTAGGATACTAGTGGCTAGTTCGGTGTGCTTGTTGTTTGGTTTGCTTCATAATCGATACATTATTCATTTTACTAGTCCTAGTTCTAAGGATTTGTTTTCTGAATATTTTTATCCATATCCAAATATAGCCTATCCATTAACTAGATCTGCTAAAAGTGATTCTAATTTAGTTATAGTTTCGGCTTTTCATAATTATGAAATGGGACGATATGATATTGCGATTGATAAATTTAATAAGCTTGAACCAGATCAAATCTCAGACTTGGTTATTTTTTATAAAAGCATGGCTCAAATGTCAAACGGTCATATTCATCCAGCTATAAAAAGTTTAACAGACATGACCAATTTCTCTGTGTTTGAGTATCAAAAGAAATGGTATCTTGCTTTAGCTTACGTTTCTTTAGATGAGTACCAAAAAGCCATTATTCTTCTAGAATCCTTAATTCAAGACCAATATAATACGGTTCTAGCCGAGCAATTAATGCATACAATTAAGAAGGAACATGATGAGGATTAGTAAAAATCCGATTACGTATATCGATGCTCCACCGTAAGAGTCTAATTTAATAGAAGAATCATCACCAGTTATTACCAATCCTGCCCAGTATTTGGGATTAGATAAATGCTCGTCTGCATTATTTAGGTAATTTAATTTTGCTTGTTGAAGTGCTTCCGATTTATTTTTCACATCAAGATATTCAAAAAATGAAGTTACAATTTGAGAAGTAGAAAAATCTGGAATCTCCCACAAGCTAGTTAGTGTAGATTGAGCGCCTGCATACAAAAAGCTTCTAGCAAGACTAGCTACACCTTCTCCGGCATATACTTTTCCGGTATTTGTATTGCAAGCACTTAATGCCACAAGGTTTGCATTGGTTATTGAGTTCTGTATCTCATAAAGAAAATAAGCTTCGATAGAATCATGATGAGTATGTGAGTTCAAAAATAATTTTGAATAACTTGCATTTGAAATATTAGTTTCAGCGTGAGTGCCAAAATGTAATATTTTGTAGTCTTGACAAGTTTCTAATAGATTTGGTTTAGTAGCTTAATCCCCATATAATATGTCACCTTTAAGTTTTGCTCTTATATTTTCTATTTCTTTATTGGCGCCATCAAGTTTGGCATAGGAACTATTGTTAAATGTGGGACATATCCCTAAGTATCCTTTTTGGGTTTTCCCAATAGGCCTCTTTACTTTATTGGCACTATTTTGATAAAGGATTGCGTAATCTTTTATAAGATAATCCAAGTCTTTGTATGATGTATTTTTTTGATAAGATTTTGTAAAGCTGCCGAAACTTAATAAGGAGAGATCTTTGCTCGGGATAATTGTTAATGAAGTTATATTTGGTTTTAATACATCTGGTTTGAGTAGAAATTTGAAAAATTCGTGTGATAGAATGGTGTATTCCACTGTATTAGAATTAACTATTGATTCGATGTAACTCTCAATTTTTTCGCTCAAGTCTGGTACAGTATCATGATTTAATGTGATGGTATCTCTTGTTAAGTTGATGGCGTATATATTATTTTGGTGTTTGTAATACTCAATTAAACAGGTATTTGGATCTAAATTTTGTTGTATTTGAATCAAGTTGGGTTTCTTTAAAGTATATTTTAAGCTGAAGTAGTTTGGATATTTCCGTTCTATTTCAAATCGCAACCTTTTTAAGTGATTATTAGCTTTAAACAGTTTTTGTTCGATCTTTATTTTTTGATCAGAGTTTTCTTGGGGAGCCACATAGAGTTGTTTTTGTAAATGTGATATATTTTTTTTCAATTGAATTTCTTTCAAAATAAGCGAGTCAGGAATATTTGAATTTGACTTTGCGAAGGCGTCTTGAACCTCACGCTTTAAAAAAAATGATTTTTCAACTTCAAAGAATATATGCGCCTCATATATAAATTTTATATCACCTGTAGTGTCATTTAGTGCTTTACATATATCAATTCCCTGTTTAAGTGTTTTGTCAATAAATTGAAAAAAAGAATGTATAGAGGACTGATGGTAGTAAAAGTTTACAAACTCACTACTGTATTCTAGTGACTTTTTAGAGGTCTGTAAAGATTTAGCAAGATGTTTAATATGTTTGGTTTTTTCATATAAAGCCAACAATGCTTTATTTTTCAAGTAGTAGGTTTCTATCAAAAGCGGGATAGATGAGTATGTTTCTTTTTGGTTATTATTTTTGTGTCTCGATATGCGAAGTGATTCTTCAATTAATTCGGTTGTTTTTATACAATTTCTGTGCTGGTTTATTAGATAGTATAATTGAGCTTGTGTATAATAACACTTGGCGAGATCATGATCTTTTTCTCCAAACATTTTTTTAGCAATATCAATAGCTTGCTTAATAAATTCTTCAGCTTTGTCGTATTGTTTTAGTCTTATACATGATTTTGCTGACTCATTAAGTATAAGTGCACTTAGCTCATTATGATTGCCGTAAATATCCAGTATTTCGCTTAAGGAAAACTTTAAATGTATTAGTGCTTGTTTATAATTTCCAGATTCATTTTCATTAACTCCTAGGCTGTAGTATTTCCAGTATAATTCACGTCTTAATCCAGCAGTTTTTAGCATATCAACAGCTTCATTAAGGAGTGCTCTGGCCTCATCATACTTGCCAACACTTATTTTGTATGTAGCTATATTATTTTTTGTGGTTGCTATAATTGCTTTGCTCTTTGGGATATATTTTTTAAATAATCGTAGAGCTTCTTTATAGTATTCAATTGCTGTTTCATTGTCATTTAAAAAGCCATAGTTTACACCAAGGGTATTGTATATATGAGCTTTATATACATGTAACGATGCTTGATTATTGTCGTAATAACTTAAGGCTTTATTGCAATACTCTATTGAGGCTACATAATTGTTTTTTGAAGTGAGTGTATTTGCTATGCAATATGTACTTGCAGCAATCGAATTGTAATTTAGTTGTGTTTGTTTGGTCTCGTTTTCGAGTGCTTTAAATTGGTATTTTAATGCTTTTTTTAATTTACCAGAGTGATTAAAATAAATACCTATTGCTCTTAAATATTTAGTGATATTATTAGCATTTACACTAGAACTTTCTTGTTCATGTTTTAATGAAAGTTTAGCGAAGTGTATCGCAGAGTCAACTTCTCCAAGTCTATACTTAACAACACTATTTATGTAGAGTAAGTCTCCATAAATTATTGGGTAATCTGATGTGTTTTCATTTCTAGTTATGGTAAGCCCTTTTTCAGTATAAAATTGCATTTGTTCAAAGTTTTGCCTTTCCTTCGCAATTTTAGATTTCCATGCATAATAATATAGCAGTTTTAGAGGCTCTGTATTTTTTAATAATTCGTCATCAATTAGATTAGATAAAACATCGAATTGTTTATTGTTAAATAAGGAGTCGTATTTTAAGTTATATAGGTGTAAATTTTGAGCCTCAAGGCAAAAGGAAAGTAAAGAGATGCATAGAAGTAATCGTATCATTTATATATTAAAATTAACCCTCAATATATAAATAATTATTTATGTATTTATTTTTTTAAATTTAAAATTGCCACCTCAAAAACAATACCAAATTATTTAAAATCTTATAATTTGAGCACAATGCTTGTTTGAATTCAGTTGAAAAATTTAAATTTGCTTATACTAAGCTAGTATTTAAAGAAAATGAAGAGAATAGAAGTTAAAGATGCCCTTAAGATTAAAACAACCGGCGAGTTAGTTTGTTTGATGGGATGGGTTCGTACAAAACGAGGAAGTAAAAATGTTTCATTTATTGCATTAAATGATGGCTCCACAATAAAAAACATTCAGGTTGTTGCTGAGGCTAATATTGAGGATGAAACCTTGAGGCATATTCATACTGGTGCTAGTTTGTTAGTTGAAGGAAAGCTTGTTAAATCTAAGGGTTCTGGTCAATCTGTAGAGGTTTTAGCTAACCATATAAAAATTATGGGTTTGTCAGATCCTGATGAATACCCCTTACAACCAAAAAAACATTCGTTAGAATTTTTAAGAGAAAAGGCTCATTTAAGATTTAGGACAAATACATTTGGGGCAATTTTCAGAATAAGGCATGCCATGACTTTTGCTCTACATCATTTTTTTAATCAGAAAGGGTTTGTGAACGTACACACACCAATAATTACAGGTTCAGATGCTGAAGGTGCTGGTGAGATGTTTTCTGTGTCAACACTTGATAAAAATAACATTCCTTTGAATGAGGATGGTCTGGTTGATTATAGCCATGATTTCTTTGCTAAAGAAACAAATTTAACTGTGTCTGGACAGTTAGAGGCTGAGATGGCAGCTATGGCTTTAGGAAAGGTTTACACATTCGGCCCTACATTTAGAGCTGAAAATTCTAACACCTCTCGTCATTTAGCAGAGTTTTGGATGGTTGAGCCAGAAATGGCCTTTGCGAATTTAGAGGATGACATGGATCTTGCTCAAGAGATGCTTCAATATTTATGTAAATATGCTATAGATAATTGTTCAGATGATTTAGAATTTTTAGATAAGAGGCTCGCTGATGAAGAAAAAAACAAAAAAAAGGAAGATCGCCAAGAAATGGGGTTAGTAGAGAAGTTAATGTTTATTATTAATAATGACTTTGAAAGAATAACCTATACCGAAGCCTTCGACATACTTCGTAATTCCAAGCCAAATAAGAAAAAGAAGTTCCAATATTTAATTAATGAATGGGGTGTTGATTTCCAATCTGAGCATGAAAGATATTTAGTTGAAAAGAAATTCAAAAAACCGGTAATCATTACAGACTATCCTAAAGATATAAAGGCCTTTTATATGCGATTAAATGACGATGGAAAGACTGTTAGGGCTATGGATGTGTTGTTTCCCGGAATCGGAGAAATTATCGGAGGATCTCAAAGAGAGGAACGTTTAGAAGTCCTCCAAAAAAGAATGGTTGAGATGGATATTCCTGAAGAGGAGATGTGGTGGTATCTCGATTCAAGAAAATTTGGAACTGCACCTCATTGCGGTTTTGGTTTAGGTTTTGAGCGATTAATTTTATTTATCACTGGTATGGGTAATATTAGAGACGTAATACCCTTTCCAAGGACTCCTAATAATGCAGAATTTTAAACTATGCTCAAGCAGTCTCTTCATCAAAAATTAACTCAAAAACTTTCACCTCAACAAATTAAGTTGATGAAGCTTATCCAGCTTCCTACTATTGAACTTGAGCAAAAAGTGAAAGAAGAGTTGGAAGCTAACCCTGCTATGGAAGAAGGGATTGAGCAGCCTGAGGTTGCTGAGTTTGAAGATCATGAGCAGCGTGAGGAGCAAACTATTGAGGCTAGCGAAATTAATATTGATGAGTATCTGAGTGATGATGAGACACCTCGCTATAAGCTGGTGGCTAATAATACTAGTCCAGATCAAGAGGAAAAATCTATTCCTGTTGCTATGGGAGTTAGTTCGACTGAAATTTTAGAAAAGCAACTTGCCTTACGTAATTTAAGTGATGAAGGCTATCAAATAGGCTTATATTTGATAGGATGTATTGATGATAATGGCTACTTAAGAAGACCTATTCTTTCCATAGTAGACGATTTGGCGTTCAATCAAAATTTAATGACTTCGGAAGAAGATGTTAGTCGAGTGCTGTCTGTTATTCAAGATTTTGAACCCCCAGGAATTGGTGCCAGAGATCTTCAAGAATGCCTGCTCATACAGCTAAATAAAAAAGAAACAAATCAAGAAATTACTATCGCAAGAGAGGTTGTGAAAAGATATTTTAATGCGTTGTCAAAAAAGCATTATAAAAAATTACTCTCTAAGTTAGATATAACAGAGGCAAAATTAAAAGAAGTTCTTTCAGAGGTGGCAAAGTTAAATCCTAAGCCAGGATCTGCCTTGTTTAATACGACTAGAATTGTTCAACACATTATACCAGATTTTAAGATTTCTATAGCTGATGGTGTACTTGATTTGTCAATGAATACTGGAATGATTCCGAAGCTTAGAATTAATAGCAATTTCAAAGACTTATTACAAACATATAAGGATTCTGGAGAAAGTAAAAGTAAAACTCAGAAAGATGCTGTGATGTTTGTTAAACAAAAGCTAGATTCTGCCAAATGGTTTATAGATGCTATTAGGCAAAGACATAGAACACTCATGTTAACAATGTCCTCGATTATGAACTTCCAGAAAGAATATTTTCTCTCAGGAGATGAGAAAATGCTCAAGCCAATGATATTAAAAGATATTGCAGAAAAAGTGGGGATGGATATTTCAACTGTCTCCAGGGTTGCTAACAGTAAATATGTAGATACTCCTTATGGTACATTTCTAATCAAAACTTTCTTTTCAGAATCTATGAAAAATAATCAAGGAGAAGATGTTTCGACAAAAGAGATAAAGAAGATTCTTGAAGAAGTAATAGAAAATGAAAATAAGCTAAAACCACTTACCGACTCAAAATTGATGGATATGTTAAAGGAAAAAGGATATCCAATTGCTCGACGAACAGTAGCTAAATATAGAGAACAGCTAAATATAACTGTAGCTCGACTTAGAAAAGAAATATAGTTTTTAATATATATTAAAATATATATAGGTTGATTTTGTCATTTAAATTATTTACTTTTGGACTTGTTCTAACTAATTAACCCCCCTTTAATCATGAGCAAGCAAGTTATTAATCTGAATTCTGAAGCCCTTATGAGTGCGGCTTCAATGCTTAAAGTATTAGGTCACCCAATTCGTATTTCCATTATAGAATTACTAGAAAAATGTCCTAGAATGTCTGTGACAGAGATATTTAAATCCTTGAGAATAGAGCAAGCTATTGCTTCTCATCATTTAAATACCTTAAAAAATAAACGTATTTTAAATTCCGAACGAGTAGGTAAAAACACTTACTATTCAGTAAGACACTCTAGTTTGATTGATGTAGTCAAAAATATCCATCATTGTCAAAATTCTTAAACTCTAAGGCCTTCATTGAGAAGGCCTTTTATTTTGGCATAGAATTAGCAGTGCCAAAGAACAAATCATTTCTAATGAAACACATATACTTTTTATCAATAGCTATCTTTTTTAGTGTAAGCTGTATAGCTCAAAATTCATCACTTCAATTAATAAGCAGTAATAGCAACGGTTGCGATCTTTCATTTGTGTCAGGGAAAACAAGCTATTCTATATTAGATAATGAACACGGAAGTTTTACAGTACTTCATTGTAATGGTTTAAGTAAGTCATACGATGTGTCAAATCCAGATCTGCCGGTATTCACAAAATTGATTGAGGTTCCAAATGAAGGTTCTATTAATGTAATTTATAACTCAAAAATATCTGATACCACAGATTTGGCTCTGGAAGGATTTCATTATGAAATATCTCCTTCTCAACCATCACTATTCAAAAATCAATCACAATATAAGGAGCCATTTGCTTATAATTCGTTGGTGTATTCTAGCAATGAGTTTTATAGCCAAGACTTAGTAAGCATTGAAGTATTGGGTAAAATGAGAGGTAAAACTATAGCTAGAATTACCATTGCTCCATTCGCATATAATCCGATCACAAATCATTTAATTCAAACTACCCAATTTGATTTTAATATTGAGTTTGAACGCACTATTGAAGATGTTTCATCTGGTTATCATTCATACGAGCACACCAATTATTTTTCAAAATTGATCAACACTAACAATCAAGAGAAAAATGATTTCGTACAGCACCCAATAAAAATGGTTATTCTTTCAGATCCGATGTTTGAGGATCAATTACAAGATTTTATTAGCTGGAAAAAACGAAAAGGTTTTGAAATTGTAGAGGTTTACAAAGGAAACGAGGGTGTAGGGAGTTCATTTCAAGATATGAAAGCCTACTTAAGGTCTATATATGAAAGCACTACTGATGATTCTCCAGCACCTACATATTTGCTAATTGTAGGAGATCATGAGCAAATCCCTTCTGCAGAACTAAATGGTCATGTTTCTGATATGTTATATGCCGAGTATGATGGTAATGGCGATTATTTCCCAGAACTATTTGTAGGAAGATTTTCTGCTTCTTCATCTAGTGAGCTAGCTTCTCAGCTTACAAAAACCATGGAATATGAGAAGTATGAAATGCCTGATCCAAGTTACTTAGGTGAAGCCCTAATGGTTGCAGGTGTAGATAACTTTTATGCTTCATCTCATGGAAATGGTCAAATAAATTATGGCGTAGAGTATTATTTTAATGAAGATCACGATATAGAAACGTATACATACTTGTATCCAGAATCAGACTCGCCAGCTTCTGAAGCACAAATAATATCACATATTAATGACGGAGTTGGATTTGCAAATTATACAGCTCATTGTGGACCTACAGGATGGTCGGAACCAAGTTTTGATGTGAATGATGTGCAGTCTCTTAATAATGAGGGTGAATATGGTTTGTTTATAGGAAATTGTTGTCAGTCTAATGCATTTAATGGAATCACGTGCCTTGGTGAGTCATTGTTAAGAGGTGAAAAGAAAGGTGCTGTAGGATATATTGGCGGATCTAACAATACCTTGTGGGACGAAGATTATTACTGGAGTGTAGGTCATGGTCCAGTATCTGCGAATCCTACTTATAACGAAACAAGCCAGGCTGCTTACGATTGCAGTTTTCACGAAAATGGGGAAGCTGAAGAGTATTGGACAATTACTCAAGGTCAAATTCTTCAAGCAGGAAATTGGGCTGTAACAGAGTCGTCGAGTAATAATATAGAATACTATTGGGAAATATACCACTTAATGGGTGATCCATCTGTTTTAACTTATTATGGTGTACCTTCTGAATTGTCTATCAACCATCCAGAGAGTCTCATCATTGGTTCAAGCTCAATTCAAATAAACGCTGAGCCCTATACTTATGTAGCATTAAATCAGAATAATATTTTGTTGGATGCTTCTTATACTGATGCTAATGGAAATGTAACCTTAAATTTTGAGCCTCTGACATCTATCGATGCTGTTGAGTTAGTTGCCTCAAAACAAAATAGACAGGTTTATATAAACCAGCTACTAATTTTAGGAGCAGATGCTCCATATGTTACAGCTACCGATTTAGTTTTAGATGGTGTCTTTGAACAAGGTGAAACGGTTAATCTAGAATTAAATCTAGAGAACTACGGTGCTGTTAGTGCTCAAGATTTAACGATTTCGTTAAATACCCTAGGCGATTCAGCTGTTATTATTCAAAATAACATTATGTATATAGATTCTATCTCCGGGTCGAGCACATTACAAACTGAAGGTCTTACAACGATTGATTTAGTAGGACCATTTGAGGATCAAGAATCGGTTACTTTATCTGTTGTCATAACCGATGCTGATGGAGAAGAGTGGGTTTCCAATCTTAGTTTTTCCGTTAATGCTCCAAACCTAGAGTTTGTATCTCATTCTATTGATGATGCTAATTCTTCTGGCATTGTCGAATTTGGAGAGAGTGCAGTTCTTAATTTGAATATTGAAAATCTAGGTACGGTTAATTCATCGATTGGTAATGTTAGCTTCAGTTCTGACTTTGAGTACGTATCATTTACAGAAGATCAGATTCAGTTCAACTCAATCAATACAAATGATGTAGAACAAGTAAATATACCATTTACATTAAATGAAGATGCCCCAAATGGCGTAACATATACTATAGATATTATAGCAACAACTGAAAATGGATTAGAAGCTAACTATTCGGTTGAACTTCAAACCTCTTATTGTGCTATCGGGAGTATGGAAATTCAGTTAATAATAAACACTGATACCTATGCTTACGAAACCTATTGGTCTCTTTTTGATTCAGATGGTCAAGAATTAGAGAATACATCCGAAAATACTCTTTCTGCTAATGAAACATACGTTGACATATTCTGTTATGATGAATATCAATATTATACATTTGAAATAGGCGATAGCTATGGAGATGGAATTAATGGTGAGGGGTATTCAATTGTAATTTGCGGGGAAACAGTTGCCACTGGGGGCGATTTCGATTATGGCGAAACAATAAGTTTCATTTCGTCTTGCGATCAGTCATTATCAGTAGGTTGTACTAATCCAGATGCAGAGAATTATGATGAGAATGCTTTAGTAGATGATGGTTCATGTATTGTGCTTTCCATAGAAGAGTTAAAAAGTAAATTAATCGTTTATCCAAATCCGGTTGAATCTTATTTAGTAGTTGATTTTGCCGATGATATTTTGTCTGAAATACAGCTTCATACAGTTACGGGTCAACATATGTTATCTTATTATCCAAAAGGTACAAGTAGTCAGTTAGATCTTGTTGATATTACATCAGGCTTATATATGTTGCATTGTAAAACAGAATCAGGATTCACAATTACAAAACCTCTAGTTATTAAATAATTGTTTTAAAGGCTGCATAGTGCAGCCTTTTTACTTTACAATTAATTAACATATCATTAATAAGCCATTAACGCGATATTCAAAGAATGACAATAGATTTGCTGTATATAAATCAAAAAAAACAAAATGAAGAAAATTTTAACAATTGTATTTGCGATCGCTGGGTTTAGTGTAGCATTGGCTCAAGGAACTGGTAAAGTTCATGGTAAAATATTTTCTAACTTTAATTATGATTCTGCACAAGAGCAAGCATCTTTTGACATTACTCGTGCCTATTTCGGTTACGGGCACACATTTAACGACAAGTTGAGTGCTAAAGTAACTTTTGATGTAGGAGGTACAGACTCAACATCTTTTGCAAGTACAGCTTATTTAAAAGTAGCTGCGTTAAAATGGAAAGCTACCGACAAGTTAACTATTAACTTTGGTCAAGTAGGTCTCAAGCAATTCAAAATACAGGAAAAAAATTGGGGATATCGTTATATTGCTATGTCTTCTCAAGACGAGTATAAAATGGGTGCTTCTGCAGACCTTGGTTTTACTGCAGATTACCAACTTATGGATATGTTGTCTGTAGATTTAGCTGTTGTTAATGGTGAGGGTTTCAAAAAAAAGCAAGAAGATGCACATATGAAGACTGGTTTTGGTTTAACAATAACGCCTAATGAGCGTTTAACTGTTCGTGCTTACATGGATGCCATGTCTGCTGCTGATGTGGAAGTAGATTCTGTTATGACAGAGGTTCCATCTCAAACCACTACAGCTTTATTTGTAGGTTATAAAGCTGACAAGTTCCGTTTAGGTGTAGAGTACAACATGCAAGCTGCACATGACAACGAAGAAAATATGGATTATGAAATTACTTCTGTATACGGTACATACAACTTAACAGATAACATGGGTGTATTTGCACGTTACGATATGGTTTCTTCTGATGAAGATGGTTACACAGAAGAAAACGGTGACTTTATGATTGCTGGTCTTGAGTACAGACCTGCTAAAGGGGTTTATTTATCTGCCAACTTTAGAAACAATATAGCAGAAGATGCAGATGCAGAGAACCAAGTGTACATGAATTTACAGTTTAAGTTCTAGATTACTTAACACCTAGTATAAAAAATGGCTTTGAAATTATTCAAAGCCATTTTTTTAACATTACATTAAATCCAATCTTTAGGATTCTTAAGTACGTTAATTAGTTTTTCTTCCTCACTTCCTTCTTTTACTTGGAAGTTATAATCCCATCGAACTTTGGCAGGGAGGCTCATAAGTATAGACTCTGTTCGGCCTTTGGTTTTAATTCCGAAGTGGGTACCTCTGTCGTGCAATAAATTAAACTCTACATAGCGCCCTCTTCTTATTTCTTGCCAGTATTTTTCTTTTTCGGTATAACTATCTTTCTTGTGAAAGTCTACAATAGGAGTGTACGCTTCGATAAAGCAGTTTCCTGCTGCCTTCTGGAAGTCTAGCAGTTCATCCCAAGATTTGTTTTCGTCAGCCTCTAGGTAGTCGTAAAACAGCCCACCTATACCTCGGGTTTCGTCTCTGTGCGAATTGAAGAAATATTCATCACAGGCCTTTTTAAATTGAGGATAGTAGTTTTTGTCGTGCGCATCGCACATTGCCTTCATTACCTGATGGAAGTGTTGTGCATCGCGCTCAACCAGATAATAGGGCGTAAGGTCTGCGCCTCCACCAAACCATCGTTTTACAATATTCCCTTGTCCATCGTACATTTCAAAATACCGCCAGTTGGCGTGTACCGTGGGTACTTTAGGGCTTAGTGGATGTATCACAAGCGAGAGTCCACATGCGTAAAACTGGGCTTCTTGTACTCCAAACTTTTGTTTGAATAGCTCTGGCAACTCTCCGTGTACTACCGAAGTGTTTACGCCTCCTTTTTCGAATACTTTGCCTTGTCGAATCACGCGTGTTTTTCCACCACCTCCGCCCGGCCTTTCCCATTCATCTTCTGTAAATTTTGCACCGCCATCTACTGCTTCAATGGCTGAGCAAATGCGATTTTGCAAGTCGAAAATATGATGAGTGAACTGGTCTTTGACAGTCATTTAGCTGTAGTTTTTTACCGCATTAATAAATGCTTGAGCGTGTGCTACAGGTACGTCTGGCAAAATGCCATGTCCCAAATTAACAATGTATTTATCTTTACCAAAACGGTCAATCATCTCTTTGGTCCATTGCTCAATTTTTGGAATGGGTGCATACAGGCGAGAGGGATCAAAGTTACCTTGAATAGTAACATCTGTCCCGAGTACTTTTCGAGCCATTTCAGGAGTTACCGCCCAGTCTATACCTATGGCATTGGCTCCTGTGGCTTTCAGTTCTTCCAGTGCATACCACGATCCTTTTGCAAATAAAATATTAGGTACTGTACAAGCTGTCATTATTTGCTTTAGATAGGGGTAAGAAAGCTCTATAAAGTCATCTGGGCTTAGAAGTCCTGCCCAGGAGTCGAATAGCTGGAATGCCTGCGCTCCAGCTTTTATTTGAGCCTTCATATAGGCTATGGTGGTGTCGGTAATTTTTTGAAGTAATATTTTTGCTGCTTCTGGTTGCTCAAAACAAAAGCGCTTAGCTTCGGAGAAGTCTTTAGATCCTTTCCCTTGAACCATATAGCACAATAGTGTCCATGGTGCACCGGCAAATCCTATCAACGGTACTTCACCTTTCAGGTCCATACGAGTTTGCTTAATACCATCCATTACATAGCCTAAGGTTTCTTGTACATCGGGTATCTTAATTGCTTCTGCATCGGCTAAATTTTTAACTGTTTTAGGAAGTCTGGGTCCTACACCAGGAACCATATCTACATGGTAGCCCATAGCCATAGGCACCACCAAGATGTCTGAAAATAAAATGGCGGCATCTGTACCTACTTGCCAAATAGGCATTGTGGTAATTTCCGATACTAGGTGTGGTGTTTCACATCGTTCAAAGAATGTATATTTCTCTCTAAGCACTCTATAGTCTGGCAGAAAACGCCCTGCTTGGCGCATCATCCACACAGGAGGTCTCTCTACAGGTTCACCTTTAAGGGCTCTTAACAAGAGGTCGTTTTTTAATTCTGGAAACTCCATGGGTTAGTTGTTTACTGTTGTGTATTGTTTTAGCATGGCTTCAAAGGAAGCTTCGGGAGCAATATAATAGTCGTTTATGCCTTTAGATACTAAGCTTTTTGCGGTAGTATTACCTATGCAATAATAGTTAAATGTTTGCTCAAAAGTGTTTTTTTGGGCGTAAGATTCTACGGCCGACGGACTTAAAAAGAATAGACTATCGCCTTTTTTTACATCTATAAGTTTTGGACTCAGTTGTGTGGTATAGACTTGGTGTTCTATTAGTTTTATATGCTCTGCTTTTAATTTGTTTGGCAGTTCATTTCTTCGAAGGTTTCCACAAAAGAATACCGCCGATCTAACTCCATCAGCAATCATTTTAGTGGCCAAACTTGCTGCATCTTCGTCTTGTCCTTGCAGGGCTTTGTACGATTTTTTTAACAAGGCTTTGGCAGTTTGCTTTCCCGAAGCGTAAATACTGCCAGAAAAGGTGTAGTGAGGTAAGTGTTTTACTGCATTTTTACTGGTAAATACTAAAGCATCTACCTGTTCAATGGTTTTCGGAAAAGGAAGGTAAGATATCGTTGTTAGGGCTACGTCTTGAATAAAATAGCCATGCGCCATAGCCAGGTCGTGTTGTTGTCTGGTTAGCGATGTGGTTACGTATATTTGCCCTTGGTCTTTCATACTTAGTGCAAACGTTTTTCTTTGGGTAGTTGGTCTATAATTTTTTTCGCGCCTCTTTCAAGGGCATAATGGGCCGCGTCTACTCCTAGGTGGTGTGCCAGAGTTGGATCTTTTTCTAGCACCACTTCAATTTTTACTTCTGCCTCAGGATCCATGACTACAGTTTTTAATTTTAGGATGTTGTCTTCAATTTTTGCATAAGCACCTATTGGAGCAGAGCAACCTCCGTTTAGTGTATTTAAAAAGTCGCGTTCTATGCTGGTACAAAGGGCAGTTTCTTTATGATGAATGCCTTTGCACAGTGCTGCGGTATGCTGGTCTTCTTCTCGGCACACCACGGCTACCGCTCCTTGCCCTGGTGCCGGAATCATCCAGTCTAATACGGTAGCAATTTCGTAATCTAATGCCAAGCGCTCCAGACCTGCCGCGGCAAAAATAGCACCATCCCAATCGCTAGATCTTAATTTTTTGATTCTTGTTTGTACATTTCCTCTGATGTCGCAGGTACGATGTTTTTGGTACTTGTCTAACCACTGAGACTTACGCCTATTGGAGCTAGTGGCAATGCAAGCGACATAGTCCTGTTGTTCTAGAAACTGAGCATTGTTTCTAACCACTAAAACATCAAACGGGTTGGCTCTTTCCATAACTGCGCAAATTACAATACCTTGGGGCAAATCAGTAGGAATGTCTTTTAGCGAATGCACGGCAATGTCAATCTTAGCGGCTAAGAGCGCATCGTCTAATGCTTTGGTAAAAACGCCTTTTCCACCCATAAGTGGTAGTGGAGTGTCGAGTACTTTGTCGCCTTCAGATTCTATGAGTACTAGCTCAGATAAGTGCCCCAAAGACTTTAGTTCTTCCTGAACTTTATTGGCCTGCCATAGCGCTAGCTTACTTTTTCTTGTACCTATTCGAATCATGAATCTAGTTTAAACATTTCTTTTACCAACTTCACCATGTCGTCTGCATTTCGATGTTTGGATTTGATGTATTCGGTGGCTTGATTAACAATTTTGTTTACCACACTAGTGGATAATTTATCAGCCTTTTCTAGCTCTTCTTGGCTCAATCTATTTTTCTGTTGCTCCAACTCTTTAATCCGGTAGCTGTGTAGCTTTTCTCTTAATGCTTGTATGGTAGGAGCAAGACTTCGCAGTTGCACCCATTCATAAAATTCATTCTTGTGGAGGTTTATGATGGTTCTAGCTTTGGGGATATTTTTCTTACGCTCGGCAAGGGTTTCATCTTGAATACTATGGAGCTGATCCATGTCTATCAGATCTATATGCGATAACTCTGCTACGCCTGGGTCAATATTTCTCGGAACAGATAGGTCTAGAAGTAGAATATCGTTACTTATTTTGTGAAGGTGTTCTTTTTTTACTGTAGGATGCTTAGCTCCGGTAGCGACAATGAGGAGGTCTGTGTTGCTAAGCTCTGTCTCTAAGTTTTTTAAGTGCGCAACTCTCAAACCAAGAGGTTTGGCAATGGCATCTGCTTTAGATTTGGTTCGATTGATAAGCAGCACCTCTCTATGAGGGTGTTTGAGTAAGTTTTTTACCGTTGTTTCTCCTATTTCCCCCGTGCCATAAAGGATGATTTTTTTCTTGGACAGGCTTTTTATGCGTTGCTTGATAAAAAGCACAGCCGCATGGGCAACCGATGCTGGCCCTTCGTTGATATCAGTGTCTGTACGCACATCTTTATATGCTTGCAGTACAAATTGCATTAAACGGTGTGTGTAGCCATCGAGCATATTTTTTTTATGGGCTTGTTTTACCGCTTCTTTTACTTGACTCACAATTTGCAAGTCGCCCAAAATCATTGAATCTAAGCCACAGCATAGTTCAAAAAGTTGATGGACCGCTTTGTCTTCTGTATGTAAAAAATGATATTCCTCAAACTCATCTCGGCTGGCATTGCTATGCTTTTGGTAGAGTTCTACGAGTGGGTCTATTTTGCTACTGTGCGCAAAAAATTGAGCTCTGTTACAGGTAGTTACTACAAACAAGCTTTCTACGCCTAGTTTTTTGGCCTCATTTAAAATGTGCACAGTACTTTCTTCACTAAAATCAAATTTCCCCCGGATATCGATGGGGGTTTTCCAGTGAGAAATTCCTAAGCTGATAAATTTTTGTTTGCCTTTGCTCAAATTCAATAGGAATTGATTTATGCAAAAATACAAGGGTTTTATAAATTAATAAAGGATTTGTAGAAGACTTTTGTCATCTTTATTCTTCCAAATAATAGCAATTTAAGTTGGCCTTAATTTTGATTTGATACATTTGCAGCGCAATCGTTTAAAAGTTTTTTTTATGAAAAATTTATTCCTCCTGTTCCTTATGATTGGTTCTTCTTTAGTTGCTCAAGATTACACAAAGCATCTAAGCAAAAAAGGGGAGTTTTATGTGTTTTGGGGGTGGAATAGGTCTGTATATACTAATTCAGACATTCACTTTAAAGGTGATAATTATGATTTTACCTTGTATAATGTGCAATCTAGCGACCGGCAAACTCCGTTCAACTTTAACAATTATTTTAATATTAAAAGATTTACTATTCCTCAGTATAATGGTCGCATAGGATATTTTATCAGCGATAAGTACAGCATATCTTTTGGTTCAGACCATATGAAGTATGTTATGGATAGTGTACAAACGGTCCGTATAAATGGCTATATAGAAAATTCTGGAACCTACTATGATGGTACCTATAGCGATCAGGAGATTCAGATTCACCCTGATTTTTTAGAGTTTGAACATACAGATGGTTTAAACTACTTAAATATAGAGTACAGAAGACATGACAGGATTTCTACCAGGTCTATCCTTTCATTGAACACTATAGTTGGTGCTGGAATTGGTATATTGGTGCCTAGAACAAATGCAACTCTTCTAAGCCACAAAAGACATGATGATTTTCATTTAGCAGGTTACGGCTTTGGATTTGTTGGCGGACTGCAGCTAAACATAGGTGCACACTTTTTTATTTTAGGGCAGGCAAAAGCTGGATTTATACATATGTCAGATATCCGAACTACCCAATATGATTCTGATAAAGCATCTCAGCAGTTTTATTTTGGTCAAGCAAACATTGTCTTCGGCTACCGAAGGAATTTATTTTCCGAATAAAGTCAGTTCCTTCTTACCAAAAAGCCTCCAATTGGAGGCTTTTATCATTTGATGACTTCTAAGCGTTTGGTATAGATTTCGTGCTCTGCTTTTAAACGATAAAAGTATGAGCCTGAAGATAAGTTGTTTAACTCAATCTTAAACTCATGATATCCAACATCAGCATTTCCTGATGAGATTGTCTTTATACGCTTCCCAATTACGTCGAATAATTCTAGTGAGTAGTCCATACGTTTATTTAAGTAAAGTCTAATAATACTTTCCTTGTTGGCAGGGTTAGGGACTGCGCCAAATAACTGGCATGTTCCTGTACTTTTACTGTTTGCAATTTGTTGGGCTACCAGGACATTATTTTGAGTAAATATCTGCTCGCCCTCATGAATAATTTCTATTTCTTGCCATCGGTTAGCGGCTGTGGACCAGTGTTTTGCAGTCCAAGTTTCATGCACAAATAAACCGTCTTTCTCCAAAGTGGTAAGATCATTCCCCCAAACACAAACTACTGTTGTAGGTAGTGTGATTTTTGCTGCACCTACCAAAGAGTTTTCTGCATCATAAATATGAATTTCATCGTCTGGCCCCACTTCCATAGACCAGCTTGTTACAGGAATAACAATATGCATATTAGACCCTGTATTTTTGTTGAAATCTAATACCTGACTATTGGTGTCAGTCCAAAGAGATTCTTCCATTCTGTAGTCTGCATCATTTGAGATATAGTTTAAGTAAATTGCATTTTCAGCTTTTATCTGATAGCCTCTTCCAGCTATCATATTTCCTATCCCATTAAAATTCCAAGCGGGTAGATAGGCATTTCCTAAATAATCTTTCACGATGATAATTTCATCAGAAATTTCTTCAAGTACCAAACTTGCATTTGCAGACTCTTGGCGGATATAAGAAATAATATTCCATCCTTGATTAATAGGAATACTTAAATTTTCAGGAGCTACCACTTCACCATCAACGCTTAGTACCATGGCTTGGTTAAGTTTAACTTGGTATCCTTGTACATTGCTTACATTACCAATAGCGTTAAAGCTCCACTCTGGTAAATAGGCCGATCCCTCAAAATCTTTTACAATAACAATGTGGTCATTTATTTCCGAAAGGACAGTTTCCAATGATGGGTCTTCTGGTATAATATAGGTAGAGAAAATATTCCACCCCTCTTCTAGATTAATGTTTTGTGTAGCATAGCTTATATAGCTACACGATTCATCGTTAATATTTGCCTGTGGGTTGTAGTTGGTAGCTGAGGGGTCTATACAACCTAGAATAGGGTTAATTACGGGTAGTGTACCATCGTTATTTACAAAGTTTATATTATCTATAAACAAGCTATTACCGTAGCCGTTTATAGCTACAAAGCGAATGTTTACAACCTGATTGGCATACTCTGACAGGCTGATATACAGTTGTCCCCAGTCCTCACAGCTAGGCTCCCACCAATTACTTTGGTCGGCCGCCGTAGCCAAGTCTAAACCATAGGCTTCCCATAATGTAGTCCAATTTGTACCACAGTCAGTAGAAATTTCTACTTTTAGTCCGTCAGAATACCCATTTCCATATCTGGCATAAGCATAATCGAATTGGAGTGTTGCGTTGTCTAAGGGTGCCAAGTTGTATTTGGGGCTTAATAGGTCAGCTTCACCTCCTGCCTGACTTATATAGTAGTTGTTGACGTATGCCGCTGAGCTAGAGTCACAATTGGCACCAGAAGTAAATTGATAGGTCTGCCATGAAAAACCAGCAGGAGGTAGTGTCCAATTTTCTGGTGGAAAGTTTTCTTCTTCAAAATTTTGTTGCATAAGGGATAATTCGCTAATACTTTCGTCTTCAAAGTTGATAAAGCTGCTTAAAGTTTGACTATCAGATCCATTAATGTCTGCTACTGTTAGTGTTACGTCATATTGTCCTGGATTTTCATAATATACCAAAGGATTTTCTTCGTCGGAAGTTGCTGGTATTCCTCCTTCAAATTGCCAGTTATAGCTCGCTCCATCTGTGCGCATAGCAGAATGGTTGTAGAATTGAACAATGTTATTGGTGCAGTTTATATCAAAATTGTCTGCAGCGATTTGGGCTGAAGGTCCGAATTCTTCGTAAAAATTAACCTCCCAAACCCCCTGATTTGTTCCATTTTTCAATTTTCCTTCTTTGTAGTATGGAATTAGTTGTGTAGAGAAGGTTTGTAATGGTAGGTTGTTGTTGAACAATTCCCAATCTGTCATGTTATTATTTCTATAGTACACGGCTTGCCTGGTGCCAATATAAACACCTCCATTAGAGCCCCTGTGGTATTCGATGTTGGTAATATTTTCGTTGCTTATAGAGGCTGTTGAAAGGTTGGTCCAGCTAGATCCACCATTTATAGATTTGAATACATCATGCCCTTGTCCATCACTAGGATTTCCATACATGGAAGTTCTAACCATCCATATATGGTTCTCATCTTCGCTGCTTACTGTAATATCGTAAGGAATCCAAATTTGACCGTTAATGGTGTTAGATGATGGGGTGATGTCTACCCACGAATTACCCGCATTTGTAGATCGGTATATTTTTTTCGTATCCCACCACCCTGCGTAAGTACACACATAGATATAGTTTGGATTTGACCAAGCGACTTCTACAGAGGTAACTTTTTCACCAAAATCGTATAAGGAGTTGGTGCTAGTTCCTCCGTCAGTAGATTTGTAAAGCTGTGTTCCGTTCCCAATATAAAGGATGTTGGGCGATCGAGGATCAAACTCTAGATTGCTAGATTCACCAACAATATATGAAGCATTTGGGTTTTTATCCATAGTAAAAGAACCTAAGCTTTCGGTTCTATCTCCTGGCAATAACCTTCCTCCGTTATCGGTATATACTTTTCTGTTGTCGGCAAAGTTTACAAAGCCTCTATAGTTGTCGCCTCCTTCAGCACACAGCCATCCTCCTTCGTAAACCTCATGATCTTTAATCATGGTTCCGTTATGATAGGTTCCGCCTAACATTACTTCACCATCGGAAAACCCAGCTCCAAAGCCCCAGAAGTCTGTTCCAGAAATGCCGTACATCTTTTTATCGAAATTATCCCCCGCATTATTCGAGTAAAATACTCCTCCATCGCAGGCTACCCATAAGTCTTCGCCAAAGTAGCGCATATCGTGAATATCGGCATGTATGTATTGATCTTTATCGGGATGAGACCATTTTGCCGGACAACTAAAGCTGAGCCCACCATCAGTAGAAATCCAATGTTGCACTCCTGCTACATGAATAATATTGGCGTTTTCAGGATTTACTGCTAAGGCTAAGTCGTAGTAGTATTGCCCACCATCGTCAGTTCCCTCATCACTCCACCCCATCATATTGATATTTTCTAAAGAGGCAGGGCCTCCTTCTTGGTCGCCACAACATTGGAAGCTCCAAGTTTCTCCTTGGTCTTCACTGATGTATATACCGTATAATCCTGAGCCTCCATTTGCTGCCCCAGTAGCTAGAGCCACCACTTTATTAGGTGCAGCAGCACTTACCGCTATTTCTGTTCTTTTTTGCTCGTCTCCAGGGCCAGGATTGGGCCATCCTGTATTGTATTCGATAAAGGTAGAGCCATTATCTGTAGATTTGAAAAAGGAGGTGCTGCTGGTGTTTTCTCTTACAGCATAGAGAGTTTCATTGTTAGTAGGATGCACTTCCATTTCTAGCCATGTACCAGATTCTTGTATGTTAAAACTATTTCCTCCATTAGTAGAGTAATACAAACCCTGATTTGATGCCACCCACAATTTGCCATTGTGAATCATGATTTCTTTAATACTTATATCAGCGTTAAATTCGTCAGCGCCTATATCGGTATGGCTAGCACCTCCGTTGGAAGATTTGTATAAGGTTCCGCCACCACTAAAATATACGACATCTTCATCGTATGGGTCTATTTCCATAGCATATACATTGTTAATGGGCAGCTCTTTTGAAATGCAATACCAATTTTCTCCTTTGTCGTCAGACCTCCAAAAACCTGCTGTTGCTGTACCAGCATATATTCTATTGCTGTTAGATAGTGATTGCTCTACACAATAAATATGTGCAGCGCCAGGGGCATAAGACCTACTCGCAGCATCGATATCAAAATCAAAAGGGCCTCGAGCAATCCAAGAGTTGGAATTTCTGGATGTACTTAATGAGGCTTCTATATATTCTCTTGTTGGTTTTGCTTTTTCTCTACTAAGCGTTCTTTTCCATCTTTTGTAGTACTGGGTATGTTTGTTTTTTACAAATTCATGTTTATTATAATAAGCATCATAGGCTTTAGCAATAGCACCTGGATTAGGGTTTTCAGCATACATGAGCTGAATCCATAAAGGATTGTTATCTGTGCTTTTGGCATATCGAGTTTCTACTTGAGCTAAGCTTACTTGAACTATTGGAATAAAAAAGAAAAGAATTAGTTTTTTCATAATACTTAGTTTAGTGGCAGGAAATCTTTGCTAAGATAAACTATTTGTTCAATGATTTTTCACAAAAAAAAAGGCAGCCACTGGCTGCCTTTTTGAATTAGAATTCTTTTTAAACTTTAAGTTTTAAGTTTAACTCGTTTAATTGATCTTGATCTATGTTTGCCGGGGCATCGATCATTACATCTCTCCCTGAATTATTTTTTGGAAATGCGATAAAGTCTCGAATAGACTCTGCTCCACCCATAAGAGCACAAAGTCGGTCTAGGCCAAATGCCAATCCACCGTGAGGGGGCGCACCATATTCAAATGCATTCATTAAGAAGCCAAATTGTTCTTGTGCCTCTTCGTCGCTAAACCCAAGATGTTGGAACATTAATTTTTGCAGATCTCTATCGTGAATACGAATCGATCCACCACCTATTTCAGAACCATTCAGAACCATATCATATGCATTAGCTTTTACTTCTCCAGGAGCAGTATCTAGCTTGTTAATGTCTTCCGGTTTTGGTGATGTAAATGGATGGTGCATAGCATGGTAACGAGAGGTTTCTTCGTCCCACTCAAGTAAAGGGAAGTCGATAACCCAAAGTGGTGCAAATACTTTTGGATCTCTCAGTCCAAGTTGTTCACCCATTTGTAATCTTAACTCGCTCATTTGTTTCCTGCAAGCAATCTTGCTTCCGCTAAGTACCAATATTAAATCACCTGTTTTTGCTTCAGTAGTTGCCGCCCACTCTGCAAGGTCTTCTTGGCTAAAGAATTTGTCTACGGATGATTTGTAGGTCCCATCTTCATTACATTTGACGTAGATCATGCCTTTGGCCCCTATTTGAGGACGTTTTACCCAATCGGTAAGTTTGTCTAATTGTTTGCGTGTGAATCCAGCACAACCTTTGGCATTAATGGCAAGGATTAATTCGGCATCATCAAAAACTTTGAAGCCTTTGTTTTGCCCCAAAGAAGTAATATTTTTCAGCTTCATATCGAAACGAATGTCTGGTTTGTCGTTTCCATAATCTCGCATAGCTTCATCAAATGTCATTCGAGGAAATTTGTCTACACTCACGTTAATTACTGTTTTTAACAAGTGTCGAGTAAGGTTCTCGAATGTGTTAAGGATGTCTTCTTGTTCTACAAAAGACATTTCGCAGTCTATTTGTGTAAACTCCGGCTGCCTGTCTGCCCTCAAGTCTTCATCTCTAAAGCACTTTACAATTTGAAAGTACTTGTCGAAGCCAGAAACCATGAGCAATTGCTTAAATGTTTGAGGTGACTGAGGAAGTGCATAAAACTGCCCTTGATTCATTCTACTCGGCACAACAAAATCTCTAGCTCCTTCAGGAGTTGATTTAATTAATACAGGTGTTTCAACCTCAATAAAGTCTTGATCTGCTAGATATTTTCTTGTTTCTATTGCCACCTTCGATCGAAGAATCATATTCTCGCGAATCGGGTTACGGCGTAGGTCTAAGTATCTATATTTCATACGTAGGTCATCTCCGCCGTCTGTTTCATTTTCTATGGTAAAAGGTGGTGTTTTTGAAGCATTTAATATATTCAAATTAGATACTTCAATTTCTATTTCTCCTGTGGGGATATTTTTGTTTTTAGAGCTGCGCTCTATTACTACTCCACTTACTTGAACAACAAATTCTCTTCCTAGTTTTCGAGCTTCTATGCAAAGTTGTTCGTTGGCATCTAGGTTAAAAACCAATTGAGTAATACCATAACGATCTCTCAGGTCTACAAAGGTCATTCCTCCTAGATCTCGCGATTTTTGAACCCATCCACTTAGGGTTATCTTATCTCCTAAATTACTAATGTTTAGCTCTCCGCAAGTATGTGATCGTAACATATGTTCTGATTTTGAAGTGCAAAAGTAGTGAATTGTTGTTAGTATTTCGTAGCCTAAAAGCAGGATAGTTCTTTAAAGAATCTACGATTTTCAATAAATGAATAAATAATGATGATTTGTTAGCCTCTAAAGGCATCTTCAATATGATATACTTTGCTTTCTTTTTCGTTTTTTATAATAGAAATGATATCAAATCGAACCTCGTAATATAAATCTTTTTCTTCAAGATAAATTTCTGCAGCCTCGACCAACATGAGTTCTTTTTTATTGTTTACTGATTCATCTGGAAAACCGTATTTATCAGAAGATCGAGTTTTAACCTCTGTAAAAATAATGAGGTTATTGTGCCAAGAAATAATGTCTATCTCATATTTAAGATAGCGCCAATTTCTTTCGAGAATTTTGTGCTGTTTATTTTGTAGATAAGCTATGGCAATAGTTTCACCTTGTGTCCCTAGTTTGTTGTGTTCTGCCATAAGTAAATGCTTTTTATTTTCTGTTGTGAAGTTATTTTCTATTAAAGAATACTTTTTCATCTGTGACACATAAAGAGTAATTAGCTCCAAATACTAAGGGCTGGTTGTTGTCGATATGCCCTGCTGGGAAATCAAATGCAACCGGAAAATCGTATTTGGAAACCATATCCAGAATTATTTGCTCGGCACTTTTGCCATAAGGTACACTATTGTCGTTCATATCAGACATGCCACCTACTATGAGTCCAGACAGATTTTTTAACATTCCAGCCCTATCTAAACCCTGCATCATTCTATCTAAATGGTAGAGGTACTCATCTAAATCTTCAATGAACAATAGTTTGCCTTGGGTATTCATTTGACTTTTTGAGCCAAGTAAAGAGTACAGTATAGAAAGGTTGCCGCCTACAAGTTCTCCTGATGCCTGACCCATTTTATTCAATGGGTGTAGGTTGCATTCATATTGAATTTCATAGCCGAATAAAATTTTTCTCAGACTACTTAAACTACTTTGGCTATTGTTAGGAAAGGTGATGGGCATAGGTGCATGAAGTGAGGCAATTCTCAAATTTTCATGTATGTGCGAATGAAATACTGTTATATCGCTGAAGCCGACCAACCATTTTGGTTTTTTTTTAAATGCCGACCAGTCGATCAAGTCTACAATTTGTATAGACCCGTAACCACCTCTAACAAAGAATACCGCTTTTATGGTGGGATTATCTAATGCAGATTGTAAATCTTTTTTACGGTCATCAACAGTGCCGGCAAATTGATGATTTTTCTTATGAAGGTGTGCTCCAAAACAGATTTGCAGACCCCATTTGTCTATCGTTTTAACTGCATATTGGAGTTCAGAAACATCTACCTTTCGGGCAGATGAAATGAGAGCTACTTTGTCTCCCTCGGTAAGTATCGGAATTTGATTTGTTTTCAAGACCTTTTTTTTGATGCTTTAAATATAGACTTTTGGCTGTAAGTATTATAGTACATTAGTATCTCTTATATTTGCACCTTATAAAAATAGAAACAATGTCTGAAGAAGCAAAAAGATATACTATTACGGCAGCATTACCTTACACTAATGGACCTATTCATATAGGGCACCTAGCAGGTGTTTATATTCCTAGTGATATCTATGCACGGTTCTTACGATCAAACCGTAAAGATGTTGTTTTCGTTTGCGGTTCTGATGAGCACGGAGTGCCTATCACCATTTCCGCAAAAAAAGAAGGAGTAGGACCACAACAAATTGTAGATAAGTATCACAAAATTATTGGCGACTCTTTCAAAGATTTAGGGATAAGCTTCGATATCTATCATAGGACTTCAGACGCAGTACATCATCAAACTGCATCAGAATTTTTTGAGCATCTTCATCAAAAAGGTGTATTTATAGAAAAAGTAAGTCAGCAGTATTTCGACGAGAAAGAGAATGAGTTTTTAGCAGATAGGTACATTACAGGAACCTGTCCTCATTGTAAAAACGATGGAGCTTATGGCGATCAGTGTGAGAAATGTGGGACTTCATTAAGCGCTACAGACCTCATTAATCCAAAGTCTGCCCTAAGTGGCAATAAACCGATAATGAAAGAAACCAAACACTGGTTTTTGCCTTTGGAAAAATACGAAAGCTGGTTAAAAGAATGGATTCTCGATGGACACAAGCTCGATTGGAAGTCTAATGTTTACGGACAATGTAAATCATGGCTAGATCAAGGCTTGCAACCTAGGGCGGTAACACGAGACTTGGATTGGGGGATACCCGTTCCAGTAGAAGGAGGAGATGGGAAAGTTTTGTACGTATGGTTTGATGCGCCCATAGGATATATTTCTGCCACCAAGCAGTGGGCTAACGAGTCTGGTAAAGACTGGCAACCTTATTGGAAAGAGAAAAACACTAAACTGGTCCATTTTATTGGAAAAGACAACATCGTATTCCACTGTATCATATTCCCAAGTATGCTAAAAGCACATGGAGATTTTATATTGCCAGAAAACGTGCCAGCCAATGAGTTTTTAAACTTAGAGGGAGATAAAATTTCTACTTCTAGAAATTGGGCCGTTTGGGCACACGAATATTTAGAAGATTTCCCCGGGAAACAAGATGTAATGCGTTATGTGCTTTGTGCCACAGCACCCGAAACTAAAGATAATGATTTTACTTGGAAGGATTTTCAAACGAGAAATAATTCCGAGCTAGTAGGGATATACGGAAACTTTATCAACAGAGTTGTCGTACTTACCAACAAGTATTATGGTGGAGTGGTTCCTGCAAGAGCAGAGCTTAGCGATTACGACAAGGAGATATTGTTAGAACTAGAAGCCATTCCTAATAAAATTTCTAAATCTATTGAAGCGTACAGATTTAGAGAGGCTTTATCAGAGATGATGAATTTAGCGCGGTTAGGAAATAAATATTTAGCAGATGAAGAGCCATGGAAGTTGGTTAAAACTGATGAGTTACGGACAAAGACCATAATGAATATTGCACTTCAGCTTGCAGCTAATTTGAGCATTTTATCAGAGCCATTTATTCCATCTACAGCCTCTAAGCTGGCCCATATGCTAGGAATTCGGCAGTTAAATTGGGAGCTTGCCGGTTCAGATAAATTACTTGATGAAGGACATAAGGTAGAGCAAGCATCTTTACTGTTTAGTAAAATTGATGATGAAGAAATAGATAGACAACTAGCCAAACTTGAGGCAGTGAAGTTAGCAAATGAAGAGCCAATTGCTCAAAAAGAGAATGTTAGCTTTGAAGATTTTACTTCTATGGATATTAGAGTAGGAACAATTACTGGCGCAGAGAAAGTAAAGAAAACTAAGAAACTTCTTAAGTTGACCGTAGATACTGGTATAGATATAAGAACCGTAGTTTCTGGTATTGCCGAATATTATACAGCAGAACAGATTATTGGTAAGCAGGTGTCTATTTTAGTGAACTTAGCACCTAGAAAAATTAAAGGCATAGAATCGCAAGGGATGGTTCTTATGGCAGAAGATAAGGATGGAACACTCACCTTTGTTCAGCCTTCAAGATCAACTTCAGATGGGTCGGTTATAGCTTAATAGAATAGGAGCTATTAATCGCAAAACGATTAATTTTTTAAATAGCATATCAGGATTTTGTAAGGAGGGTTTTATGCAGTAATTTTTTGCTTAAAATGCATTACATTTGTTTCTCAATATCATGTAAATGTCAGATTCACTCATCATAATTCCAACGTATAACGAGAAAGAAAATGTGGAGCGCATGCTTCGCAAAGTGTTCTCCTTGTCAAAGGAGTATCACGTACTTATTGTTGACGATGGTTCTCCAGATGGAACATCAGCTATTGTAAAGAGTTTGCAAAGTGAGTTTCATGGAAAGTTATTTATAGAAGAACGGACAGGCAAGCTTGGTCTAGGGACTGCCTATATTCACGGTTTTCGTTGGGGCCTCGAAAGAGATTATGGTTATTTTATAGAAATGGACTGTGATTTTTCTCACAACCCAGAAGACCTTATTCGATTATACAACGCTTGCGCTCAAGAAGACAATGATTTGGCTATTGGTTCTAGATATGTAGGCGGATTGGTAAATGTAATTAACTGGCCCATCGGTAGGGTGATGATGTCTTATTTTGCTTCTAGATACGTCAAATTAATTACAGGATTACCTATAGATGATACTACGGCAGGCTTCAAATGCTATAAGCGAGAAGTAATCGAGAATGTGCTTCGGTCACAAGTTACTTTTGTAGGCTACGCCTTCCAAATAGAAATGAAGTTCAAATCATGGAAGTTTGGCTATAAAATTAAAGAAGTTCCTGTTATCTTTACGGATAGAACTGAGGGTGAATCAAAGATGAGTACCTCGATTTTTTATGAAGCCTTTTTTGGGGTTATTCAGATGAAAATCAAATCTTTCTTCAAACGATACAAACAAGAATAGTTTCCAAGCATGAAGAAGTTGCTTAAAAATGCACAAGTGATTAATGAAGGTAAAATCTTTAAGGCCGACGTATTAATTCAGGACAATCGTATTGTCAAAATTCAAGCAAATATCAATCACGACTCTGCAGAGGTTTTTGATTTGTCTGGCAAGTACATTATGCCGGGTGTGATAGACGATCAAGTTCACTTTAGAGAACCAGGCCTAACACATAAGGGGCGCATATATACCGAGGCTAAAGCTGCAGTTGCAGGTGGAATAACCTCTTTTATGGAAATGCCCAATACAAAACCACAGGCTTTAACACAGGCGCTTTTGGAAGACAAGTATGAAATTGGTGCTAAAGACTCGTTGGCAAATTACTCATTCTTTATGGGGGCATCAAATGAGAATTTAGAAGAGGTACTCAAAACCAACCCTAAGAATGTGCCTGGTGTAAAAGTTTTTATGGGATCTTCTACAGGGAACATGCTTGTCGATAACAAAGAAGTATTGAATAAAATATTTTCTGAATGCGATATGTTAATTGCAGTGCATTGTGAAGACGAACAAACGATTAGAGATAATTCTCAACGCATGAAAGAAGAGTATGGCGAAGATTTACCAATTAAGTTTCATCCGATTATTAGAAATGACAAAGCCTGTTATAAGTCTTCTTCGATGGCAGTAGAATTGGCAAAGAAGCACAATACTAGATTGCATATTTTACATATTTCTACTGCTATTGAGACAGAACTGTTTCGAAATGACATTCCTTTGAAGGAGAAAAAAATAACTGCTGAAGCCTGTGTACATCATCTGTGGTTTGATGAATCAAGTTATGATGAGAAAGGTACTCATATTAAATGGAATCCAGCAGTAAAGTCTCTTGCCGATAGAGAAGGTGTTTGGAGGGCATTGCTCGACGATAGAATCGATATTATTGCTACAGACCATGCTCCACACACAATAGAGGAAAAAGCAAATACTTATTTTCGAGCACCTTCAGGAGGGCCTTTAGTTCAACACGCTTTGGTGGCAATGCTAGAATTTTACCACCTTGGAAAGATTAGCTTAGAGCGCTTGGTCGAAAAAATGTGTCATGCTCCTGCTGATTGTTTCCAAGTGAAAGATAGAGGGTATTTGAGAGAGGGATATTATGCAGATATTGTTGTTGTTGATATAGATAAACCATGGATTGTAGAAAAAGAGAATATTCTTTATCACTGTGGTTGGTCTCCTTTTGAAGGTACACAATTTCGGGCTTCTATTCAGAAGACTTTTGTTAATGGAAACTTAGTATATAACGATGGTGTTTTTGATGAATCGAGTAGAGGTATGAGAATTCAGTACGATAGATAAAATGCGTAAGGTTATACTCATCATAATCATAATTCTATTTTCTTGTGGCAATCGAAAGGAAAATTTACCTCCTGACGTACTCGCACAACAAGATATGATAGATGTACTTGTAGAGCTACAGATATTAGAGTCTGCTTATAAGTTAAATTTAGTACCCTACATAAATTCAGATACACTTGCACTAGTAGATTACTACGATGCTGTTTTTAAAGATAAGACTTATTCACTTGAAGATTTCAAGCGAAGCTATAACTATTACGCTAAACAGCCAGATGAAATAGAGGAATTATTTGACTCTACGCTTACTAGAATTCAACTCCTGGAGATGAATTAGTATTCTTGTCGTTTAGGTAAAATTTACCATAAGTATCACAGCTTTCTTGAATAGATTTAAATTTATAGTTGAACAATTTGCGTATTCTCGTACTATCGTAAAAGTTTGATTTCGTTGCTGAAAGACAAGCTTCTTTAGTAAATGAAGTATTCTTACCACTAAAAAAAGTGTAAAGACTTGAGAGTCTCCACACCAAGCCTAATAAAAATCCTGAAGCAAGGTATTTAGGATTTTCTTTACCTAACACCTGTGCTATTTGTTCGAAAAGTATTTTGAAACTTGTATTACTCCCATTGAGAATGAACCGTTGAGAATGAACATCACTATTCATTAATTTAATCATGATGCTTACCACATCCAGAACATCAACAAATCCATTTTTACCATTCGGATAGAATGGCATTCCTTTGTCAATTTTTTTAAAAAATGAAGAACTTCCTTTGTCCCAAAATCCAGGGCCTAAGATAATGCTTGGATTTACAATTACGGCATTTAAACCTTCTTCAATTCCTCTCCAAACCTCAAGCTCAGCTAGATGTTTGCTTTTTGAGTAATTGCTATTTTCTGGACTGTCTACCCATTCACAATCTTCATTAATAGTTGTCTGGTCAATGTTTTTACCAAGAGATGCGACAGAAGATACATGACATAATTTTTGAATATGTTTATCCAAACACATGTTAACTATGTTTGCAGTGACTTGTGTGTTATGTCTGAAAGTCTCTTTTTTATCTTTCGTATGGAAGCTTACAAGAGCCGCACAGTGGTATACTTGACTTACTCCATCAAAGCAGCTTCTTAGATCAAAATAGTCTGATAAGTCAGCCTCTACCCATTCTATTTTTTTTAGTAATACATCGGGTTGATTACTGAAGTAGGAAAAGACCTTAGCGACCATAGATATATCAGAAGAGGCTCTTTTTGTAGCCCTAATCGTATCGTATTCACCACACAATTTATAGAGTAGGTGTGATCCTACTAAACCTGTACCTCCAGTAACTAAAATCATGAGTGAAAGATAAGTAAATATGGTGTTTTAAATACAGAATAAAACGTCTATTTTTACCACTCTAAAAACGATCAAGAACTATGAATTTTGTTGAAGAATTAAAATGGAGAGGTATGATTCACGATATCATGCCAGGAACAGAAGAACAACTTCAAAAGCAAATGACATCAGCTTATATAGGTTTTGACCCTACAGCCGACTCTTTGCACATTGGTAGTTTGGTTCAAATAATGACTCTTGTTCATTTCCAACGAGCAGGACACAAGCCATTTGCATTAGTTGGCGGTGCAACAGGGATGGTAGGTGACCCCTCTGGAAAGTCCAAAGAACGAAACTTATTGTCCGAAGAGGTGTTAAACCATAATGTAGCATGCGTCCATAAGCAGCTTGCTCAATTTTTAGATTTTGATTGTGGTGATAATTCTGCCGAAATGGTAAATAACTACGATTGGTTTAAAGACATAAATTTCCTAGACTTTATTCGTGACGTTGGAAAGCATATTACAGTAAACTATATGATGGCAAAAGATTCTGTAAAGAGTAGGTTAGAAACGGGATTGTCTTTTACAGAGTTTACATATCAACTTGTTCAGGGTTATGACTTTTATCATTTATATAAAGAGAAGAACTGTAAATTGCAGTTAGGTGGTTCCGACCAATGGGGTAATATTGTTACTGGTACCGAGCTAATTAGAAGAAAGGCAAGAGGAGAAGCTTTTGCTATTACTACGCCACTGATTAAAAAAGCCGATGGTACTAAGTTTGGTAAAACAGAAGGAGGCAATGTTTGGTTAGATGCAGAAAGAACTTCACCGTATAAATTTTATCAGTATTGGTTAAACTCTTCTGATGCAGATGCTAAAAACTATATTAAGATTTTCACACTTTTGTCTAAAGATGAAATCGATTCCTTGATTTATGAGCACGATCAGGCTCCACATTTGCGCCTTTTGCAAAAAACACTTGGAAAGGATGTAACCTCTAGAGTACATAGTGAGCAAGCTTACCATAAAGCTATTGAAGCTTCTGAAATTTTGTTTGGAAAGAATACCGCAGATAAATTAAAATCCATTAAAGAGAGAGATTTATTAGACATATTTGATGGCGTTCCACAGTTTGAAATTCCAATGGCTGACATTGAAGTAGGAGCACAGGTGATAGATCTTTTAGCTCAAAAATCGCAAGTGTTTAGTTCAAATGGTGATGCTAGAAGGATGTTAAAGTCTAATGCTATAAGCATAAATAAAGCAAAAGTGAGCGAGAATCATATCATTACTAAAAAGAACTTATTAAAGGATAAATATATATTAGTGCAGAAAGGAAAGAAAAATTACTATTTGTTAAAGGCAATTTAAAGTACTAAAATTAGATTTACCTTTCTGGGAGATAAAAAATCTAGAAGATACACATACGAAGACTACTTTTGGTTTAATAAAAACCACTATTGAGGGTTCAAATATTAGGAACGTTCATTGCCTCTAACCGAGATAAAAATTGTTAGGTATTCTGGATTTATTGGAGATATTTTTTTTGCTATGGTTGGTTGTATTTGGCACCATTATGCAGGCGATGTTTCGCATGGTCGATTGATGGCTAAAGGGTTTGAAAATACTCCGACAGAATTCCATTTTTTACAGATTGTTGCCCCTGTTTTCTTGTTAATTTTAACACGATTGAAAACGTCTGTATCTACTACCTTTATTTGTCTTACCGCATTTGCTACTGCACCAGCCGAAATTGATAAAATTTTGGCAAAAACTATGAGTGGTTATGTCCTAGCTTTTTTTGTGTTTTTAGCTATTTCTTAACTTGATATCAAGAATTATTAGTAATATAGCAATGCTAATCCTATAAAGACTTTAAAACTAAACCTTTGCTTATGAATAATCGTATATTACTTGTTGATGATGAGAGTGATATTTTAGAGTTTCTTAGCTATAATCTTGTAAAAGAGGGTTTTCAAGTAGTTACGGCTTCTAATGGTAAAGAAGCCTTAGAGAAGTTAAAAGATTTTAATGCAAATTTAATAGTATTAGATGTAATGATGCCAGGTATAGACGGTATCGAAACTTGTGAGCGCATTCGTTCTAACCCATCATACGATAATATCTTGATTGCTTTCCTAACAGCAAGGGCAGAAGATTACTCTCAAGTCGCAGGTTTAGAGGCTGGTGCAGACGATTATATTCAAAAACCAATAAAGCCTAAAGTGTTAATAAGTAGAGTAAAAGCATTGCTTCGTCGAAATACAAAGACCAGTGATATTACAGTGCATAAAGATGTTATAGAGATAGCTGATATTATTATTAATAGAGAAAGTTATGTAGTTTATATAGATGCAGAACCTATAAAACTCCCAAGAAAAGAATTTGAAATACTCTACTTGTTAGCCTCAAAGGCTGGGAAAGTATTTAAACGTGATGAGATTTTTGAAAAGGTATGGAGTGATGATGTGGTGGTAGGAGGCAGAACGATTGATGTTCACGTTCAAAAATTAAGAGGAAAACTAGGCCGTAATTATATTGAGACTGTAAAAGGAGTAGGATATAAATTCATATTTGATGATCAAGAGTAAGCCTCTATTCGATAGATTAAGCAAGAGCATGGAACAATCCTGGTTTGTTTCATTTGTTTCCTCATTTGCGATAATGCTGATTTTAGAACTGCAAATAGTTTTATTCGATTTACCATTATCAATAAGACAATCTCTAATTCTAGTTAGTGTAGTTGGTATCGCGTCTTTCTTTTTAATAAGATGGTTTATAGATGAGTTTATTTACAACAAGATTAAACTTATTTATAAAAATATTACCGACTCAAAATCTCGCTCTAGGGAATCCAAAAACTTAGATATTAAGAAGGTAAAGAAAGATGTAAATCTATGGCATGAAAATAGAGAAAATGAGATCCAAAAATTGGAGATTCGTGAAAGTTATAGAAGACAGTTTATAGGTAATGTTGCACATGAGTTAAAAACACCAATATTTAATATACAAGGTTATATTGGTACTCTTCTGGATGGAGCAATTGACGATGAGCAGATTAATAGAAAGTTTTTAGAACGAGCCAACAAGTCTGTAGAACGAATGATTCACATAGTAGAAGACTTAGATCAGATTACAAAACTTGAAGAAGGTCATGCTTTGCTTGAGGAGCAACCTGTTGATATAGTGGATGTAATTTTAGAGCTATTAGACCAACTTGAATTTAAAGCTAAAGAAAGAGGAGTTATTCTTAATGTTCGTTTTCCAAAAAAGGGTAGATACTGGGTAGATGTTGATGTTGAGAAGATAAAACAAGTGTTAATCAATTTAATTGTCAATGCAATTAAATACGGAAGAGAAAATGGAGAAGTCATTATTAGAACTTACGATATGGACAAGCAAATTCTTGTGGAAGTAGCTGATAATGGGTACGGAATACCGAATGAGCATTTAAGCAAAATTTTTGAACGCTTTTATAGAGTAGATAAATCTAGAGATAGAGATAAAGGGGGTTCAGGACTCGGATTATCTATAGTGAAACATATCATCGAAGCTCATGGGCAAACAATTAATGTGAGAAGTACTGAAGGTAAAGGGACTACATTTTCGTTTACTCTTAAAAAATCGAGT
The DNA here is from genome assembly GCA_965662265.1 of Flavobacteriales bacterium. Classification (GTDB taxonomy): domain Bacteria; phylum Bacteroidota; class Bacteroidia; order Flavobacteriales; family UBA7430; genus CBFIGX01. Next base: position 128,047 of record CBFIGX010000003.1, read on the forward strand.
TTTAATTAGACTCTTTTAAGAATGATGTTTTTCGATTAACTTTTTTAGCAGCTCGTAATTTACTTGTGATTGAGCCTGCATGCCTCCATTCATTATATACATTAGAGATTTATAAAACAGATTGGTTCCTTCCATAGTGGTATAAGTTGTTATTGTTGTTTCTCGTTCGTTTCCTTCAAAGTAGACCTCGACTCTTCCTAGAAACAATTCAGTCTCCATGTTAAAAATAAATTTTTCATTTCTTTTGATGTCAACAAGCTCTTCTATAAATTGATACGTATTATCTTCTTGTTCAAAATAAACGATAAATCGCGATCCAGGCATTAAAGGAGATCCAGTAATTACTTCACTACCCACATATCCTAATAGCCACTTGGATGTTAGACTGTCGGTTATAAAAACCTCATATGAATCTTCTACTGAAGCGTTAACAACAACTTCGTTTTGGTAGCTAGTGCTATTGTGGAATATACCCAAACTAAAAAATGCTAAAGTAATTCCAAAAAGGCCTAACAGTGTATATTTGACAAATTGCATAATTCATATCTTTTGTTCAAATATAAAAAAAGGATTCGATTGTGAATTTGTATTTTTGTAAACTTAAATTGTTAGATTTTGGGAAAGAATAAACATAAAAAGTTTGCTGAAAATGAGACATTTGACATTATGGTCCAAGCTCCACGTGCAGACTTACTGCTAAATGGCCTGAAGTATAAAGGTAAATGGCACCAACACTTTTTTAACAATGACAACCCTATTGTTTTAGAATTAGGCTGTGGTAAAGGAGAGTATACTGTCGGTTTAGCCGAAAAATTCCCTAATAAAAATTTTATTGGCATTGACATAAAAGGTGCCCGAATGTGGAGGGGAGCACGGACCGCTACTGACAATAAGATGACTAATGTAGGGTTTTTAAGAACGAAAATTGAATATTTAAACTCCTGTTTTGCAAAAGGAGAAGTAAGTGAATTATGGATTACATTTCCTGATCCTCAAATAAAATATAGGCGCAGAAAGAAGCGATTAACAGCTCCAGACATGTTGGAAGTTTACAGAGATATACTTTCTGACAAAGGAGTGATATTCTTAAAGACAGATTCTCAGTTTTTGCATGGATACACACTAGGAATTATAGAAGGTTTCGGTCATGAACTATTAGATTCTAGTTATGACATTGATAGACAAAAACCTAACGATAAACTATTGCAGATCCGGACTAATTATGAGGAGATTTTTAGAGATAAAGGAATGACAATAACTTACATAAAATTTAAATTGTCAAAGCGTGACTGAGGTGCAGAAATCATTTTTTGAGAAATGTTATGAGGTGGCTGCTAAAATTCCACAAGGTCGGGTTACGACATACGGTGCTATTGCAAAGTATTTAGGTGCTGCCCGTTCTGCAAGAATGGTTGGTTGGGCAATGAATAAGACTAAAGGTTCAGATATTCCTGCTCATAGAGTGGTCAATAGAACTGGGCTTTTAACTGGGAAGCATCATTTTGATGGAGTGAACTTTATGAAACAGTTGTTACAAAATGAAGGTGTAAAATTTGATGGGGATCAAATCCTAAATTTTAAAGAAGTATTTTGGGATCCTACTGATGAATAATTAGGGTTTTCATACCTTTGTATTGTAAAAATCAAACATGAAAATAGACAAAAAACAAGTAGAAATAGCTTTAGACAGTGTTGTTGTAAAAGGAGATGACGCGTCTTTGATAACACGAGGTTTAGTAAAAAATATTGTTGTGTTTGATGATGAGGTGAACGTTGATATTGTCATCCATAACCCAACACTACATGCCAAGAAACAAGTAGAAGTTGACATTCTGAAGGCGATTCATCAGCACGTTTATGAAAAAGCTAAAGTTAAAGTTCACATTACTGTAGAATCTAAGCAAGAAGAAACACCTAATCTTATAAGGGGAAAAGCAATTAAAGGCGTTCAAAATATTGTTGCAATTGCTTCCGGAAAAGGTGGAGTAGGAAAATCTACTGTTACCGCCAATTTAGCCATCTCTTTAGTTAAACAAGGATATTCTGTAGGTATTGTAGATGCTGATATATACGGGCCATCGCAGCATATTATGTTTGATGTTGAGAAGTCAAGGCCTCAAGCAAGTGAATTTAACGGAAAGCCCGTTATGCTTCCGGTAGAAAGCTATGGTGTTAAGCTGTTATCAATTGGTTTTTTTGCGCCAGGTTCTCAGGCAGTAGTATGGAGGGGTCCTATGGCAACTAAAGCTTTAAATCAACTCATAAAAGACGCCCACTGGGGCGACTTAGATTATCTATTGATAGATTTACCTCCAGGTACTGGTGATGTGCACTTATCTCTTGTGCAAGCAGTACCTGTTACTGCAGCAATAATCGTAAGTACTCCACAAAATATAGCCTTGGCAGATGCAAAAAAAGGAGTTGGAATGTTTCAGCTTGATACTATTAAAGTTCCTGTACTCGGATTGGTTGAAAATATGGCCTATTTTACTCCCGATGAATTGCCAAACAATAAATATTATATCTTTGGAAAAGACGGTGCTAAGAACTTAGCCGATGATTTAAATTTACCGCTACTTGGAGAAATTCCACTAGTACAAAGTATTCGTGAATCTGCTGATATAGGTCATCCAATTGCGATGCAGGAAGATAGCACTAGTTCAAATGCATTTAAGAATTTAGCTGCAAATGTTGTTGAAGAGCTGCAACGAAGAAATGATATCTTAGAGCCAACAAAAGCAGTTAAAATAACAAATATGGATGGTTGTTCATCATAATAAATCATACAAAACATGAAATCTGAACTTATAGATAAAATTGAAAGAGCTTTGGCTGATATTCGCCCTTATTTAGAGTCAGATGGAGGCGACATTTCTTTAGTTGAAGTAACGCCAGATATGGTTGTTAAGCTCAAACTTCATGGTGCATGTCAAAGTTGTAATGTTAATCAAATGACTCTCAAAACAGGCGTAGAGCAATCCATTAAGAAATATGCACCAGAAATTGTTAAAGTGATAAATATAGATGATTAAAACTAACCTATGAATCAAGTTCAAGATAAGCTTGAAAAAGTAACTATATTATTCGCTGGAGATTCTGGAGATGGTATTCAACTTACAGGATCGCAGTTTACAAATAACACAGCTCTCTATGGTAACGATTTGAGTACATTCCCTGATTTTCCTGCAGAAATAAGAGCCCCCTTGGGAACTGTAGCGGGAGTTTCAGGTTTTCAAATTCATTTTGGATCAGTTGACGTATATACTCCCGGAGATCAGTCGGATGTATTAGTAGTTATGAATGCTGCCGCTTTAAAAAAGAATTTAGGTAGATTAAAAGAACGTGGAACTATCATTGCCAATAGTTCAGGGTTTGATAAAAGAAATTTGCGATTAGCAGGAATTGAAAATGCAGAAAACCCCCTTGAGAATAATAGCTTGGAAGGGTATAAACTTCATCAGTTTGATATAACTAAGCTTACAAGAGAAGCACTAAAAGAATCAAATTTAGGAACCAAAGAGCGAGACAGATGTAAGAATATGTTTGTTTTAGGTTTTGTTTATTGGATGTATAATAGGTCATTAGATTCTTCCATTGATTTTTTAAATGCAAAGTTCAAAAACAAGCAAGAAATATTAAAAGCAAATATAAAAGTACTCAAAGCAGGGTATCATTTTGCCGATACTTGTGAGACTTTCTCTAATCGTTTTGAAGTTAAGGCTGCAAAGATGAATTCTGGTAATTATAGAAATATAGTTGGAAATCAAGCTACAGCCATAGGCCTCATAGCAGCAGCTAATAAATCTGGTTTAAGTTTATTTTACGGGGGCTACCCAATTACTCCTGCTTCGGACATATTACATGAGTTGGCAAAGCATAAAAACTTCAATATTAAGACTTTTCAAGCAGAAGATGAAATTGCTGGTATATGTGCCGCTATTGGCGCATCTTTTGGTGGGCATTTGGGAGTAACAGCTTCTTCTGGTCCTGGTATAGCACTTAAAGGTGAAGCTTTAGGGCTAGCAACTATGCTTGAGTTACCACTGGTTGTTATTAATGTTCAAAGAGGTGGGCCATCTACAGGATTACCCACTAAAACAGAGCAGTCAGACCTTTTGCAAGCAGTCTATGGAAGAAATGGCGAAGCCCCAATACCTGTACTCACAGCATCTTCACCCTCAGATTGTTTTCATATGGCTTATGAAGCGTGCAGAATTGCAATAGAGCATATGACACCAGTATTTTTAATGACTGATGGGTACATAGCTAATGGTGCAGAGCCTTGGAAATATCCTACGGCCTCTGACTTAAAAGCTATTGATCTAAATTTCGTTCAACATCGCGATGAAAATTCACCAAAGTACTTGCCCTATAAACGCGATGATAAGATGGTAAGATCGTGGGCAATCCCAGGAACAAAAGGCGTGGAACATAGAGTTGGAGGACTCGAAAAGGATAAAGAAACAGGAAACGTTTCATATGATCCAGAGAATCATCAATACATGGTCAAAGCTCGCGCAAAAAAAGTTCAAAAAATAGCGGAATATATTCCTGAGCAAAAGTTTGATAGTGGATCACTCCAGTCTAGTGTCCTAGTAATAGGTTGGGGTTCTACATACGGGGCTATAAAGACCGCTGTAAGATCTCTAGAGACAAAAGGTTATGATGTTGCACATTTGCAAATAAACTACATTCAGCCAATGCCAAAAAATATCGCTGATCTTATTAAACCATTCGATAAAGTTTTAATTCCTGAAATGAATAACGGTCAATTAATAAAACTGATCAGAGATCAGTATTTAGTAGATGCAAAGCCGTTTAATAAAATTAAAGGAGTGCCTTTTGAATCTAATGAAATAGAAAAAGAAATTCTTAAGATGTTATTAGCATAATTATGAAGGAATCAACGTGTAATACAAATGTTGCCAATAATATAACGGCTAAGGACTTTAGTAGCGATCAGGATATTAGATGGTGTCCTGGCTGTGGAGATTATTCTATCTTAAAGCAAGTTCAAGGGATTCTACCAGAATTTGGTATCCCTCGTGAGGATATTGTATTTGTGTCTGGTATAGGGTGCTCGTCAAGATTTCCTTATTATATGAATACTTACGGTATGCACTCAATTCATGGAAGAGCAACTGCTATTGCAAGTGGATTGAAAGCTGCAAGACCTGATTTAAGCGTTTGGATTATAACGGGTGATGGGGATTCTCTTTCTATAGGAGGGAATCATCTCATTCATATGTTGAGAAGAAATTTTGACGTTAATGTTCTCTTGTTTAACAATCAAATTTATGGGTTAACAAAGGGGCAGTATTCGCCGACTTCAGAAATAGGAAAAAAGACAAAATCCACGCCAATGGGATCTATAGATCATCCATTTAACCCATTGGCTTTATGCATGGGTGCAGAGTCTACTTTTGTAGCAAGAGCTATTGATAGAGAACCTAAACATATGAGAGAAGTTTTAAAAAGAGCTGAAGCTCATAAAGGAACCTCATTAGTAGAAATCTATCAAAACTGTAATATATTTAATGATGCTGCATTTGGAGCTTTTACAGATAAGTCTTCAAAAAAAGACACTAGTATTTATTTAGAACACAATAAACCTTTGGTATTTGGTTCAGAGTTAAACAAAGGAGTTTTGTTGGATGGATTTACACCAAAAATAGTTGATTTAAGTAAGGGTAAGTTCACCATAGACGACTTATGGGTCCATGATGAAAAAGATAGGAATAAAGCAAATATCTTAACACGCTTCTTTGACGATCCTTCTTTTAACGATGCTTTACCAAGACCATTTGGTGTCTTTTATCAAGAAGAAAGGTTTTGTTATGAAGATGCTCTTTATGAACAGATTGATATTGTAAAAAAACGCAAAGGTAATTCTGACTTAAATTCATTGCTTTCAGGAAATAACACTTGGTCCGTAAAATAAAAGAATCTTTTTGAAGTTTTTTATTTCAAGTGTATTTTGATAAATTGAATAACCGAGTGATAAGTAGAAATATATGCTGCTTTTTAATAGCTCACCTTCTTTGTCATTTTTTATTCTACATAGATGAAGGTTATTATGACTTTAGATGGATGAATTCTGTCGGTAATTGGCTTGTATTTATCATATATAATTTCGTAACATTTATCGTTGTCGTAGTTGTCCAGAGAATTCTTGTAGTAAATAACATTACAAAATCAAATATGTTTTACACACTACTGTTAAGTGTTGTAATTACAATATTGTTTATTTGGTATTTGGCTGGTAGATCATTTTAACGACATAATAGCTGTTATTTTAAATCTAAAGGAATTTGACAAACAGGTATTGGATTCATTTTGTGTTGATTGGCTAAATGTAATTTAGAGTAAATATCAAATACTTGTTTTTTTCTACCATTGTATCTATTGGCGGTTGAACTAGCATAGGCTTTCATGGCCCATTCTAATTCGTCGTAATTAGCCCCTAATTGGTCTTCGTCATTTCTCCCATCTGCCCACAGACCATCTGTCGGTTCAGCTTTTTGAATAGCGTCTATAATCCTCAAGTCTTTGGCTAATGCAAAGACTTCAGATTTCATAAGATCAGCAATTGGGCTAAGGTCTACACCGCCATCTCCGTATTTGGTGAAGAATCCAACACCAAAATCTTCAACTTTATTTCCTGTGCCTGCAACCAACATTCCGTTAGCGCCTGCGATGGTATATAACGTTGTCATTCTTAGTCTAGCTCTACTGTTTGCTAAACTTAGATTTTCTTGCATATTAACTGGTATTTTCATCTTGAATAAATCAAAACACTCTGATAGATCGATAGTTTCAACACTAATATTTGAAAAGTTGTTTTGTAGCCAGTCTACATGTGCTTTTGATCTATTTAATTCAATATCATTTTGATGAATTGGCATGAGAAGACATAGCACATTTTTGCCAGACAACGCACAAAGTGTAGATGTTACTGCAGAGTCAATGCCTCCTGAAATACCTACAACAAAACCGTTAGTGTTTGATTTTTCACTGTAGTTCTGGAGCCAACTTGAAATATGTTTAATTACATCTTTGGTCTTTATCATATCTGAAAAATATGTCAAATTTAATAAAAATCATACTTTATTGAATATGTGTGAACTGTTTATAATTTAGAATTTCAATTACTTATTTTTGCTTGTAATAAAGAACATGTTTATGAAGTACTCTATTTTTTTTGTAGCACTCCTATTTTTAGGTTTACCTTCCTGTCATGATTTATCAAATTACCCCGATATAAGTGGGCAAAAGTCAAAAATTTCTATATCGCACTTTGATAGAGAGTTTTTTGCTATGGATAGTGCTTCGTTTGATTTTGATTTGCAACAGATGAAAATTAAATTTCCTTTATTTTTCGCTGGTAATCAAAATAACAATTCGTTTAGAGCACGATTCGATGATAAACTAATCAGAGAATTATATGAGTCTGTAGATTCTACTTTTCTTGATCTAGAGAGTATAGAAAATGAATTGAAAAGAGCTTTTAAATACTTTGATTACTATTTTTCGCATGATAGTTTGCAAATTTATACATGGTGCTCAAATTTTGAGAGCTTAGAACCTATTACCATTTCGGCTAACACAATTCTCATAGGATTAGATATGTATTTGGGAGAAAACTCTAAATTCTATTCTACCGCGCCATTATATATAAGACAACAGTTTAATAGACAGTTTATGCTCCCTGATGTCTTTTTTTATTACTTTTCAGCTTATATCCCTTTACCAAAAGAAAACACACTATTAGCTTCTATGATACACTATGGTAAAATACATTATTTGAAAAGTTTGGTTTTACCTGAATATGATGAGCATACAATAATGAAGTATAGAAGTGATAAACATAGTTGGGCTCAACTTAATGAGGCCAATATTTGGGCATTCTTCTTGGAAAATAATCTTTTGTTTTCTTCACAACAGCAAAACAAAAGACGTTTTATTGACGAAGCACCTTTTTCAAAATTTAATACAAATTTTGACGCAGATAGTCCTGGGGCAATAGGTCAGTGGGTAGGATTACAGATAGTTACTTCATACATGAAGACAAATCCAGATATAACACCTAAGGAATTAATAAAAGAAATCGATACTCAAAAAATCCTGCGCAAGTCGGGTTATAAACCAAAAAATAGATGATGAAAGAGTCAGAAATAAAAATAAAAATACAGTTAGATGAGAATAAGGTGCCTGAGCAAATCTTATGGTCAGCGCCTGATGCTGGTGAAATAAATCAAAAATCAGAAGCAATTCTTATGTCTTTGTGGGACTCGGAAGTTCAAAATTCCTTAAGAATCGATCTTTGGACAAAAGAGATGAAAGTAGATCAAATGAAAACTTTTTTTCATCAAACATTAGTAGCAATGTCTGATACCTACGAGCGTGCTACAAACGACGAAAAAATGGCTGATGACATGCGGAAATTTTGCCAATATTTTGCAGAAGAACTTAATTTAATAAAAGATATAAAGAAGAAATAGTTATTGTTAGAAACTAGTAACAGCCTCTTTATGATAGTGTTTAAATTTTATCTCGAACCAAACTGTTTGTTTTAGAAATAAAGTTTAATAATTCTAGCTTACCGACTCCAGAACTAGACGAGCTCATGAAAGTTTGTGGTAATTCTTCCCAATATTTTAGCATTTCAGTTTTATACTTTGATAAATTTTTATTCAACTGATTGCTTGATAATTTGTCTATTTTAGTAAATACTATGACAAAGGGTAGGCGTTTTTCACCTAGCCAATTTATGAATTTTATGTCTAAGCTCTGCGGCTCTAATCTAGAATCTACTAATACAAAAGTACAAACTAAATTCTGTCTGTTCTCAAGGTAGTCGTATATGAATTTTGCAAAATTTGAGCGGTCTTTTTTTGATACGCGAGCATAACCATAACCTGGTAAGTCTACAAGATACCACTCGTCATTAATTATAAAATGGTTTATAAGTTGAGTCTTACCTGGTTTCCCCGATGTCTTTGCTAGTGATTTACGAGCAGTAAGCATATTAATAAGCGACGATTTGCCAACATTAGATCTACCGATAAAAGCATACTCAGGTATTTTATCCTTTGGGCATTTATTTATGTCGGTGTTACTAATTACAAATTCGGCACGATTAATTTTCATGAGAATTTTTTTTCAACCATGCGATACAAGTGTTAGCGAAGTCGATAGGATGTTCCATCATCGGAGCATGCCCACACTTTTCAAACCAGTATAGGTTGGAGTTTGGTAGTAGTCTGTGAAATTCTTCGGCTACTTCAGGAGGTGTAACACCATCATTTTTGCCCCAAATTAAGCAAGTAGGGTTTGTCATTTTTGGAAGGTCTTTAGCCATATTATGTCTAATTGCAGACTTTGCAATAGCTAAAATTCGAATGACTTTATCTCTAGAATTTACCGACTCAAAGACTTCGTCAACCAATTCTTTTGTTGCAACAGCCGGATCATAAAAAACGTCTTCTGTTTTTTCTTTGATATAGTTGTAGTCATCTCTTCGTGGATAGGTGTCACCCATAGCGCTTTCATATAGCCCGGAGCTGCCAGTTAAGATGAGGTTTCTTACAGCATTTGGGTTATTTTTTGTGTAAATTAATGCTACATGTCCACCAAGTGAATTTCCTAATAAGGTAACATCTTTAAGATCCATATCATCAATAAATTTCTCTAGAAATTTTGAAATACCCTTAGCACTTGTTTTTAGTAGGGGTAGAGTATAAATTGGTAAGGAAGGGATAACAACCCTAAAACCTGCGCCTGCTAATATGCGTGCAGTTTTTTCAAAGTTACTTAATGCACCCATTAAGCCATGTAAAAAAATCACAATTGGGCCTGAGCCAATGTCAACGTATTCGTAATCGCCCTTTTTGTTTATCTCGTATTTCATATTTGAAAATTTACTGTGCAAAAATACTGAATTTATAATGAAATATAATCCCGCCTTCTTTGATGCATAATTTAGGCGTTAATCCAAAAAAATCGAAGGTAGTGATTTAAAAGAAATAGATGATTTTAAAGATAAATCACGATTCATATATCTACATTTTAATAGGTTAAGACGAAAGTTATCAACAATGTGGTAAAAAGTGGTAAAAAGTGGTATATATTTGTTTTCAATTCTTAAATACTAGTAGGGTCGTGAAAAATTTGATTGGAATGTACGAGTGTAGGGCAGACGCCAAAGGGCGTTTAAAGATCCCTTCTGGTCTAAAAAATCAATTAATTACGACTTTAAATGAAGGTTTTGTGTTGAAGCGATCTGTTTTTAATAAATGTTTAGAGTTGCACCCATTATCTCAATGGGAGGCAGTTATGGAAGACGTAAATAAATTGAATCGTTTTGTTAAAAAGAACAATGATTTTATAAGAATGTTTACTGCCGGTGTTAGAATGGTAGAGCCTGATAGTACCACAAGGATTCAAATTCCCAAAGATCTTATCAAGTTTGCAGGTATAAAAAAAGAAGTAGTTCTTGCTTCCGTAGGGAAAATTGTTGAAGTGTGGGACAAAGATAGGTATGAGGCTAGCGTAAATAATGTAGAGGTTGATTTTGGGCTACTAGCTGAGGAAGTTATGGGTGGGGGCTCTAAAACTATAGAGAATGACTAAATACCATAAACCGGTTCTTCTTCCAGAATGTATTGAGGGATTGAATATTTGCTCAACAGGTATTTATGTTGATGTGACTTTTGGTGGTGGTGGGCATTCCAAAGAAATAGTAAAATACCTGAAGAATGGTCATTTATATGCTTTTGATCAAGATGCAGACGCTCTAGTAAACAGTCTTAATGATGAGAGATTTACTCTAATAAACTCAAATTTTCGATACCTGAAAGCATCTTTAAGAATGTACGGAGTAAGTGAGGTAGACGGTATTTTGGCTGACCTTGGTGTTTCATCTCATCAATTTAACGAAGCCAATAGAGGTTTTTCTATTCGATTTGAGGCGGAGTTAGATATGAGAATGGATCAAAGTGAGAAGCTAAACGCTTTTAAAGTTGTCAATAAATATACGCATGAAGATTTGACGAATATCTTTAAAGTGTACGGTGAGGTTAAACGGCCAGGCACAGTAGCTAGGCTGATATGTGAATCAAGAGAGGTAAAACCTATATCTACTATTAATGAACTTAAAAATGCAATTCAATTGGTAGCCCCTAAACTACAGGAAAATAAGTTTTATGCTCAAATTTTTCAAGCCATACGGATAGAGGTAAACGATGAAATAGAGGCATTAAAAGATATGTTAACCCAAGCTCAGAATATACTAAAACCTGGTGGCAGGTTGGTCGTTATTTCTTACCATTCGTTGGAGGATAGACTGGTAAAAAACATCATTCAAAAAGGCAATTTTAAAGGCGAATTAAAGCAAGACTTTTATGGGAATAAGATTTTGGACTTTAAGAAAGTAACCAAAAAGCCAATGATTCCCTCACAAGAGGAAATTTCAATAAACAATCGGGCTAGAAGTGCAAAACTTAGAGTGGCCGAAAAAATATAAATAGTGACAGAAGTTAATTCTAAAAAATGGACCGCATACAAGGCTAAAATGGTTAAAGCTATTTATGCCAAAAAACTTGTGCCAAAAAACGTGATAGAAGCTTCCTGGAAAATGATCTTATATGTTGCAGCTATGGCTATTGTTGTCATTTACAGTTCACATAGTGTAGATCAAAAAGTAATGGTTATCAGTAAGTTAAATGAGCGGATAAAAGATTTGCGTTCTCAGCACATAGATATGAGGACTCAGCTAATGACACAGAGTAAAGTAACAAGGGTATCTGAAGAGGTTAAAGATATTGGCTTGGTAGAATCTCTACAAGCTCCATATAAAATAGTCATACAAAATTAGTTATGGAAAATAAAAAAGCCATATTTCTACGTGTAATGGTAATTAGTTCTCTGATCTTATTATCTGGTATGGCTATATTTTTCAAGTTGGTTAGCATTCAAACAAAACTTTCAGAAACAGTCAATCTTAATGATCCAATTATTCAGTTGAAAGACATTCCCTCTTCTAGAGGAAATATTTATGATGTAAATGGAAGTTTGTTGGCTACTTCTATGCCAGTGTATACTATAGCCATTGACGTTACCCAAGTTTCAGATACCTTATTTGAAAATAATTATAAGCAATTAGCTTCTGGATTAGAATCTATTTTTCATCAATCAAGTGCAGCTGAATTTAAAGTTAAACTTAGGAATGCTAGACAATCGGGTAAACAGTATTTAAAGTTGAAGTCGGATGTAAGATTTTCTCAACTTCAACAAGTAAAGTTGTTGCCTATATTACGAAAGGGACGATACGGAGGTGGTTTTGTTTATAAACAACAAACAAAACGCACAAAACCTTTTGGTAATTTATGTCAGCGAACTATTGGATATGGAAGAGAGGTAGGTGATGTTGGAATTGAGAAGGCTTACGATCATTATCTCAAAGGTGTAAAAGGCCTTCAATTAATGCAAAAAATTAATGGCGGTATATGGAAGCCCTTAAATAACACAAATGATGTGGAACCAGTTTCTGGCTCAGATGTCTACTCCACGATAGACATAAAAATTCAAGATATAGCTCAAAAAGCCTTGTTAAGGAGTTTGGAGAAGTTTGAAGCTGAAAATGGATCAATTATTCTTATGGATGTAAAGACTGGCGCAATTCGAGCGATGTCAAGTCTAGAAAGAACGGATCAAGGAACATACGCAGAGAAATACAATCATGCATTTGGTGCAGCATATGAACCTGGCTCAACCTTCAAGCTGGCTTCATTGTTAGTGGCACTTGAGGACGGCGTTGTTGATACTTCAAGTATTGTTGATACTAAAAATGGAGCGTTTGATTTTTATGATAGAACAATGTATGATTCTAATTATAAAAAAGGAGGTTCTGGGAAGATTAGTGTTGGTAAAGCCTTCGAGGTATCTTCAAATATTGGAATTGCAAGGACTATAGTTGATAATTATAAAAGCAACCCTCAACGTTTTATAGACAGACTCTCTAGAATTGGAATAAGCCAGAAGTTAGATTTTGAATTACTCGGAGAAGCAGCACCAATTATAAAAAACACAAACGATAACAGTTGGTCTGGTGTTTCATTACCATGGATGGCATTTGGATATGAACTTAAAATGACAGCTCTACAAATACTTGCCTTTTACAATGCGGTTGCAAACAATGGTGAATTTGTTAAACCAAGACTAGTCGATCGTATTCAACAAGGGGGTAAGATTATAGAAAATAAAAGAGTCCAGATTCTAAAACCTAGTATTTGCTCAAATGAGACCATTGCTATTTTACAAGCTCTGTTAACGGGTGTTGTAGAGCGTGGTACTGCATCGAATATCTACTCAAATCAGTTTTCTTGTGCGGGTAAAACCGGTACAGCTAAAATAGCTAGTGAAGGAGGTTATGGTTCTGAATATAGAGCATCATTTGCAGGATATTTTCCTGCAAACAACCCAAAATATTCGTGTATGGTTGTTGTTAGTAAACCCAATAAAGATATCGGATTTTATGGAAATATAGTAGCTGCTCCCGTATTTCAAGAATTAAGAGATTTATTATATGCTGAAGAGCCAATTCCTGTTCCAGCGTCTACTGATGCACATCAAAAGTATTACGTAGCCAAATTAAGTGAGTTAAATGCGATACATAAAGAGTTAGACTATCAAACATACGATGATGGTCTCAATAATTCATTGTTAAGTATTAATGCTGGGCAGCTTAATGCGTTAACTCTTAGAGATAATAAAATGCCAAATTTAAAAGGAATGTCTGCAATGGATGCGCTTTATATTTTAGAAAATATGGGTATAAATGTAGATATATCTGGTCAGGGTAAAGTTGTATACCAATCTGTAAAAGAGGGTAAACAGCTAAGTGATAATCATAAAATTATACTCCACTTATCATAATGAAGTTGTTAAAGGACATATTATATAAGGTAGATCTTAAGCAAATAATGGGTGATACAAATTTGGCGATACCTCATATTTGTTTTGATTCACGTGAGGTTCAAAAAGATTCTCTTTTTGTTGCAATTAAAGGTTCTATTGTTGATGGTCATAGCTATATAGAGCAGGCCATTAATGACGGCGCTATTTCTATCGTTTGTGAGGATTGGCCTAAGACTTTTGTACCCAATGTTAGCTATATTCAGGTTAGAAACTCAGGAGAAGCTTTAGGCGTTATTTCATCTAATTATTACAACAACCCTTCCGAATCAATTCAGTTGGTTGGTGTGACTGGAACTAATGGAAAAACTACTGTAGTAAGTCTATTACACAAATTGTTTCAAGCTCTTGGCTATAATGCTGGATTAATCTCTACGGTTGTTTACAAACAAGGAACAAAAACCATTACTTCTTCTCATACAACACCTAATGCCATTCGCTTAAATGCAATGCTAAGAGAAATGGTAGATTCAGGTTGTAAATATTGCTTCATGGAAGTGAGTTCGCATGCCATTGATCAAGGTAGAATAACAGGTTTAGATTTCAATTTAGCCTTGTATACTAATATCAGTAGAGATCATCTAGATTATCATAAAACTTTTGACGAATACATAAGAGTAAAGAAGAGTTTTTTTGATCGCTTGTCTTCAAGCGCAATGGCTATTGTAAATGCAGATGATAAGCATGGTGCTACCATGGTCCATCACACAAAAGCAAAGCATAAAACATTTGCTCTCAGATCTGTAGCAGACTACAAGTGTAAGATTATAGAAAATGAATTTTCTGGATTACACCTTATCTTAGATGGTAAGGAGGTATACACAAAACTAATTGGAAGTTTTAATGCTTCTAACTTATTATTAACCTATGCCACAGCTATAGAGTTAGGTGAAGATCCAGTACAAGTTCTTACAGTTTTATCTGCATTAAATGCTGTAGATGGAAGATTTCAGCAAATAAAATCAGACAATAGCACATTAGGGATAATTGATTATGCTCATACGCCAGATGCATTACTAAATGTACTTAAAACAATATCCGATATACGATATGGTAAGGAAAAAATAATTTGTGTGGTTGGTTGTGGTGGAGATAGAGATAAAGGCAAAAGACCTTTAATGGCCAACATTGCATGTCAATGGGCAGACAAGGTCATATTAACCTCAGACAATCCAAGATCTGAAAAGCCAGAGTCAATTATTGATGATATGAAAAGTGGAATGAACAAAAAGCATCTCAATGATGTTTTATCAGTTCCAGATAGAAAAGAGGCCATCAAACTTGCTGTTGCTTTATCGCAACCTGGTGATGTTGTTTTAGTTGCTGGAAAGGGTCATGAAAAGTACCAAGAAATTAATGGTGAACGCTATGATTTCGATGATTATCAAGTGTTAAATGAGTTGTTAAACAGTTAGTATATGCTATATTACTTGTTCACATATTTACATGAAATATTTGATTTCCCTGGTGCAGGGGTATTTCAATACATTTCTTTCAGAGCTGCTATAGCTGTAATTACATCGCTACTAATTTCTTTATTTTTTGGAAAGAGAGTAATTGCTTTTTTATCTAAAAAGCAAGTAGGTGAAAGTATAAGAGACTTAGGTTTAGATGGTCAAGTAGAAAAATCAGGTACGCCAACAATGGGTGGCGTAATCATATTAAGTGCTATTTTAATTCCAACAATTTTATTTGCAAAGCTTGATAATATTTACATCATATTGATGATAATAACTACGATATGGATGGGCTTAATAGGGTTTTTAGATGACTATATTAAAGTGTTTAAGAAAGAAAAAAAAGGCTTAGCTGGAAGGTTTAAGATATTAGGGCAAGTTTCATTAGGTATTATTGTAGGTTCGATTATGTATTTGCATCCAGATATTGTGGTAAGAGAGCAAATCGATACAAATGGGCAGTCTAATCTTGCGGTCTATGAAGAGCTAGATTTGAAATCTACTAAAACAACTATTCCATTTGTAAAAAACAATGAATTTGATTATTCAAACTTAATCTCTTGGTCAGGTGAAAACAACAAAGATTATGCATGGTTAATTTTCATTCCTATTGTAATATTTATTGTTACTGCAGTGTCTAATGGCGCCAATTTAACGGATGGTATAGATGGGCTTGCAACAGGTGTTTCAGCCATAATAGGCTTAGTCTTGGCCATATTTGCATATGTTTCTGGTAATATAATTTTCGCCGATTATCTAAATATTATGTATATCCCATACTCTGGTGAGCTCGTTATTTTTATAGGTGCATTTGTGGGTGCCTGCGTTGGGTTTTTGTGGTATAATTCTTTTCCTGCACAAGTATTTATGGGTGATACAGGTAGTTTGGCTATAGGTGGGATTATTGCTGTATTTGCTATCGCAATTCGCAAGGAGTTACTCATCCCAATAGTTTGTGGTGTTTTCTTAGTAGAGAATTTATCTGTTGTTCTTCAAGTAAGCTATTTTAAGTACACTAGAAAAAAGTATGGTGTTGGTAAGAGGCTATTTTTAATGTCTCCACTTCATCATCATTATCAAAAAGCCGGTATACACGAGAGTAAAATTGTTACCCGATTTTGGATTGCAGGGATTATGCTTGCCATATTAAGTTTTGTAACCTTAAAACTGCGGTAATATGCTTGTAGTATTAGGCGCAGGAGAAAGTGGTGTTGGAGCTGCATTACTAGGGCACAAACTAGGCATGAGCGTTTTTGTAAGTGATGCAGGCCTCATAAACGATTCAAGAAAGATTGAGCTTGATGATATTGGTGTTCGTTGGGAAGAAGGTAGACACACGGAGGATAAAGTTTTGAATGCATCAATAGTCGTGAAAAGTCCTGGGATACCTGATACAGAATTAATAGACAAAGTAATACATGCCGATATAGAGCTTGTTTCGGAAATTGAATTTGCGTCTAGATATACACATGGGAAGATAATTGCCATTACAGGTAGTAATGGTAAAACAACAACAGCAAGTTTATGTTACCATATACTTAAGCGTAATGGGTTAGATGTAACACTTGCAGGAAATATAGGAGTGAGTTTTTCGAGGTGTCTTGCACAAAACGAAAGTGATTATTGGGTTTTAGAGTTGAGTAGTTTCCAGCTAGACCACATTATTCATTTTAGACCTGATATTGCTCTAGTGCTAAATATCAGTCCTGATCATCTAGATAGGTATGATGGTTCGATAGAGAATTATATAAGAGCTAAAATGCGCATAACAGAAAACCAGACATCAGAAGATAGTTTTATTTACTGCAATGGTGATTCAAACATATTAAAGTACTTAAAGGGTGTTCGGTCAACAAAATATTCATTTGGGAACCAAAACATTACCCAAGGAGCGCAACTAAATAAAGACAAAATAAGTATCCACATAAAAGAAGATCAACTACATATGACGATTCATGAATTAGCCCTCCAGGGCAAGCATAATTACTACAACTCCATGGCTGGAGGCATCGCGGCAAAGTTATTAGGAATATCTAACGAAATAGTCCGGGAGTGTTTGTCGGATTTTGAAAAAATAGAACATAGGCTTGAGCCAGTAATGAAAGTATATGGTGTAAACTACATTAACGATTCTAAAGCTACAAATGTAAATGCTTCTTGGTATGCTCTAGACAGTATGACAAATCCTGTGGTATGGATCTGTGGAGGTGTTGATAAGGGTAACGATTACTCTGATCTAATTCCCATAGTAAGAGAGAAAGTAAAGGCAATCGTTTGTTTGGGTACTGATAATAGTAAAATTATTGAAGCATTTGGAGAAATTGTGGATACTATTATTGATACTAGTGATATGAAATCTGCTGTGCAGTCATCTTATAAATTGGCATCAAAAAATGATGTTGTACTTCTTTCTCCTGCGTGTGCTAGTTTTGATTTATTCTCAAACTATGAAGAGAGAGGTCGTCAGTTTAAAAAACAAATTAGACTTTTATAGGATTTGAACTTACTAGCTTACATAAAGGGAGATAAATACATTTGGGCTTTAGTTACTATACTATCATTGGTTTCTATTGTTTTAGTGTACAGTTCTAGTAGTCATTTAGCATTTGCATTTAAGCAGGGCAATACCTTTATTTTTTTAATCAAGCATGTAATTCATTTAGGAATAGGGTTCTTTATCATGTTCGCATTGTCACGCATACCTTTTAAATATTTTTACAATTCATCAATATTAATATTTTGGCTTTCGATAATACTAATAATATGGGCCATAAGTGGAGGAGAAACAATTGATGGGGCTAATGCAAGTCGATGGGTTCGTATTGCCGGTTTTACTTTTCAACCTTCAGAACTTGCAAAAGTTGCATTATTTGTTTTGCTAGCAAGAAATCTTGTTCACTATAAAGATATACTCTATTCGTTTAAAAAGTCTTTTGTACCCATATTAGGGCCAGTTATACTAATATGCTTACTTATCTTACCTTCTAATTTCTCCACAGCTGCAATTATTTTTTTGATTAGCTTTTTAATTTTGTTCATTGGTCAATATTCGTTAAAGGCCTTAGGTGCAATGTTATTTATTGGAGTTGCTTCATTATCCATTTTTTATGCTACCGTTACAGCATTTCCTGGAATAAGTAATAGGGTATCCACATGGAAATCTCGTATTGAATCTTTTGCCAATGATTCTAGCAAAGGGAATTATCAAGTAAATCATGCAAAAACTGCAATAGCTAGGGGTGGTCTTTGGGGAACAGGCCCTGGAAAGAGTGTGCAAAAATATTTTTTACCCCAATCATCTTCTGATTTCGTATATGCTGTTATTGTAGAAGAGTACGGTAGAGTAGGTGGCTTGTTTGTAATAATATTATACGTGTTGCTTTTAATTCGAATTTTAAGAGTGGCAAGTCGCTGTCAAGACCATTTTGCCTTGTTAATGGTAATCGGTCTAGGATTATCAATAGTATCTCAAGCATTTATAAACATGGCTGTTGCTGTTAATCTATTACCTGTAACTGGTCAAACATTACCACTCATAAGTGCAGGTGGTTCATCTGTATGGATGACCTGTGCAGCAATTGGACTTATATTAAGTGTTAGCAATAGTATTAAACCACAACCAATAATTAACGATGATGAAAAAGTTTTTGATTAGTGGAGGTGGTACTGGGGGGCATATTTTTCCGGCTCTAGCGATCGCAAAAGAATTAGAGCGACGTTATCCGGAATGTATGTTACTTTTCGTTGGTGCATCCGATAGAATGGAAATGCAGAAAATACCGGAAGCAGGATACAAGATACAAGGACTATGGATTTCAGGATTTCAGAGATTATTTACTATCAAGACTTTATTATTTCCGATAAAACTTTTTTGTAGCATTATAAGGTCTATAGTTATTGTTTTAAGGTATAAACCTGATGCTGTTATTGGTACAGGCGGATTTGTTAGCGGTCCTGTATTATGGATTGCTGCTATTTTAAAAGTACCATGTTTAATTCAGGAGCAAAACTCATACCCAGGTATTACGAATAAGTTGTTAGCAAAAAGAGTGTCATCCATATGTGTTGCTTACCCAAAGATGGAAAGATTCTTTCCAAAACATAAGTTACTATTGACAGGAAATCCTATAAGACCTGAAATTGAATCTTGCACTTTAAAAAAAGAACAATCAATTAAAACATTTGGTCTAGATTCATCAAAAAAAACACTGCTTGTAATTGGGGGAAGTTTAGGGGCTAAAAGAATTAATGAGGTCATATTGAAAAATGCGAATTGGTTTGTTGAAAATGATATTCAACTGATATGGCAAACAGGTAATCTGTATTACGAGAAGTGTAAATTTTCAGATCAAATACTAGGTGAAAATGCTTGTATAACTCCCTTCATTAGTGATATGGCTAACGCTTTTGCTTCTGCCGACTTGATTGTTTCAAGAGCTGGTGCTATTGCTATTTCAGAAATTTGTGCTTTGGGTAAGCCTTCCATCTTAATTCCTTCTCCAAATGTAACAGAAGATCATCAAAAGAAAAATGCGCTTGCATTAGTTGAGCGTCGTGCTGCACTTATGGTAGAAGAAAAATATATTGATAGTACTTTAATAAAAAAAATAGAACAAACTATAAATAATGATTCCAATCTAATTGAGCTTGGAAAAAACTGCAAGCAAATGAGTTATCCAAATGCTACAGAGAAAATTGTAACCGCCATAGATTCTCTGCTTAATGCTTAGTCTAAATAATATACAAAATCTATACTTTCTCGGTGTAGGAGGCATTGGGATGAGTGCGCTTGCTAGGTATTTTGTTACAAAAGATTATCAGGTATACGGTTATGATAGACAAAGCTCTCCTATTACTAAATCACTCGAAGATATAGGTGTTCAGATTGTATATGATGATGATACAATTAGTTTGTCAAAATTGGATGTAGATACAACACTTGTTGTTTATACACCAGCGATACCAAGAAATCATAATATCTTTCAATACAGTAGTAAAGCAAAATACTCAATATGTAAGCGATCGCAACTACTAGGCTTAATTACGAATAATCTCAATTGTTTGGCAGTAGCTGGTACCCATGGTAAAACTACTATTTCAAGTATGCTTTGTCATCTGCTTACAGAAAATAATATTGATTGTTCAGCTTTTTTAGGTGGAGTGTCCATGCACTTAATGTCCAATTTGAAAATTGGTATAGATCCTGTAGCCGTTGTTGAGGCCGACGAGTTTGATCGATCTTTTTTATACTTATCTCCAAGTATTGCTCTAATAAGCTCAATAGATCCAGATCACTTGGATGTTTATGGAAATTCAGATGCTTTATTACAATCGTTTAGTGATTTTTCTTTAAAAGTTAAAAATGGTAATATCATTGCTAAAGAAGGCTTAAATATTTCTTCAAGATATACGTATGCATTAAATTCAAATTCTTCAGACTTTTCTGTTTACAATATTGTGGTAAAAGATGGAGCATATCATTTTGATCTTAGACATCCAAAAGGAGTAATTACTAACCTTAGAACAGGTTTGCCTGGCATCCATAATGTAGAAAACTCCTTGGCTGCGTTTGCAATGGCCTATCAATTGTCTAATGACTATATAGGATTGGCAGAGTCAATAAAAACTTTCAAAGGTGTAAAACGTCGTTTTGAATTCCACATAAAAAACAAAGACTTGGTCTATATAGATGATTATGCGCATCACCCTGCAGAGCTAAATATGGCCATTCAATCCATAAGAGAACTTTACCCTAAAGTTAAACTTAGTGTTATTTTTCAGCCACACTTATTCTCAAGGACAAAAGATTTTATGAATGAATTTGCTGCAGCTCTGTCTATGGTTGATAATTTAATTTTATTGGATATTTACCCTGCCAGAGAGCTTCCAATCGAAGGTGTATCTTCTGCCCACCTACTAGAAAAAGTTACCCTCGAAGCTAAAAAGTTGTTGACAGTTGATAAGGTACTCGATCATCTTCCTTCATCAGGTGTATTAATGACCATAGGTGCAGGTGATATTGACCAACTTATTGAACCAATAAAAAGTCGTTTAGAGATATGAAAAGAATATTGCAGTTTTTGATATCGATTTTGGTGATAATTGGCTTGGTTACTTTGTCATTGAAGGCGTCAGATAAGAGACAATCTGCCCCTTGTAGTGGTATTACGATTAATATAGACACACAAGAAAATATTCGATTTGTAACACGAGATATGATACTCGATTCTTTGGAAAAGAAATACGAAAACCTGGTAGGAAGTCCTTTGGAAGATATAAACATCTATTTGTTAGAAGAATTCATAGAAAGCAACCATAATATTGAGAAAGCAGAATTATATTTATCAATTGATGGTCATTTGTTTGTAGAGATCCAGCAAAGAAAACCTTTGTTGCGTGTGTTTGAGCCTCAACAATCTTATTATTTGGATGATAAACTGCTTAAATTTTCATTATCCGATAAATTTAGCGCTCGCGTTAAGCATTTATACTGGAGTGAGCCTAATTTATTTAGAGAAAAAGAATTGAGTAAGCTAATGATGCACATCAATGAGGATCCGTTTATGGATGCTCAAGTAATTGCGATAGAGTTTGATGAGAAAAATGAGATTATTTTGTATCCTAGAGTGGGGCAACATAAAATTGTGATAGGAAAGACAATTGATTTGGAGAAAAAGATTGCAAAGCTTAAGACCTTTTATAAACAAGGACTTGAAGAAATAGGTTGGGATAGGTATAAACTACTTAATCTTAAGTACGAAAATCAGGTAGTGTGTACTAAAAATTAGTATATGGAAAACGGAGAAATTGCCATAGGGTTAGATATAGGTACAACAAAAATTGTGGCTATTGTAGGTAGAAAAAATGAATTTGGAAAAATTGAAATTTTAGGTTTCGGTAAAGCAAAGTCGTTGGGTGTGCAAAGAGGGGTTGTTTCTAATATTACACAAACAATAGAGTCTATTCAGCACGCAGTTAAAGAAGCAGAAACTGATTCAGGGCTAAATTTAGAAGAATGCATTGTAGGTATTGCAGGTCAACACATTCGCTCTTTACAGCATAGTGATTATATTCTTCGTGAGGACGCGCAACAAGTAATTACTCAAGCCGACATTGATAGACTTATTGAGAATGTTCACAAACTAGTAATGCTCCCTGGAGAAGAAATTATCCATGTACTACCTCAAGAGTATAAGATAGATGGCGAGCCAAATATAAATGAACCTATTGGTATGCTTGGAAGAAGGTTAGAAGCAAACCTTCATATAGTAGTTGGCCAAAAAGCGGCAATAGGAAATATTTTTTCCTGTGTAAAAAACACACAATTGCGTGTGTCAGGAATAACGCTTGAACCATTAGCGTCTGCTGAGGCTGTTCTTAGTGATGAAGAAAAAGAAGCTGGTGTTTGTTTGGTAGACATAGGAGGGGGAACTACAGATGTTGCGATATTTAAAGACGGCATC
Source organism: Flavobacteriales bacterium (assembly GCA_965662265.1). Classification (GTDB taxonomy): domain Bacteria; phylum Bacteroidota; class Bacteroidia; order Flavobacteriales; family UBA7430; genus CBFIGX01. The sequence goes on from CBFIGX010000003.1 coordinate 150,941, forward strand.
ATAAGGCATACAGCAGTAATTCCATTTGGAGGAAATATAATCACAGAAGATATTAAAGAAGGTTGTTCTATTATTGCAAAACAAGCCGAATTACTAAAGATAAAGTTCGGGTCTGCTTGGCCTGGTGAAAATAGTGATAATGAAATTGTATCTATTCCTGGATTAAGAGGTAGAGATCCCAAAGAGATATCACTAAAAATGCTTTCTAAAATTATTCACGCTAGATTAAATGAGATTATTGATCAAGTATACGTAGAGGTGAAGAATTATGGACACGAAGAAGGTGTTAAAAAATTAATTGCTGGAATTGTATTAACAGGAGGTGGCTCTCAACTTAAGCATATTAAACAATTATTTGAGTATGAGACAGGTATGGACACAAGGATAGGTTATCCTAATGAACATCTTGCTAAAGGGTCTCGTCCTGAATTGGAGTCGCCTATGTATGCTACAGCAATCGGATTGGTTATAAAAGGTGAGCAAATTAATAATAAGAATCAGAGTAAATTACCTGTAAAAGAAACATCAAACACCTCTAATCCGACAAACACACCAATTCATGAAATACAAACTGAAGATAACTCTTTGAGCTCTCACACTCAAGGTGAACAAACAAACGAAAAAGAATCTTACTTTGATAAATGGGTAAATTCTTTTATGAAATTTTTAGCTAACGACGAATAAATAACTCTAAATGATGCCGAATTTAGATTTTGACATGCCACAAAACCAATCCTCAGTTATAAAAGTAATTGGAGTAGGTGGCGGCGGGAGTAATGCCGTAAATTACATGTTCCACAAAGGAATTCGTGGAGTAGATTTTGTTGTATGTAATACAGACCAACAAGCGTTAGACGCGAGTGCTGTTCCAAACAAAATACAACTGGGAGTTTCAATAACAGAAGGGCTTGGTGCTGGTGCAGATCCAGAAAAAGGAAGAGTTGCAGCAGAAGAGAATATTGATGATGTTAAAGCCGTTCTAGAATCAGGAACTAAAATGGTGTTTATTAATGCAGGTATGGGAGGTGGCACAGGAACAGGTGCTGCTCCAGTTATCGCTCATCTTGCACGTGAGATGAATATCTTAACGGTTGCCATTGTTACTATCCCTTTTGTTTTTGAGGGAAAACTTAGAATGTTACAAGCAGAAGAAGGTATCAAAGAACTAAAACAACATGTAGATTCTCTTATTGTTATTAATAATAATAAACTAAGAGAAATATACGGGAATCTAGGGTTTAAGTCTGGCTTTGCAATGGCAGATGAAATTCTAGCAACTGCTTCTCGAGGAATTGCTGAAGTTATTACACAAAAAGGACATCTAAACATAGATTTAAATGATGCAAAAACCGTCTTGTCTAATAGTGGAACGGCGCTTATGGGTTCTGGAACTGCTTCTGGTTCTGGAAGAGCGCTAAAAGCGGTTAAAGGAGCTATCGAATCCCCCTTGTTAGATAATAATCATATACGAGGTGCGAAAAAAGTTTTATTGTTGATAGTATCTGGTTCTGAAGAAGTAACTTTTGAAGAGATGGGTGAAATTTCAGACTTTATTCAAGATCAAGTAATGGTTGAAGGCAGCAGTCCTGCAGATATTATAATGGGTGTTGCTGAAGATGAGGAGTTAGAAACTTCTGTTAATGTTACCGTTGTTGCTACAGGATTTCATGAAGGAAAAATTGTAAACCCTCTAACCGGCGCTCCAGAAAAGGTTGTTCATGATTTAACTTCTGATAAGATCACAGGTTCAAATGTGATGTCAGATGTTGTAAATAATGATTTAGAGATAGAAGAACAACAAGAAAACCACAAGCAAGTCCATATACTTCATCTTGATGAAGAAGAAATTGTTGATGTTATAAATGAAAATAATTCAACTGTTGTAAAACATAACAAATCACAAAATGAAGCGGTAGCTAATACGACAGAAAATGATGAGCTAAATACGGATCATATTTCAGAGCAGCAGGTTAGTATGACTTTTGAATTCGACTGTAACGCTCTTGAATCTGAGCCTGATACAGAGCTTAGTAAGGTTTCAGAAGACTCCATTGATAAAGATTTTAGTTTTAGATTAGACACAGCAGAATCAATTCAAGAAAAGTGCAAAATTGAAAGAAATAATGAATCAGATTTAAACAGTGTTACTGATAATACAAGCCAAGTTGATTCGGATAATTTTGAACACGATATTGAGCTTCACAACTCAAATATTGGAGATTCTTCAACTTTAACCAATGATGAAGATAGAATTGTTCACGTTCTAGAACATGACGATGATTTATCAATTTCTCAATCAGATTCTGAACTTGATTTAAGTAATCTAAATGAATCAATTGAGACTATTGATAATCCGCAAAATTTTGCCAAATCTAATGTCGACATAGCTCATGATAAATTAGAAGTGGACGATACATCAGATATTTTATACGATGGTTTAAAACAGTCATCTTTTACCAAGGAGCAAGAAAAAGAAATGATGAATGATGTGGATCTCTTAGATCAATCATTAGATTCAAGTGTTAATAAAGTACTGTCGTCTCAAAGCAATGAGATAAAAGAACAAATTGAACGTGCAAAAAAGCGAAAAGAGCGTCTTCAGAAATTTAATTACAGGTTTAGAAATAATTCTATTATTCAAAAAGCTGAAAGCGAACCTGCCTACAAAAGACAGGGTGTTCAATTAGATGATGCACCTCATTCTTCAGAGGAAGGGGTGTCTAAGATTCGCGTAGAATTAGATGAAGATGGAAGCATAGAGCTTAAGAGTAAAAATTCTTTTTTGCATGATAATGTAGACTAATCAAATATTGATATTTAATGAGTTTAAAAGAACAAATAATGCCCGCAATTAAAGATGCAATGAGGGCAAAAGATAAAGTCGCTCTAGAAACTTTAAGAGCAGTAAAATCGGAGTTGTTAAAAGCCGAAACTGCTGTTGGTTCTTCTGGCAGCATGAGTCAATTAGATGAGATTAAATTGTTGCAAAAGATGCAAAAGCAGCGTAAAGATGCCGCTGCAATATATGCAGATCAAGGTAGGGACGATTTAGCTTCCGATGAATTAGCCCAAGCGGAAATTCTTAAACAATTCTTGCCAAAGCAACTAAGTTCAGACGAATTAAAACAAGTACTGTCTTCTATTATAGTAAAGCTTAGTGCAACTGGTCCTTCAGATATGGGCAAGGTGATTGGTTTTGCATCAAAAGAATTGGCAGGAAAAGCAGAAGGAAGACTCATTGCTGATACAGTAAAATTATTACTATCAAAGTAATTTTGAGTTAAGCTTCATTTTAGTTAGCCTAAATTTATTTGTAACTATATATAAATTGTTCCAAGAAATTCGAGTCTCCATTTGCATCCATTGTAACACTTACTTCACTCATTCCATCAATTTGTATTGGGCTCAAATCAAATGAGATTGAATCGTTGATTATTTCGTCACAAGGACCATCGCCTAGATCAAAACGCAATTGTAGCCTTATGTTGTTAGTGGTTGACGAATCTGAAAGGTGGAATAAATCTAATCTCTCGTTATTACAACCTCCAAGGTAACTGTAATAAACTTTTATACATGGATTTAATAAAACTATAGAGTCTATCTGCAAAGTGTCGTTTGGTAAGAAATTATCTATGTCTAGAGTGTTAAGTATAGGGAAACAGTCTGGTGTAAATGGTTTAATACAGGTTATATTAATGCTGTATTCTCCAACACAAAGAGGTTTAATGTTTGATTCAAAATAATTTACAAAATAGGGTTGGTTTAATTCCCAAATAATACCATCAGGAGCATATGCTACTTCATAGAAGTTGCTGTAGTCAGTTAATATTATACATGAGTCATTGGAGGCAAACATAGTTAAAGTGTCAGTGTAGGTGCACTTATGATCGCATTGTCCAGTCTTCCAATGCCTTACACCGTTTAAATATTCGGCTTCATATCTGTTGTAATAAGTGTTGTTATCGCACCCACAGACAGGCTTATAAATGCTGTCAGGTACCAAAGACAGGTCGATGCTATTCCTGTCAATGCAGAGTTTATTGTCAGTGCTACATGCAGTAATAATTAATGCGCAGATGAATAGAAGGATAGGCTTATTCATGCGCCTAATTTAATCAAATGCACTTAATTCTGTTAAATATCAAGAATTAATTTAATAAAATAAAAACGCCTAATCGTTAGATTAGGCGTTCAGAAGTCAGGATTGAATTACATCATACCGGGCATTCCACCAGGCATTCCACCAGGCATAGGTGCCGGATTTTCTTCTGGAATATCGGCTAAAACACACTCTGTAGTGAGGAGCATTCCTGCTACAGAAGCTGCATTTTCTAGTGCTACTCTGGTAACTTTTGTAGGGTCAATAATTCCAGCTTTTAACATAGGTTCAAAGGTGTCAGTTTTTGCATTATAACCAAAGTCCTCTTTGCCTTCTTGAACCTTAGAAACAATTACAGCGCCTTCACCACCTGCGTTCGCTACGATTTGACGAAGAGGAGCTTCAATGGCTTTTGTAATAATTTGAATACCTATTTTTTCATCTTCATTATCAGCCTTAATAGAGTCTAAAGCGCTACCAGCCCTCACTAGTGCAACTCCTCCACCAGGAACAATACCTTCTTCTACAGCAGCTCTAGTTGCATGCAAGGCATCATCTACTCGATCTTTTTTTTCCTTCATTTCTACCTCAGTTGCTGCACCAACATAAAGTACAGCAACACCACCAGCCAATTTTGCAAGACGTTCTTGTAATTTTTCTTTGTCATAATCAGAGCTAGTTGATTCTATCTGAGCTTTTATTTGATTTACTCTAAGATCAATAGCTTCTTTTTCACCGGCGCCATTAACGATGATTGTATTGTCTTTATCAATTACAATTTTATCAGCAGTACCTAACATATCAAGAGTCGTATTTTCTAATTTGAAACCACGTTCTTCAGAAATTACAGTACCTCCAGTAAGGATAGCTATATCTTCAAGCATTGCTTTTCTTCTATCACCAAAACCTGGAGCCTTAACTGCTGCTATTTTTAGACTTCCTCTAATTTTATTAACCACCAATGTTGCAAGTGCTTCTCCGTCTACATCTTCAGCAATGATAAGAACAGGACGGCCAGACTGGGTTGTTTGCTCTAATACGGGAAGCATGTCCTTCATGCTCGAAATCTTCTTATCATAGATTATTATAAATGGATTGTCCAATTCAGTTTCCATCTTTTCAGCATTAGTAACAAAGTATGGAGAAAGGTACCCACGGTCAAACTGCATTCCTTCTACAACTTCCACAGTTGTATCAGTTCCTTTAGCTTCTTCGACTGTAATAACACCTTCTTTCTTTACTTTTTCCATTGCTTCAGCAATCAGTTTGCCTATTGCGACGTCATTATTTGCCGAAATTGTCGCCACCTGCTCTATTTTATTTAAGTTTTCACCAACTTCAATAGATTGTTTTTGGAGTTCAGAAACAACTGTTTTAACAGCTTTGCTAATCCCTCTTTTTAAGTCCATAGGATTAGCGCCAGCAGCAACATTTTTTAGTCCAGTACTAACAATAGCTTGAGCTAAAACAGTTGCAGTTGTGGTTCCATCACCAGCTATATCAGCAGTTTTTGAGGCCACTTCTTTCACCATTTGAGCACCCATATTTTCTACTGGATCTTCTAACTCTATTTCTTTGGCAACAGAAACACCATCTTTAGTGATAGTTGGAGCGCCAAATTTTTTATCAATAACAACATTTCTCCCTTTTGGGCCTAGTGTTACTTTTACAGCATTTGCCAATGCATCTACCCCTTTTTTTAGAGCATCTCTTGCTTCTATATCGAATGTAATATTTTTAGCCATTTTGATAAGTTTAAATAATTGCTAATAGGTCAGACTCGCGCATGATTAGGAAGTCTTTCCCTTCTAGTTTTAATTCTGTACCCGCGTATTTACCATATAGTACGACATCACCAATCTTAACGGTCATGTCATGATCTTTAGTTCCAGAGCCTACAGCTACAACAGTTCCTTTTTGTGGTTTTTCTTGAGCAGTATCTGGAATGATAATACCAGATAGAGTTTTAGTTTCTGCCAGAGCAGCTTCAATAACTACTCTATCAGCTAATGGTTTAATGCTTAGTTGAGACATAAAAATTTATTTTAAAATTTACGCAGATACTATGGTCAGAAACTGTGCCACTTCATTTGAGGTGTCATTCTGTCGTATATGCCATAAAGAAGTTAAAAAAAAATGCCAAGCTGACATAGGCTTGGCATTGTAAGTATTTAGGAGTATAATTACTCGCTCACAGGACTTTCAGGCTCTGTAGGGACAAAGTCTTCAGCTGTATCTTCAACTTGTTCAATAATATCAGATTGTTGTTCGCCTTCAGATCTGTCAATGGCAAAGTTAGATAGTAAGGTAAGAGCCACCAGGGCAAGAGCAAGAGTCCAAGTGCTTTTTTCTAAAAAGTCTGATGTTTTCTTAACACCCATGAACTGATTTCCGTCACCAAATGTAGAAGATAAACCGCCTCCTTTAGGGTTTTGAACTAAGACTACTAATAATAGCAATCCGCATGTTATAAGAATTAAAATAGAAAATAATCCGTACATATTTATGATTTTAGTTTTTTTATGGCTTTAATTTGGTCTGCAAATAAACCACTTTTTTGTGGATATTTCAAACTTATAATTTCGTATGCTGCAATTGCTTTGTCGTAATGCCCTTGTTCTAAATATACTCTTGCAAGAGTTTCAGTCATAAGATTATTGTTTTCTTCTATACTTTCTTGTGCCATTTGGTTTGGAGAGAAGAATTCTTTTTTAGGCCTTTGCTTCGCACTGTTTAGATTGATAAAGTTTACGATTTTATCTGTTTTTTCAATAGGATTTAAATTTTCAATTTTCAACTTCTCATTACTTGGATTACTTCTTCGGATAGGTTTTGGTTGGGTCATCTTAAGCCATTCAGTAAAAGAATGGTATTCGTTTTTATCAAACTCTAAAGGCCTTCCAATATCCAAAAGCTCTGGATCGTCAGCTTCCTTTTTTGTTAGGTTGTTTGTGTAATTATTTGCTTTATCATGAATGATATATTCGAAAAGCATAGCTCTGTTTGGGCTTAAAGCAGCAGTTAATTTTAGTGTCTGGTTATAGTGTTCACTATTAGCTTTTTTTAAGGCTTTCAGATTCAGTTTAAATAAAGATGAACAATAAGGGTAATCATGACAAAGTTTAGTCAATGACGAAGCATTATCTTCTTTAATAGATTCTGGGTTTCTTATGTATTGTATAAATTGTGAACAATCCATCATTACCAATTAACTACAGCTTTGTTAAAGATTTCATCGATTAGCTCTTCTACTATCTCATCAATAAGTTGCTCTTCTATACTTGATAGACTCTGACTTGCATCAAAGTCACTGTATTTAGTAAATTTTTGCTCAAAGGACTGGCTATCTTCAATAGTATTCGTGAATCTTACAAATACTGAAATACTCAATCGATTTTGATTTGCTTGATCTTGAGAACCAATGCTAACAGGCATTACTTTATAATCGGATATGTATCCCTCAAAATGTAAGTCAGCGTCTTTTTTTTCTAAAACTAGAGATGTTTCTCTTAGGAATTTATCTTGAAGTGCAAGTGTAAAGGTTTGGCTAAGCAAAGACTGAACAATGGTTGCTTGATTGTTGAAATAATTAATAGATACTGTTTTAGCATCTGGATGAATAGATGCCCCAGTAAATGAGTATATGTTGCAGCTAATTAGGTTTATGAAAATGATTATAGCAAGAAAGAGTCTCATGATTTTACAAGTTATATTGTTTAATCTTTCTGTAGAGTGTGCGTTCTGAAATCCCTAGTTCCATAGATGCACCCTTTCGCCTTCCGTTATGCTTTTCTAGTGCATTTGATATCATTTCTATTTCTTTTTCTTGAAGAGATAGCGATTCTTGTGGCTTAATTTCTTGAGCTTGAATAGTTCTTTCTTGAATTCGTTCTGTATTTTGGGGAAGAAGTATAGCTGAGTTAGAATTTTCTCTGTTGTATTCATCTAAAGACTGCGAGAAAATCCGTCTATCTTCGTCATTCAAATTAGAGTCTCCCCGCGTAAGTTCATGAGTTAATTTTTTTAAATCACTTATGTCTTTTTTCATATCGAAGAGAACCTTGTATAGGATTTCTCTTTCTGTAAAATCATTTTCAGCTTTTTTCCCTAAGTCGAATAAAACAGGAAGTGTTTTAGTGCTATTATCTGGGAGATAATTTTTCAAAGTTTCTGCATTTATCATTCTTTTTTCTTCAACCACAGATATCTGCTCAGTTACATTCCTAAGTTGGCGTATGTTACCAGGCCAGTAGTAATTTGAAATGAGATGGATTGCCTCATCATCAAGTCTAATTGAGGGCATGCGATATTTTTCAGCAAAGTCTAATGCAAATTTTCGAAAGATAAGATGAATGTCTCCGTCACGTTTCCTGAGAGGAGGGAGGTTTATTTGTACCGTATTCAATCGGTAGTACAAATCTTCTCTAAATTGATTTTTTTGAATTGCCTCACGCATGTTAACATTCGTCGCGGCTACTATTCTTACATCTGTTTTTTGAGTTTTTGAGGAGCCTACCTTAATAAATTCTCCAGTTTCTAGAACTCTAAGTAGTCTTACTTGAGTGGCAAGGGGTAGTTCCCCAACTTCGTCAAGAAATATAGTACCTTTATCTGCTACTTCGAAATATCCTTTTCTGCTGTTGCTTGCTCCAGTAAAAGCCCCTTTTTCGTGTCCGAATAATTCACTGTCAATTGTACCTTCAGGAATGGCTCCACAGTTAACAGCAATGTAACTACTGTGTTTTCGGATAGATAGTTGATGGATAATTTTAGGAATAACCTCTTTTCCTGTACCACTTTCTCCAGATACCATTACAGAAATGTCAGTTGGTGCAACACGCATAGCCTTAGAAATAGCTCTGTCTAAACCTGGGGCATTTCCGATGATTCCGAAACGTTGTTTGATATCTTTTATAGTCGCCATGATTTACATTTAAGCATCATACGAATCTGAGTTTACTACCTCCCCGATAAGAGTAGCCGCTGTACATGAATTAATTCGCACATATACATAATCACCAGGTTTGTGATTTTCTTTGGGAAATATCGCTACCGTATTATGAGTTGTTCTTCCGAATAGGTCTTTATTAGAGCGCTTTGAAAAGCCCTCTATTAAAACTTTGAATGTTTTCCCCACTCTAGCCTGATTTCTTTCAAGTGAATGTTTTTGTTGTTTGTTAATGATTTGAGTTAGTCGTCTAGACTTATCATCTTCTGTTACATCATCTTTGAATTGACGAGCTGCTTTAGTGTTTGGTCGTTCCGAGTACTTAAACATAAAGCCATAATCATAACGAACATAGTCCATCATTGTTAAAGTGTCCTGATGGTCTTCTTCTTGTTCTGTACAGAACCCAGAGATAATGTCTTGAGAAATACCACAATCAGGAATAATTCTTTTAATTGCATCGATACGCTCCATATACCATTCACGAGTGTAGCCTCTATTCATTAAATTTAATATTCGTGTGCTACCAGATTGAACGGGAAGATGGATATAGTTGCAAATGTTTTCATATTTAGCCATTGTTTCTAAAACATCATTCCCCATGTCTTGTGGGTGTGACGTAGAAAACCTAATTCTCATTTTAGAATTAACCTTTGCTACTTTTTCAAGGAGTTGTGCAAAGTTTACAGAGCTTGCTTTTTGAATTTCGGATAGTTTTTTAAAATCCATTTTTGGCCCACCACCGTACCATAAGTAAGAATCTACATTTTGTCCCAGTAAGGTAACTTCTCTATATCCATTGTCAAACAGATCTCTAACCTCATTGATGATGCTTTCTGCATCTCTACTTCGTTCTCTTCCTCGAGTAAATGGAACGACACAAAACGTACACATATTGTCGCAACCTCTCATGATAGATACAAATGCTGTTACGCCGTTACTATTTAGCCGAACCGGACTAATGTCTGCATAGGTTTCCTCCTTTGAGAGTTGAACATTCACAGATTTTTGTCCCTCATCAACCGTTTTAATTAAATTAGGAAGATCTCTGTATGCGTCAGGGCCAACAACAATATCTACTAATTTTTCTTCTTCTAAAAATTTAGACTTTAATCGTTCTGCCATGCAGCCTAAAACCCCCACAGTCATGTGTTTATTTTCTTTCTTAAGCTTTTGAAAAGTTTTTAAACGCTTACGAACTGTTTGTTCTGCTTTTTCTCTTATGGAACATGTATTTACAAATATCAGATCAGATTCTTCGATATTTTTAGTTGTGCTAAAACCGTGCTCAGACAAGATGGAGGCTACAATTTCACTATCAGAAAAATTCATCTGACACCCATAGCTCTCGATGTAAAGCTTTCTTTTTCCACTAGATTTTGATTTTAAGACAGTAGCTTCACCCTGCTTATCTTCGTGAATGACTTTATTTCCTTGATGGTGTTGTTCCATTTTAATTTTTTGTTTTCAATGGCCAAAATTACAAAATACTACTTTGATGACAAAATGTCATACTATCTCCATCACGTATGGGTCTAATTTTTTTTTAACAAATCCTTTTAATATAATTAAAAGGGAATGAAATCTACAACATATAATTATGCAAGCATTAGGAAGATTGAAAAAACTTAGTTTAATTTTGCAACAAACATAAGTAGATATATGGCAAAGAACTTAGTGATAGTAGAGTCACCAGCAAAGGCAAAGACAATTGAGGGTTTTTTAGGAAAAGATTTTAAAGTATTGTCGAGTTTTGGGCACATTCGAGATTTATCTCACAAAGCTATGGGCGTGGATGTAGAAGATGGATTTAAGCCTCATTACGAGATATCTGCCGACAAAAAAGATACAGTAAGAGATTTAAAAAAGCAAGCAAAACTTGCAGGCACCGTATGGCTAGCAACAGATGAAGATAGAGAGGGAGAAGCAATTGCATGGCATTTAGCTGAGACATTAAACCTTAAAAATAAAGAGACAAAAAGAATAGTCTTTCATGAAATTACCAAAACAGCCATTACTAATGCTGTTGAAAACCCTAGAGACATAGATTATAATTTGGTGAATGCTCAGCAAGCTAGACGAGTCCTCGACCGATTGGTTGGTTTTGAGTTGTCGCCTGTGTTATGGAGAAAGGTAAAGCAAGGGTTGTCGGCAGGTCGTGTTCAATCTGTAGCTGTTCGCCTTCTGGTTGAGCGTGAGCGTGAGATAAATGTTTTTAATTCTAAAGCATATTATAAAATAGTTGCTCAATTTAAAAATAGCCATGCAAAAGTTTTCAGAGCAGAATTACCAACCAGATTTGATACTATTAAAGAGGTGCAATCTTTTTTAGAAACATGTGTAAGCGCTGATTTTAAGGTGGCAAAATTAGAAAAAAAGCCGGCATCTAAAAGCCCTGCAGCACCATTTACTACATCCACGCTTCAGCAAGAAGCAGCAAGAAAGCTAGGCTTTTCTGTTGCTCAAACCATGTCAGTTGCACAAAAACTGTATGAGGCTGGGAAGATTACATACATGAGAACTGATTCAGTAAATCTTTCTAAAGATGCAATGCATGCGATAGAGCAAGAGATAATAAATGAGTACGGTAAGGCATATTCAAAGCCAAGGTCTTATTCAACAAAATCTAAATCAGCACAAGAAGCTCATGAGGCAATAAGACCAACTTACATGCATTCGAGAAATGTAAGTGATGATTATAGCCAACAGCGCCTATACGATCTTATATGGAAACGCGCTATTGCATCTCAAATGTCTAATGCTAAATTAGAAAGAACAACTGCATTAATAGAGCATTCTGGGTACGATAAAAACTTTGTCGCTAAAGGAGAAGTCATGATATTTGATGGATTTTTAAAAGTGTACTTGGAAGGAACCGATGATGATGTAGATGATGAAGATACAGGCATACTTCCAGTGCTAAAAGTAGGGGAAAAAGTAGCATACACTAAAATTAGTTCTCGTGAGCGATTCACCAAGGCGCCTGCTCGATTTACAGAAGCTAGCTTAGTAAAGAAGCTAGAGGAATTAGGTATTGGTAGACCTTCAACTTACGCGCCTACAATTTCTACTGTTCAACGAAGAGGTTATGTAGAAAAAGGGGATGATGAAGGTCAAAAAAGATCGTATCAATATATAGAGTTGTTTGAATCGCAAATTGAAACACAAACACACGAAGAAAAAAGTGGATCCAAAAAAGGCAAGCTTTGTCCAACAGATATTGGTATGGTCGTGAATGATTTCTTAGTATCTAATTTCAATACAATCCTAGATTATCACTTCACAGCTCATGTTGAAAAAGAATTTGATGAAATTGCCTCAGGGGATAAGACCTGGAACAAGATGCTTCAAGAATTTTATGGTGATTTTCACACTAAGGTTGAAGATGTAAAAGAAAATTCTGAAAGAGCTGTCGGAGAGCGTCTCTTGGGAGTAGATCCTTCGACTGGACAAAATATGTATGTTCGAATAGGTAGGTATGGACCAATGGCTCAGTTAGGAGAATCTACAGAAGAAGAGAAGCCAAAATTTGCGAGCCTAAGAAAAGGGCAGTCCATTGAGTCAATAACTCTAGAAGAGGCTATAGATTTATTTAAATTACCCAGACAGGTAGGTCAGTTTGAAGAAAAGGTTGTTGTGGTAGCTATTGGTAGGTTTGGACCCTACGTTCGCCACGATGGTAAGTTTGTCTCGCTTGGCGATTACGACCCGATGTCGATTGAGTTAGACACTTGTATCGATCTCATAATTGATAAAAGAAAAGCTGATGCTGCAAAGCATATAAACACCTTTGATCAAGAAGAGCCGGTAATTTATGTTTTAAATGGAAGATGGGGCCCTTATATTAAAGCAGAAAAAACAAACTATAAAATTCCTAAAGATGTAGATGCTGAAAGTTTGGATAGAGCTCAGTGCCTACACATTATGCAAAATCAGCCTAAAAAGAAGGCAAAATCACGCGCAAAGAAAAAATCTAAAAAATAAATAAGCGTATCTTTAAATACCTTTATGGTTTAATTGCCATTTTGACAATGGGTTATTGAATAATTTATGAATGTCAAAGATTTTTTTTCAGATTATCAACACAGTCTTCGACAAGAGAATGATAAAGGAAGGTTGTCCGACTATGTTCATTTTTTTAAAGAAGGTATTAATGAGTTAGATTATGATCTGATCATTGTCGGTGTTCCTGAGTCAAGAAATTCATACCTTAACAAAGGGTGTTCATTTGCTCCAGATCAAATTCGTAAATCCTTTTACAACTTATATCCCGGTTCCTGGAGTCTGAAAGTTCTGGATCTAGGAAATCTTATTCTTGGTGACTCAGTCAAGGATACCTATGTTGCTTTAGAGTCTATTTTAGCATATTTTTTTAAACTAGATAAAAAGGTAGTAGTCCTTGGCGGAGGTCATGATTTAACCATCCCAATTTATAAGGCTCAGCAACGTGATGGCTTGCCCTTAAATTTTGCTTGCACAGATGCATACTTAGATTTTCAAGGAGGAGCAGCCTTATCCCAATCTTTTCTTTCAGAGATAATCTCTGATGGTTCGTTGATGTCTAGATATATTTTGCTTGGATATCAAACTTACTTATGTTCGCCTAGTCAAATAGACCTTCTATTATCAATGGAATTTGATTTAGTTCGCCTAGGAAGGCTTAAGGAAGATATTAACGAGGTAGAACCCGAATTACGATCTATTCATCATTTAAGCATTGATCATAGCGTGTTGAAATTATCAGAGGCACCAGCCAATCCACATGGTTCTCCAAATGGTTTAAATGGCGCACAACTTAGTGCCCTATCCAGGTATGCCGGAACGGCTCACAATATTAAATCAATATTATTCTCAGAGTTAAACCCTGATCTAGACCAGATGGAGCAAAGTGCGAAGGTGTTTGCCCAGACATTATGGTATTTTATCGAAGGCTTAAGTGTTTATAAAGATGATCGGCCTGATAAAGAACTAAGTAATTGTCAAAAATTTCATGTTGTTTGCAATCATAAAGACATTGTTTTTTACAAAAACACTAATACGAATCGGTGGTGGTTTCAATTAAATGATAATGAAGTAGAGAGGTTAGGTCAAAAATATGAGCCATGTTCAATAAAAGATTACAATTTAGCTGTTAATGGTGAGCTAAGTGATAGGTTGTATAAATGCCTGATATACTGATGTGTTTGGTATAAGATTTGTAAGTTACAGGCATTCTTAATAAATGAGTTTTAAAGGTTATTGGTAGAATGAATTTGTTTTTTGTTTTTTTTTCTATCTTTAGCCCTCTGAAATTTAAAAGTGCAACAAACGATTATGCATTTTATGAAAAAGTTAATAACACTATTTATCGTTCTGTTGGGGAATGTGGTATATGCACAACAAGATCCTCAGTTTTCGCTAAATATGTTTAATATATATTCGGTAAATCCAGCATTCTCTGGAAGCTACGATCAGTTCAATGCATTGGCAATTCATAGAAGCCAATGGGTTGGGTTTGATGGTGGTGCACCAACGACTCAGCATTTAAGTGTTGAGGCTCCAGTGTATTTTCTACATGGTGGTGCTGGTATTAGCCTTGTTAATGATAAACTAGGTAATGAGTACTCACGAGGAGTGAGTTTATCTTATGCTTACCAAACAAAACTTTCACGCAAGTCAGAGCTTGGTATAGGGTTTAGTATAGGTTTTGTGGATGTTGGTTTTGAAGGCGAGTGGTTAACACCAGAAGGAAATGAGGGAGGCAACGATAACGCTATTCCTTCAATAGGATCTAACGATGTAGTGCCTGACTTAGGTTTTGGTTTGTATTACAGAATGAAAGAACTGTACATAGGATACTCGATAACACACATTAATGAGGCGGAAGCTATATTTGATGACGCTAATTTTAAACTTAAGAAGCACCACTACTTAACAATGGGTTGGAAACACATTGTTAATAACGAACTAGATATGCATCCGTCAATCCATATGAAAACTGATCAAGTGTCTACCCAAATTGATTTTAATATTAATTTGAATTACGGCGAAAAGTTGTGGGGTGGTATAACCTACAGGTTAGATGATGCGGTCGTTTTAATTTCTGGTGTCAATATTAATGAAAATTTGAAGTTTGGTTACGCTTATGACATAACCACCTCAGATTTAAAATCTGAGTCTAGTGGTTCTCATGAAATACTACTAAGATATTCCTTTAAAATGCGTCCGCCTAAAAAAATGCCGACACATTATAGAAATCTTAGATATAATTAACGGAGAATTACTTATTTGTAAACTGTAGGAAAAAAAGAAAAATGAGAAAGATACTTTTACTTGGAGCTATTGTGTTGACCCTAATCAGTAGTTGTGGAACTTCATCCAGAGGAGAATTGGTTGGTGTTCAAGAGTTAATTGAATTCTACCCTTCAGATCCTTATGGGATGGTCTTTATTGATAAAGGAACCTTTACTATGGGTGCTAATGATGGTGATGTGCCTTATGCACACACTACACCAAAGAAATTAGTTACTATGCATGCCTTTTATATGGATCAGATGGAAATCACAAATAATGAATACCGTCAGTACGTTCACTGGGTTCGCGATTCCATTGCTAGAACTCTTTTAGCGGAAGCAATGGTTGAAGGTTATGAGTATATAGAAGAAACTGCCGATGGTGAGTTTTTAGAGACACCATATCTAAATTGGGATACCCCAATAGACTACAATTCTGATGATGAAGAAATCAGCCTAGTACTTGAAGATATGTACATTCCGGTTGAAGAGAGAATTATGGGCCGAAAAGAATTTGATACGCGTTCATGGAGTCACAAATACACTTGGGTGGATAAATCTTCTGCTTCGGATAAAGCCAATAGATTTGATCCAGAAACAAGAACTTATCGTGAAGGGTTTAGCCGTCAAAACCTTGTTCAAGAAGCGGAAGTGTTTGTTTATCCAGACACACTTGCATGGATGCATGACTTTTCCTATACTTTCAACGAACCAATGTTTAACACATATTTCTGGCACCCTGCTTATGGAGAGTATCCAGTTGTTGGTGTAAATTGGGAACAAGCTACAGCTTTTTGTAATTGGAGAACGGAGTTAAGAAATAGTCAGCTTAACAATTATCAACAGAAGTACGAGACGCCCTTCCGATTGCCAACAGAGGCAGAGTGGGAATATGCCGCTCGTGGAGGAAGAGCAAACTCTATTTATGCATGGGGAGGACCCTACTCTAGAAATGCCAAAGGCTGTTTCTTAGCTAACTTCAAACCTGTACGTGGTAACTATATCGCAGACGGCTACGCTTACACTGCGCCTTCTGAATCTTATTGGGCAAATGATTATGGTTTATACAATATGTCTGGTAATGTTTCTGAATGGACATCAACTCCGTTTGAGCCAACAGCTTCATTATTTGTATCTGATATGAACCCTTATTACACTTATGACGCAGATGATAATGAACATCCAATGTTAAAGAGAAAAGTTATTAAAGGTGGTTCCTGGAAAGATGTTGGAGCATTTTTGCAAGTAGCAGCCAAAGATTACGAATACCAGGACACGTCAAAGAGTTATATTGGGTTCCGCTGTGTGAAAACATACGCTGGTGTACACAATGTAAACTTTGGATATTAAACAATTTTAACCTAAAAAAATTAAATTAGATATGAGTTTTTTAGAAACTAAAAAAGGAAAGAATTTTATGTCAAAATTATACGGTATTGGTGCTGCCGTAGTAATTTTGGGTGCTTTATTTAAAATTCAACACTGGACAGGAGCAGATGAGATGTTAATTTTAGGTTTGGGTACTGAAGCAATAATATTTTTTGTTTCAGCCTTTGAAAAACCACAAAAGGAATATGATTGGTCTTTAGTATATCCGGAGCTTACAGGTATGAACGATGATCAAATTAGTCCAGTAAAAGAGTTAGATAATATGCTTGAAAAAGCAAAGGTAGACGGTGAGCTAATAAATAGTCTAGGCGAAGGATTGCGAAAAGTTAACAAGGCAGCTAATGGTATTGGATCTGTTGTAGAAATAGCAGATAGTACCAAAGAGTATAGTGAGCAAGTTTCTGCAGCAGCTAAAAAGTTAGAAAACATCAATTCTTTATATGAAGATCAAATTAAGTCTTCTGCAGAACAAGCAAATGCAACCAAAAGAATGGCTGCTAACATGACATCCTCATTAGATAACGCAGAGCAAATGCGTGTTGAGTTAGAAATGCTCAAAACAAATTTAAGCGAGTTAAATTCAGTTTATGGCAACATGCTAAATGCCATGAATATTAATAAATAAACTACTGTCTAAACAGTTCACAAAATAAATCGTAATGGCAGGAGGAAGATTATCACCAAGGCAAAAAATGATCAACATGATGTATCTCGTGTTGACAGCACTTTTAGCCTTAAACGTATCTAAAGATATACTAAAAGCTTTTCAAAAAGTTGAGGCTTCTTTAGGTACTGCTGTAGAAAACATTGCGCAGCAAAATGACTTAGTTTATGCAGAGTTTACCAAAGCAGCAGAGAATAACCCAGCTAAAGTAATGCAGTGGAAGGATATCGCTTTTGATATTAAAGAAGATGCTGATTTCTTGAAAGATTACATTACCGAGCTAAAGGATTCTCTTATTGTTAAAACAGGAGGCTATGATGAGGAAGGGAATTTAGTTGGTATGGACAACCTAGAAAAAGTTGCCAACGAAATGTTAATGAAGCCTCAGAAGGGAGCAAAGCTTAAAGCAGAAGTAGAAAAGTATAGAGATAATTTATTAGCTATCCCTGTAATCAGTGAAAACGAAGAGTTGAGTTCTTTAATAAAAACATCTTTCAATACAGATGATATCGTAACTACAAAAAGTACCTACTCTTGGGAAAAAGATAAATTTGACCATTATCCACTAATTGCTGTTCTTACTTTTTTAAGACAGATACAAGGTGATGTTGTAAGTATTGAATCTAAAGCTGTAAATTATCTTCGTTCAAATATTGGAGCTGATGATATGAAGTTTTCTACGGTAAAAGCACAAGTTATTTCACCGAAGAACTACGTTATGGAAGGCGATAGTTTTAAAGCATCAATTTCTATTGCTGCATACGATGATTCTCAATCTCCTACGATTCTTGTTACAGATGTATTTATAGGAGATACGCTTCCTGACTTTTCCCAGGCAGATACCGTCTTTAATGTTTTAGACGGGAAAGGAATGTATTCTATTCCAGCTAGAGGAATTGGTACTCAGAAAAAAGCGGCTAAAATTCAGTTAGCTACAGAAGAAGGTGTCAAAGAGTATCAAGAGATCTTTGAATTCCAGGTTGCTAAGCCTATGGCAGTGGTGTCACCTACTAAGATGAACGTATTCTACAGAGGTGTGCCTAATCCAATTGAGGTGTCTGTGCCAGGTTTCTCTCCTGAAGACCTCCAAGTGTCTGGTAGCAACGTTACACTTAAAAGAATAAAGCCAGGTCAGTATGAGGCATCCGTAAGCAAAAAAGCTAAAGGTACTGCCAAGATTACTGTTAAAGCCAATGGTCGTACTATTGGAAAACCAATAGAATTTCGTTTAAAAAGAATACCTTCCCCAACCGCAAGTATAAATGGTAAAAAGGAAGGAACAATGTCTAAAGGAAAATTAAGTAAAGCACAAGGTATTTTGGCTTCTTTACCTCAATTTCCATTTGACCTTAAATACAAAGTAGAATCGTTTGACGTTCGTCTAAAAGATGGAGAGTATACCAAAACGATAAAAGTAAAGGGTAATAAGTTTACAACTGAAGTAAAAGAAAAGATTGTTAAACTTAAACCAGGTTCTGATATTTCGTTTACAAACATAAAGGCCAAAGGCCCTGATGGGCGTAAACAATGTGGGGCAATAATTTTGACAGTACAGTAATTTTTAACACAAAGCGATCATGAAAATATTTAAGATTGCCTTAACAGGTTTAGCACTTTTAGTAAGCTCGTCGTTATTTGCACAAGTAAATGTATTGGAGTATAATCCAAAGCCATCAGCAAAAGACGGTCATGCATTTGTTAGACATCACAATTACCAAAACAGAGTATTAGAATATCCTTTCGTTAGAGAAGACGATATCTTGTGGTCTAAAACTTATTTGCAAAGAATTGATTTAAGACAAAAGAGGAACCATCCTTTATATTACCCTACCTATCCAGTTAAAATAGGTGGAGGTGAATTTCGTATGAATCTTGCGGATAATCTTTTAAAGGCTGTTATGGAAGATCAAACCTTGACGGCTTACGACTCAGAATATTTTGATGAAGTTGTTACCAAAGAAAAAATCAATAAAATGTTATTTTCGATAGATACCATCGAATATGAAGATATTGATTCAGGAGAGCTAATTTCAGAACTTGATACCGTTAAGGTTGAAAGTAAAGATATTAAAGAATATGTCATAATCGAAGATCGTTTCTTCGATAAGAAAAGATCTGTTATAGATGTGCGAATATTAGGTCTTTGTCCTGTTGCCGAAATCATGAATAAAGAGACTTTAGAAATGGAGAAAGTTAAATTATTTTGGGTTTGGTTTCCTGAGGCGCGTCAGATTTTAGCAAATGCTACAGTTTATAACACACAAAACAGAGCGGAAAGAATGACTTATGATGAGTATCTTCACAAACGTTTATTTGCTAGTGTTATCACGAAGGAAACTAACCTTTACGATCGCGCAATATTTGAATACAAAAAAGATAGAATGCAACAGCTCCTAGAGGCTGACCGGATTAAGAATGATATTCGTAATATGGAATCAGATCTTTGGGAATATTAACCTTACCGAATCTCTAAAAGCTCCCATTGGGAGCTTTTTTTAATATGAATAAGTTCGATTACATAATAGTAGGTCAGGGCCTTGCAGGAACAGTACTTATTTATAAATTATTACAATTAGGAAAAAGTGTATGTCTAATAGACAGGGAGCACATGTCAGCTGCATCTATGGTTGCGTTGGGCGCATACAACCCGATGGTTTTAAGAAGATTTACACCTTGTTGGAACGTAGAATATCAACTTCCTGATCTCTACGATTTTATCAAATCTTTCGAGAATACGTTTCATTGTACCATCCATCAACCATTCAAGTTATTGCGAAAATTTATCTCTATAGAAGAGCAAAATCTATGGCTTGAAAAATCAGAAGGAATGCGTCTAAAACCCTATATGAACTCTAGTTTTGTTGAAAATAATTACAAGCACTTAAAAGCAGATTTAGGTTTTGGCGAGGTAACTAACTCTGGGCGTGTTTTTTTGCCTTTAATGATTTCTACACTAAGATCACATCTTAAAGAACATTCCATAGTAATTGACGATATTTTTTCTTTTGCGGATTTAGATTTGACTCATAATAAAGTTAGGTATAAAAATATAGAAGCTGATAATATTGTGTTTTGTGAAGGTCATAGAATGACTAAAAACCCTTATTTCAACTATCTACCTCTTCATACAACAAAAGGAGAGCTCCTTACTGTTAAGTTGAAAAATACCCAAGTTGAAGAGCTCATTAAAAGTGGTGTTTATTTAATGCCACTAGGAAATGATCTTTACAGAGTAGCAGCTACATTTAACAATGGGGTAAACGATGAACTTTGTACTGTAGAAGGTAAAAATGAGTTGCTTTTAAAACTCTCTAAACTCGTTGATGAATGCCCAGAGGTTGTAAACCACCAAGCAGGTATCAGACCAACAGTTAAAGATAGAAGAGCTTTAATAGGTGTACACCCTGAGCATTCTAAGATGTTTGTTTTTAATGGGCTTGGCACCAGAGGAATATTATTGGCACCATATTTAGCGAAACAATTAATTTCATTTATTGAAGATCAAGTATCTATTGATCCAGAAGTTAACATTAAGAGGTTTGAAGCCATGCATTCATGATAAGTTTACAAGATATAGGCGTACAGTTTGGGGGTGATTTGCTGTTTAGCGAATTGAGCTTTATGTTAAATAAAGGAGACAGAGTTGGTCTTGTTGGTAAAAATGGGGCTGGAAAGTCAACCTTATTAAAACTAATATACCACCAAACTGGATTTAGTACTGGTAATATAAGTGTTCAAAAAGAAAAAAGAATAGGATATTTATCTCAAGATATTGATTTTGAGTCTGGCAATACGGTTGTTGAAGAAGCCGAAAAAGCATTTGTAGAAATTAATCGTCTTCAATCTAATTTAGCAGCCATTCAGATAGAACTGAATCAGCGTACAGATTATGAGTCTGAGTACTATCTTGAATTAATTAATAAAAGCGTTGCTTACGAAGATGAACTTACCATTCTGGGTGCATATTCACTTCATGCTAATATCGAAAAAGTACTTTATGGGCTAGGTTTTAAAAATGAAGATTTAAGTAAGAAAACGGAAACATTTAGTGGTGGATGGAGGATGCGTATTGAGCTGGCAAAAGTACTTTTAAGCAAGCCTGATGTGTTATTACTTGATGAGCCTACCAATCATTTAGATATAGAGTCAATTGTTTGGTTAGAACAATTTTTAAAAAATTATACAGGAGCTATTCTTTTAGTCTCTCACGACAAAACATTCTTAGATCAAGTGTCTAACAGAACGATAGAGATTGCTAATCATCAGATATACGATTATAAAGCACCATATAGTAAATACCTAATTTTGCGAAAAGAGCGTATTGAACAACAATTAGCAGTGTATAAAAATCAAGAAAAAGAAATAAAGCATACGCAAAAATTAATCGATAAGTTTAGATATAAAGCCAATAAGGCCGCATTTGCACAAAGTCTTATAAAGAAGCTTGAGCGAATGGATAAGGTTGAAGTTGATACTATGTCTGTAAAGAAAATGGCCTTTACTTTTCCAGAATCAGATCCTTCTGGTAAAGTTGTGCTTGAGATGTCACAGCTTTCTAAATCGTATGAGGAAAAATTAGTTTTAAATAACGTAGAGCTTCAAATAAATAGAGGAGATAGATACGCATTGGTGGGGCAAAATGGTCAGGGTAAATCTACGTTAATTAAGTGCATTGCGAAACAAGTTAGTTTTCAAGGGACAATAGAGTTGGGTCATCGTGTTCAAATGAGCTATTTTGCTCAAAATCAAGCAGAGTTGTTAGATCCTGAACAATCTGTATTAGAACTCATAGAGCGTTCAGCCGACGACACACTCCGCCCTAGGTCAAGAGATATGTTGGGTTCTTTTTTGTTTAGTAATGACGATGTAGATAAAAAGATTAAAGTGCTTTCTGGTGGAGAACGTTCTCGTCTTGCACTATGTGAAATGTTACTTCAGAGTTCAAACTTATTAATTCTTGATGAACCAACAAATCATCTTGATATTAATTCAAAAGAAGTATTAAAAGAAGCCTTGAAATCTTACAAAGGAACCTTGTTAATAGTGTCTCACGACAGAGATTTTCTCGATGGATTAACCAATATGGTCTTAGAGTTTAAAGATGGTTTGGTTAAACCTCATATTGGATCAGTGTCTGAGTATCTTAATTATCGTAAGATTGAGTCGATGCGGGACTTGGAAAAGAAAACCAATATTGTTAAGGTGTCTCAACCTAAACAATTAGATAAATACGCTAGGAAAGCGCTAGAGAAGTCCATAAAAAAATGTAGCAATCAACTTTCTAAAATAGTAAGGAAAATAAAAGAACTAGAGAGTAATATCGCTGCATCAGATTTAAAATTATCAAATCCTGTAGAGTTTGAAAAATTAATGGATGACCATGATTTTTTTAAGTCGTACGAGGATTCCAAAGACATGTTAGATAAGGCAATGGAAGAATGGGCAGTACTAGAAGACGAATTAGAGCAATTAATGTCACAAAGGTAATATCACTAATTTACTGGAATGTCGTCTTTTTTTATGCTTGATAATCAATGAATAAGCGCCTGGCTTAATACCGTTTAAGCTTATTTGCTTAGCTAAATTTGTGTGTTCTAAAACAGTCCGCCCCATATTATCTATTAATGATAACTCATAATGATCATTTGAATTGAGATTGATGTTAATATGGTTTGATGCTGGATTAGGTGTAACTAGATTTTTGTAATCAAAATTTACGATAGACATGTCGGTGATATTATAAATTGCTGTTCCGTAACAGTTATTGTCTAGATCATATACCTCCAACATATAGGTGCCATTTTGATCTACCAAGAGGCTTTTGTCTGTTTCTCCATCAATTATCTCATTATTATAGTACCACTGATATGTAATGTTTAGGTTGGAAGAACTAGATAGTGAGTTAGATTCATTATTATAATTAATATCGATGTCAACATATTCACATAAACCTTCATCTGTAGCATCTGAATTATAGTTACAAGCATCGATATCTGTACAGCCAATTATTTCTAGCTCATCACAAACGCCATCTTGGTCTGTGTCGTTAATACACTCATTATCACAGTTGTAATAGTTTGCAGCGTATGTACACCCTTCATTTTCAGTGGCTTCTGCATCAAAGTTACAGGCAGTTACATCTGTACATCCTAGTACTTCTAATTCATCGCATGTACCATCACCATCACTATCATTTAAACAATTAAGAGTGCAGTCATAATACATTTGTTCGTATGTACATTCACCGTTATCAGTCGCCATCGGATTATAATTGCATGCTACAGGGTCTAAACACCCTATTTCTTCTAGTTCATCGCAAATGTTATCTCCGTCACTATCATTTGTACACGTAGAGTCACAGTTGTAATAGCTTTCAGGGTAGATGCAAGACAATGATGGGTCTGTAGCTAATATATCAAAGTTGCAAGCCATATTATCCATACAGCCTATAATTTCGTATATATTACATACACCGTCACCATCACTATCTTGGGTGCATTCTCCATCACAATTATATCCCACTTCTGGATATTCACAACTTCCGTCGTTGTTGTTTGCTATTGGGTTAAAATTGCAAGCGTTACTGTAGGTGCACCCCATTATAATACATGATCCGTCATCACTAGTAGATAGAGCGTTAAAGTTTTCAGCAAGGGGATTGGTGCAGCCTAGAATTTCATCCGCATCACAAATACCATCAAAATCAGTGTCAATAAAGTCACATGAATAATCGTTCGTATTGGCAAGTTCATTGTAATTACATGCATTCGGATCTGTGCACCCTAATACAACTTCAGTAACACAGGTTCCATTATCTACATTTGCTTGTGAATTAAACTCTGTATAATTAGGGTCAGTACAACCAGTAACAATAAGTTCTACACATAAGGAGTTGTCCGAGACGTTAACATCAGGACTATATTCTAAATAGTTCTCGTTAGTACATCCTTTCGTAATAAGAGTCATACAAGAACCGTCATCGACATTTGGATTTAAGTAGTTTTCGTCGATAATTATTTCATACAAGCCTATAGATATCTCTACATAATTAAAATACTCTAAATAGTCATTATCCGTGCATCCTTCTATTACTGCGCTTAGGCAAGAACCGTCATCAAGGTTGGCTTGTGGGTCAAACTCTAAAAAACTATTATCTGTACAACCACTAATAATTAGATTCTCGCAAGAGCCGTCATCTATAGTCGCATCTTCATTATATTCAAAGTAATTAGAATCTGTACACCCTTCAATATCTATATTTTCAATAGTAAAAGAACTGCCAGTTTCATAACCCCAGTCTCCTTCATCATAGAATATTTGTATGCCTTCTAGTAAGAGTGTTACAGAACCATCGTCGTCTCCCCAGCCCCAATCTAGGAGTCCATCACCGTAACTATCAGACATTGTAAAATTGTATTCTCCAGGGTCAAGGCAAAATATAAACTGTTCTGTGTCGAAGTTATTACTGTTGGCAAAGCTTTGTTCGGATATAACTTGTGAACTTGAGCTTAACTCAAATGATATTTCGTAACTATAATCGGCAAATTGAATCTCTATAACTAATTCAGATTGGTTGTTAAGACATTGCGCGAACAATATATGTCCATGAACTAAAAAACACAAAAAAAATAGTAGAGCCCTAAATCTCATCATTTAATTTTCTTCTCTACAGTACCATCAGAATATAAGTATATGAGAGTGGTTCCTTTTTGAGCATATGTAGGGTTAACATCTTGCCCTAAAATATTTAATACTTTGACTAGAGATCTAACATCATTAGGATGCACTTCTGTTGGCATCTCTATTACCCATTGAGGCACAGTTTGGTTATTTTCAATTCGTGCGCCCTCTACATTCGGGTATTGGTAGGAAGGAATATCTTCAGTCACTTTTATTTGATACCCTTGACCAGGAATGAAATTACCAATGCCATTAAATCCAAATTCTGGCCAGTATACGTCTGCATTGTTGTTTTTCACGATAAGTACGTAGTCTACAATATCTTGTAGTGTAGCAGTAACGTCTTGTTCGATATCAAGTGTATATCCTATAAGATTCCACCCAGATATGATGTCAATCGAAATAGGAGCTGTAAGCTGAGATATTTGGGAATTAAGAGCGTCTACCATTGTTGTAAATTCTTCGTTTTGTACTAGAAGAACATTATTAAGTGAATCAATAGAAGTTTGGTGTGATATGTTAAGGGTCTCAATCTCATTTTCTAATTCAGCAACTTGGGCTGTATGAGAATCAGTGAGAACTTCTGTTTCGTATTGCAGGTTTGCAATATTATTTTCTAAGCTTGAAATTTCAGCAGCATGAGTTGTTATAAGATTTTGAATTTCTGCTTCTAAATTTTGAATGTCATTTTGTAGACTTGTTACTTGAGTAGCATGTGACTCTATTAGTGCTAAGTTTTCTGATTGTAAGCTTGAAATATTACTTTCTAAGCTATCTATTTGACTTGCATGTGAAGCCGTTAAGCTTTGAGTTTCTGCTTCAAGGCTTGCAATATCATTTTCTAAACTTGCAACTAGTGATGCATTTGAAGCATTTAGAGTTTCGATTTCTGTTTGAAGGTTGGCAATCGTTTCAGCGCTAGTTTCTTGCAGTTCAGCTAAATCAGTTTCTAGAATAAGAATTGATGAATTTAAATCTGCGTTTAAACTAATCAAATCGCTGTTCTCATCACTTAAAGTACCATAAGCATTTTGCCATGTCATGATACAGCCGCCTTCAAGTAAACAGTCAGCATTAGGATCATATTCCATATAACGATCGTCAGTACATCCTGGAAGGCCTTCACAAGAGCCGTCATCTTCTTCTGCATCTGGATTGTAATTACAATAGTTGTTATCCATACATCCATAAACAGTAAAGTCGAATGTTATTTCGGAAAATGACGGGAAAGCGTTAGCTGCATACCCTTCAAAATTTGGAACGCTTTGAAATGCAATAACGTAATTGGTATTGGTAAGTATAGCGAAAACTGGAACATCACCATTAGTAAGTCCATCAACCTCAGATGTTAGTTCATCGTTACCCCAAAGGCTTATGGTAAAGAAGCCATTTGAGCCATTACCTATACCTTGAATTGGTGTTGTGTTAATACAATCTAAAATTCCATCTTGGTCAAGGTCGAAAAATACGCCCATCGTACCTCCTACAAATTGGTTCACATCAGTTGTATTTATCCCAATAATCATGTT
Organism: Flavobacteriales bacterium; assembly: GCA_965662265.1. Taxonomy (GTDB): domain Bacteria; phylum Bacteroidota; class Bacteroidia; order Flavobacteriales; family UBA7430; genus CBFIGX01. The sequence continues at coordinate 177,522 of CBFIGX010000003.1, forward strand.
GTTATCTGTCAAGTAATCAGAGCTAAAATCTTCAGGATTAATATTAAAATTAAATACAGGATTAATACAAGAGCCATCATCAATATTTGCAATATAGCCTTGTGTGTGATATTCTATCATTGAATCATCAGTACACCCTGCAATAGTTATGTCATTTGATGCTGCTAATGCGTTAGTGACATAACCATTGAAGTTGTTTACTGAAGATATAGGTACAATATTTCCCTCGCTTGTTAAGACCGCAAAACTTGGAATTTCACCATTAACAAGTCCATCTAATTCAGGAGTTCCTGTGTCATCTCCCCAAATCGCCATGGTAAAAAATCCATACTGAATTACTTCTAATCCAATACATAAGCCCTCATTGTTAAAGGCTGCGATTTGACCACCTTCAAATGAATCTAATTGGCTGGTGTTAAACCCAAGAGTCATATTAGCGCCTGTATTTGTCGGTGTAATAAAACTCGAAGACGTGAAGTCTTGTGCAAATGAAATACAGCTTATCAAGAGTGTTGCAAACCCTATTAGATTTTTTTTCATAACTAAAGTATCTTTGTTAGTTTTTGTTTGTTGAAGATTAATAGTCAAATTCATTAGGCAAAAAATGAAGAAAACAATCTTCATTTACTTTAATTTGGTATCCATGGCCAGGGTTAAAGTTTCCAATGCCATTATATCCTATAGAAGGAATGTACACACTACCTAATGCATTTTTTACAAATTGTATTTTATTGTTTTCTGTTAAATGTTTAAGAACAAGTTCTGCGTTAGCTGGCGAATCTCTGATATACCCAATTAGATTCCATCCTTCAGAGAGCTCTAGAGAATAAGTTTCAGGGTATACTTTTAATATTTCCTTGTTAAATGAGAAGCTGTTACTGGTTTTAATTTGATAAGCTTTACCTACTTCAAGATCACCAATCCCATTGTAGTTTTGATTTGTTAAATAAGGATTACCATCATTGTCTTTTATAATGATAATGTTATCCAGAGATATTGATGAGAATACAGAGTCAATATCCATATCACCTGCATTTCCTTTTAATGTGAAGATTGACCATCCCTCTTCAAACTCAAGATTTAGATTTACTATTTCTTCTGTTTCTTCACAAGATTGATAAATGTCTAGTAGTTCTGAAAATACAGATGTATAATTTCCTACACATTCAATATTGTTGTTGAATATGTTAAGTGGGTTGTTGTAAGTTAGCCCAAGTTGGTCTGGTAAATCAGGAAGTCTGGTCAGGTTATTATAACTACAGTTAATATGAATAAGCTCTTGGGGGAAGTATGAGATTTCATTAATGTTGTTAAAGCTACAGTCTAAATAATTTAGTGTTTGTGGTAAATAGGTAATTTGAGTTATGTTATTAACGGCACAAAATAATTTCTTTAAACCCAATGGTAATACAGGGAGCTCTTCAATTTGATTATAACTGCAGTCTAAGTATTTTAAATTATGAGGGATGTCTGGTATGCTGTTTAAGTTGATGCAGTAGCTACAGTCAAGGTATTCCAAACTTTCAGGTAATTCGCTAAGTTCGTCTATAGGGTTGTATGAGCAAATTAAGGTATCGAGATTGGTGAAATATTCTAAGCCATCAAGGTTGTAAATATTGTTTGATGAGCAATCAATAGTTGTAATTGTTGATGATAATTCAGTATTTAGTAATGAATCTTGCTGAATTAGATTTGGGTTCAAACTATTTAGATAAGCTCTAAAATTTGTATCTGAAACAACTATATCCCCCGTCTGTGCTTTACACAGAGAAACAGCCAAATAAAAACAAATAAGCAGCGTTCTTTTCATTACGGGGAGGATAAACAATATAGCTTCACAATATAATTAAAACATATGTCCTGTCAAAATCAAGGTAAATAATTAACAAAAAAAATCCTATACAGAGAGTCTGATAGCTATAAGTGCTTAACGAAACAATTATTTCTTTCTGAAATATATTCTTATTGGAACTCCGTTAAAGTTGTACATCTCTCGAAATTTATTTTCAATAAACCTTTTGTAGGCATCTTTTACATATTGGGGTAGATTACAAAAGAATGCATAAGACGGTACCGCAGTTGGTAGTTGGGTGATGTATTTTATTTTAACATATTTGCCTTTGTACGATGGAGGAGGTGTAGCTTCAATAATAGGCAGGAATTTATCATTAAGTTCTGACGTAGATATTTTAGTATTCTTTCTTGCGTAAACATCTACAGCAATTTCTATAGCTTTAAAAATTCGTTGCTTGGTTATTGCAGAAATAAAGACGATTGGATAGTCTGTAAATGGCTGAGTTTTACTAAGAATCATTTTTTTGTATCGATCCATGGTCATGGTCTCTTTATTTTCAACCAAATCCCATTTGTTAACCAAAACAACGATGCCTTTATTGTTTTTTTCGGCTAGGTGAAAAATGTTAAGATCTTGAGATTCAAAACCAATTGTGGCATCAATCATTACAATACAAACGTCACTATGCTCTATGGCTCTAATGGTACGCATCACAGAATAAAATTCTAGGTTCTCATGAACTTTGGCTTTTCTTCTTAATCCAGCAGTATCTACCAATGTAAATTCATGGCCAAATTGGTTGTAGTGTGTATCTATAGAATCTCTGGTAGTACCTGCAATATCTGTAACAATATTTTTGTTTTGCCCCATTAATGCATTTACTAATGATGATTTCCCAGCATTCGGTCTGCCTACAATGGCAAACTTAGGAAGGGCATCTTTTCCCTCTTCATCTTCTTTTGTGAAAGAAGCAACTATAGCGTCTAGCAAATCACCAGTTCCGCTACCATTGATGGATGATATTGCAAAAAATTCCCCTAGCCCAAGGTTGTAAAACTCTAAAGCATCATCCATCCTCATAGCGTTATCTACTTTATTTACAGCTACAAAAACAGGTTTATTTGCTCGATGTAATATCTGCGCAACCTCCATGTCTAAATCGGTAGTTCCTGTTTCAACATCTACAACAAATACAATAGAGTCGGCCTCTTCCATAGCAATAATGACCTGTTTTCTAATTTCACCTTCAAAAACATCATCAGAGCCTGTTACGTAACCGCCAGTATCAATTACAGTAAAATCTCTACCGTTCCAATCAGACGTGCCATAGTGTCTATCTCTAGTAACGCCACTTACAGCATCCACAATTGCTTGCCTTCTTTGAGTTAGGCGATTAAAGAAAGTAGATTTACCTACATTTGGTCTTCCTACAATGGCAACTATATTTCCCATTTTAAATACTTAAATGAAGTAACCAAAGCGCTTGAGATCTTGCTCGTTATCGCGCCAGTTCTTCGTTACTTTTACAAATAATTCTAGGTAAACTTTCATCCCAAAAAATGTTTCTAAATCTTTCCGAGCTAGTGTTCCTACTTTTTTTAGGGCTTTACCTTTGTGTCCTATAATGATTCCTTTTTGGCTTTCTCTGGCTACATTAATCACAGCACTAATTTTGATAAGTTTCTCTTCTTCTTTAAAAGATTCAACTACTACCTCTACAGAGTAAGGAATTTCCTTTTGATAGGTGAGTAGTATTTTTTCTCTAATTATTTCTGAGACAAAGAAGCGTTCGGGCTTGTCTGTAAGTGCATCTTTAGGAAAGTATGGCGCTCCTACAGGGAGTAAATCTACGATTTCAGCAATTATATTTTCAATTCCAAATTTTTCTAAGGCAGAAATGGGTTTTATCTGAGCCTTAGGAAGAATCTCTTTCCAATGATTAATAGCACTTTCTACTTTTTGCTGATCTGATTTATCAATCTTATTAATGAGAAGAACTATTGGTACGTTTGTGTTTTTTAGTCGCTCAAAAAAACTGGCATCTTTTAGTGCTTTTTCACCAAGTTCTACCATGTAAAGAAACACATCAGCATCTTGAAAAGCTGACTTGACAAACTTCATCATGCTCGATTGAAGATTGTAATTGGGCTGAATGATTCCTGGTGTGTCGGAAAATACAATCTGATAATCATCTTCATTTACTACCCCTAAAATTCTATGCCGCGTTGTTTGGGCTTTTGATGTGATAATGGAGAGCCGTTCACCTACTAGTGCATTCATAAGCGTAGATTTTCCAACATTGGGGTTGCCGATGATGTTTACAAAGCCCGATTTGTATTTTCTTTCGTTCATTAGGCCGCAAATATACATATTAATATGCCTATAAAATGGCAATTAGACTATATCAACATCACTTTTTTTTAATAATTAAGTCATTAGTTTACTTGACAAACAATGTGTTAGATGTTTTTCTCAAAATAAGTCTATTTGGTTTGCCTACTCGAAATACTTTGCCTTATATTTGCAGTGCGGGGTGGAGCAGTTGGTAGCTCGTCGGGCTCATAACCCGAAGGTCGCAAGTTCGAGTCTTGTCCCCGCAACTATAAAAGACCTCTACGAATCAAGTATTTGTAGGGGTTTTTATTTGCTCAACGATTTATAAAAAATAAAAAAACAAGAACTCTAAAGTGTATTATTTACACTAATATTCATTTAATTCTATATATTTGACCAAATTTTAATAACTATAAACACGTACTCATGAAAACATTGAAATTCAAATTGTATTCCATATGTTTTTTACTGTTAAGTATAACAGTTACGGCACAAACAAACATTTTTTTACCTATAGACTTTGAACAAGATGTAGATGGTTTTCAATTAGATTCAACCCATTTTACAGATTTTAATGGTGGCGCTGCTGAGGTTGTCGTTAACCCATATCAAACAGAAGGTAATTACAGTAAATTTGTAGGAAAAATTGTTAGAGATGGTGGCGATACTTGGGCAGGAAGTAAAATACAATTAGATGATAATTTAGACTTTGAGGCCTTCCCATTTCTAGTTATGAAAATATATACGGAGGCTCCTGTAGGAACTATCATAAGATTAAAGATTGAAGATCCCTTTTATTTAGATTTAGGTGATCCTAGTTTTGAGGTTGATGTATTAACAACAGTTACTAATGGATGGGAAACTTTAGTGTTTGACTTTAGCGAGTCTCCATCCGATTTCAATAACATAGCCTTTATGTTTGATTTAGATGTACTAGGTGATGGTTCTGCACAATCTACTTTTTATTTTGATGACCTTGTACAGACTACTGACCCAGATGTAATACTAGGATGTTTATACACCATTGCATGTAATTATAATCCAGAGGCTAATGTTGATGATGGGTCTTGTTATTTTGCAGAGCCACCATACGATTGTGATGGCAACTGTATTAATGATATTGATGCCGATGGTATATGTGACGAATTAGAAATACTAGGTTGTACAGATATAATGGCCTGCAATTATGATCCTGAAGCTACTGCAGAGAACAATAGCTGTTTTTATCCAGAGCTTTATTATACATGTGAAGGCATTTGTATAAATGATGCTGATGCTGACCTTGTATGTGATGAGTTAGATAATTGTGGAACTATTTCTAATCAAGATCAGCTTGATAGCGATAGTGATGGCCAGGGCGACATGTGCGATTATGATGATGGATTAAACATAGATAATTTAGAGCAACAAAATGTAAAAGTCATCAAAATGATTGATATTTTAGGTCGACAACACACCATGCACCGTAAAGGACAAATACTCTTTTACTATTATGATGATGGCTCGATTGTTAAGCGTTTGAGCTCTAATTAATTCCTTTGATTTAAAGCCTTAATTGTTTTGTTTTAGCTATATTTTGGTATGTTATTTGGACATAAGCTAATTTTAATCCATAAGCAATATTGTTAAAATATAGTTTACATATAATCATTGCCATACTTGTGACTTGTGTAGTTATATATACTCCAAAGTCAAAAACAAACTCTTCCGGAGCCCCTGAAGGTTATTCTGGATCTGTTGGCGACGCTCAAAATACTTGTACACAATGTCATCAACCTACTAATATATCTTCAACTCAAAATTCAACATTAGAAATAATTAATAATGTTGGACAATATTATATTCCAGGGGAGACGTATGATTTTACAATTACAGTAAATGCAAATTGGAGTTCTAAATTTGGGTTCTTAGCTTGCTTCGAAAACGAAAATGGCGAAAAAATTGGCGATATTATTATCAATAATCCAATTCAAACACAACTTACAAATAATGGTAATTATATTACACATACCAGCTCAGGAACAATGGGTCAAGGTTCGAATGAATGGCAATTTTCGTGGCAGGCCCCATGGTCTATTCAGGGCTCAATAAGTTTACATGTATCTACTGTTATAGCCAATAGTAATGGTGTTAATACAGGTGATGAGGTCTTAACAAATTCCTTTACTATGCAGGCGCCTTACCTAGGATGCATGGATCAAGATGCTCTCAATTACAATCCTCAAGCCACCATCGATAATGAATCATGCAATTATGTACTACTCAACTCAAATAGTCCTTTAAACTTGTCTTATTCATCATCAACCGTTGTTGGTACTTCCAATGATTTTGAAATAGCCTCATACATAGAAGTAATTAATACCTCAGATGAATCCCTAGAAGTTATGGTTAGGAGGAATGTGCTATCAGAATCCTGTGCAAACAATTGGTTCTGTTGGAATATATGTTATTTGCCGAATATAGATCAAAGCCCAATACCTGTTACAATTGACTCTAACACCAGTACAAGTGTTTTTAGTGGACATATTGTTCCAGAATTTTATGGTGCTACATATGACATAGAGTATTGTTTTTTTCCAGAAAACCAGATAGATGATAGTATCTGTGCTACCATACACTATGTTGTAGAAGGTGAAATGTTAGGCTGTACAAATAGTAATGCATTAAATTATAATGCTAATGCAAACACCGATGATGGCTCTTGTGTGCTTTATCCTCAGCCACCTTGGCTTTTTGTTCAATCAAATAATGAAGTTCATACCGTAGCCATTCCTGCTAATATTTCAACTAACATTGATGGCAACAGCATTTCTGTAGGAGATTGGATAGGCGCTTTTTATAATACAGAGTCAGGAATGATTTGTGCCGGTTATACAGAGTGGATGGGAATAAGTACTGATATCCTAGTGCATGGTTATGATTCCCAAACTGAAGATGGTTTTGAACAAGGAGTACCATTTATATGGCAAGTTTGGGACGCCTCAGAGGGGGTAAGTTGGATAATGAATGTTAGTTACAATAACGAATTTAGCCATCATGGTAACTATCAACCAAATGGCTTAAGCGCTTTGACGAGCTTAGAAAACATAAATCCTATTACCAGTCAAACAATAGAAATTCCTGATGGTTGGAGTTTGTTTTCTACTTATATGATGACAGATGACATGGATGTTAGTTCTGTTTTTGAACCAGTAGAAGATCAATTGCTGGTGGTAAAAGACAATGATGGCTGGGCTTATTTAGTGGCGTATGATTATAATGCTGTTGGTGATTTAGAGCCTGGGCAAGGGTATCTTATTAAAGTTGCATCTTCTGTAAATATAACAATTAAAGGTGCGCATGCTAAACCAGCAATACATCCAGTTTCTTTACAAGAAGGTTGGAATATGATTGGTTTTTTACCTACTACAGAGATAAACGCGGAAGACGTTCTTTATTCTCTTGTGAATGAAAACCAGTTAATTATCGCAAAAGACTATATGGGTAATGCATATATTCCTGATTGGGGTTTTAATGGAATTGGTTCAATGAAACCCGGACAAGGCTATCAAATTAAAACTAACACCGCCAGTGTTTTGTTCTATTAATTAGTAAATGCCATTCAATTTTGTAAATTAACATGAAATTTTAGTTCTATGAAAAATTTAGTTATTTTGTTTGTAAGCACAATTTTAATTAGTTGCACAAATGATTTAGGTCGTATTCACACCTTAAGCACCCAAGAATTTAAAATTGCAAATGATTTTGAATTAGCTGTTAAGCAGATGTCATTCACTGGCACCTCTTTAGAAGCATGTTCTGAAGCTGCATTGAGATCTGTACCCAGAGCTGCATTACTTAAAAATGTATCCGTAACCACTAAAGGAAAAAAAGTTACAATGGTAGCAGATATTTGGGTGATGACTAAAGATAAATCTCAGAAAAATAAAGATTTAAAAGTTGGTAAATACAAAGATCCTAAAGGTCAAAAAAGCCAACCTAGACGAGCTGCTGCAAATGTGGGCAAATTTAAAGCTGGGATGAAGGTAACTTGGGATCATCCAAAAGCAGGTAAAGGATCTGGAATTCTTGCAAAAATTACGGGTGAGATGGCTCAAATAGAAAAAGTTGTTGACGAAAATGGGAAGCAAGGAAAGCCAATAAAATTACATGTGAGTGTCTTAAAGCCTCTAAAATAGAGGTGATTATAAAACGCTTGTACAATGATAAGATTCTTTATTTTCATAAATATATAATTTAGTCATGCAAGAAAAAATAGCATTAAAAATTACAGAAAAAGACTACAAAAAACTAGTAGAGCTTATATATCTGGGTGTTGTTTTGCATCATACATATGACGATAAAGAATATAAAACTATGCATAGAGTTGAACAAGCTGTATATGCTCAGGCTCATAAATTTAATGCCGAAAATCTTATTCGATACATCCCAGAGTTAAAAAAATATAATGTTACTCATGACTTAATGGATCGAATGGATTTGTTTAGATCCTCCTATGATTATAATTATTTTTATGACGAACTCATAAGCAGATTATCAGAAAAAGAGTTCATGAACTACTATTCTTATCAAGAACTTAAAACCATGACTCAGAAACAAAAAGATGAGGCTTTACAGTATATCATAGACAAGTATGACTCTGCTGCAAAAACCGGTGGATTTGAAAAAATATTAGAACAAGCTAAAGATATACTATGATGAGAATGGTCTTAATTTTTGCATTTTTCCTTCCTTTTATCGCCTTAGCCCAATCAGTTGATTCTCGCGGTTATATAGTTAAGGTTGGAGATAAATTACCTACCATAGAGTTTACAGATTTAAACGGAGTAAACTACACCAATCAATCACTCAAAGACCAGGTTGTAGTTTTACAATTTACAGCATCATGGTGTAGTGTATGTAGAAAAGAAATGCCACATCTAGAAGAAGAAGTTTGGCAACGTTTTAAAAATGATAATTTTTTGTTGCTAGGCTTAGATCTTAAAGAGGAGGCATCTGTTGTTAGAGAATTCGCAAAAAAAATGGGCGTTACCTATCCAATGGTAAGTGATTTAGACGGTGCTTTATTTGAAAAATTTGCAGGACCAAAACAGGGTGTAACAAGAAACATAGTTGTTAATCAAGAAGGAGAAATCATTTTCCTAACTCGCCTTTATGATAGAGAAGAATTTGAAGAAATGATTGATGTGATTGATAGTGCTTTAAAAGGTAAATAGCCGCAGCCACAAATCGAACTATTCAACCCTCATCTGAGCTGCAATCTTCTTAGCCTTTTCGATATGGTAATCGATGTGTTCCTCTCCAAAAGATAAAGCAATTGCCATTCTTCTAAATGGTCTCGTACTTGGCTTTCCAAATACTCTTATGTCACTATTAGGATAATTAGTAGCATCATTTAGACCTGATATTATTGGTTGATTTGTGTTTGTTCCACTTGCAAGAACTACAGCACTCGCACCATTCTTTTCTAGTGTAATTTCTTGAACAGGAATTCCTAAAATGACTCTAGCATGAAGTTCAAATTCGGAAAAGTTTTGAGTATTTCCTAGAGTTACCATACCTGTATCGTGAGGCCTTGGTGATAACTCTGAAAAGAATACGCCTTTTTTGCCAACAAAAAATTCAACGCCCCATATTCCTGCACCTCCAAGCGCTTGAGTAACCTTTCTGGCCATATCTTGGGCTTCTTCAAGTAGAGAAGGACTCATGGGCATGGGTTGCCAGCTTTCTTGATAATCTCCTCGCTCTTGTCTATGCCCGATTGGAGGGCAAAATAATGTATTTTCAGAGTCTTGTGTGAGTGTGAGTAGTGTGATTTCATAGTCAAAGTCAACAAACTCTTCTACAATAACTTCCATAACATCACCGCGCGAGCCTTCTAAAGCAAATTCCCAGGCTTTTTCAATATCATTTGAGGTTTTAATTACCGACTGGCCTTTTCCAGAGCTAGACATTAAAGGTTTTACCACACATGGCATTCCGCAATAATTTACACCTTCTACAAGTTCTTCGAATGAATTGGCGTATTTATATTTTGCAGTTTTTATACCAAGATCAATAGCTGCTAACTCTCTAATCGATTTTCGATTCATGGTAAAGTTGGCTGCTTTAGCACTAGGAACAACCTTTATTCCTTGCTTTTCATAATCATAAAAACGCTCTGTTCTGATAGCTTCTATTTCTGGCACTATAATATCTGGCTTGTACTTTTTTACAATTCGATCTAGTTCAGTACCATCAAGCATATTAATTACTTCATATTCGTGCGCCACATGCATTGCAGGTGCATTATGATAGCTGTCTACTGCAATTATATATTGCCCCAATCTTTGACAGGCAATTGCAAATTCTTTTCCAAGTTCGCCAGCCCCTAATAACATGATTTTTTTTCTCATAAGTACAAAGATAATCTTATTCTAAATGATAGCGTTTAGTACTAACAAAAGTACACTTCGTAAATATATTTAGCCAATAGATGCGCTGCGTCAGGATAATTTCTAAACCATAATTCAGGCTCAATAAGTTCTAATTCACCTAAGGCCAATTTGTTAGAGTTGTTATAAAACATGTCTACTCTGGCGTAGCAAGGCCTATAAGGACAAGCATTTAGTGCTTTTTGTGCAAATTCGATTTCTCCTGGTGTTGGTATATACTGATGTACTGAGCCTCCAAAATCATCTTGTACTCTAAAATCTCCCGACTTTGCTTTTTTTAACACGGCATGGCTATACTCACCTCCAATTAAAATGATGCTCATTTCGCCCTTTTCAACTATATTGTGTTGAAACTCTTGAAAGAGCATAGACTCCTTATATATCAGCTGATTTAGTTTGTTTTGATATAGATGAGCTTCTTTCTTTTTTATTAAATATGTTTCTCGTGCTGCTCCAGCTATATTGGGCTTTAGTACAGCTTGTTTAAACCCACTTTGTTGAAATAGATCATCAAGCGTATACCCGTGTTTGGAGTTTAAAAAAATAGTTGGAGCAATTTCAATTTCTTTACCTTTCAAGTCTTTAAGATACGCTTTGTCGATATTCCATTTAATAAGCTCAGCATCATTTATAAAAGTGGTTTGGTATTTAGTGAGATTAAACCAGACCATAAAATCTTCAAATCGATCAAAATAATCCCAAGTAGTTCTAAAAAGTGCAAAACGACAAATACGCCAATCAAAATCTATGCAGCTCCAACTTTTCTTGACTACCTTCAGCCCTTTTTCCTCAAGTGCATGTAATACAAGACTGTCTTCAGTGAGGACTTGTTTGGTGTACCAGTTGATTTTTTTTGGATTTTCATAGCGATCATCAGTTAGTAAAACTATATCATATTTGAATTCCATAAAGTAAGGATCTACAAAAGAATTAGCTTAATGATTTTCGAATCCATATAAACACAAAAACCATAACTGTATAAGCAGCAAAAAAAGGAAGCACCCAATGGTTTAGGTCTAAAACCCACATGCATGAAATAATAAGCAGTTGAAAACCTAAGCCAAAAGTAGAAAGAAGTGTCATAAACCATTTAGGAAAATTACTATGAGTGGAAGCATTCTTATCTAAAAAGTATATGACCTTATCAAATGGGCCGTATAAAAAACTATAAACACGAAAAAAACTATTTACCAATTTTTGACTCTCCGTACCTAGGGCTTTAGGAGGCTCAATTTCAAATATGCGACTGGTTTTGTCACCGCCAGCATGATTCCTTAAAATGACGTAGTAATAATTGTATAATGTGCCTTGAAGTTGTATTCCAATAAATGCAAAAAGATAAAGCATAATTGAGCTTTGGCTATTGTAAGCCACATAACCTAGGATAAGGGCATTGAGCAAAATATCTGAAACAGAGTCGAAGTAGCGCCCAATATGAGAGGGTTGCTGCCTAATTCTTGCAAGTTCTCCATCGGCAGCATCTAATATAGATTTGATGATGAGGCATAACCCTGCCAAAATGGGAAGGTTAAAATACATACATACTAAGGCCAAAATACCAAACACGATAAAAGCCATGGTTACATGAATGGGAGTAAAAATTGTAGATTTTAAAACTTTGGCAATCCACTGGGCAATTGGTCTACCGTAGTCAGATAGATCTATAAAGCGTTGGTTGCTTGGTAGTTTAGACATAAAGAATTGCTGGGCTACTTTGTTAATTAGTTTGACAGAACCTGTTCCGATTGTGCCTTATTTTTCCAGTGACTTTTCCTTGAAATACCGTAAAGAAAAAACTTACTTAATCGGTAACTGAATTTAAGTTTATTGTCGTAATCAACACCCATGATTCGATGTTTAGCCTGTGAAGACTCTTTTAGACAATCATTTATAGCATTTGTGAAAACAGTAGGCCCTGTCATCTTATGGACGTCAGATGGGTAGGTGTTGTTTTTTAAATTTTGGATCACTAAATCTAATGTTCGCTTAAAGAATGGATGCCCAGGTTCAGAAAATAAAGCCCATTGAACATAATTATTTTTATGAGAAGCTAAAGATATAATGACATGATCTTCTGGTTGAACAATGTCATTTATTGGATTAATAAACAAGCTGTCAATGTCAAGATATATGCCACCTTTTTTATAAAGTATTGCATATCTGAAAAAATCAGCTTTGGCAGCACCAATTTGTATTCTTTTGAAGAGCTCATATATTTCTTTGTCAAATTCATCTTTAATAAATCGATTGACAGCCTCATCATCATAGAATTTATAATCGTAAGTTGGATTCCTTCGTTTCATACGCCAAATATGCCATTTCGTTAGGAGGGGTAGCTTGTGACTTCGAAAGGTCTGATGAATCACTTTTGGGATAGGCATATAGAGATATATTGGGAATCTTGAATCAAAGATATGAAAAATCTTAAGTCTAGTATGACCTAGTGTTGCATCTGATCTGTATTCTTTAGCTATTACTAATCTTTTACATATCAAAAATCGAATAGATTAAAAACTAAATCAAACACATCTAAGTTCTTTTAGTATAAAGATATCCAAAGGATATCATCAATAGTCTAAGAGCGAATCAATTATTTGTTGTTGTCTATGTGTTTTACCACCTTTGATTCCATAGAAAAGATAAGTTCTTCGGCAATATTTTTAATTAAGTCGCCAGTGCGTTCTAGTTTTCTAATGCAAGACAATAAGTAGAAAAGTTGTTTTGCACTCTTTTCGTTATAGTTGTTTATAATCGCATTACTTGCATTGACGTTAATGGTATTTAGCAATTCATCTTGCTTAAATACACGTCGTGCAATTGTAGTATCTTCATTGTCAAAGGCATCAATTACATGATCTAGCATTTCTTTACATTGTACAAACATTTCTTGAATTCTTGTGTCGGCGATGGCTTTTTTCGGGAAAATAGAATCAACTTTTTTTACATAACTGGCTATTCCGTATGCTATGTCTCCAATACGTTCTAATTCATGATTAATTTTATATGTCGAAAGCACAAAGCGTAAATCTACGGCAACTGGGGTGTGTAAGGCCAATATATTTTCACAATCGCGATCTATTTTTAACTCCTGAGCGTTAATTCTTTTTTCTGCGATGGTTATTTCTGCAGCCAAATCTTTGTCAAATTCAAGAAGTGCTCTTTCACTTTTTAGCAATTGTTTGTTAACGGCCAAAAACATCTGTAGCAGTTCTTTTTTTAGCTTTTTTATTTCTTGTTCTAATTGTGTCATATTAAAAAATTAACCAAATCTACCGGTGATGTAGTTTTGTGTACGTTCTTTTTTCGGATTTCTAAATATCTCTTCTGTTTTTCCAAATTCAATGAGGTCGCCCATATAAAAAAAAGCAGTATTGTCGCTTACTCTACTTGCTTGTTGCATATTATGCGTTACAATAACGATGCTATATTTTTCTTTCAGTTCATGAATTAGCTCTTCCACTTTAGCTGTAGAAATAGGGTCTAGTGCAGAGGTAGGTTCGTCCATTAAGAGTACGGAAGGCTCTACTGCTAATGCTCTGGCAATACACAATCGTTGTTGTTGCCCACCAGAAAGCGCCAGGGCAGACTTTTTGAGGTCGTCTTTTACTTCGTCCCACAAGGCGGCCTGTTTTAGGGATTTCTCTACGCGTTGGTTTAAGAGTGTTTTGTCTTTTATTCCTTGAATTACAAGCCCGTAAGTTACATTATCGTAGATACTTTTAGGAAATGGGTTAGGTTTTTGAAATACCATACCAATATTTTTTCTCAACTCATCAACTTGTATATTTTTGTGGTATATGTTTTGTCCTTGCATCAACACCTCTCCTTGCATTTGGTAAGATTCTATATAGTCGTTCATTCTATTAAACACTCTAAGAAAGGTAGATTTCCCACATCCTGAGGGACCAATAAAGGCGGTCACTTTGTTCTTTTCTATCTGCATATTGATGTTTTTTAGTGCTTGCATGTCACCGTAAAACACATCAAGTGCCTTAGTTTCTAATATGTACTTTTTTTCTGTTGTCATGTTTTACCAACTGATTTTCTTTTCCCATTTATTTCTTATGTAAACGGCAATTCCATTCATAACAAATGTAATGATTAGTAGTATAATAATTGCTGCGGCAGCATTGATGGTGAAACCGTGTTGCGGGCGAGATACCCAATTGAATATTTGTATAGGCATCACAGTAAACTCATCCATAGGTGAGCTAGGTGCAAAAGGCACATAGGCTAGTGCGCCTACAACAATAAGCGGTGCTGTTTCTCCTACAGCTCTGGAGATGGCCAAGATAACGCCAGTTAGAATTCCTCCTATAGCACTCGGGAGTACTTGATGCCATATAGTTTGCCATTTGGTAGCTCCTAAGCCATAGGAAGCAGCTCTAATGCTTGGTGGTACAGCTCTAATTGCTTCTCGTGTGGCGACAATAATAATAGGAAGTACCAGTAGCGCTAGGGTAAATGCTCCCGCCAGCACACTATTTCCCATTTGAAAAACTCTTACAAATATTTCGAGCCCTAACAAACCATATATGATAGAAGGCACTCCTGCTAGGTTGGAAATATTGACTTCTAAGATAGATGATAGTCGGCTTTTTTTGCCATACTCTTCTAGATAAACTCCTGCTGCAACGCCCATGGGAAATGCAATCATGGTGGTAAAACTTAATATCCATAACGACCCAGTCCAAGCCGTATAAATTCCTGCTTTTTCGGACTTTCTAGAGGGAAGGTTATTTATAAAGTCCCAATCTATTCTGGCCAGTCCATCGATAAGTATATTTCCGATAAAAATAGCCAATACCACAAGTCCTAAAAGAGTACTTGCAATGCCTATATATTCAAAGATTTTATCTTTAATTCTATTCTTTTTCGAATTAGTCATATTGCTCTCTAAATTTCTTTCTTACCCAAAAACTAATATTGTTAAGTATAAATGTAAAAACAAATAAGGTCATTCCAGCGGCAAAAATAGTTCGGTATTCTAAGGAGCCATGTGGAACATCTCCTAAGCTTACCTGAACAATGTAGGCGGTAATAGTTTCTATAGGCACCAAAGGATTTGCGGTAAGCCTTGGTTGCTGGCCAGCAGCAATGGCTACAATCATGGTTTCGCCTATGGCTCTCGAGAATGCTAAGATTACTGATACTATAATTCCAGAAGATGCTGCTGGTACCATTACTTTAAAAGCAGTTTGAAAACGAGTAGATCCGAGCCCATAGGATGCATTTCGCAAAGATTTAGGTACTGCCCGAAGTGCATCTTCGCTGAGAGAACTTACAAAGGGAATGATCATAATACCCATCACAATTCCGGCAGACAAGGCATTGAACCCTGCCATGTTAGGAATCAATTTTTGTAAAAAAGGAGTCACCACCATCAATGCAAAAAAACCATAAACTACAGTAGGTACTGCAGCCAATATTTCCAGCATCGGTTTTACAGTTTTTCTAAATTTCTTCGGTGCGTATTCACTAAGATATACGGCAATGGTTAGACCCACAGGCAAAGCTACCGAAACGGCTATTACTGTGGTAAGCAAGGTTCCAGAGATAAGCGGCATAATTCCGAAGTGCTTATTGGCAAACAATGGGGTCCATTGGTCGTCGGTAAGAAAGTCGACAATAGAAACCTCCTTAAAAAAAGTAAAGCTCTCTGATAAGAGAACCCAGATGATTCCTACAGTAGTAAGGATGGTGATTACGGCACTACCTCGTAGTAGAAGTTCTATAAATTTTTCTTTGCTTTTCCTAGTCATTATAAACTTAATAATCCAAGCAGCCTCGGGCTGCTTGGATGTGATAATACTAATGTAAAATTCTATTCGATAGAATTATATTTTGCAGATTTGGTTATTTTATGAACGCATTAAATTTTTCAATTTCTTTTGCATACTCTTCATCAGGAAGTGGTATATAACCAACCTCAGAAACTAGTTCTGACGCATTTTCTAAGTAAAAGGAAACAAATTCTCTTACTTGTTCTTTTTCTACCGCAAGGCTACTTACATAAATAAAAATCGGTCTAGAAAGCGGTGCATAAGAACCATTTCCTACGGTTTCTAGTGAAGGCATTACCACGCCGTTGCCATTGTCAACCCCTACTAGTCTCAGTTTGTCTTTATTTTCTTCATAGTATGCCAATCCGAAAAATCCTAAAGCATTTTTATCAGTGGCAATTCCTTGTACCAATACATGGTCATCTTCAGAAGCTGTATAATCTCCTCTTGTACCAACTTTCTTGCCGCAAATAGCTTCTGCAAAATAGTCGTAAGTTCCAGACGCAATACCAGGTCCGAAAAGGTGAAGTTCTTCGCGAGGCCATCCTTCTCTTACTTGATCCCAATACATCACTTTTCCTTGTGCTTGAGGCACCCATATTTTGTTAAGTTCTTCTACAGTAAGGTAATCTACCCAGTCGTTTTCAGGATTTACCAATACGGCTAGTCCGTCATAGGCAACACTTAACTCTTGGAAGTCAACACCAATTTCTTTGCAAGCGTTTGCTTCTGTAGCTTTTATTGGGCGAGATGCATCGTTGATGTCTGTTTCGCCTCTCATAAATTTTTTGAAACCGCCACCAGTTCCCGAAACACCAACTGTTACGTTTACCTTTGGCTCTACAGCTCTAAATTCTTCGGCAATTGCCTCAGTAATAGGATATACGGTACTAGAACCGTCAATTTTTATTGCGCCTTGAAGCCCCGATTTCGTTGAGCTTTTTTCGCCACTGTTGCCACCACATGATACAAGTGTCATTGCTGCGACTCCTAGTATTGCTTTTTTTATTGAGAACATTCTTTTCTGTTTTTTATTTAAACAACAAACATAGAATTGAAGTTTGAATTGAAGTTATTGTAAATTTTAAATTTGTGTTAAATTATATTCGTTAATATTAACTTAATGTTAAGTGTTTGTAGTCAAAATAATAAAGCCACTCAAAACGAGTGGCTTTTTCTTTTAGTAGTGGGCCCACCTGGGCTCGAACCAGGGACCCCTTGATTATGAGTCAAGTGCTCTAACCAGCTGAGCTATAGGCCCTAATTTGTGTGCTTGGAGAATGCAATTCTTTAGCGACAAATTAGGCTGCAATAATACACAATATCTCTTTATCTTGCAATCAAATTTACATTTATGCTACAGGGAGTTAAAAATATTATTTTCGATTTAGGTGGTGTGATTTATAATATAGATTACCAACGAACTATTAAGGCCTTTAAAGCTCTTGGTATTGAAGGCTTTGAAAAAGTGTATGCCAAGGCTGGACAGTCTGATTTGTTTGATGATTTAGAAACTGGAACTATACAAAGAGATCAATTTTACAAGGGTATTCAAGGTTTTTTAGGACAGCATATTACCTCTCAAAAAATTGATGAGGCTTGGAATGCGATGTTACTCTATTTTATGCCTGAGGCTTTAACATGTATTCTTCGCCTAGGTAAAAATTACCGATTGTTTTTGCTCAGTAATACCAATTGTATTCATATTGAAGCCATAAAAAACCAGTATGGAGAATCCTATTTCGAGGAGTTTTGCAAAGGGTTTGAGCAGGTGTATCTTTCTCATGAGATAGGTTTGCGAAAGCCCAACACAAAGGCCTTTACTTATATTCTTAATCAAAACCATTTACAGGCTGCAGAGACATTGTTTGTAGACGATTCTCCCCAACACGTGGCCGGCGCGATAAAGGCTGGCCTTAAGGGGTATCATCTCAAAGATGACGAAAAGATTGAAGAAATTTTTGCTCCAAATGGGCTTGTTGGGTAAGCCAACTAGGGGCAATCTTGACATAGTTCCACCAACACTCCCTGGGTGTTTTTTGGGTGTATAAAACAAATCAGCTTGTTATCTGCACCCTTTTTTGGAGACTCGTTCAATAAGGTGAAGCCAAGTTTTGTAAGCCTTTGCATTTCTTGGTGGATGTCTTTTACGCCAAAGGCGATGTGGTGAATACCTTCTCCTTTTTTAGCAATAAATTTTGCAATTGCAGAATCGTCATTTGTGGCTTCTAATAGTTCAACTTTACTTTCTCCAGTGTTAAAAAACGAAGTGTTTACGCCTTCACTTATTACAGATTCTTGCTTGTAAGGTGCAGTACCTAATAGCGATTCGTATACTTTATTTGCTGCGTCAAGGTTTTTTACTGCAATGCCTATATGTTCTATTTTCTCTACCATTTTACGAAAGGTTTTGCATTTGATGAAGCTTATGATAGTGCCCTTTTAGCTCCAGTAGATCTTTATGTGTACCCTGCTCCACCATCTCTCCATTATTAATCACAACAATTTCATCAGCGCTTTTTATGGTAGATAGTCTGTGAGCTATGACAATAGATGTTCTGTTAGCCATTAGTTTTGTGAGTGCGTCTTGCACCAATTTTTCAGATTCGGTATCAAGTGCTGAAGTAGCTTCATCTAAAATAAGTATTGGCGGGTTCTTCATCACTGCACGTGCTATAGTAATTCGTTGTTTTTGGCCGCCAGAAAGTTTATGCCCCCCGTCTCCAATATTGTGATGATACCCGTCTTCAAAAGCACTAATGAACTCATGTGCATTTGCAATTTTAGCTGCTTCAATAACTTTATCCATAGTTGGATTTTCGATTCCGAGAGCTATATTATTAAAAATACTATCGTTAAATAGGATGGCGTCTTGTGTAACTATGCCCATTAATTTTCTTAGGTCGCCTAACTTGTAATCTCTTATGTCAATTCCATCAATCGTTAGGGTACCATTAGTAACATCGTAAAAACGTGCGACAAGGTTAGCTAGTGTGCTTTTGCCACTACCAGATTGTCCTACAAGGGCTACAGACCTGCCTTTTTTTACTTCTAAGTTTATGTTTTTAAGGACAGGCTTTTCGTCATAAGCGAATTCAATATTATTAAAACAAATAGATTTGTTAAACTTATTAATTGCTGTTGCGTTTATTTTTTCAGACACCTGTACTTTGGCTTCTAACACATCCATTATTCTTGTAGCCGAGGCAGAACCTCGTTGGATGCTGTAATAACCTTGAGAAAGTGATTTTACGGGTGGAAGAATTTGGGAGAAAATAACAATAAAGCCAATGAATGCTTGAGGGCTAATTTCTTGTCGCATGCCATCCATAGCACCATCAAAAATTAAATTCCCTCCGTACCATATCACAACAACCATCACCATAGTACTCAGGAATTCACTCATTGGTGAGGCTAGGTCACCACGTTTCAAGATGCTCGAAATAATACCTTGGTGTTTATCCAACTCATGCTGAAAATTTTTGTTTATCTGACGTTCTGCGTTGAATGCTTTAATAACTCTAAGCCCTGCAATATTCTCTTCGATAGTCGATAAAATTTGAGCCATTTGTATTTGCCCTTTATCAGATTTACGACGAAGTGTTTTACCAATACCACCTATAATAAGTCCAGCTATAGGAAATAACACGAGCACAACTAGTGTAAGCTTAAAACTCATCATAAACAATAATGTTAGAGAGGCTATGATGTTTACAGGATCTCTAACCAGCAGACTTAGCGTACTCATGATAGATGTTTCAACTTCCAAAACATCAGTGGTCATTCTAGATATCATATCGCCTTTTCTTTTTTCAGAAAAATAAGAAATGGATAGTATTGATAACTTTTGGTGAAGTTGGCTGCGAATATCCTTTACAATGCCTGTTCGAATAGGTACTAAGGTGTATTGTGCCAGGTATCTAGTGACGTTTTTTAGGAAGAAAGACGTAATAATCGCTACGCAAATGATTCCTAGTGCTTGAGATTCTCCAGCATTTTCAATGATTCTAGTGAGTTGAAAAGCAACATAATCTTCTAGCCATTCTGTAGATAAGTCTCCTTCTGGTTTTACATAAACCTTGGCTTGTGTTCCAAACAAAATGCCGAGCATTGGAATGACAAGAGTAAAGGAGAACAAGCCAAAAAGTACAGACAGAATATTAAGCAGGGCATTAATAATAGCTAAGTTCTTGTATACGTATGCAAATTTTAAAATCTTTGCGAATTGTTTCATCCTTTGTTAAATCATTTTAAAAAAAGTATTCAATAGAATAAGCAAAGATACTATTCAAACCAATACAATCATCCATATTTATAAACGACTCTAACAATTTTAACTTCGTCTTCTATGTTCATCTATTTTAGCATCTCGTCGTAATGGCTATCTTTGCCATATGGAAAGTACTAGACAAAAAAAAGTTGCAAGGCAAATACAAAAGGATGTTGCAGAAATATTAATCCAAATGGGCAGTTCCATATTACCGGGTGCACTTATTTCGGTATCCAAAGTTAGAATTAGTCCTGATTTGGGTTATGCTAAAGTTTTTTTAAGTGTATTTCCTTTAAAAGATAAGTCTACATTTTTATCATCTTTAAATGCTCATGGTTCGTCCATCAGAAATGCAATTGGTAAACGTGTACGACATCAGCTTAGGGTTGTGCCAGAATTATCTTTTCATCTAGATGACTCAGTAGATTATGCCGAAAACATTGAACGTCTGCTTAAAGGCGACGATATAAATCCATCGTCTTAATTTGAATCTTGCCTTTTATATTGCAAAACGCTATTTGTTTTCTTCAAAGAGCCCAAATGCTGTTAATAGTATTACCGCCATTTCTGTATTAGGAGTTGCAATAGGCACCCTGTCACTTGTTGTTGTATTGTCCGTATTTAATGGTTTTGAATCTCTTATCAAGTCGATGTATTCGAATATTCATTCTGATATAGAGGTTAGCCCTATTCAGGGAAAATCATTTGCTTTAGATGCTGAAGATCTAGATCAATTAAGTGCTTTGGCAGCATGGCAGCATATAGTGGGATGTTACAGCGAAAAAGTACTTTTGAGAGTTGGCGATAAAGAGCAAATAGCTAAAATATTAGGTGTTCGAGATTTTATTCACGCCTCCGATTCGCTTCCTATAGAGCGATCTATTTTTAATGGTACTACTTTTAGAGCAGACACTTCATCACGATGGGCTATTATTGGGCAACCACTAGCTTTTATTTTATCTGCCAAACCTTTTAAAGATGTTATTGAAGCCTATATTCCTAACGCTCAGGCAAAACCCAATGTAATTAATCAAGATGCTTTCATTAAAACGGATTTTGGTTTGTCGGGCTTGTATGCTATTCAAACAGAATTTGACAATGAGTATCTGGTAACCAGATTAGAGCTCGTTCAAGAATTTATGCAGCAAGATAATCAACTCACAAGTCTTCAACTTCATATAGATGAAGGTGCGGATATAAGCCTTCTGCAGCAGCAAATTAAAGAAGTGTTGGGAGCTAATTTTAGGGTTAAGAACAAGTACCAACAGCAAGAATTTCTATATAAGGTATTGCAAACTGAAAAATGGGCGATATTCTTTATTTTATCATTTATCTTGCTTATTGCCACTTTTAATATCGTGGCTTCGGTAGTAATGATAGTTTTAGAAAAAAGAAAAGACATCAAAAGTTTGTGGGTCTTAGGGATGCGAAAAGAAAAATTACAGAATATATTTTTTTACGAAGGCTTTTTAATAAGCAGTTTAGGTGGAAGTATAGGCCTAATCATAGGGGTAGTACTTTGTTTGATACAGCAAGAGTTTGGTGTTATAAAGCTTGGTGCTCAAGGCGCCTTTGTAGTCGATGCTTATCCTATAGAGCTCCAATTTAAGGATGTGCTTCTTACTTTAGCTACTGTATTGGGTATTGGTACTTTGGTGACTTATATACCAGTTTATATCTTGAAAAGGAGAATTTTAAATTTATAGCTAGAATTGGTAGTCTTTAAAGTGGCTTGCTACTTCATCTAAAATTGTAAACAACTC
The DNA here is from genome assembly GCA_965662265.1 of Flavobacteriales bacterium. GTDB lineage: Bacteria > Bacteroidota > Bacteroidia > Flavobacteriales > UBA7430 > CBFIGX01. Next base: position 199,901 of record CBFIGX010000003.1, read on the forward strand.
TTTTGGGTCATCTGTAGTAACAAGTTTTTTTCTGTATTCTTTAATACCAAACATCCCTTTAAAATAGTTGGTATAGTGTCTTCTCGTTTCTACGACCCCTAGCACAGGACCTTTCCAATCTAAAGATCTTTGAAGGTGTTGTTTGCATGCGGCCACACGTTCATCTATGGTTGGTGGTGTAAGTTTTTCACCTGTTTTTAGGTAGTGTTTTATTTCATTAAATATCCATGGATAGCCTATGGCAGCTCTACCAATCATCATTCCATCAACATCGTAACGATCTTTGATGAGTTTGGCTTTTTCTGGCGAGTCTATATCTCCATTGCCAAACACAGGGATATGCATTCGAGGATTGTTTTTAACCTCAGAGATAAGCGTCCAATCTGCTTCGCCCTTATACATTTGCTTTCGGGTTCTTCCGTGTATAGATATTGCCTTTATTCCAACATCTTGGAGTCTTTCAGCTACATCAACAATATATTTCATCTCCTCGTTCCATCCCAATCGGGTTTTCACAGTCACTGGGAGATCTGTAGATTTAACAATTTCCTCGGTCATGCGAACCATCTTAGGGATGTCTTTTAGGATACCTGCTCCGGCTCCTTTGCAAGCCACTTTTTTTACTGGGCATCCGTAATTAATGTCAATAATATCTGGTTTTGCTTGTGCCGTAATTTCTGCAGCCTCGCGCATGGAGTTGATGTCATAACCAAATATTTGTATCCCTATAGGTCTTTCGTATTCAAAGATGTCGAGCTTTTGTACACTTTTGGCAGCATCTCTTATGAGCCCTTCTGAGGAAATAAATTCCGTATACATTACATCAGCTCCATGCGTTTTACACAATTCTCTAAAAGGAGGATCGCTAACATCCTCCATGGGAGCTAATAATAATGGGAATTCACCAAGTTCTATATTTCCTATCTTTACCACCTAAAAAATTTTACGCAAACATAAGAAAAACCCATGGCATTAGGAATCGTTGAAAAAAGTAGAGGTATTTGGTGTCATGCCAAACATGCCAATCTATTATATTATCTGTTAGTAACTATTTTTGTAGGCTTGATTAGTTCATATATTTTAGGTGCTTTATATTGTAAGGTTGTATACGGAGTGAGTTTTTTTTCGAGTTCGCAGCAAGTATTTGATCCATCAAATACAAGTCTTATTAGCGCAATGAAAGCCATGCAGTTTTTTAATTCTGTTGGAACCTTTTTTGTGCCTCCAATATTATTTCTCCACCTCCGAGGAATTCATTTTTCTAATTACACTCAACTGTCTAAAGGTTTTGATTTTAACAAGAGTATTACAATTGTTATTATCGCCTTATTTATTATTCCTCTGGCCAACTTCATGGGAGCCATAAATGCCTTAGTTCCTCTTCCAGAATTTCTAGACTTTTTAAAAACAGCAGAAGCTCAAACAACGCTTGTTACAGAGCAATTTTTGATTATGCCGCATTGGAGCGATTTGCTACTCATGCTTATTCTTATGGGGCTTGTGGCAGGGATAGGTGAGGAGTTACTTTTTAGAGGAGTTCTTCAAAATTTATTTAAAGATTGGTCTGGCTCCATACACCTTTCTGTTTGGTTAACAGCTTTCTTGTTTAGTGTTATACATTTACAATACCACGCTATATTGCCACGTTTTGTTCTGGGTGCTCTCATTGGCTATGTATATGTTTATTCGGGCAATTTAAATTACAGTATTCTCCTTCATGTGGTTTACAATAGTATACTCGTAGTGTTTACCTACTATATTCAGCATAACGAGCTTGATACATCATTGGAATCGATTGGAGTTCAGGACTTTCCCATAGTAATTGTGGCTCTCATTATAGTATTTATGATGCTAAGAATTTTTATGAAGAAGCGCTATATTTAAGGATGTATGTCTGGTTAAACTTCTTTTGGTAACCACAAAAAAAAAGAGGCCATAGGCCTCTTTTTTAATTCAATATTTAAAACTACTCAACGCTAGTGAACGTAGCGTAGTTAATCTTAAAGGCCTGTGCCTTTCTTAGTTCTTGTTTGATGTCGGTAATCAGACCCATTTTAGCATCTACATCAGCTTTGATACAAGTTACCAGCTGCGGTCTTTTCTCTTCTGGGGTAGCTTCTCTTTTTGCAGCTACAAACTCTTGAATATCATCTGCTAGTTTAAAAGAGTCATTTAGTTGAATACGAGGTTCAGTACCAAACTTATTTTTCATTCCTGCTACGGGCGCACCAACATAGATGTAAGAGCACAGCGATTTATCCTCAATTTTCTTTACTTCGGTAGCTTGTGGTAATTTATTGTCTACCATGAGAGTAGTTTCTCTCATAACAGTAGTTACCATAAAGAAGAATAATAGCATGAATACGATATCTGGCAACGAGGCTGTTGATATAGCCGGCGTTCCACTTCCTTTTTTCTTTTTAAACCTACTCATTAGTTACCTCCTACGTTTTTAGGTTCAGCTTCAGAAATTTTCATTGGGTATTTTTTACGAATATCTTTTTGATTGGCTTTTTCCAGGTCTGCGTAGTTTACACCAAATTTTCGTTGTGCTTCCTCATCTCTGAGCTCTCGGTAAGCCGCAGAAAGTTCATTTTGCACATTGATATACATTTCGTATGATGTTCCTCGGTCATTCTGTAGCGATACAATGGCCTTTTGTGGACTGTCTGATGACTGAGGATCTTTACCAAAATTGTTTAAGAAAGTTTTGGTTCCCTCTCTTAATTGAGAGATGTCCATGAGCTCCTCTTCAACTAGTAATTGATCCTTAGCATTTACCAGTACCACATAGATGTTTTTAGCTTTAATTTGAGAATCGTCTTCCAACAGTTCTTCTTCAGGCATTGGCGGTAATTTACGCACCAATCCAGTATCTACGTCCATGGTAGTTGTTACCAGGAAGAAGATAAGAAGCAAGAAGGCGATATCAGCCATAGAGCCTGCGTTAATCTCGGGTAATGATCTTCTAGACATAGTAATTTTTATTTGAGCTTTTTAGCAACTTCAGCATACACTGCAGAAGCCACAGCTCCTACTGCTAGAATGTAAAATGCAATAAGTCCTGTTCCTACTTGTTTAGACACATTTTCTGTAACGCCAAATTTAGCGTAATGTTCAGTTACTTCGTTCGAAGCAAGTAGGTTAGATAAAATATATACGGCTATTAAAACTCCTAGACCCACCAATACTTGCTTTGCCTTCTTAGGGTGCTCAATCATATGTTTGATTGGAAACACCAAAGCAGCAAGAGCAGCAATTGCTAGTAGGATATAGGTAAGTACAATACCGTAGTTTGCCATGAAATCTCCCATTTCAGTTTCGTTTAACGGTTCGTAATTATTTTTTAGCCGCTTCTTGGCGCGCTAGAATATCTATTAAAGTGATAGAAGCATCTTCCATAGTATTTACCAAGCTATCGATCTTTGCGATAATATAGTTGTAAAATACTTGCAAGATCATTGCTACTATCAAACCAAATACTGTGGTTAATAAGGCCACTTTAATACCTCCGGCAACTAGGGCAGGAGAAATATTATTGTTGGCTTCAATAGCATCAAATGCACCAATCATACCGATTACGGTACCCATGAAACCTAACATTGGAGCTAGGGCAATGAACAATGAAATCCATGAAGTGTTGCGTTCTAAACGTCCCATTTGAACGGATCCATAAGCTACAATAGACTTTTCAACCATGTCTAAACCTTCCGAAGAACGCTCAAGACCTTGGTAGAAAATTGAGGCTACTGGTCCAGCCGTATTTCGACATACTTCTTTAGCATCTTCCACACCACCTTTGTTTAGGGCTGCGTCGATATCTGATAATAACTTATCGGTATTGGTAGTTGCTAAGTTTAAATAGATAATACGCTCTATACAAAGTGCTAAACCTAAGATAAGTGCGATAAGTACAATCCCCATAAATCCGGCACCACCTTCAATAAACTTTTCTTTAAGAACTTGGTGGAAACTTGCAGGCTCTTCAGTTGCTTGTTCTTGTACAACTGTAGATACGGTAGGAGCTTCTTCTACCACAGCAGAGTCCATTGTTGTAGAATCTGTTGATGTAGAATCTACAGTCATTTCAGTTGTCGTATCAGTACTGTTTTGCGCCACCGCTACAGGAGCATTCAAATTCAGCAATCCAAAAATCGCTAGAATAGAAAGTGTCTTTTTCATCTTTTTGTTATTTGGTTGAATAGTATAAACCCTTTTGTTAGGGCAAATTTAATTAATTCTATGAATACGCAAAGTACATTTTGAATTCTTATCCTTCTTTATTCTTTGTTGGTTAATTATTGGTATGTATTCACAACGAAAAAATGAATAAGATTGTATGCTGTATGTATAGTCAACAATAAAGGTATGCCTATATTTGCTGCATGATATTTACCGATACACACAGTCATTTGTACGATACAAAATTTGCAGAAGATCGCGAAGAAATGATACAACGAGCCTTTGAAGAAGGGGTAGAGCGCATATTTCTTCCTAATGTAGACCAACATACCGTAAAGCCCATGTTGGATATTTGTGCAAGATATCCCAATCGATGTTTTCCGATGATGGGTTTGCATCCTTGTCATGTAAAAGAAGATTTTAAAAGTGAATTGGTGCGACTACAATCGTATTTAGATAAGGGAAACTACTGTGCTGTAGGAGAAATAGGAATGGATTTGTATTGGGACACCAGCTTTGAGCAGCAACAAAAGGAAGCTTTTAGAACTCAAATACAGTGGGCCAAAGCAAAAAATCTGCCTATTATTATCCACTGTAGAGATGCTTTTGATCCTATTTTCGAGATTTTAGAGTCTGAGCGCGATGAACGTCTTAGAGGAATATTTCATTGTTTTACTGGAACCATAGATCAAGCTCAGCAAGCTATAGATCTTAATTTTCACATTGGGTTTGGAGGAGTGCTTACCTTCAAAAAATCGGGATTAGATTTAGTAGCTGCTCAAATAGACTTGTCGCATATTGTACTAGAAACCGACAGCCCTTATTTAGCTCCAAGTCCTAATAGAGGTAAGCGCAATGAGAGTTCATACCTCATTCATATTGCACAAAAATTGGCAGATATCCATCAGGTATCCATTCAAGAAATTGCAGCTATTACCACGGCAAATTCAAAACAAATATTTGGTAGATAAGATGAAAATACTACTCATATACACAGGGGGAACCATCGGCATGGTTCGCGACGCTGAAAGTGGTTCATACGTTCCTTTTGACTTTCAAAATTTAGAGTCACAAATACCACAAATCAACCAACTCGATTGCGAGTTAGATATAAAATCATACGAGCCAAGTATCGACTCATCGAATATGCATCCATCGATATGGGTACAGTTGGCGGAAACCATACAAAACGAGTACGACCAATACCAGGGATTTGTGGTGCTTCACGGTTCAGACACTATGGCCTATACCGCTTCAGCTTTGAGTTTTATATTAGAAAACTTAAACAAGCCTGTAATATTAACCGGTTCACAATTACCAAGCGGTGTGCCCCGGACCGATGCCAAAGAAAATTTAACAACTGCCATAGAAATTGCTAGCGCAACCCGTAATGGACAACCAGAAGTACCTGAGGTAGCTGTATATTTCGAGTATCAACTTTATCGAGGTAATAGAACCCACAAAGTAAATGCCGAACATTTTGACGCATTTACTTCTATCAACTACCCACCATTGGCCGAGGCTGGTGTGCATATAAAATTCAACCGACGGTATATACAAAACGTAAATGAAGAAAGCTTAATAGTTCACAAATCTTTCAATCCTAATATAGGGGTCTTAAAATTATTTCCGGGCATCACTCCATCTACTGTAAAGGCTGTGCTTCATAGTCCTGATAATGACGCCATAGTATTAGAAACATTTGGCGCTGGAAATGCCCCCACCTCAAAATGGTTTATAGACGCTATAGGAGAAGCAATCGCAAAAGGGATGTTGGTTCTAAACGTATCTCAGTGCGAAGGCGGTGCTGTAGATTTAGGGCGCTATGAAACTAGTAAGTCGCTCAAAGATTTGGGTGTTCTTTCCGGGGGCGATATGACTTTTGAAGCGGCTCTTACCAAGCTCATGTTTGTATTAGAATACACCAATGACCTAGCGCTACAAAAAGAACTATTAGAACGAAGCTTACAGGGAGAACTGACATAAACTTAAATAGTTAGAAGCATCCTATATAATTTAACATATTTACTTATTTTAGCGCCCAGAAACTAGAGAGGTGGCCGAGTGGCTTAAGGCGCACGCTTGGAAAGCGTGTAAACGGAAACGTTTCGGGGGTTCGAATCCCTTCCTCTCTGCTAGGGCCTATTTCAAGGCCAGTCGATTTTTTCAAATCATTGATTTTCAGAAGTTTTAAGAAAGTACCATTTTTCAAAAAAGGTACTTTTTTGCATACCTTAAT
>CBFIGX010000004.1:0-104498 GCA_965662265.1 Flavobacteriales bacterium
GGTTTGGCACCTCGATGTCGGCTCGTCACATCCTGGGGCTGGAGAAGGTCCCAAGGGTTGGGCTGTTCGCCCATTAAAGTGGCACGCGAGCTGGGTTCAGAACGTCGCGAGACAGTTCGGTCCCTATCTGTAGTGGGCGTTAGAAATTTGAGAAGACCTGCCTCTAGTACGAGAGGACCGAGGCGGACTAACCTCTAGTGTACCTGTTGTGACGCCAGTTGCATCGCAGGGTAGCTACGTTGGGACGAGATAAGCACTGAAAGCATATAAGTGCGAAACTCACTTCAAGATAAGATTTCTTTTAAGGGTCGTAGAAGACGACTACGTTGATAGGTCACAGGTGTAAAGGTGGTAACATCAAAGCCGAGTGATACTAATTACCCGTAAACTTCCTTGTACAATTTTTTCAACTATTGTGTATTTTCCTCTTTTAATATTAAAAAATCAAGTGCCTTTGTGCACTAAAGATTTATGGTGGTTATTGCGATAGGGATCACCTCTTCCCATTCCGAACAGAGAAGTTAAGCCTATCAGCGCAGATGGTACTGAGTAATATCGGGAGAGTATGTCGCCGCCCTTTTTAAAACCCTTGTATCTATTCTTTAGATATGAGGGTTTTTTGTTTTAATTATGCTCCAGAAAAATGATAGCTGTTTATAATCCTATCTATATACTAATCTTAGGTATGGTATTTGTTAATATCTGACGATGTATTAATCAATATATTTAATTATGAAACGAGCTCTTCTCAGTATAACGCTATTGGCCTATAGTTTGCTAGGTGCACAACAGTCATATAATATGGATTTGTTAGGACATCTTCCGTATCAAAATGGCGTTAATGATGTTTGGGGTTACGTAGACAACAATGGCCTTGAATATGCTATTGTTGGAGTAGTTAACGGAACTTCTTTTGTAGATGTTTCGGTGCCATCAAATCCTGTTGAGAAGGCATTTATTCCTGGTCCTACTTCAGTTTGGCGCGATATGAAAACATGGGAGAATCATGCTTATATTGTTCATGATAGCTATACCCAAGGAGCGTCTCAAGGTTTGTTGATGGTTGATTTAAGCCAGATTCATGATGGACAAATTACATACGATACGCTAGTTGACATTGCCTTTGAACGTTTTCATAATATTTATATCGATGAAAAAGGGATTGCCTATTTATTTGGTGGTGATGCTGATAATGGCGGAGCACTTATGTTCGATTTAACTGTAAACCCTATGGAGCCAATCTATTTAGGTTCATATAACGAAACTTATTTCCATGATGGTATGGTTAGGGGTGATACACTTTGGGGGTCTGCCATATACGACGGTCACCTATTTGCGGTAGATGTACAAGACAAATCTAATCCTGTAATCATTGGTGGATGTGCCACTCCAAATGCGTTTACACATAATTCCTGGGTTTCTGATGACGGGAATACTGTGTTTACTACGGATGAACTACCAGGGGCATATATTGCTGCAGTTGATGTATCTGATATTACGAATATGCAAGTAATAGATCAAATTCAATCCTATAGTCCAGAGTCTAACGTAATACCTCACAACACACATGTTCTAGGAAACTACTTGGTTACTTCATACTATTGCGATGGTGTTACAGTAGTTGATGCTTCAGATCCATATAATTTATCAGAAGTTGCCTACTACGATACTTCAGATTCTACAGGTGGTACTTTCTCAGGTGCTTGGGGTGCTTATCCATGGTTGCCTTCAGGAAATATCTTGGTAACAGATAGACAAGAAGGCTTACACATTCTAAAAATTAAGAACTTAGAATTCTCTACTAGTGAAATGCAAGAATTACTAGAAGTGTCAGTAGGGCCTAATCCAAGTAGCGATAGGTTTGATATAGACTTTAAAACCAATGTCGTAGATTATGTTGAAGTGTACGATATGCAAGGGAAACTTGTTCAGAAACTAATCCCAACAAGCTCATCGATTGCTTTAGGAAAGCACTGGAATCAAGGTGTTTACACCCTAAATTTGGTAATGAAGAATAACTTAAATATAAGTTATAAATTGGTGAAAAACTGATTTCATTTCTATCTTCATAGCCTATTTTATAGAACTAAGAATACCTTATTTTAAGCCAAGTGCTTTTATTCGTTGTTCTAAGTAGGCTCCCGCAGTTATATCTTTATATGACTTAGGATTTTGTTGGTCTATACAAGATGCCAAACAATTTAAAGGCACCTCAGGACGAGGATGCAAAAAGAAAGGAATAGAAAATCTTGAGGTACCCCACAATTCTTTTGGTGGATTAACTACCCGATGGGTGGTAGATTTTAATTTATTATTGGTTAACCGTTGTAACATATCTCCTACATTTACAATAATCTGATCTTTTAATGCAGTAACTGAAATCCACTTCCCCTTTCTGTTTAATACTTGAAGTCCATCAGCAGAAGCACCCATTAATAGCGTAATTAAATTTATATCTTCATGTTCAGCGGCGCGAACAGCATTTTCAGGCTTTATGGATATTGGAGGATAGTGTATAGGTCGTAATATACTATTGCCATTGTAAATTTTGTTGTCAAAATATAATTCTTCTAAATCAAGGTATATGGCTATAGCTCTTAGCAATTGTTTACCAGTTTCTTCAAGCTGCTGATAAACTTTTTTTCCTATTAGGTTAAAATGTGATAGTTCTGTAACCTCTATATTTTTTGGGTAAAGCCCAAATAATGGATCGTGATCGTCTACATACTGCCCAAAATGCCAAAACTCTTTAAGATCTCCTTCAGGCTTGTTTTTTGCATGCTCTTTGCCAAATGACACATAACCCCTTTGTCCAGATAAGCCTTCTATTTCATATGATTTTTTTATAGGGGTAGGTAAGTAGAAAAAATCTCGCACCTCTTTATATAAAGATTCGCATAGATCTGTGCTAAGACCATGATTTTTTACAGCAACAAATCCAATATTTTCGTAGGCACGCCCAAGAGCATCAACAAAAGCCAATTTTTGATCTTTAGTGCCGTTAATAAAGTCAGCTAAATCTATACATGGGATTGAGTTATATGCTTGCTGCATGACTAGAATTCTTTGCAAATTAGTTGAATACTTGATGGTTTTATTTTTAAGTGAAGGGTGGGGCCCAAATCTTTTGGCTCGCCATCTAAATGAACTTCAGCCTCAGTCGATTCTATCAGCGCTTCGCTACAAGAGATTACCTGAACCATTTTATGCTTATGCAGTTGCTTGGTAAGTAAGGCAAAGAGCAAGCTAAAAATTTCGTAATATCGAAATGACTTTAGGATACATAGTTCCATTACACCATCGTTTACCTGCGATTGTGGCGAAATAATTACATTGTTGCCGTATTGAGAAGCGTTGGCAAAGCTTACCAATACAGCGGAGTCATTATAAACCACTTTATCGTTAATGGTTATTTTATAGGGGACCGCAGCATAGGAGCTCCACTTAGATATAATTAGTTTTACATAAGATTTCATTCCACGTTTTGTTTCTTTGGCAAACCAGTTTGAAATATGTCCATCAAAACCTACTCCAGAGACGTTTATAAAAAAATGACCGTTGGCAGTGCAGCTATCAATTTTTTTAATATTGAATTGGTTGATGTATCGTAATGCCTCCCTCGTATTTTGTGGAATACCAAGATGCCTAGACAGGCCATTGCCGGACCCCAAGGGTATTATGGCCAAAACTGTTCTAGAGTTTACTATTGCTTGTGCTACTTCGTTTACTGTGCCATCGCCACCTACAGCTACAACTATATCTACCGATTGCTCTACCAAATCTTTAGAGATACGACTTGCGTGGCCAGTCTCTAGAGTATAGTGAAGGCAAATGTCAAAAAGATCAGAATTGATTTCTTTTTCAATTTTTTGCTCTATACCTTTCTGTTTCCCGGTACCAGAAATAGGGTTGATGATAAAATGTAAACTCTTTTTACTCATCAGCTGTTAGTTGATTGTTGATCATCCTATTATTGTACTCCTGAATGTATGCTTTTAGTTTTTTTTCATAAGATAAAGCAAGCTCATAATCATCTTCAAGTAGATTTTTAGTCATTAAAGAGTCTATGTCTACATGGTACAAGCCAATTGACTCTTCCCCATTAAACTGAAGAAGGTAACCTTCCGAAATATATTGGTATATATTGTTTAGATAAGTTATGGCAAAGCCTTCTTTTTCCCAGAAAGAATTTCCAAAACTTATAATTTGAGTGTCAATATTGAGATAGTCAACAACGGATGGTAGTATATCAGCTTGTTGGCACACTTTGTCTAGTGTACCTTTTAGAAGGCTATCACCAGGGCTAAATAAAAAAAGAGGAATAGCGTAAAGGCCATTAGAATTTTTGTAAGTGCCTTCGGTAGATTTAAATGTATGGTCGGCCGTAATGATAAATAAAGTATTCTCGTACCAGTCGGTTTGAGCTGCTTGCTCAAAAAACTGCTTCAAAGCGAAATCAGTATAGCCGATGGTTTCGTGAATTTTTAGCGGTCCTGTTTTAAATTTACCTTTGTACGCATCGGGAATTTTATAGGGGTGATGTGAGCTAAGACTAAAGAAGCTAGTCATGAAAGGTTGTTGTTTTCCATCTAGTTCATTTTTAAAAAAGTGCATAAAGGGCTCGTCATAAATCCCCCATTTGCCATCATAGTCAGAACTGGGTCCGGTGTAAAAACTGCGATCGATGTACTGGTTAAATTCTGCCATTTTTGCATAAGCATCAAAACCCATGGTACCAGGATTTCCACCGTGGTAAAATGAACAGTTGTAGCCCTTCTGATTGAGAATGGATGCTATACTGTTTCCCTTTTGACTTCCATATTGAGATAGGATATATGGTTTATCTGTAAGTGCAGGAATACCAGAAAGAATAGCGGGTATACCTTCAATTGATTTTTTCCCATTGGCATAAGCGTGTTGACATACTAAACTATGCTGTATTAAGGAGTCTAGGAAAGGTGTGTAACCTTCGTAGTTGTTATATGCTCCTATATATTCTCTAGAAAAACTTTCAAGAATAAAAATAACAACATTTTTTTTGTTTGGTCGATCAGCACTAAATTCTTGTTGAGCGTTGAATATTTCTTTTTGCTCTGTGGTAGGAAAATAGTTTCTATTTACTAGTTTTTTATTATTTAGAGTACTGAATATACTAAAAGGACTGTTAAGAATAAGCGGAACGTATTTGCCTTGACCAAAATAGCTGGCGTGGATGTTTTTGATTGGTCGCAGTTGTGTTCCACCTCTCATAGCTAATACCATTAAGGCTAGTAATAGTAGTGTGTATATCCATGCAGTCCAATTTTGTTTACAACGATGGAGGAAAAATTGTTGGTCTTGTATATAAGAAAAGCTTTTGTAGAGAGTATACATCAATAGAATATAACAAAGTCCTATAGACCAATAGTCTATGAGGAAGTCTTGTACTAGACGATTTGCGTCTTCACCCTGCACAAGAAAACTGAAAATATCAGCCGTCATTCGCTTACCAGTAAAATTAAAATTAATAATATCACTTAGGTTGAGTAATAAAGCTAAGCCGTTAAAGACTAGAAAAAGTGTCTTTAAGATTTTTTGATAGGATTTAGTCTTTCTAGCTTTTAAAGGGAAAATTAATAACACTATAAAAGGTAGGTTTAAATAAGCAATGGCAGATAAATCGAATCGAATTCCGTGCGCCAGTGCTGCAAAAAAGCCATCATCAAATATTTGAGGAAATAGACTCTTCGTGTAAAAGAAGAAAATAATTCTACTAATACTAAAAAATAGCAATACAAGAAATAAACTTTGAGCTAAAAAAATAAGATGCCTAAAATGGTTTTTCATCGAAGGAGTATTCCTTAGTAAAATCGTTTATAAATTCTATAACAATCCTGCCAAATTACGGATTTATTATATACTTTGGTAAAATCAAATTGACCGATTTAGCATGAATATCAAATACAACCGTAAAGGTTTTACAGATACAGAATTAAAGACATTGTATAAGGCTATTCTAAAGCCTCGAATGATTGAAGAGAAGATGCTCATCTTGCTTCGTCAAGGGAAAATATCAAAATGGTTTGCAGGTATAGGGCAAGAGGCCATAGCCGTTGGTGTGTGTAATGCACTAAATGAGGAAGAGTTTGTACTACCCATGCATAGGAACTTAGGCGTTTTTACGAGTAGAAACATTAAGCTAAATCAACTTTTCTCTCAATTTCAAGGTAAAGAAGGTGGTTTTACTAAAGGAAGAGATCGCTCGTTTCACTTTGGATCTTTAGAGCATCATATAGTTGGAATGATTTCTCATCTAGGGCCACAATTAGCCCTTGCTGATGGAATAGCTTTAGCCAACAAATTAAAAGATAACAAACAGGTATGTGCTGTATTTACAGGAGATGGTGGAACCAGCGAAGGTGACTTTCACGAAGCGCTTAATGTAGCTTCGGTTTGGGATTTACCTGTTATTTTCGTAATAGAAAATAACGGTTATGGTTTATCTACTCCTACCAATGAACAGTACAAATGTGATCGTTTAGCCGATAGGGGAATTGGCTATGGTATGGACGCCTATACTATTGATGGTAATAATATTTTAGAAGTTTATTCTACCATTTCTAAGCTGGCCGAAGAAATAAAAAAGAACCCTAAACCCGTACTTTTAGAGTGTCTTACCTTTAGAATGCGCGGTCATGAGGAAGCTTCGGGAACTAAGTATGTCCCTCAAGAGCTTATGGATCTTTGGGCGGAAAAAGATCCTGTATCTAATTATGAGACATTCCTTATACAGGAAGGTCTTATTGATCAAGCGTATATCGATACATGTAAAGCAGAGTTTAAAGCAGAAATTGACAAAGGCTTAGAAATTGCTTTTGATGAACATCACATTGACGGAAATGTAGAGAGGGAAATCGCTGATGTATATGCACCATTTGATTATCAAGAGATAGAGCCTAGCACTGATATTACTGAAAATATAAGAATGGTGGATGCAATATCACAAGGATTAAAGCAATCTATGCAACACCATGAAAATACTATTATTATGGGACAAGACATTGCTGAGTACGGTGGTGTTTTTAAAATTACAGATGGCTTTATCGACTTATTTGGCAAAGAAAGAGTTAGAAATACACCTATTTGTGAATCTTCGATTGTAAGTGCAGCACTAGGTTTGTCTATATCTGGTTATAAGTCTATTGTAGAAATGCAGTTTGGAGACTTTGTAAGTTCAGGTTTTAATCCAATTATAAATAATTTAGCTAAGGTGCACTATCGTTGGGGACAAAATGCCGATGTGGTTGTGCGAATGCCCTGTGGTGCTGGAGTGGGCGCAGGCCCTTTTCATTCTCAAACAAACGAAGCCTGGTTTACTCATACACCTGGTCTTAAGGTGGTTTATCCAGCATTTCCAAAAGATGCTAAAGGGCTCTTAACCTCGGCAATAGAAGATCCTAACCCAGTGATGTTCTTTGAGCATAAAGCACTATATAGAAGTTTATATCAAGACGTTCCTAAAGATTATTATACGCTCCCAATTGGTAAAGCATCATTATTAAGTCAGGGAGATGATTTAACGATAATCTCTTATGGTATGGGCGTCCACTGGGCCTTAAAAGCTCTAGGAAATAATCCTTCTATTTCTGCAGATCTACTAGATCTAAGGTCTTTGGTGCCTTTGGATAAAGAAGCTGTATTAAACTCGGTTCGCAAAACTGGTAAGGTTATTATTCTTCATGAAGATACTGTTTATGGTGGAATAGGAGGAGAGTTGTCTGCTATAATTAGCGAGGAGTGCTTTGAGGTTTTAGATGCCCCAATTATGCGATGTGGGAGTTTGGATACGCCTGTTCCTTTTGCAGCAGCTCTAGAAGAAGATTTTTTAGCAAATAAGTATTTTGAAGACAAGCTGAAAAAGCTATTCGCTTATTAATTTGAAACCAAAAAAAATAAAAAAAAAGCACCCACTGGGTGCTTTTTTTATGGATATAGCATTTAGATTTTGCTATGGGTAATCTTAAGAATCTCTGCTTCTTTGGCAATGGCTTTTTCCATTACTGACTCACCTTTTGCTAAAATATCAGTCACAAAAGTTGTGTCATCAAAATCTTTACAGTTTATTTTAACATTTAAGAATGCTCCAATAACTGCTGTGCGTGCGCATAGAGCACCAACACCTGCATCGGTTACAGAGTTAGGGTTTCCAATTTCGGCCATTTTCTGAATCATATCCATAGATGAGAGGCAGAGCTCCATTACTTTATATGGAGTAAGGATAGCATATTTAGTAGCAGTATTAATTGCTTCTTTTCGAGCTTTAATTTCTGCAACCGATCCATTAGGAAGTCTATAAGCTTCCATTATTTTATTAAAGGAGTTGGTGTCTTCATCAACCAAGAATAACAACTCATCTTTAATAGCTTGGCCGTGGTCTGCCCAATTAGAGAATTCTTCCCAACGGTGGTCCCAACCGCGTTTGTGTGCCGAAAGGTTGGCAACCATTGTGGCTAGTGATATCCCAAGTACACCTGCATAAGCAGAAATTGAACCACCCCCAGGAGCAGGACTTTCGGAAGCGGTTTCATTAGCAAAGTCGGTAAGATTCATATCTACTAACTTTTTGTTAGCTCCATCTTCTAACATATATTCTATAATACGTTCTTTAGGATTAAAAGGTGCAATTTCATCTAAGCCCATGCTCTTAATAGCAATTTTTATAATCTCATCTTCGTGAATACCTGTTGAGCGTTTTTGCTTCTGAAGGAAGTATTTCCCAGCTTCAAGCATAGCATTTTTTGGGATTAGCCCTACAAGCTCAGATCCTGTAACACGTACTCCACGTGCTTGTGCTTTTTTGCAAGTCTCGTCAAATGCTATATGTAAAGGTGTTTCCTTAATATTTGTAAGGTTCATTGTAACCTGCGTTACACCATATTCTTCTATAAACCAACCTATCGCTTTACAGTGTTTTAAAGACCCAGGAATCCAAACAGTCTCACCATTTTCATCTTTTACGATAGGACCGGTAAGCATGTTCCCATCTCTTTTAATTCTACCTTTTTCTCTGATGTCAAAGGCAATAGCGTTAGCTCTTCGAGTAGATGTGGTATTTAGGTTTACATTATATGCGATTAAGAAGTCTCTTGCTGAAATAGCAGTAGCACCTGTATTTTTTGCTTTTATAAATTCAGATGGACCAAAATCTGGTTTCCATTCTGGTTTTACAAGTTTGTCTTTGAGAGCTTCATATTCGCCAGATCTTACAAAGGCTAGGTTTCTCCGTTTTTCTGTACTTGCAGCATTTTCGTAATAGTATCCTGGGATTCCTAGCTCTGTTCCTACGCGCTTACCTAATTTATGTGCGTACTTTACAACTTCATCCATTTCTATATTGGCAATTGGCACTAATGGGCAAACATCGGTAGCGCCCATTCTTGGGTGTTCCCCACTGTGTTTACTCATATCAATAAGTGCGGCTGCAGTTTTAATTGCCAAAAAGGCTGCTTCTATTACCGATTGTGGTTCTCCTACAAAAGTTACAACAGTTCTATTGGTTGCTTTTCCAGGATCTACATTTAATAATTTAACACCTTCAACGCTTTCTATTTGATCTGTAATTTGCTTGATTACAGTCATATCGCATCCCTCGGAAAAATTTGGAACACATTCGATTAGTTGTCTCATCTTTCTCTACATAATTTAGAGTACGAATATAGCAATAGGGAAAAGGCTATGAAAGTACTTTTAAATAAATTAGTAAGTATATTGTTGTGAGAGTTAGACTTTAATTTTACTCAAATTTGAAATTATCTATACAAGTGGAAAAACCCTGTCATTTGCTTTTGATCAGACTTAGTGTGAATGTTTATTTTGTAGTCAATTTGGTAGTAGTAAACACCTTCAGGCACTTCATTACCACCCTTGCTTATACCATCCCAACGAGGTAGCTCATCACCAGAATTCACAGTTGCCATATGTCTTCCCCATTGGCTGTATATTTCCATCGTAAAGTTTGTAGATTTACACATATCTTCTACTTCAGTAACATTTTCGTGATCATTTAATGGTTTAAATTCGTTATTGTACTCATCACCATTAGGTGTAAATACTGTTGGCATATTTAAAGCACAATCACACTCATTTATTTTTGTAGTTACTATATTTCTAGCAGAAAAAATGCCACAAAGATTTTCGAATTCTACTGTAAATTGGTGTTCATAGTTAAAGTCTATTTCGTCAATGATATCCTGTAGCACCAAAGTTCTGCCGCTAAGGCTATCATGAAGAGATATTCCGTCTAAATACCAATAATGAATGTAGCCATCATTCGGAGTAATAAGTGTTGGCATATCCTCTAAACATACTTCTACGACCGTATCTACATTAAGTTCAGTATCCGTAAATGTAAGCATAAAGTCAGGGTTAGATGCGTCTACTGTTAAGTTAAAACTACTGTAAAATGTATTGTTTACATTGTAAACGTATAGCGTATATTCTCCATCATTGGATATAGTTATCGAGCTGTCGC
The DNA here is from genome assembly GCA_965662265.1 of Flavobacteriales bacterium. Classification (GTDB taxonomy): domain Bacteria; phylum Bacteroidota; class Bacteroidia; order Flavobacteriales; family UBA7430; genus CBFIGX01. The sequence goes on from CBFIGX010000004.1 coordinate 10,511, forward strand.
TATTTTCGCTGATGGGTTGGTCGTTAAAGTACCATGTGTATATAGAGTCTGATGGTATTGAGTTTGGAAAATTGATAGTGGTGTCTGTAATAGATTCACAAATCGATATATCATCAAACCAGCTCATTTGTGTTTGGGCATTAACAGTGTTTGTTAGCCACAAGAGGTAGATTAGGGTAAGTATTCTTTTCATATTCTTTTCTTATTGATTGAATTCACAACCATTAATGAAAACCTTTTTAATGATTTGGTGCCCAAAGTTATATGGGAGAAATGCATAAGAAGGAATTTTCTTTGTGATAAATATATTACCTTTTTTTCCTTTAGCAATACTTCCTTCATATTTACTTATCCCCATAGCATAAGCACCATTGATTGTAGCTGCATTTATAGCTTCTTCAGGATTCATTTGCATCTGGATACAGGCTAGTGAAACTACAAAATTCATATTCCCAGATGGGGTAGAGCCAGGGTTATAGTCTGTAGCTAAGCAAACAGGCAGCCCTTGATCAATCATTTCTCGTGCGGGTGCGTATGGTATTTTCAGAAAAAAAGAACAGGAAGGTAAAAGAGTAGGCATTGTTGACGTATCTTTAAGTGCATCAATGTCTTCTTGATTTACTATTTCTAAATGGTCCACAGATAGTGCTCCTAGCTTTACAGCAGCACGGATACCTCCTATGCTATTAAATTGGTTGACATGGACTTTTGGAATCAAGCCATATTGTTTTCCTGCGGTTACCACTCTTTCCATTTCTTCTACTGAGAAATAACCTTTTTCACAAAAGATGTCAATATAATCGGCCAGTCTTTCTTCACAAACTAGTGGTAGCATCTCATCTTCAATCAATTTTATATAACCTTCTTTATAGTTTTTGTATTGTAACGGTACAGCATGTGCACCCAGAAATGTAGACTTGATAGTAATAGGAAAGTTTTTCTTGAGCCTTTTGATTACTCGGAGTATTTTCAATTCACTTTCAGTACTCAGGCCATAGCCACTTTTAATTTCTATAGCGCCAGTACCCATTTTAATTAATTCTATTAATCTTAGTGAAGCATCTTGATAAAGCTCTTCTTCAGTGGTATGGGTAAGTTGGTTTGCCGAATTTAATATACCACCGCCTTTGTTTGCAATTTCTTCATAACTAAGTCCATTTATTCGATCTACAAACTCTGCTTCTCGGCTTGCAGCAAAAACCAAATGACTGTGACTGTCTACCCAGCTAGGGAATACCATCCCACCCTCTGCGTCTATTACCTGAGTGTGGTTCCAGTTTTCTATGCCTGGCCAATTGTTCATAGAACCAAAATCTGTAATGATTCCATCTTCCATACACAAAAAAGCATCTTTTACGGTGCTTAAATGGTTCATTTCTTTACCTGATACCTTTTCGCGAATTTCTTGTTCAACTTGAACAAGTTCGGCAATATTTTTTATGAGGACTTTCATACATTTTTATTGTGCATGCCAAAAATAAGAAACCTTATTGAAACTTGTATGCTGCGGAATGCTAATGTGCAGTAATACAATATGAGTTGTGTTTTTTCCTTTCTTAACCAATAATAAAATCGATAAGACTCAAGAATGAATATTGCTTTAATTTTGAGTCTAATTATTACTCTTTTCTATAATTGTGTAATTAAAGCTACTTTATATGCAATGCATTATACATTTTCCTATTTTTGTTCCGTATGAGTTCAAATTCTTTTGGAAAAATATTCAAATTAACTAGTTTCGGAGAGTCACACGGAACTGCTATAGGAGGAGTTATTGATGGCTGCCCTGCAGGGTTTAATATACAAATAGAACAAGTCCAGAAGGATCTTGATCGGAGAAGGCCTGGTCAATCAAAAATTACTACTCAAAGAAAAGAGGCTGATAAGGTATTGTTTCTTTCTGGAATTTTTGAAGGTAAAACTTTAGGAACACCCATTGCCTTTATGATATTAAATGAAGATGCAAAGTCTGGGGATTATTCTCACATAAAGGATACTTACAGACCTTCTCATGCAGATTATACCTACGATGCTAAATATGGTTATCGCGATTATAGAGGTGGTGGAAGATCATCTGCTAGAGAAACTGTCGCAAGAGTGGTAGCTGGATCTATTGCAAAACAATTGTTAAAAAATATAGGGATAGATACTAATGCTTATGTTTCTTCGGTAGGAGAAATTGATTTAGACATTCCTCATACTGATTTAGACCTTACAAAAATTGAATCTAATATTGTCCGATGTCCAGATGATGATTGCGCAAATGCGATGATCAATTATATTGATGCTGTCCGGAAACAAGGCGATACTATAGGTGGTGTCATTACAGGTTTGGCAATAAATGTCCCTAAAGGACTGGGTGAGCCTGTTTTTGATAAACTTCATGCAGATTTAGCCAAAGCCATGCTTAGTATTAATGCTGTGAAAGGATTTGAATATGGAGGCGGTTTTGCAATGTCGCAAAGAAGAGGTTCTGAAGTGAATGATCTTCTGGTGAATGACGACAAAAAAATAAAGACTAAAACCAATTTCTCTGGCGGCATTCAAGGTGGTATTACTAACGGAGAAGATATTTACTTTCGAGTAGCATTTAAGCCTGTAGCTACTCTTATGCAAAATCAACAAAGTGTTAACGATAGAGGTGAGGAGATTCTTGTAAAAGGAAAAGGGCGTCATGACCCATGTGTTGTTCCAAGAGCTGTTGCCATAGTAGAAGCTATGACTGCCATGGTAATTTTAGATCACTACTTAAGAAATAAGAGTACTAAATTGTAACTATAGATATGAAAAAATTAGCATTACACTGGAAAATCATCATAGGGATGGTTTTGGGAGTGATATTCGGCCTTCTAGCTATAATAGTAGGATGGGATCATTTTACGAGTAACTGGATTAAGCCTTTTGGTACTATTTTCATTAATCTTCTTAAGCTTATTGCAGTTCCTCTTGTCTTTGCATCTCTAATCAAAGGAGTTGCTAGTTTGAGCGATATATCTAAACTCTCTAGAATAGGATCAAAAACCATAGCACTATATTTAACTTCAACAGTTTTGGCTGTTACAACAGGTTTACTTATCGTAAATACTGTTCAACCTGGAAAGTATTTCTCTGAAGAGAAGCGCATAGAGTTTAAAGAAAAATATGCTTCTAAAACTGAAGCAAAAATGGAAGCTGCAGCAGAGGTGAAAAACCAAGGTCCACTTCAGTTTTTAGTAGATATTGTTCCTCAAAATTTTGTAAAGGCTACTTCCAATAATAAAAATATGCTTCAAGTCATTTTCTTCGCTATCTTATTTGGTATTGCGATGATAATGCTACCAGATGAAAAAACAATTTATGTGAAGGGCTTTTTTGACGGAGTGAATGATGTGATTCTTCAAATTGTAGATTTAATAATGCTTACCGCCCCATATGGAGTCTTTGCTTTACTTGCTTCACTCATGGTCGATTTCTCTGATGGCGATGTGAATAATGTGTTAGAGTTGTTCTCTGCATTAGGCTTATATTCTTTAGCAGTAGTATTTGGTTTATTACTAATGATAACTGTGGTTTATCCTATTATTTTGAAGCTGTTTACTAAAATGAATTATTTTGACTTCTTTAAAGGGATTATGCCAGCACAAATGCTTGCTTTTTCTACTAGCTCTAGTGCAGCTACTTTGCCAGTAACCATGGAGCGATGTGAAGATCATTTAGGAGTATCCGAAGAGGTAAGTTCTTTTGTGCTTCCACTTGGTGCTACTATAAATATGGATGGAACTAGCTTGTATCAAGCAGTAGCGGCTGTTTTTATTGCCCAAGCCTTTGGTATAGATTTAGATCTCACACAACAATTAACCATTGTTCTTACCGCTACCTTAGCTTCCATTGGCGCGGCAGCAGTTCCAGGAGCTGGTTTGGTTATGCTTGTGATTGTTTTAGGTGCTGTAGGTATGGATCCTGAAGGGGTAGCTCTTATCTTTGCTGTAGATCGAATTCTTGACATGCTTCGAACAGTTGTAAATGTAACCGGAGACGCTACAGTAGCCACAGTTATTGCAAGTACTGAAGGGCAACTTAGAGATGTGACGGAAAAAGAATTAATGTCATAAAGCTATACTACCAAAATAAAATGAATCTAGTACTTTTTCCTAGTTTATGAGTTTTTCCTAATGTTAAAACAATGCTGGGTCTATTAATGTAGAAGCCAAGTTGAAAAAACGATATTGGCAATTATTAGCTCATTTTATCCTTTACCCATTTACGAGCATTAACAAAGGCTTCTATCCATGGAGATACTTCATGATTATCTTCCGTGTAGTGTGCCCAATTCCATGGGAAAATAGACCGTTCAGGATGTGGCATCATCACTAAATGACGACCATCTTTAGAAGTCATCGCAGCTGTGTTAAAGTCTGAGCCATTTGGGTTAGCTGGATAGTTTTTGTAACTATATTTAGAGACTATACTGTATTCACCCTCAGCGTATGGCATTGAAAATTTTCCTTCTCCATGGGCTACCCAAACACCCATTCTTGACCCAGACAAGCTACCAAACATTACGGAGTTGTTTTCTGGTATATCAACATTAACAAATCCAGATTCGAATTTGTGAGAGTCGTTGTGTAGCATTTTAGGTTTTTCAACATGATCAGGGTTAATCAGCCCTAACTCTATAAACAACTGGCAGCCATTGCATATTCCAAGTGAAAGAGTGTCTTCTCGATTAAAGAAGTTCTTTAGTGCCGTACGCGCATTGTTATTGTATTTAAATGATCCTGCCCATCCTTTTGCAGAACCTAAAACATCGGAGTTAGAAAAACCACCCACAGCAGCAATAAAGTTTACATCACTTAAGTCTTCTTTACCACTCATGAGGTCGGTCATATGAATGTCTTTGACGTCGAAACCTGCTAGGTAAAGTGCATAAGCCATTTCACGTTCAGAATTCGATCCTTTTTCTCTTATAATGGCTGCTTTTAGACCACTTGGAGTTTTTCTATTTGGATCTAATCCGATTGCAGTTAATTGCCCAGTAAAACCCTTAGGGAAATTATATGCCAAAGGCATATGCTTGTAGTTGTTATATCGCTCTAGTGCTTTTTCTTCGCCGCTTTGCTTTTGGTCTAGTAAATAAGATGTTTTATACCATACATCTCTAAGGTCGTTAATACTTAAATTTAGTTGGTAGTCTTTATGATTCAGATTTAGTATGTCAGTATCGGTTACCTCACCAATATTATGGTAAGTGACATTCATTTTATTTAAAATAGTGTCTGCATTTTCTAAATTGTTTACCTGAAGGAGTACTCCCGCATTTTCGGCAAATAGTACCTTTACAAGGTCTTCTTCATTAAGTTCAGTAAGATTTATGTTTGCACCTATATTAACATTTGCAAAACACATTTCTAAAAGCGCTGTAATCATACCTCCGGCAGAAATATCATGACCTGCTTCTACTAGATTAGCTTTTATTAATTTCTGTATGGCGTTAAAGCTATTTTTAAAAAACTCAGAATTTTTAATGGAAGGAGTTGCAGCCCCAACTTTATTGTTGACTTGAGCAAAAGAAGAACCGCCTAATTTATAGGCGTCTTGAGAAAGGTTAATGTAGATGATTTTTGAATTGTCTAGCTTCTTGAGTACAGGGCTAACTACTTGGTTGATATTGCTACATTCTCCAATAGCAGAAATGATAACAGTTCCTGGTGAAACAACTTTACTGCCGTCTTTGTACTTCTGAGTCATTGATAAGCTGTCTTTACCTGTAGGAACATTAATTCCAAGTGAGATGGCAAAGTCGCTAATGCTTTTTACTGCATCGTATAGACGTGCATCTTCACCTTCATTTCTACACGGCCACATCCAGTTGGCACTAAGTGAAACACCAGATAACTCATCAGTTAGGGGTGCAAACACAATGTTGGTTAGTGCTTCAGCGATAGAGTTTCTAGACCCAGCAATAGGGTCAATTAAAGCAGATATAGGTGCGTGTCCTATAGAGGTTGCAATTCCTTTTTTGCCTCTATAGTCTAGAGCCATTACACCACAATTGTTTAGCGGTAAATGTAAAGGACCTGCATTTTGTTGCTTGGCAACCTTACCCGAAACACATCTATCAACTTTATTCGTTAGCCAGTCTTTACAAGCAACGGCTTCTAGCTGAAGAACAGATGTAATGTATTCAAGTATATTACCTTTGTTATATTCTAACTTGGTAAAGTTAGCTTTGACTCTAGAGTCAGTCATTATAGTTTTTGGAGAAGAACCAAAGTAGTGGTTTAACTTCATGTCGATTGGCTTTCGACCGTCTAAACTTGATTCAAAAGAGAAGTTCATGTCATTAGTAATCTCTCCTACATTATAGAAAGGCGCTCTTTCTCTTTCAGAAATTTTCTTTAGCACATCTAAATTGGATTCATCGATAACTAAGCCCATTCGTTCTTGAGATTCATTCCCAACAATTTCTTTTGCAGAGAGAGTAGGGTCTCCAATTGGTAGGGCTTCTAAGTCAATTTTACCTCCAGTTTCTTCTACAAGCTCCGACAAGCAATTTAGGTGTCCTCCGGCACCGTGATCGTGAATAGATACAATTGGGTTATTATCACTTTCTACCATGGCACGAATGGCGTTTGCAGCACGTTTTTGCATTTCTGGGTTAGATCGCTGAATAGCATTTAATTCAATGGCATTATCTAACTCACCCGTATCTAAAGATGACACAGATGAACCTCCCATACCAATACGATAGTTGTCACCTCCCAAAATAACTACGCGATCACCTTTGTTGGGAACGTCTTTTAAAGCGTCTTGTTTTTTGCCCCATCCAATTCCTCCGGCAAGCATAATTACTTTGTCAAAACCTAATACTTGATCGGCTTCTTGATGCTCAAAAGTTAAAACAGATCCTGAAATTAAAGGTTGCCCAAATTTATTCCCAAAATCAGAGGCTCCATTAGAGGCTTTTATAAGAATGTCCATAGGTGTTTGATATAACCATGGTCTTTCCTTCATTCCTTCTTCCCAGTTGCGATTTTCCTCTAATCGTGAGTAAGAAGTCATGTATACTGCTGTACCCGCTAGAGGGAGGCTGCCCTTGCCACCAGCAAGTCTATCTCTAATTTCTCCGCCAGAACCAGTAGCGGCTCCATTAAAAGGTTCTACTGTTGTAGGGAAATTATGGGTTTCTGCTTTTAGTGATAAAACAGATTGAATTTCTTTTGTTCTATAGTAATCTGCAATATCCTGTCTTTTCGGAGAAAATTGTTCAATCTTCGGTCCTTTTACAAAGGCTACATTGTCTTTATAGGCAGAGACTAAATTGTCGCCATTGGCTTCTGATGTTTTCTTGATAAGCTTAAATAGGCTCGACTCTTGTTCCTCACCATCGATAATAAAAATACCGTTAAAAATTTTGTGACGACAATGTTCAGAGTTAATTTGTGAAAAACCAAAAACTTCAGAATCGGTCAATTTTCTTCCAATATCTTGACTTACGCTCTTTAAGTAGTCTACTTCATCTTGACTTAGAGCCAATCCTTCTTTTTGGTTATAAGCTTCAATGTCATCTATATGGATAATATCTTTAGGTGTTGTTTGTACATTAAATAGTTCTTGATCTAAGCCTTTGTACTTCACTTGTAGCATTGGGTCAAATCCAGCCATATCATCATATAAGAAATATTCTTCAATACGACCTATGCCTTGAATACCCATGTTTTGTGTGATTTCTACAGCATTCGTACTCCATGGAGTGACCATCTCTTTACGCGGCCCTAAATATAGTCCTTTAACTGTAGAAGTATTTAACTTTTGGGCCTCTCCGAATAACCATTGTAATTTTTCACAATTTCCTGGGTTAATTGCCTCTTCAGTAGCTACAGCAAATACTTGTTTAACTCCCTTAAAGAATGAAATCATAGACGATTTTTTTTATTGCTTATAATCACAGGCAAAATTAATATTTTTTAGCAAAAAGCTTTTAAAAAAAGCCCCTAAAAAGGGGCTTAAATTTATTTCAAAAGAGCTTCAATTTGCTCAGCTAATTCTGTACCTATTCGATCTTGAGCTTCTAGTGTCGCAGCCCCAATATGAGGGCTTAATGACACTTGATGAGCCATCAGAACTTTCATGCTTGGAGATGGCTCGTTTACGAATACGTCTAAACCAGCAAATTTGACCTTCCCACTATCTAGTGCTTCCAGTAAATCTGATTCGTCAATTACACCTCCTCGAGCTGCGTTGATAAGTCCTACATTGTCCTTCATCATTTCGATTTGCTTCTTAGCAATCAAAGGTTCACCTTGATAAGGAACGTGAACAGTAATAAAATCAGCATTTTTGTATAGAGTTTCTAAGTCTATTGTCTTGATGTTAAAATGCACACTTTGACCATCATAAAATTCTAGGTCTATCTGTGCAGCCTCACAATGTGGATCATGAGCTAATACTCTCATTCCTTGTCCTAATGCAATCTTAGCTACTTCTCTTCCAATTCGCCCAAATCCAATAATACCGATAGTTTTTCCTCTTAACTCTATACCTGCGCTGTAACTTTTCTTTAGGTCTTTAAAGCGAGAATCTCCTTCTAGAGGCATATTTCTGTTAGCGTCGAATAAGAATCGAACCATCCCAAATAAGTGGGCAAAAACTAATTCTGCCACAGATGCTGAGCTGGCTCCTGGCGTATTGATTACGTGAAGGCCTTTTTCTCTTGCATATTCAACATCAATATTATCCATTCCTACACCACCTCTACCTATTAGTTTTAGCTTGGGGCAGGCATCTATTATATCTTTGCGAACCTTTGTTGCAGATCGAACCAGAAGTCCAGAGATGTTGTTTTCATTGATGAATTCAATTAGCCGCTCCTGGGCTACTTTGTCAGTAATTACTTCGAATCCGGAAGACTCTAATGCATCGATACCGCTTTTTGCTATTCCGTCGTTTGCTAATATTTTCATTATAATTTATTCTTCTGAGTTGTCAAAGTCTTCTATTGTGGTGGTTTTCTTTACCAATTGAGTCCATTTAGTTTTAAACCTTGTGGCTCTTACTATGTGATTGTCTATCCAGTGGTAATTTCCTCCTCTAGGTTTGTTCATTAGCAATCCATGGTACTTGAAGTTGTGTTGGTCTAACCAAGTAGTAGTAACTTGTCTTGTATCTTCAGTTCTTGATGTGAAGAAGGTTATTATATGTCCTTCATCATACCATTTATTGATGATTTCACGGGCATCTTCCCAGGGTTCACAAGTTACCATTCTTTCAGGCTCTTCATTGGGAACATCCTCAGTAATTGTCCCATCGATATCGATGAGGTAATTTTTTACATTTTCATCTAATTGAGGGGAAATATGATTCCCCTTTTCATCAAATAACTCTTTTAAGTTGCGGCTCATTTTATGCTATTGTTTCTAGTTTTTTCATACATTTTACAAGAACTTCCACACTCTCTATAGGAAGAGCATTGTATATTGAAGCTCTATAACCACCAACAGATCTGTGTCCTTTGAGACCGTTGATTCCGGCATCATTCCAAAGTTTGTCAAATGCTTCTTGTTTACTTTCATCTGTTAAAATGAAGGTAATATTCATCTTGGAACGATCTTCAATAGCCGCAGTACCTTTGAATAGAGGGTTACTGTCAATTTCATTGTATAGAAGTTCAGCTTTCGAATTGTTGATTTTTTCGATCGAAGCTACCCCACCGTTTTCTTTTAGCCACTCTAAGTTTAGCATAGAAACATAGATAGGGAACACTGGAGGGGTGTTAAACATAGAACCTTTGCTGATATGTGTTGTGTAATCGAGCATAGTAGGAATGTTTCTTCCGGTTTTGTTTAAAATTTCGTCTTTCACAATTACCAGTGTAGTTCCTGCGGGACCCATATTTTTTTGTGCACCTGCATAAATTAAGTCAAATTTAGAAGCATCAATTGTTCTTGAGAATATATCAGAAGACATGTCGCAAACTAATAATGTTTTATCATCGACTTGAGGAAATTGTTGGAATTGAGTGCCGAAAATTGTGTTATTTGATGTAAAGTGCAAATAGTCAGCGTCGGCTGCTATTTTGTATTTCTTTGGGATGTATGAGAAGTTTTTATCGCTTGAACTAGCTACTTCATCGATATGACCGAAATTTTTAGCTTCTTTGATGGCTTTGGTAGACCACGTTCCAGTATTAATGTAGGCTGCTTTACCATTTACTTTCATAAGATTCATAGCCGACATTAAAAATTGTGTGCTTGCTCCTCCTTGCAAGAATAGTACTGAGTAGCCATCGGGTAGATTTAAGAGTTCTTTGACTAAAGCTTGAGCTTTGTCCATTACAGCAACAAAGTCTTTACTTCTGTGTGAAATTTCTATTAGTGATAGGTTTTGATTGTTAAAGTTTATTATGGCTTCTGCAGCTTTCTCTAAAACTACTTTTGGTAATATGCATGGCCCAGCACTGAAATTGTGTTTTTTCATTTGAAAATGAATCTTTTAGCATTAAAAAAAATAATAAACAAAATTCTAATTTTTATCTGTCTTGTTAAAAAAATAAAGAAGTTGTTTTTAACAAGTTTTTCACTAATAAAATCTACAAAACAAATATAGTGTAATAATAACACTTATTATTCTTGATAGTTAACAAAAAATGAACAAATTAAAACTATATTATTTTGGCGCTTCAAGCCCTCTTTGTATATTTTTAATTCTAATACCATCTAGGCTTTTATCATTAAATGCTGGTATATTTTCTACGAAACGCCACTTACCATTTTTAAAGGTAAGGCCATTAAAGTTGAGGCTAGTTACATAAAATTCGTACATTCCTAATTCGGCTCCTTCCATAGGTTGAAGGTGGTCAAAGACGATATAATCTAGATCGGCATTATAGACCATTTGAGCGCTAGTTTTTTTTGAATATTCTATTACCATTCTATGATGTGTTCCATCATTCATTTTAATTATAGGTGCACCCCATACCACGTCATTTTTATCATTAAAGTGAAGAATGTCTACAAGTCTTTTTGTTGTAGAGGTATTATTGCCATCCCAACCAATTAAAGTGTAATAGTCTTTTTTATTAAATTCGTGGTGAAGTAATTCGGAATAAAGAGCACCATACCATTCTCCATTGTAAAATTGCTCTGCACTTTCATTTTCTACAAGATGAGATATATCGTTAAGTTTAATGAATGGGGTATTTTTTGCTCTTTTTTTTGAGAATTGGATATAAGCACAGTATTCAAAGGTGCCATCGTAGAGAGGTATTACCCAATTATATAATTTGATTTTTTTGTCTGATGATTTTAGAATACTTAACTCTTCAATTGATTCAAATTCGTAATTAAAGGACCCTTTGAGTAAAAAAAGTTCTTCAAGATCTTCTTCTAAAAGACGACTAGCAACTCTTTTGAGTGAGTCAGATTCTTCATTAAGAATTTTCTTTGCTAAAGTTTCTAGTCTAGATTCAAAAAAAACAAATTCTTCCTTATTTTGAGCATTTATATTATTCGCAAAATGTATTAAAAATAAGCAGATGTATGTGATGTGTTTACTCACAATGTAAGAATGCTTTTTTAGAAAGTAACTCTTGTTCGGACTCAACGTGATTTTCATCTGGCACACAACATTCAACAGGACAAACTGCAGCGCATTGAGGCTCTTCGTGAAATCCTTTACATTCTGTACACTTGTCTGTAGCTATATAGTAGAAGTCATATGAGACTGGCTCTTGCTCTTCGTTAGCGTCAGCCGAAATGCCGCTTTTTGTATGGACGGTACCACTGAGCTCAGTTCCTTCTCCAAAAGTCCACTCTAAACCGCCTTCATAAATTGCTGTATTCGGACATTCAGCTTCGCAGGCTCCACAGTTAATACATTCGTCGGTGATCTTAATCGCCATTGTGTGTTATGCTTTAAAGATTTGTATTTTTGCAACACAAATATAGAAAAAAACATTCATCATGAATAGAGAAATTTGTGTCAAAGCCTTTACACAATTAGGAGATTTTTTAAAGCAATTTGAAACAGTAGATACCTCAAAAATGAATCTAGAACTTAATGATGTGTTTTACAATAATTTTGAGGCCTTGATTTACAACACAAAAATTTATAATGGATGGTTTGAAGAAAAACAGGTTCGAAGGGCGCTAAAGGGACTTGCTTTGTGGCTAACTGAAGAAAAGCTCCAAGAATGGTTATCTCCTTATTCTTGGAGTCAATATCCCAAACAAGTAGCCATAATAATGGCTGGCAATATACCATTGGTAGGATTCCACGATTTTGCCTCTGTTTTATTTTCAGGAAATAGCGTGCTTGTCAAACTGTCATCAGACGACAAGCACTTACTCCCTTTTTTAGCAAAAATTCTTATTCATATTCAACCAGAATTTACATCTCGCATTTCTTTTACTCAGGAAAGATTGAGTGATTTTGATGCAATAATAGCAACTGGATCAGATAATTCAGCGCGCTACTTTGATCATTACTTTTCTGGTTACCCAAATATCATTAGAAAAAATAGAAACTCGATTGCAATACTTAATGGAGGTGAATCATTTGATGAGTTAGCAGCACTTGCCGATGATGTCTTTGCGTATTATGGTTTAGGTTGTAGGAACATTACAAAAATATATGTACCACAAGGCTATGACTTTAAAGATTTATTTCAAGCATTTTATCAATTTAAAGACATTTTAAATAATAAGAAGTATGCAAATAATTATGATTATTATAGAGCATTATATCTTATGGGGTCTAACGATATGATAGAAAATGGGTTTCTTTTACTCAAAGAGGATTCTTCAATTGCATCACCGATTTCAATGTTACATTACGAGTACTATAGTGATATTAAAAATTTAAAACAAGATTTGAATAATATGCGAAATAAAATACAATGTATTGTAACAAATATAGATGTAGAAGGTCAGATTTCATTTGGTAAAACACAGCGCCCTTCATTGACAGACTATGCAGATGGTGTTGATACTATGGCATTTTTGAATGCCTTATAGCCTCTTAATTACTTTACAAAATAATTCAGTGAGCTTTGGTTCTGCCATTTGAGCAACTGCTATTATTTCTTCTATACTTACGGGGGTTAAATTATCTGGATCGCACTCATCTGTAAGTACAGACACAACTGCGCAAGGAAGGTTAATGTGGTTGGCAACGATTACCTCAGGCACAGTTGACATCCCTACCAGGTCTGCGCCTAAAACGCCTAACATTTTATATTCAGCACGAGTTTCTAGTGATGGACCTTGCCAAGCTGCGTACACTCCTGAGTGAAACTTGCAATCAATGTCATCAGAAATAGACCATAGTAATTTAGATAGTTTCTTATTGTAGGGTTCGGACATGTCTGGAAATCTAGGTCCTTGATCATCAATATTTTTTCCTCTTAATGGATTATCGAAGAGTAGATTTATGTGGTCATTAACAATCACCAAGTCTCCTTTTTTATAACTTTTATTAATTGCACCTGAAGCATTAGATATCAGTAAGTTTAATATTCCTAATTCCTTTAGTACTCGAATAGGGAAGGTAATTTCTTGTGCAGTATAGCCTTCATAATAATGAAATCTACCTTGCATAATGACCACGGGCTTTTCAGAGATTTTACCAAATATTAATTTACCTTGGTGAGATTCTACTGTAGAAACAGGGAAATGCGGTATATCTTTGTATGCTATTTCAGTTTGCACATTGCACTGGTCCAATAAACCGCCTAGTCCAGTTCCCAAAACAATTCCTGCGATAGGTTTATTATACGAATATGTGTTGATGTATTTTAGAGCTTCTTTAATTTGTTTCATAGCAAATTATAGCAATGAGGATAGAATGTTTTCAATAAAAAAGCCTTCTAACATGAAGGCTTTTTTGTGACTTGGCAGGGGCTCGAACCCTGGACCCTCTCCTTAAAAGGGAGATGCTCTACCAACTGAGCTACCAAGTCGTTAGACTAATGGTGACTTGGCAGGGGCTCGAACCCTGGACCCTCTCCTTAAAAGGGAGATGCTCTACCAACTGAGCTACCAAGTCAAAATTTATTAGTACCTAGAACAGGAATCGAACCTGCACGACCGAGGGTCATACGCCCCTCAAGCGTACGCGTCTACCAATTCCGCCACCTAGGTGTAGAAAACTATGCTTTGCAAAAAGCGATGCAAATATAAGTGCAATTATTTAATAAGACAATATCGAGGCTGATATTTTGTTGTGGTATTTTAAGTATACAAAAAAGTTGTTTATTCGATGATTGGACTGCGTTCAAAGACAGCCTTTTCATCAAAGAGTTTTCTATAAGTTTTTAAATCGTGATAATTTTTTGCCCCTAACGATTTAGTAATGTGTATCATCTTTGGGTTAAAGTCTCCGACCCAAGTTATTACTACGTTTTTATAATGCGGGAGCTTTGTTCGCATATGTTCTGCAGCGGCATTTAATACATAAGATTCCATACCAATTCCTTGAAATTTAGGTGTAACTCCAAATGCTAACCCCCATACATAAGAAGGTTTGCTGAAGAGTTTTGCCCATAAGAATTTAAGTTTACCCCAAATATTGAAATTACCATCTACCTTTTTGAAGTATTGATTAAGCTCAGGTAGCATTATTAAAAAAGCAATTGGATGCTCATTGAAATAGGCAAACCAAATCAAATTTGTATCCATCACAGGCTTAATCTTCTTAATACTAGCTATAGCTTGTTCTTTTGACATTTGTTTGAAATTATCATGCGTTACCCATGCTGCATTATAAACGGCTCTAAAATCTTCTGCATACTTAGTTATATTAGATTTGTCGATACGTTTTAGTTTGTAATTAGAGTTGTCGTTAATTCTTTTGAACCTATCTTGGAATTTATCAGATAATTCGGTGTGAAGAGGTTTAATAAATGTATGTTGATTGAAATATGTTTTAAAGCCATAATTTTCAAAAAAAGATTGATAGTATGACGGATTATAAGAATTTGAATAGAGTGGGGGATGATTGAATCCATTCACTAGCAATCCCCAGTACCTATCCTTTTCACCAAAATTAATAGGTCCGTCCATAGCTTTCATGCCATTATCTAATAACCATTTTTTGCAAGTGTCAAAAAGTAAAAAAGCAGCTTCTTGATTATTGATACACTCAAAGAAACCCATACCTCCAGTTGCCTGTTTAAAGGTGTGAGCTGTTTTCTCATTAATGAAAACGGCAACCCGTCCAATGTATTTATTTTCCTCTGATTGCAAAATGAATCGTTTTGCTGTACCATGTGTGAAAAATTTATTTTTTGTAGGATCAAATACAGCCTCAACTTCTTGGATGATATGTGGAATCCAATTTTTATCGTCTTTATAGATTAGTCTAGGAACATTATGAAAATATTTTATATGCGCTTTACAAGAAACTTCTATGATCTTCATACTAAAAGGCTTTATAGTGAGGATAAATTTTATCTTTGTTATAGCATTATCAATGCAATTTTACAACTTAAAAAGCAATGAATGAAAAATAAATTGGTAATTGTTACTGGAGCTTCTTCAGGCATTGGTAGGGCATGCGCGCTAGCTTTTGCAAAAAGAGGAGCAAATCTAGTGCTTGCTGCACGCTCCATAGAAAAGTTAGATGACATAGCAATTAATATTCGTGAATTTGGAGTAAAAGTACGCACTGTACAAGTCGATGTAAGTAATGAAAATGAATGTAAACAACTTATAAAACAAAGTCTTGATGCTTTTGGTCGTATTGATGTTTTGGTAAATAATGCAGGTATCTCAATGCGTGCTGCTTTTGCAGAAACAGATTTATCTGTACTTAAAAAGGTGATGGATGTAAATTTCTGGGGTACCGTGTTTTGTACTAGATATGCCATAGATAGTATTTTAACTCATAAAGGTTCTGTTGTGGGAGTCTCCTCTATAGCCGGTTATAAGGGCCTTCCGGGTAGAACAGGTTACTCTTCGTCTAAATTTGCTATGCACGGATTTCTAGAATCATTGCGAATAGAGAATTTAAAAAAAGGTTTGCATGTGCTAATTGCATGCCCAGGTTTTACTGCATCAAACATAAGAAATGCCGCGCTTTCTGCTGACGGAAGTTCACAAGGTGAAACACCTAGAAATGAGCAAAAGATGATGCAACCTGAGGAAGTTGCTGAACATATTGTGAAAGCCGTCGTTAAAAGACAAAATAATTTAACACTCACATTTAATGGAAAACTAACAGTATTACTTAATAAGTTCGTTCCAAAATTAGTTGATAGATTAGTTTACAATCATATGAGTAAAGAACCTGATGCACCTTTTTAATGATTGTTTTTTTAATTGGATATATGGGGGTAGGTAAGTCTACCATAGGAAGAGAACTCGCTAATACTTTAAACTATAAATTTATTGATACAGATGAATGGATAGAATCTAGGATGTGTATGTCTGTAAGCGAAATATTTCAAAAAGAAGGAGAAGGTCTGTTTAGATCAAAAGAACAGGAATGTATTAATTTCTTATTCGGCAAAGACACTATTGTTGTAGCTACAGGAGGAGGATTGCCCTGTCATAATAACCTAATTACTTTAATGAACCAGTTAGGTATAACAATATATTTAGAGGCTAGTCCTCATTATTTAACAGATGTGCTAGAGCAATCTAAAGATGCCCGCCCTTTGTTGAATCAACTTAAAGGTAGGCATGAGTTGATCACTTTCATAGAAAAACATCTTGCTACAAGAATTACTTTCTATAGGCAAGCTCAACATATAATGAACTTAGAAAATTATAAAAGTATAGAACAATTAACACAGTTGATTCATGAATAGAATTGAGTTACGATCCGATACATTTACTAAACCAACCAAGCAAATGCTTGAATATATGTTTAAAGCCGAGGTTGGAGATGATGTATGGGAAGAAGACGAAACGGTAAAAAGACTAGAGCAGAGATTAGCTAATGATTTTGGTATGGAAGCGGGTTTGTTTTGCCCATCAGGAACTATGGCAAATCAGATTGCTATCAAAGTTCACACCAAGCCCGGAGACGAAGTGATTTGTGATGAATCATCACATATATATCAATATGAAGGTGGAGGCATAGCATTTAATTCGTCCTGTTCTGTGAAATTATTAAAAGGCGATTGCGGAAGGATAAATACAGCACTAGTAAATGCCGCAATGAGGGAAGAAAATATACATTTCCCAAATACGCGCTTGGTTTCTGTAGAAAATACAACTAACAAAGGCGGTGGTGCTTGTTATAATTTGGATGACCTAAATGAGTTGTCGAGATATTGTAAACATAAAGGTTTGGCCTTTCATATGGATGGAGCTCGTTTATATAATGCTATAATTAAAACTAATACGAAACCATCAGATTATGGATTTATATTAGACAGTATTTCAATATGCATCTCAAAAGGATTAGGTGCACCAATAGGCTCTGTGCTTCTAGGTACGAAAGAATTTATTCACCAGGCAAAGCGTTATCGCAAAGTGATGGGAGGTGGTATGCGTCAAGTAGGATATCTTGCCGCAGCATGTACATATGCCTTAAACCATCATGTGTCAAGGCTTAAAGATGACCATTATAGAGCGCAGCAAATAGCAGAATGTTTAAAGGCTCAGGATTATGTGATAGAAGTACTTTCTGTAGAAACAAACATTGTAATTTTCTCTATGAAAGAGCCTCAGAAATTTGTGAATCATATGGCCAAAAAAAAGATATATTGTTCTGCTATAAGTGATAGTCAAATTCGTTTTGTAACCCACTTACAGTTCGACGATGAGATGTTAATAAAACTTTTAAGTGCACTCGCTAATTACTCGTAGCGTAATATTTTTAAAGGCTCTATCTTTTGAATGAGAAATGCCGGTAAAATTAAGAGGGTCAAACAAATAATTATGGTACCTATATTTATGTATATTAAGTCGGGTAGAGCCATTTTTAGTGGAAGAGTTTGTACATAGTAATGCTCGGGATTAAGCTGAATTAGCTCAAATTGTTGTTGAATGAATAGGATTACTAATGCGATACTATTTCCAATAATTAATCCTCTTTGTAAAAGGTAGTAGGCATAGTGCAAAAAAATCTTTTTTAATACAAAATTTTGAGCGCCTAAAGTTTTCATTAAACCTATCATTCGACTCCGCTCTAATATTAGAATTAGTAAGGTGCTTATCATATTGATGCTAGCTACTAAAATCATGATTAACAAAATCACAGCGATGTTAAGGTCAAATAATTTAATCCAATCGAATATTTGTGGATATAGTTGTTGTGCCGTCTTTAATTTATGGTCGAATGAACTGTTTTTGTTAATGTATTCGAAAGCTTCATTAATATTTGCATTTTTTGATAGTTGAATTTCTATGCAACCCACCTGATTCACACTCCATCTATTTATTTTTTGAAGATGTTTAAGGTCTGCAATTATAAATACATCATCAAAAAAATCGACACCTGTTTTGTAAATACCCGAAACTTTAAATTGCCTTACCAAAGCTTTATCTTTGCTTTTAGATTGAAAATAAAATAGTGTCTTGTCTCCAGCTTTAATATTTAGTTTTTTAGCGATTTTAGACGAAATTAAAATTGCATTACTTTTTTCAGCATTTTTATATCTAGGTAACTCACCTTCTATTAAATGAGATTTGATGAATTCCCAATTGTAGGACTGATCTACACCCTTAACTAGTATTCCTTCAAATTGATTTCCTGATTTTATTAAAGCATTTTTTGTAATTTGAAATTGAACGTTGTTGACAAAGGGTAAAGATTCATAGAAGGCAATTTTTTGACTATCAACTTCTATGGGTTCTAATTCAGATGATTTGTTGAGATCAAAGTGTGTTATTTGAATATCAGCGCAAAATCCGGTAACTTTATGACTAATTTCTTCTTGTAAACCTTTTCCAGAAGCAATGGCTAAAATCATAATGACGACACTTAGACTTACAGCTGATATAGCCATTCTCATAATAGGTTTAGAGATGGAATGCTCCAGATTTTTTGACTGAAACAAACGTTTAGCTACAAATTTTTCAAAGTTCAATAGAGAATGATTTACTTAATCCGATTCAAATATAGTAAAATGCTTGCGGTACTGTTGCTATGTTTTAATCACTATATATCTATTTCTTCAAACACGTCTTTTCAATTTAAAACAGGTGCTTCGCTTATAGAAACTTATTTGCCTACACTAGAAGGGAAAAACGTCGCAGTTGTGGCAAATCAAACCTCTATGATAGGTCAAACTCATCTTGTAGACACATTACTTCAAAGAGGTGTGTCGGTAATAAAAGTATTTGCACCAGAGCATGGCTTTAGAGGAGATGCAGACGCTGGTGCCTTTATTGAAGATGAAAGAGATTCTAAAACAAATTTACCAGTTATTTCACTCTATGGTAAGCATAAAAAACCTAGTATAACAGATTTAGATAATATTGATATTGTATTGTTTGATATACAGGATGTTGGGGCTAGGTTTTACACTTATATTTCAACACTTCATTATGTTATGGAAGCATGTGCTGAAAATAACACGACACTTTTGGTCTTGGACAGGCCTAATCCGAACGGGTCCTATGTGGATGGCCCATTATTAGATACTGCATTCAAATCTTTTGTTGGGATGCATCCTGTTCCTATAGTACATGGTATGACAATAGCTGAATATGCTCGAATGATTAATGGAGAATTTTGGTTGAAAGATTCTATCCAGTGCGAATTAATGTGGCAAAAAATGCCAGCTTACACACGTAAAATGCCATATGATTTACCAATAAAGCCATCACCAAATTTACCAAATCCTCAATCTATTTCATGGTACCCATCATTGTGTCTTTTTGAGGGTACAGACATAAGCGTGGGCAGAGGAACAACTTTGCAGTTTCAAATTATTGGATCTCCTAAATTAGATTCTTGTAGTTACTCATTTATTCCAGTATCTCGTGAGGGGGCAAATTCACCTAAACATGAAAACACAAAATGTTGTGGCTGGGATTTATCATCTATAGATTTAGATGATGGTATACACTTAGATTTATTAATCAAATGTTATCATCAATATAGTGCTAAAAATAGGCCCTTTTTTAACTCTTTTTTTGATAAGTTAGCTGGCTCTAACAAATTGCGAAAACAGATTTCTGAGGGCTGGACCTCTAGTCAAATTAAAGAGTCCTGGCAAGAAGGTTTGGAGGCGTTTATTGAACTTAGAAAAACATATTTACTATATCCATAATGCAAAAAATATTTCTCACATTTTTAATGATCTTAGTCGTGATCAATGTTCATTCACAAACTCTAGACAATAGCTTAGGAACAGAGGATAGGCAGAGCAAAAAGTTTGGATGGAATACAGAAGGCCCTGGAAATTATGAGTTCTTTTTTGTAGCCGGACAACGTTATTCTGGATTGTTTAACTTCTATGATGATGATAAACGGCTCATCGAAATTGCTAATTTTAAAAATGGGTCTTATCATGGCGATGTAGTAAACTTCAACAAGGATGGCTCACTTAAAAGTAAAGGTAGATTCAGACATGGCGCGAAAATTTCTAAATGGGTATACTATTATGATAGTAATTCACGTGAAGAAAAAGTTTACTCTCGTAAAACTCCTAATGAGGTAAGAAAGTCCTTTTTTATAAATTCTAACGGAGTGCTTAAAGAAGAATACAAGGCTTTAAGAAATATGAATTTTACAAAGTATCACAAACAATATCATGATAATGGTAATATTAAAATGATTAAGAAACTTGTAAAAAGAGTCAAGAAAGTATATGAAATTCAAGAGTTTTATTCTACCACAAAATTAGCAAAGCATTATTTCTTAAAATTTGATAAAGACAACGATAAGTGGGTGTATATAAATGAATACAAGGAGTTCAATAAAAATGGTAAAATTATAGTTCACCAATATCATTAGTCTAAAAGTTGTTTTTCAGGAAACAATAGTCAAGGATAACACTCTTATTCAACTTCAATTAAGTTTTCTTTTAAAATATGATTCAAAAACCTACTTTTGCAGGGCAAAATAAACAACTATGAATTTACACGAATATCAAGGAAAAGAAATACTTAGCAGCTACGGAGTTGGTATCCAACGTGGGAAAGTTGCAACAACTGCAGATGAAGCTGTTGAAGTTGCTAGGCAGTTAACAGACGAAACTGGAACGGGTTGGCATGTAGTAAAAGCTCAAGTCCATGCAGGTGGACGAGGAAAAGGTGGAGGTGTAAAGCTGGCTAAGAGTTTAGACGAGGTGAAAATGCATGCTGATAATATTTTAGGCATGCAGTTGATTACGCCTCAAACAAGTGCTGAGGGTAAGAAGGTTCATCAGGTGTTAATTGCAGAAGATGTTTACTACCCTGGTGAGAGTGACACTAGTGAGATTTATATGTCAGTTCTATTAAATCGTGCGAGCGGTAGAAACATGATTATGTATTCTACTGAAGGAGGAATGGATATTGAAGAAGTAGCTGAGAAAACTCCGCATTTAATTTTTACAGAAGAAATTGACCCAACTACAGGTTTATTGCCTTTCCAATGCCGAAAGGTAGCCTTTAATCTTGGTTTGCAAGCTAAAGCTTTCAAGGAAATGACCAAGTTTGTAGCTTGTCTTTATAAAGCGTACGAAGGATCCGATGCTTCTCTATTTGAGATTAACCCTGTGTTAAAAACATCAGACGATAAGATCATTGCAGTAGATGCCAAAGTTGCTCTTGATGCCAATGCATTATATCGCCATAAAGATTATGCAGAAATGCGAGATGTTAGAGAAGAAGACGCTGCAGAAGTCGAGGCAGGTGAGTATGGTTTAAATTATGTGAAACTCGATGGTAATGTTGGTTGTATGGTAAATGGTGCCGGATTAGCAATGGCAACAATGGATATTATAAAACATGCAGGAGGTAATCCAGCCAATTTCTTAGATGTTGGTGGAACCGCAGATGCTGCACGTGTAGAACAAGCATTTCGTATTATCTTAAAAGATGAAAATGTTAAAGCATTATTGGTAAATATTTTTGGCGGAATTGTTCGTTGTGACAGAGTAGCTCAAGGGATTGTTGATGCATATAAAAATATTGGCGAAATCAATGTGCCTCTTATTGTTCGTTTACAAGGAACAAATGCTACAGAAGCTAAGAAGCTTATTGATGAGTCGGGCTTGGAAGTCCATTCAGTAATAATGCTTCAAGAAGCAGCTGATAAAGTAGCTGAAGTGTTGGCATAAAAAGAAAATATCATTGATAAAAAAGTCCCATATTGGGACTTTTTTTATTGGATTGAAATGAGACTAACTTTTTTATAGGTTTCATGGTCGATCTCAAGCAAATAAATGCCCTTGTTTAGAAAGCTAAGATCAAGCTTTATTTGTGACGTATTTGTTGTATTAGCCAATTTGTTAAAAACAATATGCCCTGTAACATTCATGATATTTATGGTTAGATTTTCTAAACCTAAGTCTTTAAAATCAATAGTAAATTTGCCGGTATTTGGGTTGGGAAATATATGATGAGATTTAGAATTTAAATCGATAGTTTCTAGAGCTGTTATGTAAAAATTTTGATCTGATACATCAAAAAAGATATTATTAACGGCTTCAACTTTAATTCTATTCATTGTGCCAATTAGGCTGTCAATATCTGGTATGATAACCATTGCATCTCCTGAATTTGGTATATTTTCTACCAAAAGTGTTTCATGCCAATTGTTAGCGCTTTTGTGAAGCAGAGATATGTTGACATTTTCACAATCAATTGGGCTATCATCAGTATTAGCTACTTCCCATGAAACTTCAATAGGACTATTGATCGCTAAATATTCTTCCCCATTAGGAAACAAAACCTCAAAAGGACCTCCTTGTTCAGTTACATAAACAGTAGTTGAAGCATAACTTACACCACCGCCATTACTACTATTATCTCTTGTGGTTAGTCTAAAATGCAAGTCTCTTTGATATTCCGGAATTCGTTCTCCAATTATTTGATTATTAGAGAGAATCGTACTCATTTTTGGAAATACTCTAGTAGGCTCTTCAGTAGGAGCAAATGATCTTAAAATTGGGGCATTTCCAATAGGAGTATCAGGGTTGCCCGCCATACCTATATCAACTTGCTCCCAACAATAACTCAGAGAGTCTCCATCGATGTCTGTAGATATCCCTTCAAGTTTGAAGGGTGTGTAAATAGGGATTGTTTTATAATCTGTTATTATATTGGTTAATGGTGGTGTATTTCCTGTTTCACTAACAGTTGCGCACTCTGAGCCATATCCATAAGTTATGTAGTAGTTTATTTCATCAAAACTTGCATTATGGAAATAGGCATCACTGTTGGATTGAAGGTTTTGTCCACTACAAATTCCCGCATATGCCATAATAGTACTTCCACTTCCAGGTTCAAAGGCAGTGTCTTCATTTCTATTTCCAGCACAAGATCCTGAAGTTCCATTAAAGGTGTGATTGGCTCCAAATTGATGCCCTATTTCGTGTGCTACATAATCTATGTCATAAGGATCTCCTACCGGGCTACTAGTTCCAGTAACACCTTTTGCTTTAGAGGCAGTTCTACAAGGTACTCCAAGACTAGCAAGCCCTCCGGCACTAGTACTAAAAGTATGACCAATATCATAATTCTCATCTCCAATAATAGAGTCGATTACTACTTGTGATTGGTTTAATAATAAATTCGTGTTATTGTTAGACATATTATATGCAACAGAAAAGTTGATTAATGAATCATTATTGTCAACCATAATCATTCTTACAGATACTTCGTTTTCGTATACTTGATTTACTCTGTTCAGTGTTGTTGCCATAGCAGCTAGAGTACTTTCTGTATTAGCGCCATGGAAATTGTAATACTGCTGAGTACAAGCGATGGCAATCTTATATGTTCGTAAGAATTCTCCAGATTTTATTTGAGATTCAGGGACAGGATTCCTCTCCTTGAATGTCAAATACTTTTCATAGTCTAAACTTCTTACAGGCTCACCTTCACTAAAATTTTGTTTTTCAGTATTGATGTAATCTTTTTTATAATAAGAAATTATGTGTGTATTGTTCTTGTACGAATAAGGGTCTATATACACTGTTTTAGTCAGTCCCATAACAGTGGCATGAAATCCATAGTCTTCGTGATAAGTTATTTTAAGATTCAATCCAAGTTCTTTATTTTCACCAGAAAAGGTTCTGATTTTTGGATATTTTGATGCAAGTTTGGGACTTAACACTGGTGAATATTCAATATCAAAGGCTATGAGTTGGCCATTTGGAAATGGAATCTCAATGATTGATTTTTCACTTTTTGATATTGTTTTAGGTAATGTATTTTGAAGTATTATTGGCGCATACTCATATGTTTTATAGTTTTTAGGTATAATGTGTCTTGTAGAAACATTTTTTAGGTTTGATTCATTTACCAAAGAAAATATCTGACCATAACTTAAAGTTCCGATAGATAATAAAATAAGAAGGAATAGATTTTTCATAGAGATGTATTTACTAATTAATCATAGCTATTCAATTAGGTTATTAACAGCCAATGAAGCTCGAATTTAGTGAAAAACAGGATAAAATTTTTGTAATTTGCGAACTAACTTTTTGTTAAAATGAAAAAGATATTAATAGCCAATAGAGGCGAGATTGCCTTGCGTGTTATGCGTTCTGCCAAAGAAATGGGGATAAGAACCGTAGCTATTTACTCTGAAGTAGATAGAGTTGCTCCTCATGTAAAATATGCTGATGAGGCAGTGTGTGTAGGTCCTGCTCCCTCTAATCAATCGTATTTATTGGGTGATAAACTCATACAAATATGTAAAGAACTTGATGTTGATGGTATACACCCAGGCTATGGTTTCTTGTCTGAAAATGCAGATTTTACTGCTAAAGTAAATAAGGCAGGTATAGAGTTTATTGGTCCTTCACCAAAGGCGATGGATTTAATGGGAGATAAACTTTCTGCAAAAGCTGCTGTTAAAGCTTATGATATACCTATGGTTCCTGGAACCGATCAGGCTATTGATGATGTGTCTGATGCAAAAAAAGTAGCTTTAAAAATTGGCTTTCCCATTCTTATTAAAGCTTCTGCAGGAGGAGGCGGTAAAGGAATGCGAATTGTTGAGAAAGAAGCAGAGTTTGAAGAACAGATGAAGTTGGCTGTAAGTGAAGCTGTTTCGGCATTTGGTAATGGTGCTGTTTTTATTGAAAAATATGTGGCCTCACCAAGACATATCGAAATTCAAGTATTAGCTGATAAGCACGGGAATATAGTACACCTTTTTGAAAGAGAGTGCTCGGTACAAAGAAGGCATCAAAAAGTTGTTGAAGAAGCACCGTCTTCAGTATTAACACCTGAGTTGAGAGAAGAAATGGGAAGATGTGCTGTGAATGTTGCTCGCGCTTGTGAATATGTAGGCGCAGGAACCGTAGAGTTTTTATTAGATGAGAACAAAAACTTTTACTTCTTAGAAATGAACACAAGGCTTCAAGTGGAGCATCCAGTTACAGAAATGATTACTGGTATAGACTTAGTAAAGCAACAAATTTTAGTCGCTAGAGGAGAAAAATTAACATTTAGTCAAGAAGATCTATCTATTTCAGGTCATGCTATAGAAGTAAGAGTTTATGCAGAAGATGCTCGCAATAATTTTTTGCCAGATATTGGTACTTTAAAGAAATACAAAAGACCAGGTGGAATAGGAGTACGTGTCGATGATGGATTTGAACAAGGTATGGAGGTACCTATTTATTATGACCCTATGATTTCTAAGTTGATAACCTATGGAAAAGATCGTCAAGAGTCTATTGAGAGAATGAAACGAGCTATCACTGACTATGAGATTGTAGGTGTACAAACAACCCTAGATTTTGGTGCATATGTTATGGGGCATGAGGCTTTTACTAGTGGTAATTTTGATACCCATTTTGTTTCTAAACACTTTAAACCAGAATACCTAGATGGGCCAAGTGATCAAGAACAATTTGTAGCCGCATGGTTTGTTTCTAAGTTGTTCCATAATCAAGAGTCTAAATCTAATTTATCCGGTAAAACCACACACCGTTCAAACTGGAAGAAAAATCGACAGTAATGGTCAATAAAGCTACATCTCAGTCTATTTCAATTGTAAATAGAAAGGCGCGTTTTGAGTATGAATTACTTGAGTCGTTTACTGCTGGTATCCAATTGCAGGGAACAGAGGTAAAGTCTCTAAGACAAGGAAATGCCAATCTTACCGAGGCTTTTTGTTACGAGAAAGAAGGCGAAGTTTGGATTACGGGGATGTATATTGCTGAATATTCTTACGGCTCTTATCAAAATCATGAGCCTAAGAGGCTACGAAAATTATTGTTAAATAAGAGAGAGATTAAAAAGATAAGTGCAGCACTTCAAGATATCGGTATAACAATTGTGCCACTTAAGATATTTATTAACAATAAAGGTTGGGTAAAACTTGACATTGCATTAGCTAGAGGAAAAAAGCTGTATGACAAAAGGCAAGACCTTAAGCAGAAAGATGACAAGAGGCAGATGGACCGAGCTATGAAATCTTTTTAACGCAAAAAAAAAAAGAGCACTTTCGTGCTCCCCTTAATTTATTAATAACTTACTAGAAGTAAAAGTTCATTCTAATTGCTGTTGATGCACCACTGATATCAAACTCAGATGCGTCATCACCAGACATGAAGCTTAATCCATGTGTATACTCAGCACCTAAACTCATTTTAGGTTTCACAAAGTATTCAACACCGATAAACCCATTTGCTCCAAATCCAAACATAGATTCCGAGTAGATTTCATCTCCATTTGTATCATCTTCAGATGCACTACTTAGCATCATCATTGCTTGGTACCCATAGTAACCTTGGAGTCTTTCACCACCTCTACGAAATTCTTTACCTAAACCTAATACAAGGTCAAAGCTTGATGACGCTGCGTCTGTAGTGTCTGGGTCTGATGACATTAAGCCGATGTTTAATTGTCCACGCCAAGCTGTATTGTCGTCTGTGAACATTTTACCAACTACTGCGTAGTCGTTTGTAAAGTCAGTTGTTGGAGCAACGGCATTGCTATTAAATAAATTTCCAACATAAGTTAATACAGAACTTGCGTCTGTACTAATAGACCAATCACCAGCTTTTGGTGTGTAGTCCTGTGCGTTTGCCACACTAAACGTTAGTGCAAATGCGCATAAAGATGTAATTAACTTCTTCATAAATAATTGATTTAGTTTGTAATTGTTTTTACAATCGCAATTTCACTAAAAATGGCACTCTAAAATAGAGTGCAACAATTCGCTTATTAACAGTTGTGTGTTGAAAAGCGTTATTTGGATAGTGTTGGTAAGGCTTGAGGGTATTGTTTATAACTCCTTTAAAAGCGTTATTTGTTGCTTACAAGCTCTCTGGATTATGAAAAATTTTAAAATTATGATGGCTCTTTTTATCTTTTATCCTTCAGCATAGGAACAAATTTGAAGAATTCTTTATTGAAATTACCATATTCTATGTGTTCATAATCATTATTTGAGGTCTTAATAATCAAAGTCATAATCTGTTTATCTTCTCCCAAAGGAATAATCATCATACCTCCAATTTTCAGTTGCTTAAATAGTTTTTTTGGAATACTAGGTGCGCCTGCTGTAATAATGATTTTATCAAAAGGTGCTATGTCTGGGAGTCCTTCATAGCCATCTCCGTAAAATAACTTAGCATTAACCCTAAGTTGATGAAGTAGGCTTTTAGCTTTATCGTAAAGAATGTGCTGGCGCTCGATACTGAATACAGATGCTCCTAGTTGATGTAGTATTGCAGTTTGAAATCCAGAACCTGTACCAATTTCTAATACTTTATCTTTTTTTTTAATTTGTAATGTTTCTGTTTGAAAGGCTACTGTATATGGATGAGAGATAGTTTGTTCTACCTCTATTGGAAAGGCTTGGTTTTGATAAGCAAACTCCTCGAAAGAGCTGTCTAGGAACAAATGTCTTGGAACTTTATTAAATGCTTTTAAAACTTTCTCACACTCAATACCAAGAGATGCTAATTCGGAAACTAATTTTTTCCTTTTCCCTTTATGTTTAGGCTTGTCTATTAGGTTCATCTTAATTATTGGGTGTAAATTGTGAACAAAAATAGCATAATAGCTCTTTTGATTGTTTAGTATTAAGTTAATTTTGTTGAAAATACACCTTATATATGATCAAAGTAGGAGTTGTAGGAGCTGGCCATTTAGGAGTCATTCACATTAAGTTGTTGATGACAATTCAAGATTTTAATTTAGTTGGCTTTCATGATAGTGATAAAGCACAGGCAACTCATGTACAAGAACAGTTTGGTTTAAACTATTATTCTGATGTAGATGAGTTGCTGGATTTGGTAGATGTAATCGACATAGTAACTCCTACACTAACACATTTTGATTATGCAAAAAAAAGTCTGTTAAAAGGTAAGCACGTATTTATTGAAAAACCTGTTACAACAACTGTTAATCAAGCAGAAGAGTTAATCAAAATAGCTTCTACTCAAAGTCTGAAGGTTCAAGTTGGTCATGTAGAGCGTTTTAATCCAGCTTTTACTGCTGCAAAACCATTTATTAATAAGCCTTTATTTATAGAAACGCACCGCTTGGCAAAATTTAACCCTAGAGGAACAGATGTCTCTGTTGTATTAGACTTGATGATACATGATATAGACATTATTTTAAATATTGTAAATTCTGAGGTTATCCACGTAAGTACTTCAGGGGTAGCTGTAGCAAGTAATACTCCTGACATTACAAATGCTCGAATAGAATTTGAGAATGGTGCTGTTGCCAATTTAACAGCCAGTAGAGTGTCATTAAAAAATATGCGAAAAACTCGAATTTTTCAAAAGGATGCATACGTAGCAATAGATTTTTTAGATAAGAAAACCGAAATTGTTCACTTAGGTGAAGCTCAAAGATGGAACCCTTTAGCCTATAATATTCAAGTAGATAGTAATGGAACAAAAAAATCTGTACACTTGAAAAAACCTAAAATTAAAGATGTAAATGCTATACAAGAAGAATTGCGTAATTTTGCGCGGTCAATAATAGATAATAAAGATCCATTAGTTACGTTAAATGAGGGTTGCGAAGCTTTACGCATAGCACATATCATAATAGATAAAGTAAATGATAGAATCGTTAAAACCTTATCGAATGTTTAAGTCGTATTTATTTTTGTTTGTCTGCTTAGGACTTTTTAGTGCCTGTGATAAAAGTTTGTATGAAGCTGAGGTCCCTTCTTATCTAACAATAGAAAGTATTGAAGTAGAAACTAACTCTGTAGAAGGAAGCGCTTCAAACAAAATTACTGATGCATGGATAACCATGGATGGTATCTTTTTAGGTGCTTTTGAACTCCCATGTACCATTCCAATATTAGATTCAGGAGTCCATGAGTTCTCTGTATATGCTGGTATCAAAGCTAATGGAATATCAGCTACACGAATTCGCTATCCATTTTATGATCGAGCAGAATTATATATGAATAATGGTGACGATTATCAGTTAGTTAACAATAATAATATAGAATTATTTAGAGATAGTACTGTGTCTGTAAAAGCGATAACCAGATACGAGGATGTTGAGCTTTTACTTTTAGAAGATTTTGAAGATGCTGGAACAATTCTTGAACCTTCTGACAACAGTGATACATCATTAATTAAAACAAATGTCGATAGTCTTGTTTTTGAAGGTTATGGAAGTGGTGCGGTTTATTTAGATCAGAACCAAAACTTCTTTGAATTTATCAGTTCAGAATTCATTTTTATTAATACTATTTATAACGCAACATATTTAGAATTAGACTACAAATGTGATCATTCTTTTAAAGTGGGTGTTGCAATAAAAGACGCCTCTTCAGGGATTGTTAATAAGTACGAATCTATCCAGATTGCTCCAAGTCAAGAATGGAATAAGATATACATTCACATGACACCTCAGATTAATCTTGGAACTTCAGTTGATGCGTTTGGAATATTCATAGGTGCCGTAAAGTCGAACTCTTCAGAATCTGCTTCATTTCATTTTGACAATATCAAATGGCTTCACGACGAGTAATGAATAAAAACATACAACGCTTTAAGTATGTTTTGTTAGATCTATTGTCGGCCTCTATAGCTTGGTTCTTATTTTACTATTATAGAAAAAATATCATAGAAACTGGTTGGTCAAAAACAGAATTAAGCTTTATGTATGATCCCAAATTGTGGTATGGCATGCTTTCTATATCTGCATTTTGGTTAATATTATATACCCTTTTTGGTTATTATCGAGAAGTATACAGAAAATCGAGGCTTCAAGAACTCGGGCAGACTATAATACAAACATTTTTTGGTGTTATCATTATCTTCTTTGTGGCATTATTAGATGATATTATCATTAGCTACAAAAACTATTACAACTCTGTTAGCACACTATTTGCCATTCATTTTAGTATAACCTACTTACTTAGGTTTGTCTTTACATCTCGAACTGTGCGTCGCATACACAACCGAGAGATAGGTTTCAAAACTATTATTGTTGGAGGCTCTAGTAGTGCACTAGCAATGTATACAGATCTTACGAGTAGTAAAAAATCAGGTGGTAATTTAATTGTTGGTTTTGTAAATGGAATGGATGATCAAGGTTATCAACTTAAATCACATATTCCATACCTAGGATCTTATAAAGAATTATTAGAAGTCATAAAGTCTAAAAATATAGAAGAAGTTCTTATAGCTATCGAGCGATCTGAGCAATATGAAATATTAGAAGAAATAATAAACATTCTAGAAGGGCAGGATGTGATCATAAAAGTGAAACCTAATAATTATGATATTTTAGCAGGTACAGTCAAAATGAAATCTATGTTTGATGTACCACTAATGGAAATCAAGCACGATTTGATGCCTGTTTGGCAGTTTACACTTAAGCGGTGTATGGATGTTTTATTATCATTTTTAGCAATTATCGTTTTACTCCCTATTTTTATAATTTCTATCTCATTAGTTAAGTTAAGCTCTAGAGGTCCTATATTCTATAGGCAAGAACGTGTAGGCATTCATACAAAACCTTTCAAAATTATTAAGTTTAGATCTATGGTTATAGATGCTGAAAAAAACGGACCACAACTTTCTAGTGATGATGATCCTCGTATCACGAGATGGGGGAAAATAATGCGGCAATATAGGATTGATGAATTACCTCAGTTTTGGAATGTACTGAAGGGAGATATGTCAATTGTTGGCCCGAGACCTGAACGAGCATATTATGCCAATAAAATTATGAAGCTGGCTCCTTATTATAGGCATATTAATAAAGTTAAGCCTGGAATTACATCCTGGGGTATGGTTCGATTTGGTTATGCTAGTACAGTTGAAGAAATGATTCAACGTCTTAAGTACGATATTATTTATATAGAAAATATGTCGATATTTAACGACATAAAAGTTTTGATATACACCTTTAAAATAGTCTTCCAAGGAAGAGGAAAGTAGAAAATGAAAAAAATTGCTGTTATTGGTGCAGGTACCATGGGAAATGGTATTGCCCACACTTTTTCACAATCTGGGTACCAGGTTTCGTTAATTGATGTTTCAGAAGCATCCTTAGAAAGAGGCATGATAACTATCGAAAAGAACCTTGATAGAATGCTTAAAAGAGAGAAAATATCCCAAGAAGATAAAGATTCCACCCTCAGTAATATATCAACCTTCACCAAAATTAATGAAGGGGTTGTAGGAGTTGACTTAGTTGTTGAAGCCGCTACTGAGAATATGGAAGTTAAGCTAAATATTTTCAAAGAGCTCGATGAAATTTGTGATGAACATGTTGTCTTAGCATCTAACACATCCTCTATTTCAATTACTAAAATAGGTTCAGTTACCAACAGGCCTGAAAAGGTAATTGGTATGCATTTTATGAATCCTGTTCCAGTAATGAAATTGGTTGAAATTATTAGAGGATATGCAACTTCTGAGGCTGTCACATCACAGATTATGCAACTTTCTAAAGATTTGAAAAAGTCACCCGTAGAAGTAAATGATTATCCTGGTTTTGTTGCAAATCGAATATTGATGCCTATGATTAATGAAGCTATTTACACTTTGTATGAGGGTGTTGCAGGAGTACAAGAAATAGATACTGTTATGATGTTAGGTATGGCTCACCCTATGGGTCCTCTTCACTTAGCTGATTTTATTGGTTTAGATGTTTGTTTGTCTATACTTGAAGTTTTACATGATGGATTTGGCAATCCTAAATACGCCCCATGTCCGTTATTAGTAAATATGGTTACTGCAGGAAAGTTAGGGCTAAAATCAGGCGAGGGATTCTACGACTATATTGAGGGTCCAAAAAATAAAAAATTGTCTAAACAATTTGTCAAATAAAACAGAAAAGCTCTTTTTGAGAAGCCTAATTTATACTTAAATTTGTATCAAAATAAATAAATATGGCAAGTAAAAAAGGAGAGCAAAATAGATTATTAATTTTTGGTGCAATTCTTTTGATTGGAGTAATATTTGTTTACCCCATGATAAAGAACGATCCTGTCCTCAAGGTATATCAACCATCAGACGTAAACCCTAAATTGGTTGATGAGTCTGTTCGTGGTAACGCTTTAGAGCATAGTATTGCTCCATTTAAATTATACAGCCAGTTAGGAGATACAATTGGTTTACAAGACTTAGATGGTAAGATATATGTTGCCGATTTCTTTTTTACCACTTGTGGTAATATTTGCCCTGTAATGACTAGTGAGATGAAAAAACTTCACGATTTTTATATTAATGATGATGAAATTATGTTTGTTTCTCACACTGTTTATCCAGAAATTGATTCCGTGGAAGTGTTAAAAAGTTATGCTGATGATTATGGTATAGATCACACGAAGTGGCTTATGCTTACAGGTTCTAAGCCTGATATTTACGATTTAGCGAGGAAGTCTTATTTTGCTGTCTTAACAGAAGGTGACGGAGGAGAAAGAGATTTTGTTCATACTGAAAACTTTATGTTAATGGACAAAAAACAAAGAATAAGAGGTTATTATGATGGAACAAGTCCAGAAGATATGCTCCGCTTAAAAAAAGATATTTCTATTCTAAAGTTAGAATATCTTTAAGTATTCCACAATTCCCAAGACGCATCTGCTTGATGGCAAAGCATTGAGTAGCCATTAAGTATATTTGCACCTTGCTTTTTTGCCCTTTTTAGAAACAATGTTTCTTCAGGATTGTATATTAAGTCTATAAACAAATGATTTTTGCTGCAATATTGAAAAGGAAATTGAATACATTCGTCTATATTTGGTTTTGTTCCAATAGGTGTTGTGTTTACCACTAATAAATGATGTTTAAGTACAAGTTCCGTTAGGTCATTGTATCCTAACTGAGTGTCATTCGGATTTCTAGATACTTTCAAGCAATCTACGCCTAACTTTTTTAGTGCAAAATACACGGCTTTAGATGCACCTCCTGTTCCTAAGATTAGTGCTTTACTCATCTGATTTGTAAAGTAAGGTTTTATAGATTTTGTAAACCCTATATAATCTGTATTATGACCAATAACCTGTTCTCCATTGAAGTGTATCGTGTTTACGGCCCCAATTTGTTTTGCTGCTTTACTAAGTGAGTCTAAATAGGCTATACAAGATTCCTTATATGGTATCGTTACATTTAAACCTGACAAATTTTTGTTGCTCAGTAGTTTTTTTAAATCACTTATATCTGCTAATTCAAAATTTGCGTATGAATAATCTAAGCCTAAACTTTTAAATTTGTTCTCAAAATAACTTTTAGAGAATGAATGGTCTAATTTACTACCTATTAAGCCGAATATTTTCATTTCGCTTTGGTTTCTGCCATTTTTTCTATTCCCCAAATACATAAAACACCAACACAAATACAACCAAATGGAATAAGGTTGTCGATGCTAAGAGTGGGCATATATCTCTCATAGGCTATAATCATAGCTTCTCCATTCCTATCCAGTAAGCTATTATGCCTGATTTCATTTTTCCAAGGCCAAATGATGGCTAATGAGCCAAATACAAATCCTGTAAGTAAGGAAATAGTTTCATTTTTGTATCGTTCAAATATCCATGCAATAACTCTTGAAAAACTTAGCAAGCCAAATATTGAACCAAAGAGAAACAGACTAAAAAGAATCAGGTTTTTTGTCATTTCAGGATTTTGTAGAAATGATATATCACCACTTAATAACATCTTTAAGCTAGTTGATAGTGCATTAATTGAATCAACCATTAGAAGCTTATAATTCCCCATTAACATTAAGATATAGGAGCCTGATAATCCTGGAAGTAACATGCCGCTAATACCTATAATACCACAGATAAATACAAAAATGTAATTTTCATTAGTAGTAGGTGCAGGATTTAAGGTGGCGAGTGTTAAAGCTACCCCTGTTCCTAAAACAAAAAATAATTTAGTTGTATTAGTCCACTTGTCCACTGTAAGTCCTACATAGTATACAGATGCTAAGATGAGTCCGAAGAAAAACGACCATATTTCTATAGGATGTTCTACAAGTAGATAGTCAAATAATATAGCTATGCTAAAAATACTTGCTCCTACACCCAAAAGTAATGAAAGTAAAAAAACACCATTTATATGTTTAATTAATTCACCTAATTTGCCCTTAAATAATAGTTTTAAAGCAAGGCCATCAAAGGATTTTAATGATAATATTAATTTTTGGTAGATTCCAGTAATTAAAGCTAATGTGCCACCAGAAACACCTGGAATTACATTTGCGGCTCCCATGGCAAAGCCTTTTAGCGTTATTAAAAGAAAGTCTATTATCTTTTTATTGATCATATTATTCTTCTATAAAGGCCGTATACCCACCTTCTAGGTTGTAAAGATTTTTTATGTCGTATTCTTTTTCTAACATGTATATGATTGACTCTGCTCTTCTACCTGATTGACAATAAATAACAACTGGGCAACTTTTGGAGATACGGTGAACGGAATTCATCATTTTATCTAATGGAATGTTAAGGTTGCTAATAGCACCATCTTCATATTCATAAGGTTCTCTGATGTCTATCACCTGTATGTTTTCAGAATTATTTTCGTTGAGCTTCTTTTTAAGCTCAATTACGCTCATTGTTTTCATTATTTTTTTATAAAATCAAAAAATGTATCTCCCCGTAAACCGAGTCTTAAACATTCTAGAGGTATCACTTCGTTAGGTGCAATATTACCTAAGTTTACATTTGCTCCCATTAGTTTAATAAACCAAACCTGCTGAGATTTTTGAGGTGCTTCCCAAAGGATTTTTTCTTTGGGAATTTTTGTTAAAATTTCTTCGATCAGGTCAGATCTTATTTCACCACTATCTAAACAAATACCCACATTACCACCTTCTCTTGCTTCCGCAATAACTTTCCATGAGCCTGCATTAAGTTCTTTATCCATCATTTCAATCCATTTATAAGGTGGTATAAGAACGTTTGCGCTTTTAGATCCAATTTCCGACAATACGGTTGTTTTTTTTGAAAGTTCACTTATATATTCACACTTTTTATCATGATCTAATGTAATAGAGCCATCTGAAACCTCTACAGTATCAATGTGATATGTATCGATAAGCGCTACATATTCTTTAAACATATTTCTTGCAATGAAAGCTTCGAACAATGTCCCTCCCAAATAAACCTTACAATTTGCTTCTTGGTATAGTTTGATTTTTTGAGTTATATTTTCGGTTAAATAAGCTGTACCAAAACCGAGTTTTATAAGATCTATGTGTTTTGATGATGCGGAAATCATATTTGTTGCTTCTCCTATGCTTAACCCTTTATCCATAACCATGGTTAAACCACTATTTCGGGGTTTAATAGCTCTTTCTGGAATGTCTGGTAAATAAAAATTCATTTAGCATTGTTTAATTAGTTGTTGAAAAATAATGTCATTTTTTAAATAGGGTAGGTGTTTAGAAACTAGTTCTATGATATTTGAGTTTAAATCTTTTGTTTTCTTCATGTATTTAGATGATAGTGGTAGTTGATTGTCTAAATACAAAAAGGCAGAAAGATTAAGGAGGAGTTCTGTGTGGTTTACATGGTGAATAAGACCTTGTTTTAAGGTGTGAATAGCTTCATTTCGTTCACCTAATTTATATAGTAATTCGGCATACTCCATCCATACTGATACATCAATATAGTTAAGCTCTATCAGTTTTTGGTACCCAAAATCTGCTTCGGCTAGTAATCCGAGCTTGTAGTGAGTTCGCGCCTGAATATGAATATATTCTGTATCTTCAGGGTTTAAGGCTAAGGCTTTGTTGATGTTTACTAATGCCTCTTGATGATTTGATGATGCATTGAAACAAAGACCAATCTCTAACCATGCTTCTGATAATTGAGGGTCTTCATGACAGGCTTTTGTTAAGTAGCGTATAGCTTGCTTGTATTGTTTAAGTTCTTTGTAAGCAAGACCAATTTTTAAGTAGGTGTAACCTGTAGCTTCCTCAAAAGCAAAAGTAAGA
Organism: Flavobacteriales bacterium; assembly: GCA_965662265.1. Taxonomy (GTDB): domain Bacteria; phylum Bacteroidota; class Bacteroidia; order Flavobacteriales; family UBA7430; genus CBFIGX01. The sequence continues at coordinate 46,993 of CBFIGX010000004.1, forward strand.
AGGTATGTTTGTATAGCTTCTTCATATTTATGAAGATGAGTTAAGCTTCTTGCTTTCTCGTGGTAACCTGCAGTAAAGCAATCATCAATAAGTAGGGCAAAGTCAATGGCCGAAATCGCTTTGTCGTGCTGATTTGTTTTGTTGTAAAATAATCCTAAGTGGTACCATGTTAGTTCACAATAAGGTGCACGGTTAGTTTGGAGAGTGAAAAAATCTATCGCCTCAGAATAGCATTCAGCTCTATCGAAACAGTAGGCAATATTGAATAAAGAAATATCGTCTTTGGGTTCTTCTTTTAGAAAATTAGACAGATATTTTATTGCTTCTTGAAACATTCCTAAACATTGGTATTCAAATGCGATAAATGGATAGCAGTCTAGAGGTTCTTCTGATAACTTTTTTGCTTTATGAAAATATTTAAGGGCGCGTTGATGTTTTCTTTCTTTTGAGAGAATAGACCCTTTTGCTATGAATAAATCTGCATTACTTGGCTCTAGGGTTTCCGCTATTTCTAGGGCATTCCCTGCTTCTTCTAATCGTTCGAGTAGTGTAAGTATTTGTGCTTTTTTTATTAAAAAATTTGCCGAAAAAGGATATTGTTTAAATGCGATATCCATAGAGCTCATAGCTTCACCAAGTAAACCCTTGTCGATGTAATGATCAGCGATCTCTTCAAACTCATGAGAATCAAAAAAGAAATGAGACGTACCATTCATCATTTTTTCATACCGAATGATCAATTCCTCAGTGTTGTGTTCATTTTCATTTGATTTGTATCTCATACTTAGGGGTTAGTGTCTTTTTTAGAGTTTTTAAAAAACAGTAATAAACTTAACGCTTTTATAGACTGCATTCATATATTTAACATTAACTTATTCACAAAAAAGTTCACAATTAGGTCTTTGTCTATCATCAAAATTACGATAGTTTAGCAAGTCTACCCTGTAATTTTATATATATTATCTAAAATATATTATTTGTTAATTCTTTATGTTAATCTTAGCTTATATGCATTAAATCTATAATTATATTTGTAAAAAAAATAACAATGACATTAATAAAGTCAATTTCTGGAATCAGAGGTACTATTGGTGGAAGAGTTTCGGATAATCTTACACCGTTAGATGTAGTGAGATTTGCTTCTGCCTATGGTATGTGGATTAAAGAGCGTGAGGCTTCAAATCCTATAGTAGTTGTAGGAAGGGACGCTAGAATATCTGGATCCTTGATACAGAGTTTAGTGCAGTCAAGTCTTCAAGCTTTAGGAATACACGTTATTGACCTTGGATTAACCACAACACCAACAGTTGAAATAGCTGTTCCGATAGAAAAAGCCCAAGGAGGAATTATACTTACCGCTAGTCATAATCCAAAACAATGGAATGCATTAAAGTTACTGAATGAAAAAGGTGAATTTATTTCCTCAGAAGATGGTGTACATATATTAGATGTTGCAAACAGAGAAGACTTTCTTTTTGCAGACATTGATCACATAGGAACAATAACTCAAAAGGACTTCCTTCAACGACATATTGATGACGTACTAAAATTGTCTACAGTTGATGTTAGTTTGGTGAAAAATGCCAAATTTAAAGTAGTTGTTGATGCTGTTAATTCTTCAGGAGGCATTTATTTACCTCGCTTACTTGAGCAGATGGGTGTTGAAGTTGTTGAGTTATATTGTGAGCCAAACGGGCAGTTCCCTCACAATCCGGAACCTCTTGCAGAGCATTTAACAGACTTATGTTCCAAAGTTGTTGAAGTTAAAGCTGATTTAGGTTTTGTGGTTGACCCTGATGTTGACAGGTTGGCTATAGTTTCAGAAAATGGAGATATGTTTGGGGAAGAGTATACTTTAGTGGCTATTGCTGATCACGTTTTAAAATCCAAAAAGGGTCCTACAGTTTCTAATATGTCTTCTTCGCGTGCGCTCAAGGATGTAAGTGATTCCCACAACGTACCCTATTTTGCTTCGGCAGTAGGAGAAGTTAATGTAGTAGCAAAAATGAAACAAGTTGATGCCCCCATTGGAGGTGAAGGTAATGGTGGAGTAATTTATCCAGAACTACACTACGGAAGAGATGCTCTTGTTGGAGTTGCTCTATTTCTTACCCACTTAGCCGAGTCTAGAGTATCTTGTTCAGAGTTGCGTTCTTGGTATAATGATTATTTTATGTCAAAAGAAAAAATACAATTAACTCCTACCATAGATGTAGATGATTTGCTTTCTAAGATGGCTGAAAAGTACGTTCAATATAATATTGATTGCTCCGACGGTGTGAAAATAAATTTTGATGATGAGTGGGTACATTTAAGAAAGTCTAATACGGAGCCAATAATTCGAGTTTATACAGAGAGTACAAGTGTTGATAATTCAAAAAAACTAGCTGATAGGTTTATCCAAGAGGTTAAAGAATTGATATGAAGGTATATTTAGATAATGCTGCTACAACTCAATTAGATCCTGAGGTTTTTGAAGCTATGCTTCCTGTTTTGAAAGATGGATTTGGAAACCCGTCTTCAACCCACTTTTATGGAAGAAAGATACGTTCATTGATTGAGCGTTCTAGAAAAAATATTGCTAGGCATTTAAATTGTGCTCCTGGTGAATTATTTTTCACATCTGGAGGAACGGAGGCTGACAACATGGCAATTCAATGTGCAGTCAGAGATTTAGGTGTAAAACATATAATTACTTCTACTATTGAACACCACGCAGTTAGTCATACTGTAGAAGAAATGCAATGTGCCGGTCTTGTGGAGGTGAGTTATGTCCATCTTGACGAAAAAGGTCATATTGACCTTGATCATTTAGAGCAGCTCCTCATTAAAAGTCCTAGGACGCTAGTCTCTTTGATGCATGCTAATAACGAAATCGGGAATCTTTTGCCATTAGAAAGAGTCTCTGAAATATGTCATAAATACGATGCTTACTTTCATTCAGATACTGTTCAAACTATGTCACATTACAGATTTGACTTGCAGGAGTTAGATAAAGTCCATTTTTTGACTTGTTCTGCCCATAAGTTTCACGGGCCTAAAGGAGTAGGTTTTTTGTATGTTAAAAATGACATAAAAATTAACCCTATTATACACGGGGGCTCTCAAGAAAGAAATATGAGAGCTGGTACAGAAAATGTATATGGAATTGTGGGTTTATCAAAAGCTATGGATGTTTCGTTAGATAATTTGATGGAGCATCAAACACATATTATTCAACTTAAGTCATATATGATAGCTGCCTTAAACAAAGCCATCCCTGATGTTAAATACAATGCAGATTGTAGTAATTTAGCAAGGAGTCTATATACTATTCTTAGCATATCATTGCCACCAACAAATATTGCTTCTATGTTGTTGTTTAATATGGATATCATGGGGGTAGCTTGTTCTGGAGGATCTGCATGTACATCTGGAGCCAATATTGGATCACATGTTTTAAAAGGTATAGATGCTCCAATGGAACGCCCAACAATCAGATTTTCTTTTTCAAGATTTAATACAAAGCAAGATATAGACTATTCTATTGATTGTTTGGTGAAATTATATGAATTAAAGTCTTGAGAAATTAATATCTAATTAACTGCCTTTTCTTTTTGCTCTGTATCCTTTTTGATGTAATATATTAATGACCTTATCCCGACAATCACCTTGAATTAAGATCTCGCCATCTTTCACAGAACCACCTACACCACATTTGCTTTTGAGCTCTTTTCCTAATTTCTTAAGGTCTTCTTTAGTTCCAACAAAATTGATGACAGCGGTGAGTACTTTCCCTCCTTTAAGACGGTCCAAAAGAACTCGTAAATCTTGTTTTTCCGGCTCTAAAGTTTCTTCCTCTTGGTCTTCTTCATAATTATACTCGTAGTCGTTATTTGTAGAGAATACAATACCAGTTAGGTTTTTACGCTTATTTTTTTTAGACATTTTCATCCTTATTTAAATAAACCTCTATTAATCCTTGTGGACAATCTAATAGTAGTTCTTTTTTTTCACGATCTAAACTAACTAATATCTCATCATTAATTGGTACAAGTATCTCAACACCACTATTGTCTATAGAAAAAAGAGGTTGGATTTTTTGGTTTACTACATTATTTACAATTCCTAGTTCGCCATATCTATTATCGAACACCTTATAGCCTTCTATTTCATGATAGTAAAATTTATTACCACTAAGTGGCGGAAGGAAGCTAAGAGGAAGGTATAAGCCTGACTTACATAGTTTTGTTGCCATAGAGTCATTGTCGACACCCTCAAAATGAACATGCAAAAAGCCTTTTTGGTTTAATTTACAATAGCTCAAAAAAAATGGAACCAGTTTTCCTTTTATCTCAACGAAAACCGATTCCAAATTTTTATATCTAATAGGATTATCAACGTCTAACTTTATAAGTAGGTCACCTTTATATCCGTGTTTACGACTTATATGACCAATAAAATAACAATCCTCTTGTTTCATTCTTTTTATGCCTCCTCAGCAGCAGGTGCTTCTTCAGCAGCAGGTGCTTCCTCAGCAGCAGGTGCTTCCTCAACAGCAGGTGCTTCCTCAACAGCAGGTGCTTCCTCAACAGCAGGTGCTTCTTCAGCAGCAGGTGCTTCCTCAACAGCAGGTGCTTCTTCAACAGCAGGTGAGTTTTTAGCAGCAATAGCAGCTTCTCTAGTCGCTCTAACCTCTTGTTCAGCCTTTAAAGATTTTGCAGCAGCTTCAGCTTTTGTTTTTTCGATAGCGCTAGTTGCATTGCTAATAGATTTAGCTTTTTCTTCTAACCATGATTCGAACTTTGCTAATGCTTGCTCTTCAGTATGAGCACCTTTTTTAACTCCGTCTAAAAGATGTTTTTTCATCAATACTCCTGTATAAGATAATATAGACCTAACCGTATCTGTTGGTACGGCACCAACTTGAACCCAGTAAAGAGCTCTGTCATGGTTAAGATCTATAATTGCAGGAGCGGTGTTCGGATTATACAATCCAAGCTTTTCTATGTAACGTCCATCTCTTTTTGAACGTGAGTCAGCTGTTACAATGTGGTAAATAGGTTTACCTTTTTTTCCGTGGCGTTGTAATCTAATTTTTGTTGCCATAATAGTTAATTGTTATAAGGGTCCGAAACCCAGTTAATTAATAATCCTCTTTCTCGAAGAGAGTTTGCAAATATACATTTTTATTGATAAGCCAGCAAAGTACTTTTGTGTGTTATTATATTTAGCAATATTATAAGAATGAAATATCAAAATCTATTGAGGATATTTAGTGTTATTATAGTATCAATCACTGTAAGAGTGTGTGTAGATAAATTGACAATTGGTGCCTACAAGACTCAAACACAGTTTTGTTTAGGCACAAATACGTTAAAATAATTTTGGTTTGAAATAACAGGAATACTGCTATTTATTTCAAAATAGACCTTGAAATAACGATTTTTTGAATTTCGGATGTACCCTCATAAATTTGAGTAATTTTCGCATCCCTCATTAATCGTTCTACATGGTATTCTTTAACATAACCATAACCTCCGTGAACCTGAACAGCTTCTGTTGCTATCCTCATGGCTTTATCAGCAGAGAATAATTTTGCCATAGCGCTAGATTCCGAAAAGTTAATCCCTGAATCTTTTTGCCAAGCAGCTTTTAAGCATAATAATCTGGCAGCTTCTACCTCGGTAGCCATATCAGCCAGTTTAAAGGCAATGGCCTGATGTTCACATATGGGTTTGCCGAAAGATTTTCTTTCTTTTGAATATTGTAATGACAATTCTAGTGCTCCAGAGGCGATTCCTAAAGCTTGTGATGCAATCCCAATCCGACCACCTGAAAGTGTTTGCATTGCAAACTTAAAACCAAAACCATCTGCACCAATTCTATTTTCTTTAGGGACTTTAACATCAGTAAACATTAGCGAATGAGTATCAGAGCCTCGAATACCCATTTTATTTTCCTTTGGACCAACAATAAAGCCATCCATTCCTTTTTCAACAATCAAAGCATTAATTCCTCGATGTCCTTTAGCGATATCAGTTTGAGCTATGACAATACACACTTGGGCACAATTACCGTTTGTGATCCAGTTTTTTGTGCCGTTTAACAGATAATGGTCACCCTTATCAATTGCTGTTGTTTTTTGAGAAGTTGCATCTGAACCAGCCTCCGGTTCTGAAAGACAAAATGCACCAATAATTTCTCCTGAAGCTAAGCGAGATAAATACTTTTGTTTTTGTTGTTCAGAACCAAATTTATCTATACCCCAGCATACCAAAGAATTATTTACAGACATGATAACAGATGCCGAAGCATCTACTTTTGAAATTTCCTCCATTGCTAAAACGTAAGATATTGTGTCCATTCCACCACCTCCATATTCAGGAGAAACCATCATTCCCATAAATCCTAGTTCTCCCATTTTCTTAATTTGCTCCTTTGGGAAGCTTTGGGTTTCATCTCTTTCAATAACACCAGGGAGTAATTCTGTTTGTGCAAAATCTCTTGCTGCATCACGGATCATCAAATGTTCTTCGCTTAATTCGAAATTCATTGTATTTATTTTAAAATAGTTTTTTTGTGTAATAATGCACAAAATTACGCTTTTTTGAGCAATTTAGCCTAATCAAAAATGTATTAGCAATGAAGGAATATTACGTTATAGGACTAATGTCAGGAACCTCTTTAGACGGCCTAGATATTGCCTATTGTAAGTTTACCGAAAACTCTTACTGGTCTTTTGATATATTAGCGTTTAAGACCTATTTTTATCAGCCATCATTTCAAAATCGACTCCGTAACGCGGTAAGCATTTCAGATCAAAACTTGAAGCAATTATCGACTGATTTTGGAGATCTCATGTCAGCTTATCTAATCGATTTTAAAAGGCATTTTAAAATCACTTTAGTCGATCTTGTGGCTTCTCACGGTCATACAATATTTCACAAACCAGAACAGGGAGTTACTCTACAGATAGGTGATCCTGAGCCTATATACAAAACCCATTCTACCCCTATTGTTTACGACTTTAGGACAGCAGATGTCTCTAGAGGTGGGCAGGGCGCTCCTTTGGTACCTATTGTCGACCAACTACTCTTTTCTAGCTATGGAGCTTGTCTAAATTTAGGAGGATTCTCAAATATTTCTTTTGATATTAATTCGCAAAGGATTGCTTTTGATATTTGCCCAGTAAACATAGTATTAAATCATTTCGCAAACCAAATGGGCCTAATGTATGATTCTGAAGGTAATATGGCAAAAAAAGGGAGTGTTGATTTACCAACCTTAAAGACCCTAAATGAGCTGCCTTACTATAAAAAACATTATCCAAAATCATTAGCTTGGGAATGGGTTGACACCTGTATTTTTCCTGTGCTAGAAAAATCAAAACTTGGCCCTCATGATTCCTTAAGGACTTTTGTGCAGCATATTGCTGAACAAATATCAAACGTTGTTACTAACAATCAACTTACAAGTGTTTTAATAACTGGAGGTGGTGCCTACAATACATTTTTGATAGACCAGTTAAACAAGCTAAACCCATCTGTCTATTGTACTGCGAGTTCTGAAATAACAGAAGGTAAAGAAGCAATGGCTTTTGGGTTTTTAGGATTACTTAAGTTTTTAAATAGAGTAAACGTATTGTCATCAGTTACTGGTGCGGATAAAGATCATATTTCAGGAATGATATTTCAAGGATAATTGTAAATTGCAAAAAAAAAGATATGAGATTAAGAAACATTCTACCCTTATTATTTGCCTTAAGTTTTTGCTTTGTGAGTTGTGAAGAAGATGCAGAATCAATTGAAGGATGTATGGATCCATTAGCTTCTAATTACAACCCAGATGCTGAAGTAGAAGGCAGTTGTTCTTTTGATTTAGCCACTGTTTTGCAATCTAGAGTTTGGCGCATGGCATCAGTTTATGCTTACTTAGAAGACATTCAAATTAATGTACTTGAAATTCCAGATGTGGTTCCTGAGTGCTATCAAGATAACCTTTTGACTTTTGGCGAAGATAATTCCTTAAGTTCTTTTGAAAATGAACTTATATGTACTGATGAAGAGGTGTCATTGGTTGACTTGTCAGGTTCTTGGTATGTAGATGGAACAATACTAACTGTAGTCAATGAAAATGAAGTATATGAATTGCCTGCTTCTAGCCTTACCTCCTCTCAAATTAATTTAAGTTTTTCTTATCAATACAATGATGATATTTTACTGCCTGCAATAATAACTCTAGAAGCTATTTAAATTGAGTTTAAAATAAGATTAAAAGCGCCTTCCGGCGTTTTTTTTTGTCTAAGATTTAAATAGAAAATTAGACTAAAAAAGTATGGATTAGTTTTATAACTTTGTCGGAAATTTTTGAGAATGAAAGATTTACTTGAGCGATACGAAAATAAAGAACCACAGATTGTTTTTGAATGGTGTGATAGTGAAACTGAAGCTAAAGGATGGGTTGTAATTAATTCATTACGAGGGGGAGCTGCTGGAGGTGGAACAAGGATGAGAGTAGGATTAGATAAACATGAGGTTCTATCTCTTGCAAAAACAATGGAAGTTAAATTTACTATTGCTGGACCATCCATTGGAGGTGCAAAGTCAGGCATAAATTTTGACCCAAATGATCCCAGGAAAGAAGGTGTTCTCAATCGTTGGTATAAAGCTATAAAGCCATTACTTAAAAACTATTACGGTACAGGTGGCGACTTAAATGTTGACGAAATTCACGAGGTAATACCTATCACCAAAAATTTAGGTGTATTACACCCTCAAGAAGGTGTCTTTAATGGCCATTTTAACCCAACAGACCACCAAAAAGATGTGGCAATTAAACAATTGCAAGAAGGTGTGTTACTTCCTGTATTTAATAAAAACTATACTCCCGACAACTCAGGAAAGTATACTATTGCCGACATGATTACAGGTTATGGCGTATCAGAAGCAGTAAACCACTATTATAATTGTTATGGAGGTTCTATAGAAGGCAAAAGAGTCATTATTCAGGGTTGGGGAAATGTAGGTGCAGCAGCGGCATATTATCAAGCACAACTAGGAGCCATAGTTGTTGGAATTATTGACAGAGTAGGTGGTGTGATTAAACCTGACGGTTTTAGTTTTTCAGAAATTAAAGCTTTATTTCTTCAGAAAGATGGGAATTTTTTAAATGCTGATAAACTCATGTCTTTTGAAGAAGTTAATCAGAAAATTTGGTCTGTAGGTGCTGAAATATTCATTCCTGCAGCTGCTTCTAGGTTGATTAGTAAAGAGCAAGTAGACACCATGGTAACTAATGGGCTTGAAGTAATTTCTTGTGGTGCAAACGTACCTTTTGCTGATCAGGCCATATTTTTTGGGCCTATTGGTGAGTACACCGATGAGAAAGTATCCGTAATTCCTGACTTTATAGCAAACTGTGGAATGGCCAGAGTATTTGCATACTTAATGCAAGCAAATATTGAAATGACAGATGAGGCTATCTTCAAGGATACTTCAGAGACCATTTATAAGGCCATTGCAAAAACTCACAACGCCAATAGTTCAAAAATAAATATTGCTAAGACAGCTTTTGAAATAGCTTTGAAACAGTTGGTCTAAATAAATCTAATAGATAAACTAAAACTTCACTATGTTGACAATTATGATCGCAGTTTTTGTTATTGGTTATATAGCAATAGCATTTGAGCATCCATTTAAAATAGATAAAGCTGCTTCTGCATTAATTACAGGAGTTTTAGTTTGGACCTTCTTTGTCTTGAGCGGTGCAGATCAACATTTTATTGAAGAAGAATTACTGCACCATTTAAGTGAAATATCTAGTATTTTATTTTTCTTACTCGGAGCAATGACAATTGTTGAGCTTGTAGATGCTCATGAGGGTTTTGCCATAATTACTGATAAAATTAGAACAAAAAATAAAGTTAAGTTATTGTGGATAGTTAGTGTTTTAACTTTCTTTTTTTCGGCCGCTTTAGATAACCTAACCACATCTATTGTGATGGTTTCCTTATTAAGAAAACTTATAGATGATAAATACGATAGATGGTTCTTTGCAGGTATTGTAGTTCTGTCGGCCAATGCTGGGGGTGCTTGGTCTCCTATAGGAGACGTTACCACAACTATGTTGTGGATAGGCGGACAGTTAACCACGATGACTATTATAAAAACACTTTTTATTCCTAGTTTAGTAGCTATGGTGGTTCCTTTAACAATACTTACTTTTACAATGAAAGGAGAGGTAACTAGGCCAAACAGGGTAGAAGGTTTAGAACACTATATTAATCCTACATCAGCCTTTGAAAGAAATTTAGTCTTTTTTCTTGGGGTGGCAGGGTTACTCTTTGTTCCAATCTTTAAAACCTGGACTCACTTGCCTCCTTTTATGGGTATGATGTTTAGTTTAGGAGTTTTATGGACTGTTACAGAATTAATACACAGAAGTAAAAACAAAGAAGACAAATCTCAGTTATCGGTTATAGGCGTTTTAAGAAAAATAGATACGGCATCAGTATTATTCTTTTTGGGTATTCTGTTAGCCGTAGCAGGTTTACAGTCAGCAAATCATCTTAAGACCATGGCAGATTTACTAAATGTATGGTTTGATGGGAACATATATTCCATTAACATTATCATCGGATTACTTTCAGCTATTGTAGATAATGTTCCGCTGGTAGCTGGTTCTATGGGAATGTATGAGATTGCTTCGAGTGGTGCTTTTGCTCAGAATGGTGTTTTTTGGCAATTCTTAGCCTTCTGTGCTGGTACAGGAGGTTCTGCACTAATTATTGGCTCGGCTGCTGGTGTTGCAGTAATGGGCTTGGAGAAGATTGATTTTATGTGGTATGTAAAAAAGATTTCTATCTTAGCTCTTATAGGTTACTTCTCTGGTGTAGGAACTTATATCTTATTACAATTTCTTTAGTAATTTGCCGTTATTATTCGGCTAATACAAAACTATTATGACCAATCTTCTATTACAAGTTCCCTTAGGTACAGATTCTTTAGGAATAGATTTATCTGAAACTCAGGCCCCAGTTGAGAAGACACTTTCGATTATAGAATTGATTACCAGTGGTGGGTTAGGTGGTCAGATTATAATGATTTCACTTGGTTTACTTTCCATTCTTACAGTGTATTTGTTTTGGGAACGTTATCAAGTGATTAAAAATGCTATGAAGGAAGACCCACAGTTCATGAACAAAGTAAAAGACTATCTTTCTGATGGTAAATTAGATGCAGTTATTGCTTTATGTGATAGAACGAAAGGACCTACCGCTAACATGATCTCAAAAGGTGTTAAGTGTTCACCGGATATTCAAAATGTACAACAAGCGATGGAAAGGCAGGCAACGCTAGAAGTATACAAGTTAGAACAAAACTTAGCCTCATTAGCCACTATTTCTGGAGCAGCACCTATGATTGGTTTTCTTGGAACTGTTATAGGTATGATTTTAGCTTTCCATGAAATGGCAAGTGCTGGTGGGCAGATTGACGTAGAGATGTTATCGAAAGGAATATATACTGCTATGACAACCACTGTGGCAGGTCTTATAGTTGGTATTGTGGCTTACTTGGCTTACAATCAACTTGTAGTAAAAGTCACCACAGCAACATTTAAAATGGAACAATGTACTGCGACTTTTTTAGAAATAGTTGCGAAAGTTAAATAAGTATTATGGCTATAAAGTCTAGAAATAAAGTGAATGCCGCATTTAGTATGTCATCTATGACAGACATAGTTTTTTTGCTGCTTATCTTTTTTATGCTTACTTCTACGCTAGTTACCACCAATGCTCTCGACTTAATTTTGCCAAATAGCAATGCGCAAACTATAAAAAAACAACGCGCTTCAGTTTCTATTAACCAAAACTATGAATACTTCATCGATAAAGAAGTTGTTGAATTAAAGTATTTAGAATCGCAGCTCATAGAAAAATTATCAGATCAACAAGAGCAAGTTATAGTACTTCGAGTCGATAAGACTGTTCCTATAGAATATGCGGTAGAAGTAATGGATATTGCCTACAAAAATAAATTTAAAATTGTATTGGCTACCCAACAGAAAAAATGAATCTAATTAAAGATAAGCATAAGCGCCGTGCTGCACTAATAACCCTTATAGTGCATGTTGTTTTAATGTTTGTATTTTATTCGTTTGGGTTAACATACATGGATCCTAAAATACAAGACGGCATTGCAATAGAATTTGGTTATCAGTCCATAGGTGCTGATGCTGAATTAACTCATACAGAAGAAATTATAGATGAAGAAATCCCTCCTTCTGAAATTGATGACTCTTATCTAGAAGCACAGCAAGAGGAAGTTGTGGATGAGTTGCTATCTCAGGATGTGGAAGAATCCGTCACCATTATTGAAGAAAGCACGGATCAAACACAAGTGAACAAGGAGATTGTTAAAAAAGAAGAACAGCCTTCTGCTAGCCAAGAGTTACAAGAAGCTCTTTCAAGTTTGTTTCAGTCTAATACTACCAGTTTGTCAGGAGCAGAAGATGAACAGGCCTCACAAGGTGATATTAATGGAGATATCCAAGGAACAGATGATGAGTTTGATGGAGGTGTAGGATCATCTGACGGCTATGAGCTAGCTAATAGACGAGCCATACGTAAACCTAAACCCAAATATAATTGCAATAAAACTGGTGTAGTTGTTATCAGAGTATGGGTTAATACAGAAGGAGAAACCTATAAAGCTGAATTAGATCTTAAAAATACAACAGATACTTCCCCTTGTTTAGTCAACGAGGCCAAAGCTGCTGCATTACAAACCACCTGGCTAGCTGATGCAAATGCAACTCCAACTCAAATAGGATCTATTATTTACAATTTTAGAACAGAGTAATGTTGAGTTATACGGAGACTGTCCAATGGTTATTTTCTCAACTTAGCTCATACCAACGAGAAGGTAAGATGGCTTATAATAACGATTTATCTCGAATACACGAGATGATGCATATTCTTGATAGTCCTCATCATCAGTTTAAATCTATTCATATTGCAGGTACAAATGGTAAAGGGTCATGTAGTCATCTTATCGCCTCAATCATGCAAGAACAAGGCTATAAGGTAGGGCTTTATACCTCACCGCATCTTAAAGACTTTAGAGAGCGCATTAAAATTAATGACTCCATGATATCGGAATCTGCTGTTATTGATTTTGTGGAAAACAATAAAAAACACTTTAAACACATAGGCTTATCTTTTTTTGAGATGACTACAGCTATGGCTTTTACATATTTTGCCAATCAAAATATAGATATTGCTATTATTGAAACAGGCTTAGGTGGTCGTTTAGACGCCACTAATATTATAGAGCCGGAGCTATGCATTATCACAAATGTGGGCTTAGATCACGAGGATTTGCTAGGGAAAGGCATAAAAAATATTGCCTATGAAAAAGCCGGTATTATAAAGTCTAACATACCTCTAGTAGTCGGGACTACTTGCGATATATCTAAAAAAATTATAGATTCAGCAGCCTTAGCAATAGGTACAACAGCATATCATTCAAATGAAAAAACACATTGGGAGTCGGGTTTAAAAGGCTGGTGTCAGTCACAAAATACAGCAACAGTTGTTAAAGCTATAGAGGTTTTAAGGAAAAAAGATTGGACTATTTCTGATGTTATTCTAGAAAAAGGTTTACAAAAAGTAGTTGAAAATACTTGTTTTCGTGGTCGTTGGGAACAACTATCTGATCAGCCTAATGTATTGTGTGACACAGGTCATAATAGTGCTGCTTTTGAGTCTATTGTAGCTCAGTTAACGTCAATGCAATACAATGAACTTTGGATGGTTCTAGGTATGGTTAATGATAAAGATATTGACAGCATTTTGAAATTACTTCCCAAAGATGCAAAGTATATTTTCTGTGAAGCGCCTACACCAAGAGCAATGCCCGCAAAAGATTTGGCCGATTTGGCGGCGAAATACCAATTACAGTCTTGTGTTGTAGAGCTACCTCGTGAGGCCTTGCGCCAAGCCAAAGAACGTGCAAGTGAAAAAGATCTAATTTTCGTGGGTGGAAGTACTTTTGTAGTAGCCGAAGTACTCTAAAAATAAAGGAATTATTATCTCTTTACTTGTGATAGAATAAAAATGATTTTTATATTTGCACTCGCTCTTGCGAAGGCATAGAGTAGCGTTCATTTTAAATAATAGGGGCAATTAGCTCAGCTGGTTCAGAGCACCTCGTTTACACCGAGGGGGTCGGGGGTTCGAATCCCTCATTGCCCACTATAGCGGAATACTATCTCATCTAGAGCTTGTATTCCGTTTTTTTATGGCTTGCCTATTGTATATAACTACAAAAAGTAAGTGTTGGATAAAGAATAAATACCTAAAAGCAATTGATACTTCACATTTTATTTGTCGGTCTTTGTTAGTTAGGAAATCACAGAATTGATAACCTACACAAATAACTTTACAGAATCTAAAGAATTTTATGAAGTATTTTAAATTTAATTCTTTGAGTAGTAGTGTGACCAAATAAAGTTATTTGCAGCCATAATCCAATGAATTACAAAGGCCGCCCAAAAGCTTCCGCTGTAATAGCTTAAAAGGCAAAATACAACCCCTAGTGGGATAGCGCCTAAGACTTCTTTTTTACCCTTGTGTAAATGTGCTAAGGCATAGAGAATTGTATTTAGTAGTATTGCTACGTGAAGCTTGGTATATGCTAGTATCCCCAAAAATAAGACGCCTCTAAAGAGGTATTCATAAGCCAATAAATAAATGCCCCAGCTAAGTATATTGATGATGTAGTGTAAGGCATTCCAATGCCGCATTCGAACTTGAGGATACTGCTTTAAATGCATTATATTTTTTGCGTTAACGGCACCCAGTGGTATTAATAATGTTGCAAGAATGAGGGTTGCTGTAGTGTCTAAAGAAGTCCAAATCAATTTTATATCCCAAGTATTACCTTTAAAATATTCAAATGTAAAAGGCAGAATACACATGGCTATAAATGCTACAGCTCGCGTGCTTTGTATCCACCAAAATGAAGCAATGTCTTTTCTGAACAAAGCCATGGTTTCCCTTTTTATATTTGGGCTGTAGGCATAAAAGTAGTACAGTATAAAAGAGAGTATCCCAACAAAAAAAGAAACTGTCATAAAAAATCTAGGAACCTAGATGCGATGTAATTTTTAAACTTAAAGGCTTAGTGGTACTTAAAAAAAAGTCAATAAGTTGTCCTTCTGGATTTATAAGATATTTTTGAAAATTCCATTTTACCGAACTAGAACTTTGACCATTAGCCTCCTTGTTACTGAGCCATTGATATATTGGATGCTGGTTGTCACCTTTGACGTCTATTTTTTCCGACATAGGAAATTCTACGCCAAAATTAGATCTGCAAAATGTTTGTATACTTGATGCAGATCCTGGCTCTTGTCCACCAAATTGATTACAAGGAAACCCAATAACTACGAGCTCATCTTTGTATTGCTCGTGTAGTTTTTGCATGTCTTCGTATTGGCTAGTAAAGCCGCATTTAGAGGCTACGTTTACAATGAGGATGTGTTTACCTTTGTAGGCGCTCATTTCTATTTTTTCTCCTGTTAATGAAGTGTAAGACAAGCCGTGTATGCTTGATCTTTCTTGGGCTTCACCAGAAGTACAACCAAAGAGTAGTCCCATAATTAAAGTGAATATATTTTTTGTCATATACAAAATTAAACATTTAAAATGAGAACGCCCCATTGTTTAGTATACCTTATGCTAATGATAATTCGAGAATGGATTCTATTAATTTTGATACGGGCTTTCAGGGATTATAAGACTCAAGATGATATAAGGTAGTATGCCTATACCCAATATAAGTACTCCCATCACAAAAGCCACTCTAAATAGGATAGGATCTGTGTTAAAGTGTTCCGCCATTCCAGCACACAAACCAGTTAACTTACCATTGTCTTTATTTCTATAAAGCTTTTTCATTTTTAAAAATCGCAGTCTATACAAGTTAATCCTTCTCTGGTCATTTTCCAATACCTATTTATCATTTTTTTGTCGTAGGTGTTAGTGGTGTTTTCTATGTCGAATATAAAATGTTTTAAGTTCTCATCAAGATATACAGTCATTCCCTCCGGTATATATAGTGTTAATGCTACAGATTGAAGCCTAAATCCATCTTTTTCATTCACGCCAAAGTAATTTTCAAAGTAAATTTCATCAGCTAAAACCGAAAAATCATATTGGATATTAGACGCATTTACTTTTGCGACTTTTTGGCTATTGCCACTGGCAAATTTATCAATCGATATTATGGGTACTTTTTCATTTGATTTTTGAATGTCCAAAGTCACATCTGTACATAATAAACTCTTTAATTCATCCTCCAACAAATAGCTCGGACTTTCTTGATGTATATTAAAATAAGGATTGTCATTTAAATCTAAATATACTGTGTCTGATATGAATTCTAAGTCAAGACTTTCTGTAACTTGGGTATTATTACTGAAGTTATTACTTGTTTGTGATCCGACATAAAGCAAACTCATCAAACCCACAAACCATATTCCTCCTAGTATTGTTCGAACTGTAGTAGGTTGTTTTGGTGTATTGAAGAGGATTCTAATAGATATCCATATCAATTGCGCTACGGGAACTCCAATGAATAAGAAAAGACCAAACACTGTAAATCCTTGAAGTTTTATGTCAGATATTATTAATGGGAAATAATCATATAAATTAAAAGGATCTATCCTATTACCATTAATATTAATTAACGAATCACTCGATCCAACAAGGTTCGACAATATAATTAGAGACATAAATAGGCCTAACATTAAGAGAATTCCGCCAATAAATTTTCCTATAAAATTAATGATGTATTTGACTATATTAACAAAGAAACTAGCAATGTTTCTAACGATCTGTTTAAATTGATTGGCTTCGTGGCTATTTTCTATATCTCCTACATTTTTTTTAAAGCTGTCGAGCTCCTTTTGAATTGTTTTTTTTATGTTCTCTGCAGTAACCTTTTCCCCTTTCATTTGCAATTTTTGTGCGGTTGTTTTTGCTTCAGGGATAATTGCCCATAATATAAAGTATATAAGTATACCAGAACCTGTTAGAAGACTAACTAAAAAAAGAAGTCTTATGATAACCGGATCTATACTAAAATAAGCAGCGATACCACTGCACACTCCGCTAATAATTTCATTATCAGTATCTCTGTAAATTCTCTTATTTCTTTTAGTCGTGTTTTTATGTAAATCAAATTCTTTTTCTTGCTTATAATCTTCTTCATATACTTCAGGTTCACCCAATATTGATATGATTTCATTTACCTTACTAATGTTTATAATATCACATTTTTTGAGTTGAAATAACTCTGCTATTCTCGCTTCTATGTCTGAAGCAATTTCTTGACACCCTTCCTCATCTTTATAGTGTTTTTTAATTCTTCCTAGATATGTGTTTAATTTTTCATAAGCATCTTCATCGATGTAAAAAATGATTCCTGCTAGATTAATATTAACTGTCTTTTTCATTAAGATGATGTTTTTGTGGTTAATTTCACGGCTTTAATAAGCTCATTCCATGTGTCTTCCAACCCAATGAGTAATATCTCTCCTTTTTTGCTCAAACTGTAATACTTTCGTGGTGGTCCAGATTTTGATTCCTCCCAACGGTAGGTCAAAATATCTGAGTTTTTTAAACGGGTTAGTAGGGGGTATATCGTTCCTTCTACAACAATCATTTTAGATGCTTTTAATTGATCAATAATATCTGATGGATAGGCTTCGCCTCGCTTTAATATTGACAAGATGCAAAACTCTAAAACACCCTTTCGCATTTGGGCTTTTGTGTTTTCTATATTCATCTTATGTAATAATTAAGTTAATACTCATGCTTAGATTTATTTCATTTCAATATTTATGTTATACAAAGATATATATTTAATAAGGTACTATGCAAAACATAGTACTAATTTATGTTAAATTCCACATAATAATTAGTTAGGTATTAGTAACAGATTAAATCGATGATAATTAGTAATCCAAAGGCAATAGAAGCAATTCCATTATTAGTAAAAAAAGCCAAGTTTACTTTTGAAAGGTCATTGTGTTTAATTAATCTATGTTGATTAATTAATAAACCAATAAAAAGTGAAGATGCTATAAAATACAAGGCAGAATTTGAAAAATAGAATAATCCAATACAAGCTATAATGATGGCAGTAATACCATGTAAAACACGAGACATCCTCAGTGCATTTTTTTTACCAAGAATTACTGGTATAGAAAAGAGTTTATTTCGTTTATCAAAATGTTCGTCTTGTAAGGCATAGATAATATCAAAACCACTCACCCAAAATAGAACTGTGGTTGAGAATAATAGAGGTAGTAGATCAAATTGTCCAGTAACAGCTAAATATGCACCTATAGGGGAGAGTGATAGCCCAAGGCCAAGAATAAAATGACATAGAAAGGTAAATCTTTTGGTATAGCTATATCCAAGAACAACTAATAATGCAATAGGAGATAGGTAAAAGCAAAGTGTATTTAATGCATAACTAAAAGTCACAAATAAAAGGCTATTTATGATCACAAAAATCAACACATTCTTAGCCTTTAAAGATCCATTAGGAATTTCTCGATTTTTTGCTGTACGAGGATTTGCCAAATCAATATCACGATCTATATATCTATTAAAAGCCATAGCAGCACTTCTGGCAAACAGCATGCATAAGATAACATATAGCAACTTTAAAATATCAAATTCATTTGTATTTTGTGAAACGGCGAGGGTAAATCCAATAAGTGCAAAAGGCAAGGCAAATACTGTATGACTAAATTTTATGAGGGAGAGATAGTTTTTTATCATTATTCTAAATATTAATGTAAAATTAATGAAATAGAATTATTAGTTGTAGTCATTTCATTTAATAACTTGAAAAAAAAAGCTGCCCATAAGACAGCTTTTTTTTGAGTAAAAGAATATTAGTGCTTGATAATTCTTTTTACAACTTTATTGTTTTTGTCTTCTACAGATACTAAATACACACCATTTGATAAGTGTTCCATATTAAAGTTATGTTCACTATCTTTAGTTGTATGGCTATATACCACACTTCCTAACAAGTTAATAACTTTAATACTAACCTCGTCTTCAAAATGGTTTAATGAGCTAACTGTAATCATATCACTTGTAGGGTTTGGATACACATCAAAGTGACTTGATTTTCTTAACTTTTCTATGGATAAGTTGTCATAATCGCCAGTATTGATGGTTATACAGACAATATTATTGTTTGTTATAGGATCTTCATCACCTTGAACATGTAATCCAGGCAAATAATCTCTTTGGTAAGTAATTGCTAGTTTACCATCTACTATGTTAGATATAGAAGGGAACACGCCTTCATTAATAGGGTCTCCAGTATCAGGATCCGTAAGTATAGCCATTAAATCATAAGGGTCTGTCCATGTAGCTCCGTTATCTTCAGACTTAATAGTGTAAATGTGCCTGTAATGTTGTAAATAATTTTCAGTTCCATCATTACCAAAATCAATTTGGTCGTCATACATTATCTCGATAACGCTAGAGTACGCCAGGTAGATAACTCCATTTTCATCTATAGTACTACTTGGGTGAGATGTCATGGAACAGCCATAGTATCCAATGTTGTCGATACTCTCAATATCTAGTGTGTCATTAGCGTTTTGATCTAAAACGTATGCTATAGTATCTTCTTGCTGTGTAAGTTCACTCCAGTAAACTAAACCATCTGTTGTTGGATAATATGAATAACCACCGTCATCAGTAGTATCACTATTAGCATACCCCATTAAACCATAGAATATATGTGCATTTCCATCATTATCTAAGGAAAGACTGAATGATTGATCAGCATTATCTATAATTCCACCTGTTTCAGGGAAAGTAGTAGAATCAACAATTATAGAATCTGTATAAAATGGTATTGGATGTTCTTTTACAATAGTTTTAGTCCATGTACTACCATTATCGATAGATTTCATAAGGATAACATCAGTCCATGTTGCACCTAAAACAAAAGCCACTGTTTCGCCTTTAACATCTAAAGCGTAAGCATCTCCAGCAAATCCATTGTAATAATCTGGTCCAATCCCAGGAATGATATAGTCTGTAATATCCCAGTTCGCACCACCATCTAACGAGCGAGAGTAAGAAATATAATTATTGTCTAAACTATAAGTTTGAGAAATTAAATGCACACTTTGACCATCGGGACCGCCTACTTTCATTCTTGGCCATACATTATCATAAGCATCTGGTCCTTGTGGAAGCAATGCTTCAGACCACGTGCCTGTTCCTTTTATTTGTCTTGATGTGATGGTTGTATGGTAGTCAGGATCACCAAAAACATGGCTAGCCATAATTTCCCCTTCCTTTAATTTATCAATTGATGGCCATCCTGTTCGCTCTGTCTCTACACGAACAGTAGGTAAGTCTCCCCATGTAGAACCATCGTAGTAGTTATAGCCAGTACCTCGATCTGGAAAACCCGTATTCTGATTAGGGCTCATTGTCCATACAGCCGATATGCTTTGGTCATCATGCATAACAACCCTGTTTTGTATTGCAGCATTAGTTTGTAGATCATAATAGGTGTTACCAATTATTTCTTCTTGCATACCATTTTGGTATACACGAGACACTACTGTAGGAGCCATAGTCTTATTACTAGCATTTAAATTAACCGAAACAGGGTCTATTTTTGGAGTGATGTGTTTTTCACTGACCTTTAATTTATTTGGTATAATTTGACTTGAAGATTGAGCAACTATATTAGTTACTGAAAAAACTAATAGAAAAGAGAAAATAATTTTTTTCATTTTACTGATGTATTGATGAAAGTTTTAAATTAACTTAACAAATATAAGATATAAAATGTGGTACACAAATGAGTTGTAAAATTGTAAATCCTTTTCTTAGTACATTTGTCTATTAAACGAGTTGGCATTTGAAGGTTTTAAATAATTTTTTAAGAAAAGAAGGAGGTTTTGTTTTTACAGGAGCACTGTATACAAAATTGATTAGTTTTTTCATATCACTATTGTTGGTAAGAGTTCTAACTCAGGATGAGTTTGGTGAGTTGTCATTTATCTTATCATTTCTTACTTTTTTTATTCCTTTTTCTGGAGGTGGTTTATATTATTCCTACTTAAGATATGCCCCTAATATAGCATCTGTTAAACAAAGACAATTGCTTTTTAGTCATAGTCGATCACTTGGTTTTATCATAAACATAGTTTTAGCTATTATCATTTTAGTCTTAAATCATATTTTTGATTTCAATCAAAATAATAGCTATTTAAACATCATTATATTTTACATTTTCGGGTATTTCTCAGTAGAGATGATCAAAGCAAACCTGAGAGTTCAAAATAAAAATAAACGTTATGCTTTGGTAGATGCTCTGTCTATTTCGTTGGTTTTAGTATTTGGTGTGATTTTGAGTTACTATTTTGGTTTAGTAGCCTATATCATTGTTTTTACAGTAAGTCCAATAATCATTACCATATTGTACAGACCTAAAGCAAAAATGTTTTTCAAAATACTATCAGGAGACTATCTGAAATATGGATTATGGGTTGGGCTTGGTGCCATAGCATCTCAACTTATGTATTCTTTAGATATCTTTTTGATTGGTCAAATTGTAAAAGATTCTACGTTAATTGCGATTTACAAAACAGCTACAATTCTACCCTTAGCATTATTTTTTATCCCAAATTCATACATGACGACCTACTACACTCAAATAGCTTCTAACGACACCAATAAAAGTTTTTTGGTCAATTTCACAAAATCTTACTTTAAATGGTTTAGTATAGTATCTTTAATATTGGCTTGTGTGTTAATTATTTTATCAGAAGCTATTATTGTTGTGTTTTTTGGAGAGGCTTATGAGGCTGCTTCAGAATTATTTAGAATACTTGTTTTAGGAATGGTAGGGGCATTCATACTGCGTATTCCTTATGGTAATGTATTGGCAGCAGTTGGTAAATCTAGTTGGAATGCAGTGGTTGCGTTAATCATGCTTATTCTTAATGGCATATTAAATTACTGGGCTATTTCTAAATGGGGAATACAAGGAGCTGCCTTCGTCACTTCGATTTTACTTTGGCTTTCGGGATTGGTATCTGCTCTATTATTTAAGTATTACATTTCTCAACTACCAAGTACTAATTCATAAAGTGCTTTAAATTTACTTCCAATCACTTTAGAAGAGAAAACTTCTACTATTTGTTTTAAGTGGTCTTGATCATAGTTGCTGTAATTCGTTTTCATTTTGCCCATAGCTCTACTTAGCTCTTTGGTATTATCCACTTCTACTAACAGCCCAGTTGAATCGTTTAAAAATGCTTCTGGGCCTCCACATTTCGTTGCAATGACAGGGGTACCACATAGAAGTGATTCTCCGCATATCACAGAAAATGTTTCAACATAACTGTTTAAGATTAAGCAGTGAGATTGGCTCAGATAGTTAAATACTTCTGAATTATTTTTGTATCCATGAAATTGAATAACTTCCTCTAGATGGTAATTTGCAACTACTTGTTTATAAATGACTTTATCTTTCCCATCTCCTATAATGACAAGAATACAGTTTTTGTTTTTATTATAGAATTCTGAAAATGCGTCAATAATGCCTTTAACATTTTTAGTGTCTTGATCAAGGTCTCCTACATAGATAAAACTGAATTCCTCATTTTTAGTAAGTTTAGGATCGGTTCCTTTTACTACATTTTCTACAATATGATAATTTGCTTCAATATGACATTTAATCATACTCTCTTTAAGATAATTAGAGACCACGATTAGTGCTTTGGCTTTTTTTGCTACGAAGCGTCTAATAAATTTTGTAATCTTCGATAGTTGATTGTATTCATTTGAACTGTAACCACTCCAGTGTTCTGATATAACAAGCTTTTTGTTTAAAATAACAGAGGCAATATATGAGATGCTAGTGCTCCAACCCATAATATGTGCATGAATAAGGGATGTATCTCGGTGCTTCATAATTTCTATAAATACACATAGAAGAACTCTAATTTTGTTTAGACGGCCTTTACGATAATAAAAGAGGACTTCATTGATACTTTGAGTTTCGGTTTTTGACCGCTTAACACTAGAGGTAATTTTATTTGTTTGGCATACACTTATAATTGTGTGCGAACAGTAATCTTGAGATGATTGTAGTTGTTTTTGAATAAATATCCCCAACAAGAATTCCTCTTTGTTAGGATACCAAGGACTAATATGTAAGATGTTTGTTTTAGCCATCAAGAATTAATGTTTTTGTAGCCTAGCCTAATGGAATTTCCGACAACTATAACATCTGAAAAAGCCATTGCAAATGCTGCGACCATTGGACTAAGAAATCCCAAAGCTGCCAGTGGTATGGCTATTATATTGTAGGCTAATGCCCAAAATAAATTTTGTTTAATTGTAAGGTAAGTGTGTGTGCAAATTTGATGTGCGTATTTAATAAGCTTTATGTTATCGTTGAGCAGAACGATAGATGATGATTTTATTGCAACATCTGTTGCTTGACTGAATGAAACGCCTACTTGCGCTCTACTTAGAGCAGGACCATCATTGATGCCATCACCAATCATACATGTAATCGTATGTTGACTGATTTGTTCAATTTTACTCAATTTATTTTCTGGCAATTGCTCGGCGTAAAACTGATTTATGTTTAACGATTTAGAAATTTGTTTGCATTTATAAGCTTTATCTCCACTAAGAAGAGTAGAGGTAATGTGTTTAGAGTTAAAGTAATCAAGGGTTTGTTTTGCCCCTTTTTTTAGTGTATCCTCTATCGAAAGTGCGGCAATTAGTTTTTCGTTAATTACTAAAAATAGTTGAAACTCTTTTTTAAGACTTGGGTCTTTAATAGAACAATGAGCTGCAGAGCCCAAATAATATTTGTTATTATTTGAATCTTGTGCATACATACCACGGCCTTTAGTTTCCTTTATTTCTTTTAATTCAATAGGTTTAGATTCATTTTTTAGAACTGATACTAAGGATTTTGCAATAGGATGTGATGCATGCTTTTCTAGCTCATAAATAATACTTTTAACATCATAATCTTTAGTAAACTGTTTTAATTGGTCAATTTTAAAATAGCCATCAGTTAGAGTTCCAGTTTTATCAAAGACGATTGTTTGTGTTCTCGCAAATTGTTCAATGGTTGAACCTCCTTTAATCAAAACTCCATTTTTTGCTGCCCTTCCTACGCCTACTATCACAGCCGTTGGGGTTGCTAGTCCCATAGCACAAGGACACGAAATGACTAATACAGCAATAGCACGCATGATAGAGTCTTGCATATTGATATGAAATCCGAAATGGTTAATTAAGAAGCTAGCTAATGAGATGATTAAAACCAGAGGGACAAATATGCTACTTACTTTATCGCCTAGATGTTGGATGTTTGGTTTATCTTCTTGAGCAGATCTGACCATGTCAATAATTTTAGACAGGACTGTTTCGTTTGCAACTGTATCTACTTTAAGTGTTAAATTTCCTTCTATTAATAGTGTTCCTCCAATTACATTTTGATTTACACTTTTTAGTGCTGGCATATTTTCTCCAGAAATCATACTTTCATCCACATACCCATTTCCCGAAATGATAGTTCCATCAGTAGGGATCAAATCGCCTTGTTTTACAAGTATTAAATCATTTATCTTTAATTCTGACACCAGACAAGATATTACTTCATTTCCACTTATTTTACCCGCTTTTTTTGGTTGTAATTTTTCAAGAGCTTCAATAGAATTTGTTGTTTTTCGAATTGATATTTTCTCTATATAATTACCCAGTAGTACAAGTGTAATTATTGTCCCAGTGGTCTCAAAAAACATGTACTTAAAGATTAATTCTGTTGCATTATAGTATAGAAAAAAACCTATCAGGCTGTAGATAAATGCTGCAGTTGCCCCAATAAGTATCAGCACGTTCATATTGGGCTTTTTATTTTTAATAGAGGCTAATGCACTTTTGAAAAAGAAACTATAACCGATTAATAGTATAGGGCTGCTAAGACTAATATGAAGCCATGGGTTATGTAAGATATGTTGTTGTTCAACAAACATATGACCTAACAAGGGTATGTTAAGTAAAGTAGCGATCAACAGATATGATCCAAGTCGTTCTTTTTTCTCTTTACTATTGAATATACTAGCAGAATAGCCAAGTTCATCAATAAAGCCTATGATTTCTTTGGAATTATATTTTTCAGAATCGACATCAACGATCCCTGAAGAAATATCTATAGTTATAGAATTAACTCCCTTTGATTTCAAATAAGATTTTATACTATTTGAACAATTGATGCATTGTATGCCCGTAATATTAAATTTCATGGCTATTTAATCTGCCTTATATTTTTCAAATTTAACTTTAAACGGTTTATACTCAAAACAATTATATCAATGAAATTATCATTGGTATCAAAAAGTGATTATTTGGTTAAGTTATGGTGCTTATAAATAGGTCATTTTTTACTCTTTTTTACTCCTGTGTATTTAAATATATTATATATTTGCATCCGTTAAAATGGTGGTTGTAGCTCAGTTGGTTAGAGCACCGGATTGTGGTTCCGGGGGCCGTGGGTTCGAATCCCATCTTCCACCCTAAACTAAAAAAGTCTCTTGATTGTCAAGAGACTTTTTTAGTTTTGTTTAAAATAATCATATGAATTTATCCGAGCAAGAGTTACATCAGATGGGTATGAATATCGTTGGGAATCATTTAAAGGAAAATGGCTTTGAATTTTTAGCAATTAAAAGTGATTTGTCACATTCGCCACAATTTGTTTGTTTGAAAGACGAAAAGGAGTTATTCTTTGTTGTTGTCAGGACAGTTACGTTTCCCAAAAAACCCGAAAAATACGATGAGAAATGGATGTCTAAAATGAAAACTCATGCACTCAATAAGAAAGCACGCTTACTCTATGCTGGAGTTGGTCTTGCTGATTCTAATGACATGATGTCTAAGCCCAAAAAAGGCAAAGAGTCATTTATTAATTACAAAGGATTAGTAGAAATTAATTTGACTGAAACGTAGGCTTAAACTTTTGTTGATATTCTTTAAATGCTTCTTGGCTGTCAACTTCCTTATATGTATTTTCAGCAAATAGCCTCAAATAAAGTTCTATTTGGTTTGGTGTTAAGTAGCCTTTAATCGGTGCGATGACATCTAAATTTTCATCCATATAAATAACAGTAGGGTATGAGTTCACCCCTAATGCTTGTGCAAATTGATGCTGACTTTTGCGACCTTGTTTGCCAGCTACATAGCCTTCATTAGTATATGTATTACCTTTAAATATAATGTCATTTCCGCCTTCTGCATCAAATTTCACTGCATAATAATGTTTGTTTATATAATTTATCACTGCAGGGTGTCCAAAAGTGTTTTTCATCATCATCTTACACGGACCACACCATGTTGTATACACATCCATTAATACTTTCCTTGGCTCTTTTTTTTGTAATTCTTGTAATTCATTAACTGATTTCCAGTTTATTGTATTTTGCTGTGCAAATACACTCATACTTATTGTAAACAGAAGGAAAACTAGAGATACTATCTTTTTCATGTGATTTATTTTATTGAGTTGGTACAATTACTATTCCAACGATTGTGTTTATTTGATACCGTGCATTAGTTTTTTTAATAGCGGATTTAAAACCAATACTAGCAAGCCTGCACTAGCTGGAACAATTGTAAATATTAAGAAGAAAGTTGATAAACTATATTCATTTGTAATGTTTTCAATTTGCCCTCCCAAAACTGCTGCTAGTTTATTTCCAATTGCGATTGCTAAATACCACATACCAAACATAAATGCAATCATACGAGCTGGAACTAATTTAGAGACATAGGAAAGACCAACTGGTGATAGACATAACTCACCAAGAGTATGAAAAAGGTAGGCTAATATTAACCATACCATACTTACCTTAACACCCATTTCAATTCCGTATGATCCGAAAGCTAAAAAGCCAAATCCTGCAGCCATGATGATCAGACCTAAAGCATATTTTACAGCTCCTGAAGGATTATATTTACTATCCCACCATTTCGAAAATGAAGATGCAAACGCAATAATAAAGAATGAATTTAAAATACTAAACCACGACACTGTTATTTCAGATTCTGTGGCTGTAAATTCTCTACCTAACATCCATAATACAATTGCCCATATTCCTATGAAACAGATAGCTAATACGTAGTTAGAACCTGGAATTTGTTTAAATGTTTGCTTACCTAGCAGCCACAATACCCATGTAATTATTATTAGTGGTATAACAGTTAATAAGGTGTTAACTATATTAAAAATTAGCATCCCATTCCCAACTAAGCTTCTATCTACGTAATCTCTGGCAAATAAAACTAGTGATGTTGCCCCTTGCTCAAAACTCATCCAAAAGAATACAGTGAAAAATGCAAATATAATTACGGCGATCATACGATCCCTTACAATCTTAGTATATCTTGATATTCTGCTAATTACAAGTAATAAAAAACAAAGCAAACCGAATAAAACTACTGCATATTGGCCTGAGAGGTTGCCTATTTCAAAAGGAAATAAATCGATGTCAGCAATTTTAGACATAGGATCATTTATCGCATATGCTAGTCCAATAAAAGAAGAAATAACTATCAATACTTTATCTACTAAAGTAAATGGATTTGGTTTTTCTTCACCAGTATTGATTGATTCAGTTGTAATTTTTTCATTTTTTTCTTTAGAAGGTATATCTCCTATAGTTCCAAAAAGTGGTTTTGCTAGCCAAAACTGCAATGTTCCCAACAACATAAAAATACCTGCAAGTCCAAAGCCCCATGACCAACCAATTTTTTCAGCTAAGTAACCACACAACATCATCCCAAAGAATGCGCCTGCATTTACTCCCATATAAAAGATGGTATATGCACCGTCTTTTTTTTCAGGTAGATCTTTATACATTTCCGAGATAATAGAAGTCATATTTGGTTTAAAGAATCCAGTTCCTATTACAAGAAGTGCTAAGCCCATATATAGCCAAAACTCAGTCTCTAAAGCCATGGCCGCATGACCTAAGGTCATGATTAATGCTCCTATAACAACAGCCCATCTATAACCTGTTAATTTGTCGGCAATAACACCGCCTAAAATTGGCGTGAGGTACAACAACATAGCATAAGTACCAAAAAGAGCACCCGCATTTTCTGCAGTCCAACCCCAACCAGGGTTAGCTCCAACGGCAGCGTATGTAAGGAAGTTAATTAATAAGACACGCATTCCGTAAAATGAAAAACGTTCCCACATTTCAGTGAAAAATAAAACAAACAACCCTGCTGGATGTCCTAAGATATTTGACTTAAAAAAATCATTATTAGCTATTGTACTCATTGGCTATATTTTATAAATAAAGAAACCTCACAAATATAATTTGTGAGGTTTCGAATAGAAATATTTTTTAGCTCATTTCTAGTTCATGGTCTTCTGCACCATGGGTAAGAGCTTTTAATTTTTTAAGGAATATTAAGACCAACAATCCAAATAGTACACAGAATAATGCAATTCCAGAAAAGATCACAAATTCACCTAGTTCTGAGGCAGATTCTCCTATAAGTCCAGCTACTTTATTCCCTAATCCTGTCATGGCAAAAAACAGCCCCATCATAATAGAACCATACTTTACTGGGGCTAATTTTGTAATAAAAGAAAGTGCCACAGGTGAAGCACAAAGTTCGCCTATAGTATGAAATAAGTATGCAAATACCAACCAATACATCGCAGAAGAACCATTCATTTCAAATTCGCGAGATGCTGCAGACATAAATATAAATCCAAGACCCATAATCATGGTACCTACTGCCATTTTAAACAATGAAGAGGCTTCTTTATTTTTACTAGATCTTTTTACCCAGTAGCCAGCTACAGTTGTACCTAAAAGGATAATGAATGCTGCATTTAGTGATTGGAAAACAGAAGCAGGTATTGTAAACCCTGCAATTACTCGGTTAGTTTTTTCAAGGGTATAGATATTCATAAGACCACCAGCTTGTTCAAATGCACCCCAGAATACAATAACTATTAAAAATGAAAGTAATAAAACAACAACTCTATCCTTCTCAATTTTTGTTAGTGGTTGGTCGTATTTAGCTTTTTCTTCTTGGTTAGAAGTATTTTTTAATAGGTTTCCTACTTCCGTAAGATGCTTTTGCCCTGTCATATATACAAGTTGTCCTAATAACATACCAATCCCAGCAAGTCCAAATCCATAATGCCAACCGTGAACCTCGCCAACATATCCTACAATTAAACTTGATAAAAATGCTCCAATGTTAATCCCGATATAGAAAATGGTAAATCCTCTATCTCTTCTATTATCTCCTGTCTTATACAGGCCACCAACCATTGTTGAAATATTTGGTTTTAGAAGACCTACACCGATAATAATTAGTGCGAGTCCTGAATAGAATGCCCACATGTCTTCAATTGCTAAAACACAATGGCCTAAACAAAGTGTAAGACCTCCAATGAGTACAGATTTTTTTTGACCAATCAATCTGTCTGCAATCCAACCCCCTGGAATAGAAGCAACATACACTAACATTGTGTACCATCCATATAATGCTAGTGCATCAACAGTAGACCATCCTAGGCCTGGGTTTGTATCGGTTGTCTTTGTTACTAGATAAAGAACAAGGATAGCTCTCATTCCGTAGTAGGAGAATCGTTCCCACATTTCAGTAAAGAAAAGTACAAATAAGCCTTTTGGATGTCCGAAGATCTCTTGATTTTGTTTCATTATGATTTTTTTTTAATAGAAGTTCCGAAAATAGTAAAAAATATCGACTATAAGTTTTGTTGGATAAAGTTGGACATTTTTCTAAATAGGTGAAGTCTGGTATAGCCTCCATAAATTCCATGATTTTTGTTTGGATAGATAAACATATCAAAATCTTTATTTGCATTTACTAAAGCAGAGGTCATCTCCATAGTGTTTTGATAATGCACGTTGTCATCTGCAGAGCCATGAACTAAGAGGTATTTTCCCTTCAATTTATTTACATGGTTAATAGGGGAGTTGTCGTCGTAACCTGAAGCGTTTTCTTGAGGTGTACGCATATATCGCTCTGTATAAATAGTATCGTAATAACGCCAATTAGTTACTGGCGCAACTGCAATGGCCATCTTGAAGTAGTCTGCTCCTTTTAGTAAGCAAAGAGAGGACATGTAACCGCCATAACTCCATCCAAATATTCCAATTCTAGAACTATCGATATAAGGCAAACTCCCTAGGTATTTATTAGCTTCGATTTGATCTTCTGTTTCTAACTTGCCTAACTGTTTGTATGTGCATTTTTTAAATACAGAACCTCTTGCACCTGTGCCCCTATTATCAACGCAAGCAACTATATATCCTTGTTGCGTAAGCATTTGATACCACATAAAATTAGATCCTCCCCAGGAATCGGTTACTTGTTGTGAGCCAGGTCCACCATATAAGTACATAAATAGCGGATATTCTTTAGTCTCGTCAAAATCATGAGGCTTCATCATCCAACCATTTAATACTGTTCCTTCTGAATTATTAAATGTAAAAAATTCCTTTTTGCTTAAGGAATATTCACCAAGAGTTCGTTTGAGTTTGGCGTTGTCTTTTAGAACTCTTACCTCCGAACCACTGGCATCGTATAAGCTAAAAAGATATGGTGAGTTAGCATCCGAGTGTTGATTGATAAAATATTTAAAACTTGTGCTAAATGTGGCTTTATTCGTCCCAATTTTATTGGTTAGTACTCTTTTATTTTTGCCATTTAGTTTTACGGCATAAATATCTCTATTTAAAGGACTTCTCTCGGCTGAAGCGTAATAAACTATGTTGTTTTCTTCATCTACTCCATAAAAATCAGTCACATCATAATCACCTTTGGTGATCTTACGCACCTGTTTACCTTTTAGGTTATAAAGATAAATGTGGTTATATCCTGATTTTTCGCTTGTCCAGATAAAGTGTTTCTTGTCTTGTAAGAAATTTAAATTATCTGTAATATCAATGTAGGCGGCGTCAGTTTCAGTAAAAATGGTATGTGCGGAACCATTATTAGCATTTACTAATAAAAAATCTAAGTTGTTTTGGTGCCTATTCATTCGTTGTACAGAAAGAAGATTTTCGTCTTTTGTCCATTTGATTCTTGGAATATAAAACTCTTCCTCTGTTTTTATGTCAGCTTCAGTAGTTAAGCCAGTAATTAGATCGTGTATGAAAATTTGTACTGATGAGTTTGTTTCTCCTGCTTTAGGGTATTTGAAACGAGATTGTTCTGGGTATAATTCGGTGAATATATCCATACTAAATTCAGGGACGTTTTCTTCATTAAATCTATAGAAAGCTAGTTTTGTGCCATCTGCATTCCAGTATATACCATTATCAAAAGCAAATTCTTCTTCATAAACCCAATCTGTAGCGCCATTAATGATTTTGTTCAGTACACCATCAGTTGTAATTTGGACTTCCTCTTTTGAGTTCAAATCTTTAATAAAAATATTGTTGGCTCTTACAAAAGCCACTTTTGATCCATTAGGAGAGAATTGAGCGAGTCTCTGTTTACCTTCAGATAGTAGGTCAGTTTCTTTAGTTAACCTATCATAAATATAATATTTTGAGCGTGTAGAGTATCTATATATTGACTCTGTATTAGTTGGTAATAATACTTTGTTTTCATCAGCACTAAAACTGTAGGCATCAAACTTAATCCCGTCGATATCATCTGAATGTACGATGGTTGATACGGAATCTCCCGTTTCATATGAGTACTCTGTGATATATACACTATTTTCTCCATAATTTAGAGAGGAGTAGTGTATGCCATCATCCATAGAATTTATCCCCCATACCCATTCTGGAGAAAAAGTTCTACTCGCCCAAATGTCTTCTAGTTCGATGTTTTTGTTTTGAGAAACTATTTTGTCGCCGACAAAAAGCCCTGTTAGTGCTAGTAATATTAATTTAAACTTCATTTGAATGTGGTTTAGATACTAAGTCAATTGTTTACGAACCGAACAAATATATAAAAAAGACCATAAGGAGATCAGAATAAAAAAAAAGGGGGCAAAGCCCCCTTTTTTTAAGTTATAAATATGTTTAATCTCTATTTCCTAGAAACATCAAAACGTAATATGCGAGGTAACTAATTGCAGCTATAGCAGAAACTAAATAAGTTCGAGCAGCCCATTTTAATGCGTCGTTTGCTGCATCTATTTCATTACCATTGGCAACACCAGATCCTTGAAGCCAAGCAATTGCTCTATTAGAGGCATCATATTCAACAGGCAGGGTGACAACACTAAATAGCGTTATCATTCCTTGAAAAAAGATTACAGCTAGTAAAACCATTTCTATGGTAAAAAGGTGTAAAACTCCCATTCCAAACAAACCAGCAAGAAAAATAAAATTCAGCATCTTAGAGCTTATACTCACCATAGGAACCATTTGAGAACGCATTTGAAGCCAAGAGTATGCAGTAGCATGTTGAACGGCATGACCACATTCGTGAGCTGCAACTGCTGCAGCAGAAATACTTCTTCCTCCGTATACTTCTGAGCTTAAGTTGATCGTCATATCTTTAGGATTGTAATGATCGGTTAATTTCCCAGGAGTACTAATCACTTTTACAGCAGTAATACCGTGGTCAGACAGCATTTTTTCTGCAACTTCTTTTCCGGACATACCTGTTGAAAGAGGCATTTCCCCATAGTATTTAAATTTTGATTTAAGCTTCGACTGTACAGCCCACCCGATGGCCATAAATGCAATAAATATAATAATCATACTTGAGCTATTAGTTTTTACAAATGTAAGGATTGTGATTCAAATGAAAACAATAGATTTGTAATTCTATTCTTAAAGTATGTTAATGAATAAACCACTTATTTTAGTTGTTAATGACGATGGTATTACAGCTCCAGGAATTCGAGCTTTAATTAAGTTCATGAAAACAATAGGGAATGTTATAGTTGTTGCACCCGACGGGCCTCAATCTGGCATGGGTCATGCTATTACTTTAAATTCTACACTTCACGCAGAAAGAGTTCATATCGACGATGGCGTTCAGGTAGAGTATGCTTGTTCAGGAACCCCAGTAGATTGTGTAAAACTTGCGATGAACAAATTATTGCCAAAAAAACCAGACTTATGCGTTTCAGGAATCAATCATGGCTCTAATTCATCTATAAATGTATTGTATTCAGGAACGATGTCTGCAGCTGTAGAAGGAGCTATAGAGGGTATTCCATCAATAGGTTTCTCTTTACTAGATCAATCTCATGATGCTGATTTTTCTCAATGCAAAGACTATGTAATTGCAATCGCAAAACAGGTTTTACACAATGGACTTCCAAAGGGAACATGTCTTAATGTAAATATACCTAAGTTATCTAAGAAAAACCTTAATGGGGTTAAGATATGCAGGCAAGCCAACGGGAATTGGGAAGAGGAGTTTGATGAACGCAAAACACCTCAAGGGAAAACTTACTACTGGCTAACTGGAAAATTTGTAAACTACGACTCAGGTGAAGATACTGATATTTGGGCATTAGAAAATGGTTATATTTCTGTGGTGCCTGTTATGTATGATGTTACAGCGCACCCTGCTATTAAATATTTAAAAACATGGAGTTATGAATAAGCTTAAAGATAATATTATATTAGGCATGCTGTTAGGGCTCTTAATTCCATTAGCTTCCTATTTTATTTTATATTTTTTTCTAGATATTACGCTTGAAGAAAATTTTTTGAGAGACTCGACAATGCAAGTCATCGCTATTTTTGTAAACTTCCCTATATTTCGAAATATATTAACAAAGCATAAAAAAGATCGATTGGGTAGAGGCATGTTGTTGACGACTTTTGCGTTAGCTTGTTGGTGGATTATTCAAAATGAAATGATTAGTTTTTAAATGCGTACAAACTGGATTTCAAATACTGGTGAAGAAGATAGCTTGGGTACATCAATAGCAGTTCAGTTAGGAAATTCTATAGAGACTTCGGCCATACTCTCACTAGAATCTAATACAATTATTGGAATAGACGATGTCGTTCTTCAAACCGAGTTCATCATAAAAAAAATAGAGTACACCCTTCATCAGTCAGGAATGGTTCTTAGCGATCTAGTAAGGTTAAGAGTTTATGTTACTGATATTAGCATGTGGCCTAAAATAGCTAATGTGTATAAATATTTGTTATCCGATTGTGCTCCTGCAATAACGGTATTAGAAGTTAGTGCTTTAATTCATCCAAAAGCACTTTTAGCCATAGAGGCAACAGCCTTAAAAGAATAACTATGAGGTATTATATAATAACTGGTGAGGCTTCTGGCGATTTACACGCATCCAATTTACTAAAATATCTAAATCGAAACGATAAAAGCATACAAGTGAAGGCGTGGGGAGGCGATCTATTGGAGGCGCAAGGTGCACACATTGTAATGCACTATAAAGATCTTGCCTTTATGGGTTTTTTAGAGGTTTTGATGAATATAAGAGTCATACTTCGCAATATATCACTATGTAAAAAAGATATTTTGGAGTTTCAACCTGATGCTTTAATTCTAGTTGATTATCCAGGTTTTAACATGCGTATAGCAAAGTTTGCTTTTAAACATAAAATACCAGTATACTATTATATTTCACCACAAGTATGGGCCTGGAAAAAAAATAGAGTTTACGATCTAAAGAAGTATGTCACAAAATTATATACTATTCTTCCATTTGAAAAAGACTTTTTTGCCAAATATGATTTTGAAGTTGAATATCTTGGACACCCATTATTAGATGCTGTTCATAATTTTAATCTAGAAAAGAAAAGTGTAAATAAACAATGGAAAAATGATGGACGTTCGCTTGTAGCACTTTTGCCAGGAAGTAGAGCACAGGAGTTAAAAAAGATGCTACCCAAAATGGTTGCAGTTGAAAAGAAATTTCCTGATTGCGACTTTGTTATTGCTGGAGTATCATCATTAGGCGTAGACTTTTATAAAAAGTTTTTATCTCACTCTGAGATACAAGTTGTTTTTAATAAGACATACGAATTATTTGAAGAAGCTGATGTTGCTCTAGTTAGTTCTGGTACCGCAACATTAGAAACAGCTCTATTTAATATTCCTCAGGTAGTGTGTTATCAAACCAGTTGGTTATCTTTTAAAATTGCTAAGATTCTCGTGGACGTAAAGTATATTTCTTTAGTTAATTTAATTTGTGATAAAGAAATTGTAAAAGAGCTTCTTCAAGAGAATTTAACTGTTAATTCGATGTCAGTTGAACTTGAAAAAATTCTATCAAATATTGGGGCGTCAAATATAAAAAGTCAATACGACCAACTCAGAGGGATTTTAGGATCTGAAGGTGCTTCACAGCGAGTAGCTGACTCTATATATGATCATTTAACAACTTTAAATAAAACTTGATTACCAAGCAATTAGTCTAATAAAATCACATAACCTTCGTCTATAACTTGCTCACCTTCATATTCGTATAATATTCTCCAGATATAAGAATCATTGTTCATTAATGCCCCTTTATAAGTTCCATTCCATCCATAATCTATATGTTTGGATGTGAATAATAGTTTTCCCCACCTATCATAGATAAATAAATCTAAGTCTGTAATACAACTAGAAACAGGTTTGAAAACATCATTATCAGAATCTCCGTTTGGAGTAAATACATTTGGCATAAATAGAGGTTTCATTCTAGGAATTTCAAATTCTTGCGATGTACTATCAGAACATAAAAATTCATTTTCGACGACTAACTCTGCATGTTCTAGTGTATTATAATTAAAATACTCTGTTGGATTATTGATAATTTGTTCAGAACCGTTACTAAATCTCCAAGACCTGTGTGTTACATCTTCACTTTCATCAAAGAAATTGACAAGTACTTCACAATCTTCAATATGAGTGTCATACGAAAATGATGCTACCGGATTTGGATTTATCTGAATGTAATTATTTAAGATGATTTGATCCGTACAGCCTAGGTCGCTGGTAACAGTGAGCTCTACGTCATAAACACCAACACTATTATAATCAATGTTTGGGTTTGATGTTGAATTAGTTTGTGTAGCAAAATTCCAATCCCAGGTATTAATATTTCCATAGCTAATTGTAGATAAATCTGTAAATGAAATAGTAGCTGGTACACATTCTTCTTCACTCGACGAACCAATTTCCATGTCAAAAGATTGTAAATAAATAGAAATGTCATCTATGTATTCACAGTTATTTTCAGACAATACAGTTACGGAATAGTTACCTTCACTTACTAATATTGTTTGAGTTGTATCCCCATTTGACCAGTTGTAAGAAATTGCTTCGGGGCCTGCATCAATAATTGTTGTGGGCTCATCATAGCACAGAATAATATCGTTTGGTAATGAAAATGTGAAAGGATCTTCACTTACCGTGATTTCATCTTCAATAATACAATCTCCATTTAGCGCTTGAATGGTGTAAACACCTCCAGAGTTAACAGTTATAGAACTACTTGTTTCGTCAGTACTCCAAATAAGATTATCGGCATCCGAAACGGCATTGATGGTTATGGTTTCGTTAGAGCATATTTCTATGTCACCTCCTAGCTGAAGATTAGGTATACTATCTACCACAATAACATCTTCGAATACAGATATGCTGTTACAAACAGAATTTACAGTTAGAGAAATATTATAACTGCCTGCATCATCGTAATTATGAAGAGGGTTTAAGGATTCTGTAATTGTACCATCTCCTAGATCCCACAATATGGTGTCGTTACTTGTTGCTCCAACTGCAGTAAATTGAATTGGGCTTCCTAGGCATGCGTTATCGATACTGTAATTGTAAACACCTTCCGAGTTAGAAACAAAAATTGGGATTAATGTTGTGTCTGAAAAATTGCAAGATTCGTTGTCAGTAACTACTAATTCAACCATAAAATTTCCTGCTGATTCAAAAGTATGGCTAGGAGAGTATAAGGTAGATGTCGAGCCATCTCCAAAACTCCACACATATTCACCTTCCGTACTGAAGTTATTAAAGTTGACATCAAATGGAGTACACCCACTATTTGAAGGGGATATAGTTGCCTGAGCACTAACGACGGAGGTGTTTAAATTAATTTTAAATACACCTATATCCCAACTTGATGATTGTGTGGTGGCATATGCATTTGCAGTTGTATTAAATCCACCTCCACTACAGACTGCCTGATAAATTTTCCCCGAAGGGTCAAATCGACTAGTCCCACCATCAACATGATCTCCAGTGTAATAGGTAGCATAGTTTACGGCAGAAGCGTCTGCTTCTAATACCATTTGATAAAAACCACCTGTATTAAATATGGCATCTTCTGATGTGAAAAAACCGGGCGATGCACCATGTCCTGAAATGTATATATGGTCACATACGTCAACCATAAACGCTATAGGTACTAGACCATATCCAAAAGCACTTCCACTAGCACCAACAACAGTTTGCCACTCTAGGTTGGATAAATCTTCTGAGAATTTGGCAATAAATTGTTTGCTATCTTCATTTCCATAGCAACCCTCACTAATGGGAATGGTACCGTCTGTTTGGCCAAAAATATAAACAGCACCATCCGTATCTAGATCTATGAAAAAACTCTGATCTTTTTGGTCCGTTCCGTATAATGTTGAATAGGCTAGAATTGATCCATTATTTTCTAGTTTGGCAATGAAGGCATCTTTATCGCCGCTTAAATAATTTTCTTGGTAAGAACCTGTGGTCGTTGGAAAATCATTGTTACTCGACGCTCCAGTAACATAAAGATCGTTATTACCATCTAGTCTTAAGCCGTAAGCTGCATCCGAACCTGATCCACCCAGAAAAGTAGCCCATAATAAGTTGCTCATATCCGGATTTAATTTTAAAATTACTCCATCTTGATCATCAGATAAATTTTGTTGGTAGGCTCCTGGAGTTGTAGGAAAATCTGTAGAGTTAGAGAAACTGGCTATATATGCATTTCCAGCATTGTCAACTATAATTTCACCTCTGTAGGTGTCTGCATAGTTGGTGAAAATGTTATTTGTTCCATCAGCATTACTACCACCAACATAAGTAGAGCCAATCATAATAGAGCCATCTTCACTTAAGTGACTAACTACTATGTCTCCGGAACCACCAAGGCTGTTGTCAAATGCACCAAGAGTTGTTGGGAAATTATCAGAGCTAGTTGAGCCTAAGACATACAATTCATTATTTTGAACATACATACTATGTGGGTATTCGGCAGAATTTCCACCTATATAACTTGCCCACAGAAGAATAGATCCGTCTGGATTTAATTTACTAATTGCGATATCTGTAGATCCTCCGCCATAGTTTATTTGATAAGATCCAACAGTGCTAGGATAACCAACACCAAAATTCCTAGCTCCTGTGTAAATGTGGCCATTATCATCAAATGTAGCGCTGTGACCATAATTAGTTACAGAAGAACCTGATAAGGTAGATGCAATAAGAACAGGGTCGATGATTAACTCTAACGACTCGTTATACCCTTCCGGAAACTCATAACTCAGAATATTGTCTGTAAGCACATAATTACACTTAACCTCTATAATTACGCCTTCAACTACTTGGTAGGCATATGGTTTTTGTTCGACTATTGTATTAAACCCTAAGTCAATGTGCAATGCTTTGTCAATTATATTTATGTGTAACAAGTCGCTGTATTGTATTTCGATAAGACTAGGATCCGCATTAGGTGATACTATGAAATCATATTTTAAATGATTTTCCTGACTGTAAATATTCATATCTATGCCCAAGTACAACTGTTGGTAATTTACTCCTGAAAATAAGGGAACTTTTGAAGCCCACTTAGAAATATCGTTACCTAAGAAGTAATTGTGATACTCTTTGTGTTTATTAATTGGCTTAATTGAGGCATTTGGATTATTGTTTAAAAAAGAGATGTTGTAGGCATAAGCATCAATGAAATGATTTTCGGGAACGAAACTCTCAAAATGATCTACTTCTAGATGATGTAACTGATGGAGTTTTTCATAGTCGAAAAATGTAAAGCTAAGCTTATTTTGTTCAAGAAATAAGTGACCACCAACTAAGTCTGTTCTGAACAATATATGGTCATCCCATTGCCCATTATTTTTGATGTATTTTAAACTTTCAGAACCAAATATTTGAGCAGTAGTTAGATAGCACAACAGTATAAGTAATACAGGTTTATACATTATATAATTTTTTAATAAAATTAAATATAACAAATTCTTTTAATCTGGAGGTTTCAAGGTAGAAATAAATGCCTCTAATTCTGATATAAATATGGTATTTTTGAGTCTATAATTCAATTTTATGAAAACCTTATTTTACATTGCTTTAATGTGTCATTTAACTCATTATTCACAGCAATTTACTTTTTCAGATACCTTGCGAGGTAGCCTATTGTCAGAACGAGCCTGGTTTGACGTTAATTATTATCATTTGAACTTAAATATAAGTCCTAAAACTAAGACTATTCAGGGATATAACGAGGTTTCATTTACCGTATTAAAATCAACTGATTTAATGCAACTCGATTTGTTTAAGAATATGAAAATAGACAGTATTGTCTTTAAAGGTTCTAAATTAGAATTTCATCGAGACCACAATTCATTTTTCATAAGTTTTCCTTATGCCTTAAGTGTTAATTCCCAAAATAGTATTCGCATATACTACGGGGGGCAACCGCAACAAGCTAAAAATGCTCCTTGGGATGGTGGCTTTGTCTGGAGCTCAGATAGTGCTGGACAACCTTGGGTAGGTGTTGCCTGTCAAGGTCTTGGGGCTTCATCATGGTGGCCTTGTAAAGACCATCTTTCAGATGAGCCAGATAGTATGAGGATAACGTGTGAAGTTCCGAAAGAAGTAAGATTTATTGGAAATGGCTCACTTGAAAGCGATTTTATAAAAGATAAGAAACGAGTGTCTACTTGGTTGGTGAATTACCCCATAAATAATTACAATGTAAGTCTTAATATTGCTAACTATAGTCAATTAACAGACTTATATGTACATGGTGAAGATACTCTCCAATTGGATTATTATGTGTTAAAAGGTAATGAGTTAAAAGCAAAAACACATTTTAAACAAGTAAAACCAATGCTTGATATATACCAAGAGCTTTTTGATAAATACCCGTTTTGGGATGATGGTTACGCACTAGTTGAAACCTCTTACTTAGGTATGGAGCATCAAAGTGCTATTGCATATGGAAATAAATATATGCCTGGTTATCTGGGAAGATATCCTGGTAATATGGACTTCGATTTTATTATTATTCACGAAACTGGTCATGAATACTGGGGAAATAGTGTGAGTATGAATGATATTGCTGATATGTGGATTCACGAAAGTTTCTGTACTTATACCGAGGCTTTATTTGTAGAAAAAATGTATGGCTATGAGTCTATGTTAGAGTATTTAATGTATCAAAAAGACTTTATTACTAATTCTTCACCAATCCAGGGACATAGACATGTAAATAACAAAGGCAACGGAACCGACATGTATTATAAGGGTTCTTGGATGCTTCATTCTATAAGAAATACGATTGATGATGATGATTTGTGGTTTTACATAATTAAATCAATTTACACCAAATTTGCTGTGTCTAATTGCGATGGTACTGATATAATAGCTTATATGTCTGAGTTAGCTAATAGAGATTTAGAACCCATCTTTGATCAATTCTTAAAATATGCTGAATTGCCAGTATTTGTATATAGCTTTCATAAAAATGGAAATAAACTGATTATGGATTATCGTTGGAATACACACGATTACTTTGACATGCCTGTAGTTGTTCATGATATGAAATTAAACGAATATCGACGAATTCACCCGACAGAAACTACCAATTCGATTAATTTAGGAGACGTTAATTTAGCAGATATTCATATTGTTGAAAATTTATTTCTCTTTGAAAAATCAAAAGAATAATCGTTTAGGTTTGCGTACTTTAAGAAATGTTTATAAATTTGCGCCCTTATTAATGAAGAATAAAAATGGCAAAGAAAGGTAATAGAGTACAGGTAATCTTGGAGTGTACAGAGCATAGAAAATCTGGTCAGCCAGGTGCATCTCGTTACATTACTACTAAGAACAAGAAAAATACTCCAGATCGAATGGAGCTTAAGAAATATAACCCAGTCTTGAAAAAGATGACGGTTCACCGTGAAATTAAATAAGTTTGAATTATGGCTAAGAAAGTAGTAGCATCCTTACAGAAAAGAGGCGCCAAAGATTTTACTAAGGCGATTAAGATGGTGAAGTCTGAAAAGACTAACTCGTATATTTTTCGTGAAGAAATTGTGAATAAAGACAAGGTGAAAGACTTCCTTGCTAAAAAATAGCACATTCACGAAAGTGATTTAAAGCTTCTTTCTATCTTTGAGAGAAGCTTTTTTTATATATAAATGTTAGATTATGGGGATTTTTAATTTTTTCTCAAAGGAAAAAAAAGAGAAGTTAGATAAAGGTCTGGAGAAAACAAAAGAAAGTGTTTTTTCAAAACTCGCACGTGTAGTTGTTGGTAAATCTAAGGTAGATGATCAGGTTTTAGATCACTTAGAAGAGATGCTGATATCTTCTGATGTAGGGGTTCAAACCACTCTCAAGATCATTGGACGTATAGAAGATCGAGTATCTAAAGATAAATTTTTAGGTACTTCCGAATTGAATGGAATTCTAAAAGAAGAAATTTCTAGTTTATTAGAAGAGAACAATACGGATAATCTAAGCGACTTTATTCTTCCTACTAATCATAAGCCTTATGTTATAATGGTAGTTGGAGTGAATGGTGTTGGTAAAACTACCACTATTGGGAAACTAGCATATCAACTAAAGAAAAAAGGAAATATAGTTGTGCTAGGTGCCGCAGATACTTTTAGAGCAGCTGCTATTGAGCAATTAGAGGTTTGGTCAAATAGAGTGGGAGTTCCCATAGTAAAACAAAAGATGGGATCAGATCCTGCTTCGGTTGCCTATGATACTTTAGAATCTGCAGTTAGTCAAAATGCAGATGTTGTTATCATAGATACGGCTGGTAGGTTGCACAATAAGGTTCATTTGATGAATGAATTATCCAAGGTGAAAAAGGTAATGCAGAAAATTGTTCCTGATGCACCTCACGAAGTATTACTTGTTTTAGATGCATCTACTGGGCAAAATGCTATAGAGCAGGCCAAACAGTTTACACATGCAACAGAAGTAAATGCTCTAGGATTGACAAAACTCGACGGAACTGCTAAAGGCGGTGTTGTTATAGGTGTTTCCGACCAATTTAAAATTCCTGTCAAATATATTGGAGTTGGTGAAGGAATAGAAGATCTACAAGTGTTTAATAAGGTAGAATTTGTTGACTCACTGTTTAAGTAATATTTACCTCACAAACTATTAATCCTCGAAACTTAAATAAATGCGCACAAAATCACACAAAAAGAATAAAATTAACGTAGTAACACTTGGGTGCTCTAAGAATATTTATGATTCTGAAGTTTTAATGGGTCAACTAAAAGCTAATGACATAGAAGTAGAACACGAGTCTTCC
Organism: Flavobacteriales bacterium; assembly: GCA_965662265.1. Lineage (GTDB taxonomy): Bacteria > Bacteroidota > Bacteroidia > Flavobacteriales > UBA7430 > CBFIGX01. Next base: position 89,622 of record CBFIGX010000004.1, read on the forward strand.
TCACAAGATAACAATATAGTGGTAATTAATACATGTGGTTTTATTGACAATGCAAAGGAAGAATCTGTAAATACCATTTTAAATTTTGTGCAAAAAAAACAAGAAGGTGAGGTAGAAAAAGTGTTTGTAACTGGTTGTTTATCTGAGCGTTATAAGCCAGATTTGGAAAAAGAAATTCCCGATATAGATCAATATTTTGGAACTTCAGATTTGCCTAAATTACTTAAAGCATTAGGTGCCGATTATAAACACGAGTTAATCGGAGAGCGGTTAACGACAACTCCAAAGCACTATGCTTATTTGAAAATTGCTGAAGGTTGTGATAGGCCTTGTTCATTCTGTGCCATACCACTTATGAGAGGAAAGCACGTATCAAAAACTATAGAATCACTTGTTCAAGAGTCTACTAAATTAGCAACTAATGGTGTAAAGGAGCTCATATTAATTGCTCAAGATTTAACATATTATGGTTTAGACATATATAAAAAAAGACGTCTTGCAGATTTGCTTTTGGCTCTAAAAGATGTAGATGGTATTGAGTGGATAAGGTTGCACTACGCATTTCCAACAGGCTTCCCAGAGGATGTGTTAGATGTTATTCGAGAAGAGGAGAAAGTTTGTAATTATATTGATATTCCTTTGCAACACATTTCAGATCCAGTGCTTAAGGCAATGAAAAGAGGTACTACCTATGAGAAAACAAATAAACTCATTAAAACTTTTAGAGAAAAAGTGCCTAATATGGCTATTCGAACTTCTTTAATTGTTGGTTTCCCTGGGGAATCTCAAGATGATTTTGAAACCCTAAAGCATTGGGTTGCTAATACAAAATTTGATAGGCTAGGAGTATTTACTTATTCACATGAAGAAAATACAACAGCTTATGATCTTGTAGATGACGTTCCTGCAGAGGTTAAAGCTTCCAGAGCAAAGGAGATTATGGCCATCCAGCAAGAAGTTTCGGCAAATATTAACGCAAGCAAACTAGGTAAACTATATAAAGTTTTAATAGATAGGAAAGAAGGGAATTTCTTTATTGGTCGAACTGAATTTGATTCGCCAGATGTTGATAATGAAGTGTTGATAGATGCAGTAAAGTATTTTGTTCGCCAGGGAGACTTTGTGAATGTTAAAATTATTGAGACTTCAGATTACGATTTGTACGCTGAGCCAGTATAATGACCTGTAGATATTTGTCATACGAGCAAACTAGACTTTTTTCAGATACTGTACTTAAGTATTTGAATCGAGATGATTCACTAAAAAATAATTATGGTCGGTGGGCAAGTATTGAAAATTTTGAAGCACAGATTAAAGAGAAAAGTGGTCAATCTTGTGATCGAAATGTACTTGTAAATTCTTTAAAGAAGCAATATAGGTCTATTGAAACCTCTGCCCTAGTTCTTAAGAATATAGAATCTTTAAAACTTGACAATACTTTTACAGTTGCTACAGGACATCAATTGTGCATATTTACTGGACCATTATATTTTATTTACAAAATATTAAGTACAATTAATCTTGCTGAAGAGTTATCAGATAAGTACCCAAGTAAAAATTTTGTACCTATTTTTTGGTTGGCATCTGAAGATCATGATTTCGAAGAAATTAGTAGTGTAAATATTTTTGGGGAGCTATGGCGCTGGCAACAGAAACAAAGGGGCGCCGTAGGTAAAATCCCTACAGATAGTTTAAAAACATTGATTCGTGATCTAGAACTTCGTCTTGGCACAACAGATACAGCAAAGGAATTAATTTTTTTGTTTAAAAAAGCATATCTTGAACAATCTAATTTAGCTGCTGCCACACAATACCTAGTAAATAAATTATTTGCCAAGTTCGGACTAGTAATTCTTGATGCTAACAATAGAGAGTTTAAAAAGAAATTTATTAAGCAAATTAAGGCTGATGTAATTGAAAAATCACATCTCGAGTTAATAAAGCAATGTTCAGATAGTTTACCTAAATCTCAAGCATTTGCAAGAGAAATAAATTTCTTCTACATAATGGATGGCTTGAGAGAGAGAATTGTTTATGATGGAGGTAGATATAAGGTTTTAAATTCAACCATCATTTTCTCTAGAGATGAAATGATTCGAGAAATTGAAGAATACCCAGAACGATTTAGCCCAAATGTGTTGTTACGCCCTTTGTATAAAGAGTTAATTCTTCCAAATATAGCTATGGTTGGTGGCGGTGCAGAGTTAAGTTATTGGATGCAGCTAAAATCCGTTTTCGATTATCATAATATTGTGTTCCCCATCTTAGTATTAAGAAATTCTTTACTCTTAGTTGATCCAAAATCATACAAAACAATAGAGAGCTTAGGTTTTGAAATATCTGATTTGTTTACTTCAGATTATATTTTGCAAGAAGAGTATTTGTCTAAGCAAGACTCATCCGACTTAAATATAGATAAGGAGCTAAGTCAGTTAGAGCATGTATACAGCTCTCTTGCTTCTGTGTCTGAAAATTATGGGCTTAAGGATACTGTAATGGCTGAGAAACAAAAACAAATTAAAAGTCTTAAAAAAATTGAGCAGAAACTAAAAAAGGCTCATAAGCAAAAGCACGCAGTAGGCTTAAATAAACTTCTTAAAATCAAGTCTAAGTTATTTCCTAACAGAAGTCTGCAAGAACGTAATGATAATTTTATTCAGCATGAATTAAATACAAATAATGATTTGATTTTAGTTTTGAAAAAGGCCATAAATCCCCTAAGGTTTGACTTTACAATTCTTATTGACGATAAATAGACTGTTTTCACCCTCTGTGTTTTCAGTATTTCTATAATCGATACAATCAGTCTTTTTATACCGTGATAAAAGTCATAAATTAGCTATCTTTAATTTAGTATATTAGAATTCCAACAAACGACAGGAGCTAATAATTTATGAAGCAAGAAGATCTTATTGAGCAAATTAATGCCAAATATGAGAATTTAGGTGAAAATCCAAACACTTATCTTTCAGGTTTGCTATATACTAATCCTATAAACTATTGGGATTACTGTGAGGTAGAAACTTTATTGGCGTTACAAAAACCTAAAACTCATCTTCCTGATGAAAACATCTTTATAATGTATCATCAGGTAAACGAACTCTTGTTTAAAATGATCCTTTCAGAAATTGAACAAATTGCAGATAAGGAAAACATTGAAATAGATTTCTTGGTAGCTCGTTTAGGGCGTATTAATAGATATTTTGATGTCCTTATTACTTCGTTTGCTATTATGAAGTATGGTATGGAGGTAGACCAGTATATGAAGTTTAGAGATGCATTAACGCCAGCTAGTGGATTTCAATCTATACAGTACAGATTAATTGAGATTGCTTGTACAGATATAACAAATTTATTAGATGCAAGATATAGACACAACGCTGATCAGTTCAAATCTTTAAAGGAAAAGATCGATCATTTATATTGGCAAGCGGCTGGTAAAGATCATAAAACAGGGAAAAAGTCTTTGATGTTGGAAATGTTTGAGGATAAGTACGGTAAAACATTACTAGACTTTGCATCAAGGTTTGAACATAAAAATCTAAGAGCTATTTATAGGTCATTATCTGATAGTGACAAAAACACACCCAAGCTAATTAAGGCATTAAAGTCTTTAGATCATAAGATTAATATTAAATGGACGATGACCCATTACAGGACAGCTGAACACTATCTTGAAAGTAGTGGAAAGGCTGTTGAGGCCACAGGTGGATCTCCATGGAAAAAATACATGCACCCTAAATACCAAAAGAGAATTTTCTTTCCAGAGTTATGGTCAGATGAAGAAATAAAGGTTTGGGGGCACGAACACAAAGAATAAATTAAAGTTATTATGGGAGTAGAAGAATTAGACCATCTTTTTCAAGAACGTATAGATGCAAATGAAAAGATAGAACCAAGAGATCAGATGCCAGAAGAATATCGTCAGCATTTGATAAGGCAGATGTCTCAACACGCACACTCTGAAGTTATTGGAATGCAGCCAGAGGGCAACTGGATTACTAGGGCGCCAAGTTTACGTGCCAAAAAAATACTTTTAGCTAAAGTACAAGATGAGGCAGGACATCGGCTTGTACATTTATAGTGCTACTGAAACTTTAGGCATTTCACGAGAAAAGCTTATTGAAGACCTTCATCAAGGAAAAGCAAAGTATGCAAGCATATTTAATTATCCAGCACTTACCTGGGCAGATATTGGAGCTATAGGATGGCTTGTTGATGGAGCTGCAATAACCAATCAAGTGTCCTTACAAAAAACCTCTTATGGGCCATATGCTAGAGCAATGGTTAAAATATGTAAAGAGGAAAGTTTCCATCAAAGACAAGGGTATGAGATTGTATCTGCAATGGCTATGGGGACACCAGAACAGAAAGAGATGGCTCAAGATTCTTTGAATCGTTTTTGGTGGCCTTCATTGATGATGTTTGGACCTCATGATAGTGATTCGCCACGTTCTGGAAATGCCATGAAATGGCGTATTAAAAGAGAGTCTAATGATGTTTTAAGACAACGCTTTATAGATAAAACTGTTCCTCAAGCAGAACTGATAGGATTAAAAATTCCAGATGCAGATTTAAAATGGAATGAATCAAAGCAGTCATATGATTTTGGAGAAATTGACTGGAATGAATTTTGGTCAGTTGTTAAGGGAAATGGACCATGTAACAACAAAAGAATAAACCATCATATTAAAGCACATCAGGACGGTGAGTGGGTTCGAAAAGCGGCAACCGCATATGGAAATAAAAACTTGATGCGAGATCATGAATAATAACAAAGACACACAAGGCCCATTATGGGAAGTTTTTATACAAACTAAGAAAGGACTTCCATTTAAGCATGCGGGATCTGTTCATGCATATGATAAAGAAATGGCAGTTCAAAATGCAAGAGACCTCTATACTCGTAGAGGTGAGGGTCGAGGTATGTGGGTAGTATTGGCTACAGAAATTATTGCTGTTGATCCTTCTGATGATGAAAGTTTTTTTGACCCTGCAAACGATAAAATCTATCGACACCCAACATTTTATGAACTACCAGAGGGTCTCAAAAATATGTAAGATGGATAAAAAAGAATTATTTAAATTTTGTTTGAGGTTAGGAGATAGTTGTTTGATAATGGCTCATAGGCAATCTGAATTATGCAGCAAAGGGCCCTATTTAGAAGAAGATATTGCACAAACAAATTTAGGTTTAGATGCTTTAGGGCAAGCAGAATCTCTTCTAATATATGCCGCTGAATTGGAAGGTAAAGGTAGAACAGCTGATGATTTAGTGTATAAAAGGCCAGAGCGCAAGTTTTATAACCTCTTGTTAACAGAACAACCAAATACAGATTTTGCTTTTGTTGTAGTTCGACAGTACTTTATGTCTGTATACCTGTTAAAGGTTTATGAAAAAATCTCCATGGTCGACGATGAAGTCCTTTCAGGTATTGCTTTAAAGGCTCTCAAAGAGTTAAAGTATCATGTTCGACATTTTGCTATGTGGGTACAACGTTTAGGAGATGGAACCAAAGAAAGTCATGAGCGTATACAGACTGCTGTAAATGAATTATGGGTTTTTGTTGCAGAGCTTTTCGAAGAAGATGAAAATGATAAAATAATGGTAAAGCTTGGTTATAAGTATCCTGCAGAAGAAATGAAAACTTACTGGATGAGCAGTGTAACAGCTGAACTTGAGAAAGCTACATTGATTACTCCTGACTCTCCTTATGGGGTTACAGGCTCTAAAAAGGGTGTTCATACAGAATATTTAGGGTTTATATTAGCAGAAATGCAGTATCTCCAACGTGCCTATCCAGATGCTAAATGGTAAGAGATGCAGCACAGCAAAGAGTCTATTTATAAAATATTAGCAGAAATTAATGATCCTGAAATCCCGGTAATTAACATTGTTGAGATGGGAGTGGTTAGAGATGTATTAATTGACGAAACAAAGGTAGAAGTAATATTGACTCCCACCTATAGCGGTTGCCCTGCTATGGATATGATTGAGACTTTGGTTTTCGAAAAGTTGAAAGAGAATTTAATAAATCATACTAAAGTTACCTTAGTTTATAAGCCTGCATGGACTACAGACTGGATGAGTGATGAAACCAAAGAGAAATTAAGAATATATGGGATTGCTCCTCCAGTTGGTAGCTCAAAATCAAAACGAGACTTATTAAATAAGTCTGAAGTATGTTGCCCTCGTTGTGCATCTAAGAACACAAATCTTAAAAGTATGTTTGGGTCTACTGCTTGTAAAGCTCATTATGTTTGTTCGGATTGCCTAGAACCTTTCGATTACTTCAAGTGTATATAATTCTACCATAGTTTGGTTGATTATGCTATAAATTTATGAGTCTCTAGTAAACTTATTCACCACTTAAATATTGAACTCTATATTACTTCTGTGAAGGATAGGAATTATAATTTAGTTTGTCTATTTTGTGGGTCAAATTCTAAGAATGATGAAAGATAGTATAGCAACGAAATTAAAGGACAGACTTCCATATCCATTCGAGACTATTGCGGTTGCAGTAAGTTTTTCTCCAAGATACAAGTCTGTTATAAGAGAAGCGGCTCGAATGGCAAAAGTTTATAATGCCAAACTAATAGTCATACATATCGGTACTTTATCTGAGGATCAAAAAATAAAAATTACATCCTGTGTCGATGGTTGTGAACTATCTGAAAAAGGTTACGATTTGATTGATAAAGACGGACCAGTTGTAGACACTCTTCTTAAGTTATGCAAACAAAATATTGTCGATTTGTTAATATTTGGTGCCTTAAAAAAAGAAACAGTATTGAAGCATTATGTTGGTTCGGTTGCTAGAAATATTTCAAGGAAAGCTAAATGCTCCGTTTTACTCATGCCTCAGCCTAAAGAGAATCCAAATGATTTTGAGAAAATTGTAGTTTCGGTAGTAGACGATCCTAAAACACCAATTACTTTAGCTACAGCCGTTTATATTGCCAATCATGAAAATTCAAATAATTTACAAATTGTAAACGAGGAGTATATCCCAATGTTTGAGTCTGCTTATGCTGATACTTCTACAAACGACGAAACTGATCTTAAAAAAACAGAGTATACCAATAAGTGTATGCAACGATTAAATGTCTTGTTAGATGAAATACCAGGAGCTTCGGCACTAGAAATAAACAAGCAAGTTATTTTTGGCAAACCAGGACATTCAATACAAGTTTTTGCTAAGTCTCATCAACCTGATTTACTCATAGTGAATTCACCAAAAAAAAGACTTGGCCTAATAGATAGACTTTTCCCACACGACTTAGAACATCTGTTAGAAGACCTTCCATGTAAATTATTAATTGTACACTCTAGAGGATTTTAGATTATGGTAAAGTTAGGACATCACGATATGATAGTATTCTTGCTTGCGCTAGGCGTAATCATGATAATTGCTCGACTTTTCGCTGAACTATTTAAAACAATAAAACTCCCATCAGTATTGGGAGAAATTGTAGCTGGGGTTATTCTAGGTCCCTCAATCTTAGGTTATTTTTGGCCCGAGAGTTTCGATTATCTTTTCCCATTTATTGCCAATCCAGAAATTGCTAGCACTATTCCAGTGCAATATGCTATGGATGCTATGATTAACGTCTCCGTGATAATGTTACTTTTTGTTGCAGGCATGGAAGTGCAATTACCCTTAGTTATCGAACAAGGAAAAGTAGCTTTGTCTACTACGTTTTTCTCTATGTTAATTCCTATCGGGGTAGGATATTTAGGTGTTCAGTTTTTACCAGAATTATTTATGGCTAGTACTGAAGATGTAGGATTGGTTGGTTTCTTCATTGGAGTAGTATTATCTATTACAGCCTTACCCGTTATTGCTCGTATTCTTATGGATATGAGTTTATTTAAAACTCGTATTGGAATGACCATTATAGCTTCTGCTATGTTGATAGATTTGTTGGGATGGTTAATATTTTCTGTATTACTTAGTGTTATAGAAGATGGCCCAAGTGAAACCAGTCTAACACACACTTTAATATCTATTGTAGTATTCGGTGGTTTCATGCTTACTATTGGCTCTCGTCTAATCGATAAGAGTTTACCTTGGGTTCAGACTAAGTTTTCATGGCCTGGAGGTGTTTTAGCTCTTTCATTCGGCTTATGTTTTCTTGGAGCAGCATTTACTGAGTCTATAGGTATTCACTCTATTTTAGGTGCTTTCATTGTAGGTATAGCATTTGGTGATTCTGCAAATATGAGAGACAGAACTAGAGAGATCATTCATCAATTCGTTACTAATGTGTTTGCTCCAATATTCTTTGTAAGCATTGGTTTGTATGTCAACTTTGTAGATAATTTCAATTTGCCACTTATAGTGTTTTTATTGGTTCTTGCTTATACCAGTAAAATTATTGGAGCAAAAATTGGGGCTAGACTAGGAGGCTTGTCTAAAAGAGATTCATGGGCCGTTGGTATTTCTATGAACACACATGGTGTATTAGAAATTATTCTTGGATCATTAGCTATGGTTGCCGGCCTTATAAATGAAGAGGTTTTTGTAGCTATAGTAGTCTTAGTAGTTATAAGTATTATTACTTCAGCACCAATGTTGAAAAGAATTATGAATAAGTAACATTTTCATTCAGCTTCTTTGAAATAAAAATTAATTTTGCCTGCTTAAACTTAGAGCCAGATGAAAAGTACAGCTTTAAATCATATTCACGAGTCACTTGGTGCCAAAATGGTTCCCTTTGCTGGATATAATATGCCCGTTCAATATCAAGGAGTAACTGCAGAGCATATTAATGTTAGAGAAAACGTTGGCGTGTTTGACGTGTCACATATGGGTGAATTTATCATCAGAGGCAAAGGTGCTAAGGATTTAGTTCAAAAAGTTACCTCTAATGATGTTTCGAAATTGATAAAGGGTAAGGTGCAGTACTCGTGTTTTCCTAACTTAGATGGAGGAATTGTAGATGATCTGTTAGTCTATAAGTTAGACGAAGAAGTTTATATGTTGGTTGTCAATGCATCTAATATTGACAAAGACTGGAATTGGATTACTAATCATAACACTGAAAGTGTTGAAATGGTTAATATTTCGGATGAAACTTCATTGTTAGCCGTCCAAGGACCTCTGTCCGCTAAGGCTTTACAACCTTTAACCAATATGAATATTTCAGAAATGGAGTATTATACATCTATGAGAGGGAATTTTGCTGGCAAAGAAAATGTGTTGATATCTACAACAGGTTATACTGGTTCTGGCGGGTTTGAGATTTATATAAAAAATGAAGATGTTGAAGATATCTGGAATGCTATTTTTAAAGCAGGTAAGGATTATGATATTTGTCCTGTTGGGCTAGCAGCTAGAGATACACTCAGGTTAGAAATGGGCTTTTGTTTGTACGGTAATGATATTAGCGATTTCACTTCACCACTTGAAGCAGGTTTGGGATGGATTACCAAGTTTACCAATAATTTTGTGAATTCTGATTTCTTAGCTAAGCAAAAAAATCAAGGTGTACAACGTAAGTTAGTTGGCTTCGAACTCATTGATAGAGGTGTTCCTAGACAAGGCTATAATGTATTAAATACCAATGGAGAAGTGGTTGGTCAAGTAACATCAGGAACTATGTCTCCTAGTTTAAAGAAAGCTATAGGTCTTGCTTATGTGCCTATAGAAATGAAGGATCCAGGGACAGAATTGTTCGTTGCTGTTAGAAAAAAACAATTAATGGCAAAAGTGGTTACACTACCATTTTATAAAGCTTAGTATGGCAAAAAGAAATTTACAAGTATGTCTCACACCGCAACTCTTTGATCTTTATGCAGATCATAAAAGTATTGTGATTGTTGTTGATGTTTTTAGAGCTACTTCATCTATGTGTATAGCTTTTGAAAAAGGGATTAAGAAACTGATTCCTGTAAGCACTGTTGAGGAGGCTTTAGAATACAGAAATCATGCTCAGGACTATATTCTTGTTGCTGAAAGAAATGGAAAGCCTGTAAAGAGTTTTGATTTTGGGAACTCACCACAAGTCTATTTAGATATGGATGTAGTTGGTAAAACTGTGGTAATGACTACCACCAATGGTACAAAATCTATCAACATTGCGAAAGATGGTCATGAGGTTGCAATAGGATCGTTTCTGAATTTAGGTGCTATTGCTCAATGGTTAATAAAACAAGACAAAGATGTTATCATTTTTTGTGCGGGCTGGAAAAATAAATTTAATTTAGAAGATACGCTGTTTTCTGGGGCTTTGTCAAAGGAATTAATTTCTTCAGGCTTATACAGTGAATCATGTGATGCAGCTCAAGCTTCAGTTGTATTGTGGGATAAAGCTAAAGATGATTTGTTTGGCTTTTTAGAAGATTCTTCTCACAGAAAACGTTTGGCAAAATTGAATATAATATCCGATATACATTTTTGCTTACAACTCAACCAGACAAGCAAAATCCCAATACTTAGAGAGGGTGTTCTGGTTGTTAATAATGAATGTTAAGATATATAAAATATACGCTTCTTATTGTTGGTGTTTTTTATTGTTATTCTTGGGGCTTTCATGCGCACAAAATAATAAATAAACAAGCTGTTTATTCTTTACCGTTTCCACTACAAGACTTTTTTTTAGATCATATTATAAAAATTGAAGCCGAAGCTGTCAGAGCTGATAAGAGGAGATATCTTATAAAAGATGAGGCTTGTAGACACTATATTGATTTGGATCTTTTTGGTTCTTCGCCTTTAGACTCTATTCCTGCATCTTGGGCTTTAGCAAAAGAAAAGTATGGTGAGGACACTCTTAAGGAGCGTGGTATTTTACCTTGGGTTATTTATTGGGAATATACCAAATTAGTATGGGCAATGGATAGTGGTACAATTCAGGATGTCATTTTAATTGCTTCTGACCTTGGGCATTACGTTGCGGATGCATGTGTTCCTCTTCATACGACACACAATTATAATGGCCAACATACTAATCAAAAAGGTATTCATGCACTTTGGGAAAGTCGAATTCCTGAGTCATTCTCTAAGAATTATAATTTTTATTTAGGAAAAGCCGTATATTTGGAAGACCCTAGAATTTATGCTTGGCAATTAATTAATGAGAGTCATTCTTTGGTAGACTCTGTACTAATGATGGAAGCTGCTTTAACGAGTAAGTTTTTAAAAGAAAAAAAGTATAGATTTTCAAATAAAAATGGAAAAAATAAAGCTGACTACTCAACAGAATTTATTGGTGCTTATAATGTTATCCTTTACGGTATGGTGGAGCGGAGGTTACAAAGAGCAATACTTTCTTTAAGTTCTTTTTGGTATAGCGCTTGGGTAGACGCTGGACAACCTAACTTAAAAGAAAATAATGATAGGTGGGAAATATCAAATCAAAAACATGAAGTGAAAATAATACCTAAGCGTATTCATGAATAGCATAAAGCGTTATAAAAAACATATAACTAAGGAAGAAATTAGTGAGCTGGAAATTGGGAAATTTGATGGTCATATTCATATTGTCGACACTCCATCTGATCTTGAACGTGCCTGCGATTATCTTAGTAAATGTACTGTAATAGGAATTGATACTGAAACTAAACCCACATTCAAAAAAGGTGTTATTAACCGCGTCGCTCTACTACAAATGTCTAGTGACGATCAAGCATTTATAATTAGATTAAAAAAAGTCCCTATTAGCGATCAACTTCTTAAAATTTTTAAATCTCAAGATATTATAAAGGTAGGTATTGCTATAAAAGATGATTTAAAAGATTTAAAAAAACTTCGACCTTTTGAAGAGAAGAATGTTGTAGATTTAAATTTAATGGCGCCAAATTTAGGATTTGAAAGTATTGGTGCTAAAAAGCTCACAGCATTAGTTCTTGGTTTTAGGATTTCTAAAAGACAACAAGTTTCTAATTGGGAACTTGAGGAATTGAGTCAATCCCAGTTAGATTATGCTGCTACAGATGCATGGATATGCAGGGAAATTTATTTAAAGCTCATTGAGTAAATCCTCTAATTCTTGACGCTCTACACCAAAAGCAATTTTCAATTGCTCTATCTCTTTGTTTAGTATATTTTTATTGACAGTTTGAGTATGCTTTTTACCAATTAACATAATGTTTTTGCGTGTATGCTCATTAGAAATAAATTCAAATGCTTTTGTATGATAACCTTCACGCTCCATAAGTAAGGATCTAATTGAGTCAGTAACCATTTCTGCTTGCCTTTCTTTAAAAATGCCGTGCTTTGTTATACAATTAAATTGAGTAGTGCTATTCATATCTTTTCTTACCTGCTTGTGGCAACATGGTGCACATACAATTAATCTTGCATTAGAGTTGATTCCTTTTTGTATTGCTACATCTGTAGCAGTGTCACATGCATGTAATGCAATGATAATGTCTATATCTTTAGGTTTTAAGTCACTTATATCTTTTGATGAGAAATATAAATTTTCATATTTACATTTCTCTTTGATGTTATTACATAGGTTAACAAGTGTGTGTCTTAGTTCAACACCAGTAATAGTTACATTTAAATTTAGTTTATGGGTCAAATAGTCGTAAAGTGCAAAGGTAAGATACCCTTTACCAGAGCCCACATCAACGATATTTATTTTTTTTGGAAAATCAATTTTTTCAAACCAATGCCCCACAAGTTCTATATATCTATTTATTTGTCTAAACTTATCCTGTTGTTTGTCTTTTATCCTACCACTTGAATCTGTTATTCCTAATTCTTTTAAATATATACTCCCTGAGCTTGAGATAAACTCTTTTTTCTTTTTATTATGTTCTAAGCTTGATGCAAGCGATTTGAGTTTTTTACGAAATATTTTCGCCGTTTGTTTTTTACTTGCAAGCAGCTGAATTTCTTCTTCCTCGGTCTTAAGTAATGCTTGTAAAAAAGAGGTTCCTAATAGCTTGTTTATTATTATGAAAGCATCTTCTTGGTTGTAATTTTTCACTTCATCTTTGTCATTATAATGGTATGTAAAAGACAATCGATGTTTTCCTTTTATGAGAACTGGAGCAATAAAAATGTTTTTAAGGTTATTTTCAACCTTATATGTTTTACTCAAAGAGATTTTTACAAGCTTTTGAGTGCTTATACTTTGTTTCAATAAGTTTAGAAATTCTAGAAATGTATTATTATTCATGCTCAAAGATACATATTCAATTTCTCCCCAAAAAATAGTGTTAATATGCCTTTTTAATTGAAAATAGTTGCTAAACTTAAATACATTAGTAAATGTATATTGACAATTATATTTAATAGATTTTGATTTATGACCGCATTGAATAAGAGTATGTTATTAATAATCATTGCTTTGCTTAGTAATTCAATTTATGGCCAAGGCTGTAGTGACGCAGGTTTTTGTACTGTTAATACGTTTATGCCAAATGCGATAGACTCAACAACCAATTTTAAACACCAACTTAAAGTAGATGTCTTTTACGGCCAGGCAGATAAACAGATTATGGTATATGGAAATTCTGTCATATACAGTTCTCAGTTAAATTACAAGATGGGTGTTGAAGTTAAATTAAATAGTATAACTCAAACAGGTAATGGTATTTCTAAATCAGGTCTATCAGATATTTTCTTAACGACAAATTTCGGAATACATCAAAATTTGAAACTTACTTTAGGTGGTAAATTTCCTTTGTCCGATGCTAACAAATCACATAATCATCTCCCATTACCAATGGATTATCAAAGTAGCTTAGGAACCTTTGATTTAATTGCAGGACTTTCTTATACTTACCAAAAACTCCAGGCTGTTATTGCCATACAACAACCTATTAGTCAAAACAATAATCAATTTATATCTTCAGACATTGATGAAGAATCTGTGTTAAGTTCATTTCAATCTACAAAAAACTATATGCGCAGTAATGATATACTTCTTAGAGTGTCTTATCCAGTTCTATTAAATTCAAAAATAAAATTAACGCCAAGTTTGTTACCTATTTATCATTTAACTAACGATCGTTACCGAGATCAAAATAATAATGAATATGAAATTAAAGACTCTAAAGGATTGACCTTAAACACCAACTTGCATATCGATTACATCATCAATCAAACTCAAAGTATATTCTTTAATGTCGCTGTTCCAATTTTGATTCGAGAATCACGTCCTGATGGTCTTACACGTAGTTTCGTTTTAAGTTTAGCTTATGGCCTTAAATTCTAGATATCTACTATCCTTCTGAAATTTAACAGTTTTTATTATTCTTTTTAAATAAACCTATGCCTATGTGTTTTATAACTCGAGGGGCACGTTTTTGGACGCGATGAAATAAAATGACGATTCTTTGCTATTGAACTATAAATAGCATCCTTAACAACTCTTGGGCATATTTTGAATACGAAATTAATATAGTAGGGCCAACCGTTTAGAAGTTCCAAAACTTGCTCTACACCTTTTGATTTTTGATACACTATTTCATTTTTTATTACTGTAAAAGAATCATTGTAGCTGATTTTTGAGTTGACTTTTTGTAACAGTTCGGATGCGCTTTTAGAATTTAAAGCACAGAATTGTATTTTTTCATACTTGTCATATTTTAGAACAAATTTTATAGCACCTGAGCACAAGCCACACTCTGCGTCAAATAAAATTACGGTCTTGAAATTACTGATAGTAGAATGCATAAGTTTTAATATGTGCTATGTTTATGAAAATAGCTAAATGGTATCATTGTATTTTTATTGAAATATAGCTTAAATTAACCTTTTTCTAGCCTATAACCCAACATAAGCCAACTATAAACCTTCTACCACGAGTAGGGGCATATACATAAGCTGTATCGAAGTTAGGGCTAAATCCAGCTTCCCAGCTTCCATTTATATCAGAGCCTGCTGTAGGATCAATTAATGGACTTTCTTGCTT